>NZ_SDPN01000048.1 GCF_004134825.1 Agromyces albus
GGAGGCGGCCGGCATCGGCGGCACGAGGTCGGCGGCGAGCGCCGCGCGACGGACGCGGCGTTTCGGACCACCCTCGTCGCGGGCGCCATAGCCGACGAGATTGGGGCCGGGCGCGGCATCCCGTTCGGGCGCGGGTTCGGTCGCAGCGGCCGCGGTCTCGGTGGCGGGCGCGCTTCCGACCGGCTCGGCCACGGCTGCCGCCTCGACCTGCGCTCCCACCGAGGCACCCTCACCGGTGTCGCACGAGAACAGCGGCTCGCCGACGTTCACCGTCTCACCCTCAGCGGCGTGCAGAGCGGTGATGACGCCGGTGTACGGCGACGGCAGCTCGACGACCGCCTTCGCCGTCTCGATGTCGGCGATGATCTGGTTGAGCTCGACATGGTCTCCGACCGCGACGCGCCATGCGACGATCTCCGATTCGGTGAGCCCCTCGCCGAGGTCGGGCAGTGGGAATTCGCGGATCATGTCGGTCACGCCTCCACCCCGCTCAGCGAGTTCGGTCGCCCGAGCGCGCGATCGACGCCGTCGAGGATGCGGTCGAGGTCTGGCAGGTGGTGTCGCTCGAGCTTCGCCGGCGGATACGGGATGTCGTGGCCGGTGACCCGAACCGGTGCCGCCTCGAGGAACTCGAAGCAGCGCTCCGTGATCGACGCGACGAGCTCGGCGCCGACCCCGCCCTGCTGGCCGGCCTCATGCGTGATCACGAGACGCCCCGTGCGCCTGACGGATGCCTCGATGGTGGCGTAGTCGACCGGGGAGATCGACCGCAGGTCGATGACCTCGATCGACACACCGTCCTCCGCGGCGGCCACCGCGGCGTCGCGCGCGGTCTGCACGAGGGCGCCGTAGGTCACGAGTGTGACCTCGGAGCCGGATGCCACGACCGAGGCGACCCCCATGGGCTTCGCGTCGGCGAGGCTCGCCGTCTCGTCGACCTCGCCCTTCACGTGGTAGCGGCGCTTCGGCTCGAGGAAGATCACGGGATCGTCGCTCGCGATCGCCTGCTGGATCATGACGTAGGCGTCGGCGGGGTTGGAGCACGCCACGACCCGGAGTCCGGCGGTGTGCGCGAAGTACGCCTCGGGCGACTCGGAGTGGTGCTCGGCCGCGCCGATGCCGCCGCCGAACGGCATGCGGATCGTGATCGGCATCCGCACGTTGCCGCGGGAGCGGTAGTGGAGCTTCGCCACCTGGGCCACGAGCTGGTCGAAGCCCGGATAGACGAAGCCGTCGAACTGGATCTCGACGACGGGCCGGAAGCCGCGGTACGCGAGCCCCACCGCGGTGCCGACGATCCCGGCCTCCGAGAGCGGCGTGTCGACGACGCGGTGCTCGCCGAACTCCGCCTTCAGCCCGTCGGTCACCCGGAAAACGCCGCCGAGCGTGCCGATGTCCTCGCCGAGGAGCACGACCTTGTCTTCGCCGGCGAGGGCGCGGCGAAGGCCCTCGTTGATGGCCTTGCCGAGGGTGAGCGTCGTCATCGGGCACCTCTCTCGGTGTCGTCTGCGTCCTCGAACATCGCGAGGTAGCGTGCGTAGTGGTCGCGCTGGCGGGCGAGGTGGCTGTTCGGCTCGGCGTACACGTGGTCGAACACGCTCATCGGCTCGGGATCGGGAATGGTGGTGACGGCTGCCCGCAACTCGGCCGCCGCCTGCGCCGCCTCCTCCGCGACGTCGCGCTCGAGCGCCTCGGTGTCGAAGCCCGTCGTCGCGAGCAGTGCGAGCACGCGCGTGAGCGGATCGCGGGCGCGCCAGTCGGCGAGCTCGTCGTCGGTGCGGTAGCGCTTGGGATCGTCGGCGGTGGTGTGAGGCCCCATGCGGTAGGTGACCGCCTCGATGAGCGTCGGGCCCTTGCCGTGACGGGCGCGATCGAGTGCGATCCGGGTTGCGGCGAGCACGGCGAGCACGTCGTTGCCGTCGACGCGGATGCCGGGCATGCCGAACCCGTCGGCGCGTCGCGCAAGGTGCTGCTTCGACTGGAGTCCGACAGGCTCGGAGATCGCCCAGTGGTTGTTCTGGCAGAAGAAGACCACCGGGGCATCGAAGCTCGCAGCGAAGACGAACGCCTCGTTGACGTCGCCCTCGCTCGTGGCGCCGTCGCCGAAGTACGCGACGGTCGCGGCATCCGACCCCTCCCAGGCGGCGCCCATGGCGTAGCCCGTGGCGTGCAGCGCCTGCGCGCCGATGATGATCTGCGGCACCGCGATGCCGTGCTCGAACGGGTTCCAGCCGGATGCCGCTGAGCCGCGCCAGACGGTGAGCAGTTCGGCGGGGCCGACGCCGCGACACCACGCGACGCCGTGCTCGCGATAGCTCGTGAAGGCGAAGTCGTCGTCGCGCATCGCGCGCGCAGAGCCGATCTGGGCGGCCTCCTGGCCGGCGAGGGGCGGCCAGAGACCGAGTTCGCCCTGGCGTTGGAGCGCGGTGGCCTCGGTGTCGAGGCGTCGCACGATGGCCATGTCGCGGTAGAGCCGACCGAGGGCCGCGGTGTCGACGTCGCTCACCCACGGGTCGAAGTCGGCGTCGGCCCGGCGCTCACCGGTGGAAGTGACGAGCTGCACGAATTCGTCGGGCCGCGTGAGGAGCCCGGTTGCGTCTCGGTCGGATGGGTTCATCGTCGATCCTCGCTGTCGGCGGGCTCGCTTCGTGGGCTGCCCGCACCCGGCGACTCTGCCGGTTATTCCGATGGTACGTCCGCCGATCACACAGCTCAAGCATCAGCTCACAGATTGAGCAGATTGCCAAGACGTACCCCCGATGTCAGTGCTATCGTGTGGCAACATGAGCGATTACGACGCGGTCGACCGGGCGCTCCTCGCGGCGCTCTCCGCCGACCCGCGGGCAACCGTCGTGGCACTGGCCGACCGGCTCGGCCTGTCGCGGAACACGGTGCAGGCGCGGATGTCGCGGCTCGAGTCATCCGGCGCATTCCTCTCGTTCGAGCGCAGCATCGACCCGGCGCCGCTCGGCTTCCCGCTCGAGGCGTTCATCTCGGTGCACGTGCGCCAGAAGCGGCTGAGAGAAGTCGTCGACGACATCGCCCGCATTCCCGAGGTGATCCAGGCGCACGGGCTCAGCGGGTCGATCGACCTGCTCGTTCGCGTGGTCTGCCGCGACGCGCACGACCTGTTCCGCATCGACGGCGAGATCCTCGCGATCGACGGCGTCGAGCGCACCGAGACCTCGCTCGCGATGGGCGAGCTCATCCCGTATCGCCTGGGCCCGCTGCTCGAGCGCTGACCGCGCGTCGCGGGATCGTGGGGCGGCATCCCCAAGTTGCAAATCTTTTTTTGCAACGATTCCCTTGCAACGCTTCCTTTGCAGCGGTATCTTTGCATCATGACGAACTCCGACGACCTCGAGGCACAGCCGAGCAGCACGCGCCATCCCGGCGTCGACCACGTGATCCCGAGCGCGAGCCTGAAATCCCTCGCCCACCCACTGCGGGTGCGCATCTACGACGAGCTGTCGGCCTACGGCCCGCTGACCGCGAGCGGTCTCGCCGAGCGCCTCGGCGAGTCGAGTGGGGCGACGAGCTACCACCTGCGGCAACTCGAACGCACCGGCCTCGTGCGTGAGGACACGACCCGTGGAAAGGGTCGCGAACGGTGGTGGGAGCGCACCCCGGGCTCCATCGCGATCCCCGACGCCCGCTCGCTGCCGCCCGGCAGCGCCGATCGCCTCGCAGTGAGGCTTGTCGAGGATGAGTCGTACCGATCGCGCGACCGGAACTTCCGGGAGTTCCTCTCAGAGGGCGACCAGGTGTTCGGCACCGACTGGCTCGACATCGCCACGAGCGACACGATCAACCTGCGCCTCACTCCTGACCAGCTGCACGGGCTCATCACCGACATCGACGTCGTGCTCGCGAAGTACCTCGACGCCTACAAGAAGACCCCGACCCCGGGTTCGCGCCCGGTGCAGATCCAGATCAACGCATTCCCGCTCGTACGCGGGGAACCGACCGAAGACACACCGAAGGGATGACGATGAACACCGCGCTCCTCTCCCCCCGCGCCGGAATACTCGCCGGCTGGGCCGTGCGCGGCGGTCTCAGCCTGGCGAGCTGGGGACTCCAGCGCGCCACGCGCCGCACTGACCGCGACCACCTCCTGCGGCGCATCGAGGCGCGGGCCACCGCCGAGGCGGCCCTGGCCGAGCGCGATGCGACATACCGTTCCTCGACCTACGGCCTGATGTAGGTGATGGCCGGCACGATGCCGCCTCGAAACGACGGATGCCCGCCCTGCCGAAGCAGGGCGGGCATCCGTTGTGAACGATTCGACTACGCGTCGACGCCCTCGGCGGGGTCGAGCGCGTGCTCGGCCTCGGCGCCGCGGCCGTCGGTGTCGGCGTCTTCGGCCACCACCGGGGCGAGCGAGAGCTTTCCGCGGTCGTCGATCTTCGTGATCTCGACGAGGATCTTCTGGCCGACGCCGAGCACGTCTTCGACGTTCTCGACGCGCTTGCCACCGGCGAGCTTGCGCACCTCAGAGATGTGCAGCAGGCCGTCTTTTCCGGGCAGCAGCGAGACGAACGCGCCGAAGGCGGCGATCTTCACGACGGTGCCGAGGAACTGCTCGCCGACCTCGGGGTTGGTCGGGTTGGCGATCGCGTTGACCTGGGCACGGGCGGCCTCGGCCGAGGGGCCGTCGGTCGCGCCGATGTAGACGGTGCCGTCCTCCTCGATCGAGATGTCGGCGCCGGTCTCGTCTTGGATCGCGTTGATCGTCTTGCCCTTCGGGCCGATCAACTCGCCGATCTTGTCGACGGGGATCTGCACCGAGATCACGCGAGGAGCCGTGGCGGCCATCTCGTCGGGGCCGTCGATCGCGGCGTTCAGCACGGCGAGGATCGTCGTGCGGGCGTCCTTCGCCTGCGTGAGCGCGCCGGCCAGCACGGATGCCGGGATGCCGTCGAGCTTCGTGTCGAGCTGGATCGCCGTGACGAACTCCGCAGTGCCCGCGACCTTGAAGTCCATGTCGCCGAGCGCGTCTTCGGCACCGAGGATGTCGGTGAGCGCCGCGTAGCGGGTCTCACCGTTCACGGTGTCGGAGATGAGGCCCATCGCGATGCCCGCGACCGGGGCGCGCAGCGGCACACCGGCGTTGAGGAGCGACAGGGTCGAAGCGCAGACCGAACCCATCGACGTGGAGCCGTTGGAGCCGAGCGCCTCCGAGACCTGGCGGATCGCGTAGGGGAACTCCTCGCGCGTGGGAAGCACGGGCATGAGCGCGCGCTCGGCGAGTGCGCCGTGCCCGATCTCACGACGCTTCGGCGAACCGACACGACCCGTCTCACCCGTCGAGTACGGCGGGAAGTTGTAGTTGTGCATGTAGCGCTTCTTCGTGACCGGGCTCAGCGAGTCGATCTGCTGCTCGAGCTTCAGCATGTTGAGCGTCGTCACGCCGAGGATCTGCGTCTCTCCACGCTGGAAGATCGCCGAACCGTGCACGCGCGGCACGACCTGCACCTCAGCGTCGAGCGGGCGGATGTCGGCGAGTCCGCGACCATCGATGCGCACGCCCTCTTCGAGGACCCGCGAGCGCACGACGTGCTTGGTGACCGACTTGTAGGCGGCGGAGACCTCGTCGTTTGCCGACTCGGGCAGCTCGCCGTTCGCGACCTTGGCGGCGACCTCGGCCTTGACGCGCGACTTCAGCGCGTCGTCGGCGTCTTGACGCTCGGTCTTGCCGGCGATCTGGTAGATGCCCTTGAGCTCCTCGAGCGCGATCGCCTCGACGACCTCCTTCGTGCCGGCCTGGTAGGGCGGGAACGTCGGGTAGTCGGCGGTCGGCTTGGCCGCGGTGGCCGCGACACTCTGCTGCGCCTCGACGAGCTGCTTGATGAACGGCTTCGACGCCTCGATGCCCTGGGCGATGACGCCCTCATCGGGCTTGACCGCACCGGCCTGGATGAGGTTCCAGGCGTTGTCGGTGGCCTCGGCCTCGATCATCATGATGGCGACATCCTGCGAGCCATCGGCCTCGGTGACCACGCGACCGGCGACGACCATGCTGAACACGGCGTCTTCGATCTGCGAGTACTTCGGGAACGCGACCCACTGGCCGTCGATCAGCGCGACGCGAACGCCGCCGACCGGGCCGGAGAAGGGCAGTCCCGAGAGCTGCGTCGAGAGGGACGCCGCGTTGATGGCGAGCACGTCGTAGAACTCGTCGGGCTCGATGGCGAGCACCGTGACGACGACCTGCACCTCGTTGCGGAGGCCCTCGACGAACGAGGGGCGCAGGGGTCGGTCGATCAGGCGGCAGGTGAGGATCGCCTCAGTCGAGGGGCGGCCCTCACGACGGAAGAACGAGCCCGGGATGCGACCCGCGGCGTACATGCGCTCTTCGACGTCGATCGTGAGCGGGAAGAAGTCGAAGTGCTCCTTCGGCTGCTTCGAGACCGAGGTGGCCGAGAGCAGCATGGTCTCTTCGTCGATGTATGCAGCGGCGGAACCCTGCGCCTGCTGGGCGAGACGGCCGGTCTCGAAGCGGATCGTGCGGGTGCCGAACTTGCCATTGTCGATGACGGCTTCGGCGAACGTGATTTCAGGACCTTCCAAGAGGTCTTCTCCTTTGTTTTACGTCGCTCCCCGTGTGGGCGCGACTCATACTCAGGAGCAGGGAACAGGCAGTACGAAAAACATCAGGTCGATGCGCTCACGCTGGCCACCAGTAGAAGTCCACCATCCGCGTCGGTTGGTGATCCACCACAGGGGACCAGCTTCCTGCCGGCCTGCTCCGTCGGTGCTCGATATTCAGTTGTGCGCCTGCATCCGAGCGGATGCGGCACCGCTTCGCGGCACCTCAGACGACGGCAACCCATCGGGTGACCGCTCCAACTCTAGCAGAGCGGGGTATTCCCGCCGGGTCGAGCCGGGACGCGGATGTCGCGGCCCCGACATCCGTGGAGCGGCTCGAGCAGGAATTCCATGGCAGACTCGAAGGCATGACTTCCGACGAGCAGACCAACACCGGCGCCTCCGAGGAGACGAAGCGCAAGTTCCGCGAGGCCCTCGATCGCAAGAAGAAGGCGGCCGAGAAGCGGTCCGGCGAATCGCACCTCGACGGTGGCTCAGCGGTGCAGAACACTCACGGCCCCGCCGAGAAGCAGCGCGAGTTCCGCCGCAAGAGCGGCTGAGCGGCCGGCTCAGCGCGACACGGCTCACCGCGATACCGCTCACCGCGACCCGGATCAACGCGACACAGGCCCGCGCCGCGAGCGCGTGCTCGGCCTCGCCTGAACCGCGACCGGCGTGAGCGTCTCGCGCTTTGGCGATCTCCCATCGCCCGCCGTGCGCCCGGCCAGCCGCCGGAGCGCCCATGGCACGGCATGGCGGCGCAACCATTCGAGATCGCCGAGCTCTTGCGCCGGTGACTCGTCGGCATCGTGCATCGCGAGTTCGAGGGCGCCGAGCTCGACCGCGTCGGGCACTCCGAGCACGCGTGCCGCGGCATAGGCGAGCCCCCGATGCCCCGCGGCGTTCAGGTGCACGCGGTCCTCAGACCAGCGCGGGCGCTCGACGAGCTCGGGAAGAGCGTCGACGTCGAGCAGCATCGCACCGTGCTCGTGTACGAGCTCACGAAGCCGCGTGTTGAACGCCGCGAATCGTGCCTCGAAGAGTCTGGCGGCCGGCCGCCGCGGCATGAACGCGGTGACGACGAGCACGTCGCACCCCGACGCCCGCAGCGCCTTGATGCCGGAGCCGAGTCGATCGGCGAGGCGACGGGCATCGGCACGGCGCCCGACGAGGTCGTTGCCACCGACGAGCACCGTCACGAGATCGGCGCCGAGCGCCGCCGCGATCGGCAACTGGCGATCGACGACATCGGCGACCTTGCGGCTTCGCACCGCGAGGTTGGCATAGTCCACGCGCTCGGCCGGGCTCGAGAGCGCGAGCAGCATCGCGAGCCGGTCGGCCCAGCCGCGGAACTCCCCCTCCTGCATCCGCGACGTGTCGCACAGTCCCTCGGTGAGCGAGTCGCCGACGGCCACATACCGGCGCCAGCGCGGCGCAGCGATCGGTACGGATGCCGCTCCGCCACGTTGCGCCAGTTCGCTCGCCGTGACCGGGGTCGCCGTGGCCTTCGGGCCGGACGGACGTTCGACCGGTACGACGGCCGAGCGGCCGTCCGTCCGGCCGGCCGAGTGCAGCAGCCTCGCCTCGCCGTAGTGGCCGATGAGCTCGTCGCCGAGCCGGTCCCAGCCCCGTCCGGCAACGGCACGCCGGGCTTCGACGCCGAACGCCCGGCGCTTCGCATCGTCACCGGTCAGATCCCGCACCCGCTCGCGGAGCTCTTCGAGGTCGCCCGGCCGGTAGAGCCATCCGTTCACGCTGCTCTGCACGAGGTCGAGGGGCCCACCGCGCCCGGTGGCGACGACCGGGACACCGCTCGCGAGCGCCTCCTGGATCGTCTGGCAGAACGTCTCGCTCTCCCCCGGGTGCACGAAGACGTCGATGCTCGCCATGGCCTCGGCGAGCGCATCCCCTCCGAGGAATCCCGTGAAGCGCGCGCCGGGCAGCATCCGCTCGAGTGCCGGCCTCGACGGACCGTCGCCGATGATGACGAGGCGAGTGCCGTCGAGGTCGGCTATCGCCCGCAGGTCTTCCACTTGCTTCTCGGCGGCCAGTCGGCCGACGTAGCCGACGATGACCTCTCCACCGGGTGCGACATCGCGTCGCCAGGCCTCGCTTCGGCGCGACGGTGCGAAGCGTTCGGTGTCGACGCCGCGGCGCCACAGTCGCAAGCGGTCGACGCCGAGACCGCCGAGGCGATCGAGCGCCGACGACGACGGCGCGAGCGTGAGCGTCGCCCTGCGGTGCAGGCGCCCGAGATGCCGGTTCAGCGCCGGGGCTGCGCCCGGCACGCCGTACCGTTCGGCGTACGAGGGGATGTCGGTCTGGTACACCGCGACCGTGGGGATGCCCACCGCCTCGGCCGCGGCGAGCCCGCGCCAGCCGAGCACGAACGGCGACGCGAGGTGCATGACGTCGGCGCCGAAGTCGCGGATGACCGACGCGAGCCGAGGCACGCTCGCGAGGGTGACGCGCACGTCGGGATAGCTCGGCAACGGCATCGACGGCAGGAGCACGGTGCTGGCACCGTAGAGGGGCTCGTCGATCGGGCCGGAGCGCGGCGCGATGACGAGGGCCTCGTGGCCGCGTCGCTCGAGATGGCGCAGCGCCTGCAGCAGCGAGTGCGTCACCCCGTTCATGTGCGGGAGGAACGATTCTGCGAGGAGGACGACCTTCACGCTTCCAGCGTGAGCGCACGACGGGATCGCCGCTCGCCGATTCGGGCGTGAGCGCCGAGGGTTCACCGAGCCGTCGGTTGCCGTTCGCCCGCCCGTCGACGACGCGTCAGCGGGCGACCGCCGGCGGATGCCGTGGGCAAAGTTCCCTCGCTTTCCGCGACGGTCGGGCGGATGATGGGGGACGTACGCATGCACGTTTCATTCGAGGAGGAATGCCATGTCATCCGTCGCACGTGTCACCACCATCACCGTCCGATCCGATACGAGCTTCGAAGACGCCGTCGCGGCGGGCGTCGCCCGTGCGTCGCAGACGCTGCGCCACGTCAGCGGAGCGTGGGTCAAGGAACAGAAGGTCGAGGCGAAGGAGGGCAAGATCACCGGGTGGTCGGTGACGCTCGAGGTCAGCTTCGTGCTCGACGACTGAGCCGCCGCGCGGCGCGCGGTATGCCGGCGCGTCGCCGGCTGTTCACCCGGGTCCGCTAGAACTGCCGGGTGGATGCTGCCTGGATCATCGGTCTCGCGGCCTCGCCGTGGCTGCTTCCGGCGCTGTTCGCGCTCGTCGTGGGCGACGCGTTCCTCGTCGTGCTGCCGAGTGAGACCGCCGTCGTCGCGCTGGGTGCGCTGGCCGCGACCACGGGCGATCCGGCGGTCGGCGCCACGATCGCGGTCGCCGCGGCCGGTGCGGTCGTCGGCGACGGGCTCTGCTACCTCATGGGCCGCCGCATCGGCGTCGACCGCTGGCGCTGGCAACGCCGGGGGCGAGTGGCCGGGGCGATCGAGCGTGCCACGCTCGGCGTGCATCGTCGAACCGCGGTGCTCGTGTTCACCGCCAGGTACGTGCCGTTCGCGAGGATCGCGGTGAACATCGCGGCCGGCGCGGGTCGCGTGCCGCTGCGACGATACCTGCCGCTCTCCCTCGCGGCCGGTGTCGCGTGGGCGGGCTACAACGTCACCATCGGGGCGGTCGTGGGAACCGCGCTCCCCGAGAACCCGCTTCTCGCCGTGGTCGTCTCCATCCCCATCGCGATCATTCTCGGCCTCCTCGTCGACCGGGTCGTCTCGGGACTCGACGCCCGAAGGCGGGCGAGCCCCGACGACGAGCCGGAGGCCACTTCTCGAGAGGGCCGGTAGCCGACCGGCCGTCACTCCCCCGCGAGGCCGCCGATGAGGTGGCCGAAAGGGCGCTCGAGCGCGAACGGATCGCGCACCGTCGACGAGCGGTCGCTCGCGGCGACGAGCGCCGCGAGTTCGCGGGCCGCGCGGTCGATGCGGTTGGGCAGCGTCTTCACGCTGTCGGCCGAGTCACCCCAGTCCCCCGTCGCGGCGAAGACGCCGGTCGGCGCCACGACCGCATGCAGGTACGTGAACATCGGACGCAGTGCGTAGTCGAGCGCGAGCGAGTGGCGCGGCGTGCCGGCGGTCGCCCCGATGACGACCGGGAGGTCGACGAGGGTATCGGAGCCGACGACGTCGAAGAACGACTTGAAGAGGCCCGAGTAGCTCGTCGTGAAGATCGGCGAGACGGCGATGAGCCCGTCGGCCCCCGTGACCGCGTCGATGACCGCCTCGAGCCTCGGACTCGGGAAGCCCGTCAACAGGTGGTTCGTGATGTCGGTGGCGACGTCGCGGAGCTCGAAGGTCTCGACGATCGCCTCGACGTCTTGGGCGGCGAGCTTCGAGACCGTGGCGTCTGCGAGCTTGTCGGCGAGCATGCGCGTGGATGAGGGCTGGCTGAGCCCGGCCGAGACGACGGCGATCGTTCGCGTGGTCATGGTCATGCCCCCTTCACGGCTGCGGCGCCGAACGCGGCACCCTTGGGCGCTGCGGCGGCGACCGATGCGGCGGCGTTGCGCGCCGCACTCTGCTGGTCGCTCGCCCTGCGGGCACTCTGCTGGTCGCTCGCCCTGCGGGCACTCTGCTGGTCGCTCGCCCTGCGGGCGACGAGCGAGGCGTGGGTCGGGGCATCCGGAACCGTGGCGGGCCGATCCTTCGCGAATTCGCGGCGCAGCACCGGCACGACCTCCTCGCCGAGCAGGTCGAGCTGCTCGAGCACGGTCTTCAGCGGGAGGCCGGCGTGATCCATGAGGAAGAGCTGGCGCTGGTAATCGCCCACGTAGTCGCGGAAGCCGAGCGTCTTGTCGATGACCTCCTGCGGGCTGCCGACCGTGAGCGGGGTCTGCGAGGTGAACTCCTCGAGGCTCGGCCCGTGCCCGTACACCGGCGCGTTGTCGAAGTACGGGCGGAACTCCCGCACCGCGTCTTGCGAGTTCCTCCGCATGAACACCTGTCCGCCGAGTCCGACGATCGCCTGCTCGGCGGTGCCGTGCTCGTAGTGCTCGAAGCGCTGGCGGTAGAGGGCGATCATGCGCTGCGTGTGCGAGGCCGGCCAGAAGATGTGGTTCGCGAAGAACCCGTCGCCGTAGTAGGCGGCCTGCTCGGCGATCTCGGGGCTGCGGATCGAGCCGTGCCAGACGAACGGCGGCACGTCGTCGAGCGGGCGCGGCGTCGACTGGAAGCCCTGGAGCGGCGTGCGGAACTGGCCTTCCCAGTCGACGAAGTCCTCACGCCACAAGCGGTGCAGGAGGCCGTAGTTCTCGAGCGCGAGGTTGATGCCCTGGCGAATGTCCTTGCCGAACCACGGGTAGACCGGGCCGGTGTTGCCACGGCCGAGCATGAGGTCGACGCGACCGTCGGCGACGTGCTGCAGCATCGCGAAGTCCTCGGCGATCTTCACCGGGTCGTTGGTCGTGATCAGGGTCGTCGCGGTCGACAGCTGCAGGGTCGAGGTCTGCGCGGCGATGTAGGCGAGCGTCGTCGTCGGCGACGAGGACCAGAACGGCGGATTGTGGTGCTCGCCGAGGGCGAAGACATCGAGCCCGACCTCCTCCGCGTGCTTCGCGATGGCCAGGGTCGCCTTGATGCGCTCATTCTCGGTCGGAGTTCGACCCGTCGTGGGGTCTTGGGTGATGTCGCTGACGGTGAAGATTCCGAACTGCATCTCGCCCTCCTGGGCTCTGGTTCTTGTTTCATGCATTTGCATGTAATTATCCGAACGGATGTCTCGCCCGAGCTATTCCCGCATCCGTCACGCCAGTCCCAGCACCGCCTCGGCGGCCTCCGCGAGTGCGACGCCGTACCCGCGACCGTGTCCGGCCGCGTGCACCGCGAGCGGATGCAGCTGATGGAGCGGAACGCGCTCACGCCATCCCGGCCGGAGCGGCGAGGCACGGTCGTACGCCGCGAGCACGTCGCCGAGGAACGGGCAGCCGAACAGCGCGAGCATCGCGAGGTCGGTCTCCCGGTGGCCGCCATGCGCCGCGGGGTCGATGAGCACGACGCCGTCGGCCGACCACAGCACGTTGCCGTTCCAGAGGTCGCCGTGGACCCGGGCAGGCGGGTCGTCGTCGTCGAACGCGCCGGCCGCGATCGCCTCGGCCGCCCGCCGGACGAGCCGACCCTCCGCGGCGGTCGTGTTCCCGGCCTCCTCGGCGATCTCGAGATAGGGCAGCACGCGGTCGCGCGCGTAGAAGGCGCCCCACGTGGGTTCCTCTGCCGCGGGCAACCGGCGACGGCCGATGAAGAGCGGCCCGGTCCATCCGTCGGGCGGTGCGCCGAACGCGGCCGCCCCAGCTGCATGCGTCCGGGCGAGGGCCGCACCGAACGCCCCCGCGGCCGTATGGTTCGGAGCTGACTGTTCGACCCGCTCGAGTTCGATCCGGCCGGGTGAGACCGCCACGACAGAGACCGTGCGCGCACCGCCGGCCGCGGCGAGCCAGCCCAAGCCGGCCGCCTCGGCTTCGAAGAAGCCCTCGGGGGCGTCGTCGCGTCGCTTGACGATCGTCTGCATACGCCCAGAATACGGAGGGCGGGGGCGCCGTCTCCGGCACCCCCGCCCCGCTTCCGATCAGGCCGACTCAGTCGAGGTCGGTCGGCTCGTGGTCGTGGTCGTGTTCGAGACCGCCGCCGCCAGCACTCCACGTCATCTCGGGTCCGGCGGGCGCCGGGAGCACGAGACCGTCGGGCACGGGCACGCCCGGCACGCCGTTGACGGATTCCGTCGAGTACGCGTACGCGAGCACGGCGAGCGCGATCGCGTCGACGTTCACATCGAGCGCTTCGAGGTTGACGTTGTCGATCGTGTCGCACGCCTGGTGGTAGCACTGGTCGAACGACTCACCGGCGATGCCGCCCCAGATCGCCTGCTGCTCGGGGCTCTTCACGACCTCGGCGCCGGTGAACAGGCCGCCGGCGGGGATGCCGGCGTTGATGAACGCCTGGTAGTCGCTGCGGCCGCTGAACTCGGCGTCGTCGTACGGCAGGCCCACGCTCGTGAAGTAGCTCTCGAACAGGTCCTCGATCTGCACCGATCCCTCGGGCACGACCACCGGGGCCTCGAAGCCCGACTCGTCGCCGTCGTACACCATGTAGATGAAGTTCGGCGATGCCACCATGTCGAAGTTCAGGTAGAGCGCGATGCGGTCGCGTTCCTCCTGGCTCAGCTCGGCGACGTACTCACGCGATCCGATGAGGCCGCTCTCCTCGGCACCCCACCATGCGAGGCGCACGGTGTTCTGCGGCTTGACCTTCGCCAGCTGCTCGGCGATCTCGAGAAGGGACCCCGAACCAGTGCCGTTGTCTTGGATGCCCGGACCGGCCTGCACCGAGTCGAGGTGCGCGCCGGCCATCACGACGTTCTCGTCGTTCACGCCGGGAAGCTCCGCGATGACGTTCTTCTGTGGACGCGACTCGGGCTGCGGCACCATGACGCGTGCCGTGGACCCGGCCGTGGAGAGTGCTACACCCTGCGCGAAGCTCGCGCCGACCACGGGGATCGCGACGATGTCGTTGCCGCCGAGCGTTCCGGTGACCAGACCCTCGCGGTCGGGAGTGTTGCCTTGGTTGAAGATGACCACTGCCTCGGCGCCGGCTGCCTCTGCATTGAGCGCCTTGACCGAGAAGTTGCAGAAGCCACGCTGGATGAGGGCGATGTCTGCCGTGCCCGAGAAGTCGAGCCCGGTGAAGTCGGCTGCCTCGCAGCCGCTCGTAGTCGACCGGTCGCCCTCGAGGTTGATGTCGACGGGAATCACCGTGCCGACGAGCTCACCATAGCCGGTGCCCGTGAACGGCCCGGTCGGGTAGGTCGCGTTGACCGGGGTGAGCTGTTCGAGCTCGGACGGCCCCACGAAGGTGAACGGGAACTCGTCGATCGACACGTTCCACCCGGCAGCTTCGAGCGTCTCGACGACGTAGTCGACGCTCGCCTCGTAGCCGGGCAGCCCAGCCGCACGAGTGCCGTCGTTCGCGTCGGCGATCGCCTGCAGAGCGTCGAGGTGTTCGACCACGCCGTCGGCGTCGACACACTGGAGCAGCTTCGCCACGGTGTTGTTCATGCGGTTGTCGCACTTCGCGGCCGGTGCGGCGAAGGCCGCCCCGGCGGGAATGAGGGCGATCGTGAATGCCGCAGCCGTCGCGATCGCGACGGCTCTGGCACGCTTGGAAAGTGGTTTAGATGGGTACATCGTCTTCCTTCCACTCTGGGCGTCGTCCATGTTGACGCCCGACATTGCCAGAGCCTAAGGGCAAGGTCGGCGCGAGCGACAGACCTCCCACCGTCTCGGCGCGTCACGACGCAGGATTCGTGCGTAGCGCCGTCGACTCGTGGCTAGACTCGCCGTGATGGGCACCATTTCGGTCATCGTTCCGAGTTACAACGACGCGGGCTTCCTCGCCTCGTGCCTCGAAGCGCTCGCCCGGCAGACCCGCCCCGCCGACGAGGTCATCGTGGTCGACAACGGATCGACGGATGCCACGGCCGCCGTCGCCGGTGCCGCGGGCGCCCGGCTCGTCCACGAGCCGTTGCGGGGCATCTGGCCCGCGACGGCTGCGGGCTTCGACGCGGCATCCGGCGACCTCCTCGCCCGGCTCGACGCGGACTCGCTGCCCGCGCCCGACTGGATCGCCGTGATCGAGCGGCGGATGGCGGAAGACGACCGGCCGACGGCCGTCACGGACTCGGGCCGGTTCTATGGCGGCAGTGCCGTCGTGCGCTGGATCGCCCGCAACATCTACCTCGGCGGCTACTTCACCGTCATCGGCGTGCTGCTCGGGCATCCGCCGCTGTTCGGGTCGAACTACGCGATCCGCGCGGATGCGTGGGCGGAGCTGCGCGACATCGTGCACCGCGATCGCGCCGACCTGCACGACGACCTCGACCTGGCGTGGTGGCTCCAGCCGGGCATGACGGTCGTGCGGGATCGCCGGCTCGTCGTGGGCGTCTCAGCCCGGCCGTTCGATACCGTCGCGCAGCTCGCCCGGCGCCTGCGCATGGCATTCCACACGATCCTGGTGGAGTGGCGCGAGTGGCCGCCGCTCGAGCGACGGGCCGACCGTCGGGCCGGTCGGACCCATCGGGTCAAGAGGAGAACACCCAGCACCCGCTGAGCGCGTGAGGCGTTACGGCGTGCTGCCGCTCGCCTCGAAGAGCGAGAGCATGTCGCGCGCCAATTGGTGCGGCGCCGTCTCGCACGGGCTGTGACCGGTGGCATACACCGCGAGGGTCGCGTTGAGCTCGCGCGCTGAGCGCTCGTGCAGCTCGCGCGGCCACAAGTCGTGCTCACCGACGGCGACGAGCTTCGGCACGGTTGCGAGGGCGATCCGGGCCCTGAGGTCGGGAGTGTCCATCATGAGGGCGATGATGTCGTCGACGCTGTCGCGCCGCGTGAGTGCGAAGCGCTCGCGTACGAAGGAGAGCCGGCTGGCCGGCACCCGGTTGAGGTTGTTGCGGATGCCCCACAGCATGAGGGCCGCGCCCTGTCGCGGCGACGTGAAGGCGCTGATCGGTCCGATGCGCTTGACCCCGCGGAAGGCCTGGCCGGGTTCGGGTGGTGCGCTCAGCAGCGTGAGACTCGCGAAGCGGTCGGGCCGTTCGAGCAGCGCGAGCTCGGCGAGCGTGCCCGCGAAGCTGTAGCCGAGCACATGGGCGCGCCCGGTGCCGTCGTCGAGCACGGCGAGCAGGTCGTCGAGGAAGAGCCGCTCGTCGTACCGCGTGCGGGGTGGATCGAGATTCCACGGGCCGGCGTGCGCCGACTCGTACTGGCCTGCGAGGTCGAACGACTCCACCCGGAAACCGGCCGCGGCGAAGAGCGGGAACATGAGCACGAAGTCCTCTTTCGACCCGGTGGCGCCCGGCACGAGCACGACTCGTGGCGCGTCGGATGGACCGAGGGCGACGCGGGCGAGCTGGCCGCTCGGGGCTTCGAAGCGACTGAACTCGGTGCCGGGCGGGAACGCACGCCAGTCGACATCGTGGATGGCCGCGTCGAGGAGGAACGCCTCGTCGGCGGCGACGGCGGCCGCGGCGTCGTTCGCCTCGGTGGCGGCACGGCGGCGGAACGACCCGAGCACCCCTCCGAATGCGACCACGCGTTCACGATATCGGACCCCGTACACGTGACACCTGAAGCGCGCGCACGCCGTTCACAGCGAATACCGGGCGGACGGACAGATCTGGACCCTAGGCTGGAGCGATGGCTACCGTCGCACTCACTCTGGACACCTTCGAGAAGACCATCCTCCAAGAGGGCACGGTATTCGTCGACTTCTGGGCCGGGTGGTGCGGCCCGTGCATGCAGTTCGCGCCGAACTACGAGGCCGCATCCGAGGCGAATCCCGACCTCGTCTTCGCGAAGGTCGACACCGAAGACCAGCAGCAGCTCGCAGCCGCGATGAACATCACGTCGATTCCCACGATCATGGCCTTCAAAGACGGCATCGGCGTGTTCGCCCAGGCCGGTGCACTCCCCCGACCGATGCTCGACGAGCTCGTCTCGCAAGTGCGCGCACTCGACATGGACGAGGTGCGCTCCGATCTCGCACGCCAAGAGGCCGAGGCGGCCGGCGCGGAGCGCGCAGAGGCCTGAGCGTCGGCGCCATGCGCTCGCGAGGCCCGACGGCGATCGGATGCCGCCGGCTCGCGGCATCCGTCACCCAGTCGCCGTGCCGTCCTCGAGGTGCGGCAGGCCGCTGAGGTCGAGCTCGACGCCGTAGGGCCGTGACGCCCCCGTCACGAGGGCGGGCACGCGCACGTACTCGCCCCGGGCACGGAACCCGTCGAGCAGCTCGACCCAGCGCTCCTCGGCGCTGCTGCCGAGGAACCCCGCGTGCCGCGGGCGGTTGCCGCCCACGAGCTGCACGCCGATGCGATACCGGCGAGAGAGCCAGCGGCTCGCGCGCGGCACGAGCACGGCCTGCTGCTCGGTACCGCCGTGGAGGCGGGCGAGCTCGATCGACGGCTGGTGCCGCTCGACGTCGGCGACGGGCACGACGGTGCGCACCTTCCGGTCGACGTGCGGCGCATCGACGAGCGTGAGCCCCTCGAGGCTCGTGAGGTCGCCCCATTGGTCGGGGTTCGCGGGGCGGCTGCTGCGCACGAGTGACCTGATGAGCAGGACCGCAGCGGCTGCTGTCAGCGCGACCAGGGGCCAGAAGGCCCACGGCGTGGCATCCGGCCGCACGACCGTCGTCGCGAGGAGCAACACCAGCAGCACGAGGAACGGGAACGGCTCCCACGCGAGCAACGGCTTCGAACGCGGAGCACGAATCGTCATGCCTCAACGCTATGGCAGACGGTGCGGCTGTGACGCACGCCGACGCGCGCGCAGGTCACACCGTCTGCCCGGCGTGCTCGCCTTCGCCGATCTCCTCGATCGGGGAGCTACGGAACGTCGCCCTGCCGAGGGCCGCCGGCGCCGACAGTGCCCGGAACCCGCACGAGGTCGAGATCGGGGGCGGGCGCCGGCTGGTCGGGCGTGCGGCGCTCGAGACGCACGAGCACGATACCCGCGAGGATGAGCAGCCCGCCGATCGCCTGCACCGGCCCGATGGCCTCGCCGATGAGCACCCAGGAGACGATCGCGGCGAAGACGACCTCCGAGAGGCCGAGGAAGGACGAGAGCCGGGTGCCGAGCATGCGGATCGCCTGGATCCCGGCGGCGTAGGCGAACGCGGTCGAGATCGCGCCGACCATGAGCACCGGCACCCACCACGGGGCGACACCGCCGAAGAACTCGATGTCGGTGAACTCGGCTTCGAAGGGCACGAGTCCGGTGAGCGCCGCGGCGCCGAGCACGAGGCATCCGATCACGCATCCGGCAGCTGCGAGGGCGATGGGAGGCACGCCGGTGTCGCTGCGCTCGCCGAGCAGATAGTAGACGGCGACGCCGATCATCGCGATTCCGGCGATCACGACGCCGAAGGGATCGAGGGCGCCACCGGCCGGACCGATCACGAGCACGAGACCGGCGATCGCGACGACCGACCCCGCGAGCACGACGAACTGGGGGACGCGACGACTGGTGACCCAGGCGAAGGCCACGAGCGCGACCGGGGCGAGGTACTCGATGAGCAGGGCGGTGCTCACGGGAATGCGGGCGATCGCAGTGTAGAAGGCGAGCTGAACGCCGGCGACGGCGATCACGGAATAGATGAGCACCGTCCACTTCGCGCGCCAGAGCGGCCGCAGGTCGAATCGCAGCGCGAAGAGGCCCGGCACGGCGAGCAGCGCAGCCGCGACGGTGATGCGGAAGAACACGGCCGCGCCTGGCGACCATCCCGACTCGAGCAGGGGCTTGACGATCGCGCCGCCCGCTCCGAAGGCGAGGCCGGACGCGAGCCCGAGCAGGATTCCGATCCCGATCCTGCGTGACCCGTGCATCTGGTGCCCTTCCGTCGTTGCGCCGAGCCGGGTCGGACGCTCCCGTCATGCCCGAAACCCGTTATGCTCATGACAGTAGTGGAACGATGCGTCAGGAGTCAAATGATTTTCACCCATGACACCGAGGTGGCCCTCGGCTTCGTCGCCGCCCTCACCGAGACGTCGCCCGAGGCATCCGATTCGGGCGAAGACGAGCTGTCGAGACCAGGGCAACTCGTCGCCCTGCTCGACGCGTGGGACTACTCGGGCCGCAGGGACGGCGACGAGCGCGAGCTTGCCGAGGTGCGCGACGCCCGCACTCGACTTCGAGCGATCTGGCTGCAGGACCGCGACGATGCGGCCGTCTCGGTCAACGAACTGCTCGCCGAGGCGCGCGCCCTCCCACGCCTCGTGCGTCATGACGGTGCGGACTGGCACATCCACGCGACCGAGGCCGAAGCCCCGCTCGCCCGCAGGATTCTCGTCGAGGCCGCCATGGCGCTCGTCGACGTCATCCGTGCCGACCAGATGGAACGGCTCCGCGTGTGCGACGCCGATGATTGCGAGGGCCTCTACGTGGACCTCTCGAAGAACACCTCGCGCCGGTTCTGCAGCACGCGTTGCGGCAATCGCATGGCCGTTCGCGCCTACCGGGCGCGGGCGAGCTGATCAACGTGAAACGAAAACGGGCCGCCGCCCGAAGGCGACGACCCGTTCCGAAGAAGTTCGCGGTATCAGCGAAAGCCGCGCAGAATGCGCTTAGCGGCGCAGACCGAGACGCTCGATGAGCTTGCGGTAGCGGTTGATGTCCACATCGGCGAGGTAGCCGAGCAGACGACGACGCTGACCGACGAGGAGGAGCAGGCCACGACGCGAGTGGTGGTCGTGCTTGTGCTCCTTCAGGTGCTCGGTGAGGTCTTTGATTCGCTTCGTGAGGAGCGCGATCTGAACCTCAGGGGATCCAGTGTCACCGGGGTGCGTCGCGTACTCTTCGATGATCGCCTTCTTGACATCAGCTTCAAGTGCCATAGATGGGATCCCCTTTCTCTCGTTGCGCGCTGCCCGTGGCCTGATGCCTGGGCTCTCTTTATGCGCGGCCGTTCTGACGGCAACCTGAAGAGTCTACCAGAGCGGATGCCACGCGGCCGCCGTGCTTCCCTGCCTCCCGCCACGCCACCGCCACGACCCTTTGCCGGCTGACGACTGTTTCACAGAGTCGTCGGCGCGCAAAAGGTCGCCACGCTCTCCTCGACAGGGTCACGGAACCCGGGCAGACTGGCCACCATGGGCTTCACGATGAAGCGCGTGTACGAGCCGCCCGATACATCCGACGGCTACCGGGTGCTCGTCGATCGGCTGTGGCCGCGCGGCGTGCGCAAGGATCGCGCCGAGCTCGACGAGTGGGCCAAGGATGTCGCCCCCTCCCCCGGGCTCCGCACGGAGTGGCATCAGAACCGCGAGCGCTTCGACGAGTTCGCCGGGCGGTATCGCGACGAGCTCGATGCCAACCCCGCCACCGAAGCGCTCCTCGCCACGGGCCGCGAGCAGAAGCGAGTGACCCTGCTGTTCGGCGCTCGCGATGAGCAGGTCAACCACGCGGCCGTGCTGCTCGCATGGCTGGGCGACCACGGGGCATCCGTCGAGGCCTGACTCGGCCTTGTGTGCTCCGCGCGGTGGGCGTAGCGTGCCGAATTACCCGAGGAAGCGAGATTTCATCATGACCATGACCAGTCGAACTCGATCCACCGCCCTCGCCATCGCCGCCATCGCCGCCCTCGCCTTCACCGGTGCCGGAGGCGCCGCCGCTGCACCGCCCGATTCTCCTCAGATCCCCCTCAACACCGGCCAGGAGGTGCCGGCGCCCACCGTGGGCGGCGCATATGGCACGTTCTCCTACGAGATCGAGGGCGACGAGTTGTGCTGGGAGCTCACCGCGACCGGGCTCTCGTCAGGGGCGGTCGCCGCGCACATCCACGTCGGGGAGCGCAACGCCCCCGGACCCGTGGTCGTACCGTTGACCGTCGAGGTGGGCGAGACGAGCTTCGAAACCTCCGGCTGCGCAACGCCCGATGCCAGCCTGCTCGCGGCCATCGAAGACGACCCGCGCGCCTACTACGTCAACGTGCACACGACGACGAACCAACCCGGGGAGATCCGCGGACAGCTGAAGTAGTCGCAGCACCCCCCCGTCGTCTGGCTTCTGCCGCCGCGCCGGTCGGGCATATGCTCCAATCGGATCGGCGGATCATGGCGGGAAACGACGATGGTATCGATGCGCGTTCTGCGCTCGAATCGCGGGTGTACTCGCAGTCCGGCTCTGATGAGCCGCGCATCGCGCGCTACGACCACGCGTCAGACCGAGTGCTGGAGCTCACCGAGAGTGAGTGGCAGCTGCTCGAGATCGAACGCGAGCGCGCCGACAGGAAAGGGGCACCCTCGCCCCCTCCGGAGGGCGCACAGCCCTTCGCCGAGCCGTCTGAGCTGCCCATCGGGGATGCCGCGTCAGCACAGCGGCGTCGACTGACGCCGCTGTCGGCCGGCGCGATCGGGGTCATCGTCGGCGCCGGGCTGTTCGCAGCCTGGCTCGGGCTCGGCGATGCGGTGAACCGGCCACCGGGGTTCGATATCACGATCACGCCAGCGCCAACGGCCGATCCCGACTCGGCACTGCCGGCCGGTGCGGCGCTCGACTTCTTCCGGGACCCTCGACGGGGTAACGGCATGCTCCCTGGCGAAGGGTTCGTCCCGGGCTGGCTGAACCAGACCTTCGAGAGGTCCGGCGTCGCGCTCATCCTCGGTCCCGACGGGCCGGCGGCCGGCGTCACGGTCTATGCAACGGTTCGGGCGAGTCCGGCGAACTCGGACAATCCAGAGGTCCCGAGAAACGGCATCGCGTGTCTCATCGTCGAGCTGGAAACGAGCGGCATGGTGGTGAACTGCGCCTCACTGGAACGCGTGCTCGAGCGGGGCATGACGATGCACGCGGCCATCCCCAGGGGTGTCGGAACGCGCATCGATCAGGATGGCGACGGCGTCATGGGAAGGGCATCGGAGACCGACGTGCTCACCGTGGAATGGCGACCGGATGGAAGCTTCGTCGTGACACGGCACGCGCAATGAGGCGCATCGCCCGCGAGGCGCATGATCCCGAGGCCGTCACGGCGGCGCGAGCAGGAAGATCGGCGGCACTCCGGTGTGCGCGTACACGATGACGAGGAACACCACGAGATCGAACAACAGGTGCACTGTGATCACAAACGAGAGCGACTTCGTGAGCGTGAACGTGTAGCCCTGCAGGAGCGCGAACGGGATCGTCAGGAGCGGCCCCCAGCTCTGGTAGCCCAGCTCCCAGAGGAATGACACGAACACGATCGATTGCAGCAGGTTCGCCTGCCACACCGGGAAGTGCCGTCGGAGCAGGGCGAACACCGTGCAGACGAAGAACAGCTCGTCCCAGATGCCCACGGCGTTCACGCCCACGAACAGCCGGGCGATCTCGTCGGGCAGCGTCACGGTCGGCCAGTTCGTGTAGACGCCGGAGGTGATGAAGTAGAACGGCAGGATCAGCCAGCCGAGCACCGCGATCAGCACCAGGTACGACCATTGCACCGGCGACCACCGGTGGCCGGTGCGCCAGGGGAACCGGATGACGCGGTCGCCGAACACGAACCGCGAGATCACGAACGGCACGACGACCGCGAGGGAGAGTACGACGCCCATCAGGAGCATGTTCCAGTAGCTGATGTCGGCCGCGACCGAGATCGTGGAGACGATCACCTGGCCGAGCGCGACGAGGGCGAGGTCTGGCAGGAGCCGGCTCGTGCGCCCCGAGCGGTCGGCGAGCCATGCGCCCGCAAGGCCGAGCGCGAGCATCGCGTAGCCCACGACCGGCACCTCGACGCCGAAGAGGAACACCGCAGCGGCGCACACGATCGCGGCCGGCACGAGGCCGATCGGATGGGTTCGCACCTCGGGCTGGGCGACGACAGCGGCAACTTGCACGAGCCCAGCTTCGCAACCCGGATGCCGCGCGGCAAGTCGACACGGGCACCGAGCGGATGTCGGGCGCGCGCCGGGACCCGCCGGGCGAGTCGGCGTGCCGAGCGAATTGCCAGCGCGCCTGTCGGCGGCGCATGACACGATCGAATCATGACGCGGACGCCCAGGCCCTACCCCTACTCGACACCGCACAAGGCGATCGTGCCGCCATACCTGCTCGCCCGCATCGCGGCGATCGACGATCCCCGCTTCGACGTCGCAGCCGACGCGGCCCGCCGGTCACTGCTCCGAGACGCACCCATGCGCGAGTGGCGGCGCGAGGGCGAGCCCCCATCGTTCATCGCTCACGAGCGACCGGCGCGCGACGAACGTCCGGCCGCTCTGCCGGGCATGGCGCCCTCGCCCGACCGCCGCATCTCCGACGCCGAGAACGCCGAACGGCTGCCCGGGCGCCTCGTGCGTCGCGAGGGCCAGCCGATCACGGGCGACGCGGCTGTCGACGCCGCGTACGACGGCCTCGGCGAGACCTTCGAGCTCTTCGCACGCGTGTTCGGTCGCGACTCCATCGACGGCGCGGGCATTCCCCTCGAGGCCACCGTGCACTACGGCGACCGCTACGACAATGCGTTCTGGGACGGCGAGCGCATGGTCTTCGGCGATGGCGACGGCGAGGTCTTCCGGGGATTCACGAACTCGCTCAGCGTCATCGGCCACGAACTCACCCACGGCGTCACCGAGCGCACGGCGAAGCTTCGCTACCAGGGTCAGTCGGGCGCGCTCAACGAGCACATCTCGGATGTGTTCGGTGCTCTCGTGGAGCAATACGGCATGGGTCAGGATGCCGCCTCGGCGACGTGGCTCATCGGCGAGGGCGTGTTCACCGACCTCGTCGAGGGACGCGCCATCCGTTCGATGAAGGAGCCCGGCACGGCGTACGACGACGACGTGCTCGGTCGTGATCCGCAGCCCGACCATTTCGACCGGTACATCGAGACCGACGACGACAACGGTGGTGTGCACCTGAACTCCGGCATTCCCAATCGTGCGTTCGCCCTCGCGGCGATCGAACTCGGCGGGTTCGCGTGGGAGCACGTGGGGCGCATCTGGTACGACGTGCTCACGTCGGGCAGACTCCGCCCTGACGACGGATTCCACACGTTCGCCGCCGAGACGGTGCGCGCAGCCGACGAGCGCTTCGGCGCCGATTCCCCCGAGTCGCGAGCGGTGACGAGCGGCTGGAGCGCGGTCGGCATCGAGGAGCTCCCCGCGCTGGATCCGGTTCCGGAGCGCGCCGCGAGCGACGCCGGGAGTACGATGCCGACATGGACGTCATCGTCTCGCGGAGCGGGGGCATCGCCGGACTTCGACTGACGTGGGAAGTCCACGTCGAGGAGCAGCCCGACCCCGACGAGTGGTACGTGCTCATCCGCGAGATCCCGTGGAGCACGCCGCCGCCGGCGCCGCCAGAGCCCGACCGCTTCATCTATCGCATCCGCTGCGAGCCGCATGAGGCGACGCTCGCCGAGCGTCAGCTCACTGGGCCGTGGCGTGAGCTCGTGGAACGAGTGCAGGAGCGAACGGAACCCGAGCGGAGTCCGCGCAGGCCCGGGCCGCGGCGTCCCGCGCGATGAGCCGGCACGGCCGCGAGCGCAAGCCATGACCGGCGGGCATGACGAAGGCCGGCAGGCTCACGCCCACCGGCCTTCGAGATCAGGTGATCGTGCTCAGCTGACGCCGAGCAGGTCGATCACGAAGATCAGGGTCTTTCCCGAGAGCTGGTGGCCGCCGCCGGCCGGGCCGTAGGCCTGGTGCGGGGGAACCGTGAGCTTGCGTCGACCGCCGACCTTCATGCCGGGGATGCCCTCCTGCCAGCCGGCGATGAGCGCCTGCAGCGGGAAGTTGATCGACTGCCCGCGGCTCCACGATGAGTCGAACTCATCGCCCGAGTCGTACTCGACGCCGAGGTAGTGCACGTCGACGGTCGAGCCGGGCGTCGCCTCGGCGCCGTCGCCCACGACGATGTCCTCGACCACGAGTTCGGTGGGAGCCGGGCCCTCGGGGAAGTCGATTTCGGGCTTGCTGTTCGTATCGGTCATGCGTCCAGCCAAACAGATAGAGGGGTGCGGAGCAAACGCGGACACCCGTCCATTCCCTCTTGCGCTCCCCCCGAACACGTTGCACGCTGGTAATCGAGAACTCGTCGTCCTGTAGCGCTGTCGGCAGTGCCACACCACAGGGCGGCGAGTTTCCTCGTGTGCGAGGGGTGATCGCGACATCCGATTCAGCGCAGCAGTGCCGCCCGATCGAGTGCGACGGCATCGAGCAGCAGGCGCTCGTCGGTGACGTGCCGCACGTCGCCGCGGCCGGAGACGAGCACGTGCCGATTGAACGCAAGATGAGTGGCATCGGCGATGAGCCGCCGCATGAGGGCGGTTCGAGGCGGCGTCTGCGAACGCGCCCACGCCCGGGCGCGCCGGCGACCGGCCGGTGTCGCGAGCATCTCGACCTCTGCGGTGCTGAACCATCCGACCGCGGCGTATTCGTCCAGACGAGCACGCGTCACGCGCATCTCCTGACGGCGGAGGAAGAACGTGAGCAGCACCGCGCCGATGAAGATCGGCACCTGCACGGTGAAGTAGAGCCCGATCGCGTCGTCGGCGAAGGTGAGCGATCCGTTCCAGAGGGCGTGCAGGAGCACGGCTGCGGCGAGGCCGAGCAGGAACCAGCCCACGACTCCCACTCCACCGCCACGTCGGGCGCCGACGCCGATGAGAAGCCCGGTGCACGCGGTGAACAGCACGTGCGCGAACGGGGAGAACAGCCCGCGCACCACGAATACGGCGCCGAGCTCGCCGATGCCGCCTTCGGCGAGCGCTGCACCGAAGTAGAGGATGTTCTCGGTGAAGGCGAAGCCCGCTGCGACCGTGGCCGCGTACACGAGGCCGTCGACCGGCCCGTCGAAGTGCGAGCGCGAGAATGCGTAGAGCAGGAGCACGCCGATGCCCTTCGCGGTCTCCTCGACGATCGGCGCCTGCACCACCGCCGCCATCGCCTCGTTCGGGCTGCCACCCGGCTCGGCGAACGCGAGGAGGAGCTGCACGCCGAGGTCGACGATGAGCGCGACGGCGACGGACACCGCAGCGCCCCACAGGAACGCGAACCACAGCGCCCACCGCGGCTCGGGTTCCCAGCGGTCGACCCATCGCACCGCGAGCAACACGATGGCGAGCGGCACGAGAGCGAGGAGCGATCCGACGGCGAGTGCCGACACGCCGAGCGCGACCGCGAGATAGGCGAGCACGAGCAGGCCGATGATGACGCCGAGCAGGATGCCGACGATCGCGAACGCGACACCGCCGCTCCGGGCCCGCGGCGGCGGCGGCGCGGCCCAGAGCGATGGCGACGGGGTCGGATTCTGCGCTGGCCTCGGATTCTGGGCTGGCACGGGTGCGTGGCTCACCCGGGCAGCCTATCGAGCGGGCGGCGCGGATGCCTCGAACATCACGCCCGGGTTCAGGATGCCGCTCGGGTCGAACAGCGCCTTGATGCCGCGCTGCAGTTCGAACGAGTCCTCGCCGAGCTCAGCGGCGAGCCAGCGTCGCTTGAGGATGCCGACGCCGTGCTCGCCCGTGAGGGTGCCGCCGAGCGCCACGGCGGCGCGGAACAGCTCGTCGGCCGCGGCCCACACGTGCTCGGGCACCTCGTCGCCCGTGAACACGAAGTTCGGGTGGAGGTTGCCGTCGCCCGCGTGCGCGATCGTGGGGATCTCGAGGCCGTGGCGCGCGCCGATCTCCTCGATCGCGCGGAACATCTCGGGCAGTCGGGAGCGCGGCACCGCGACGTCTTCGATGAGCACCTGCCCGGTCGCGGCGAAGGCCGGATGCACGGCGCGGCGGATGTCGAGGAGCCGCTCGCCGGTTGCGGCATCCGTCGACATCGTGACCCGGCCGCCCGCCTCGGCGAAGACGGCCGCGATCGCCGCCGCCTCGACGGCCGCCCCTGCCGTGTCGCTCTGGGCGAGCAGGAACGTCTCACCGGGCGCGATCGACTCGAGGGGCGTGCCGGCGAGCGCCGCCGCGCCGAGGAACGTTGCGACGCGGGCGAGGCCCGCCGCGTCGATGAGCTCGAGCACGGCCGGCCTGATGCGCGCGGCC
>NZ_SDPN01000049.1 GCF_004134825.1 Agromyces albus
CGCCGAGCAGCCGCAGCGTGGCGAGGCGGTCGTCGCGCCGGCGCGCCGAGAGCCGGGCGGCCGCGCCGCCGAGCGACACGAGCGGCACGACGAGCAGCACGAGCGCGATGACGGCGAGCGCCTGGTAGGTGAAGCCCATCTCGTCGGTCCAGCCCCAGAACGACTGCGCGCCGCCGATGACGGTGAGCAGGAGCGCCGTCACGACGCCGAACGCCGTGACGGGCAGCGCCGACGCGGCGATCCCCGTCGAGTCCGGCCGGGCGAGCAGCCACGCGACGCGCGCGATCATGCCGGCACCCGCTCGGCCACGACCCGGCCGTCTCGCATGTCGACGATCCGCGAGCAGCGCCCCGCGACGCCGGCGTCGTGCGTGACGAGCACGAGCGTGCGCCCCTGCCCGACCGTCGAGTCGAGCAGCGCCCCCATGACGTCGGACGACGTCGCCGAGTCGAGTGCACCGGTCGGCTCGTCGGCGAAGACGACGGATGCCCCGGTCACCTGCGCTCGCGCGATCGCGACGCGTTGCGCCTGGCCGCCCGAGAGCTGGCCGATCCGTCGCTGCTCCAGGCCGGCGAGGCCGAGTGCCGCGAGCCATCCGGCGCCGTACTCCTCGGCACGGGCGCGCGGCATCCCGTTCAGCATGAGCGCGAGCGCGACGTTCTCGACCGCGGTGAGCTCCGGAATGAGGAGCCCCTGCTGGAACACGAACCCGAACGCCTCGCGGCGCAGCCGGGAACGCTCGCGCTCGCTGAGCGCCGTCACGTCGACCCGCCCGGCGCCGGAGTGGAAGCCGACCGTGCCCCGGTCGGGGCGGGTGATCCCCGCGAGGCAGTGCAGCAGCGTCGTCTTGCCCGAACCCGACGCGCCCATGATGGCGAGCGACTCGCCCTGGCGCACGGAGAGGTCGACGCCCGCGAGTGCGTGCGTCGACCCGAAGGACTTGCTGAGGCCGGATGCCTCGATCACGAAGGAGCTCATGGTTCGAGACTGCCCGTGCCGGCGTCGCCGTCGCGTCGGGCTGGAGGGTGACTGCGCAGCGCCGGCGTCATCCTCGCGGATGACGTGCGACACGGATGCGGCGCGGCATCCGACCCCCATCGGATGCCGCGCCGCGGCCTGTGTGCCCGTGCACGTGCTCAGCGGGGCGTCGCCCGCCTGATGACAAGATACCCGGCCACGGCGAACACCGCGGCCATCGCGAGCACGAGCGTGAACGCCCCGCCGAGTCCGAGGCTCCCGAACCACTCGAACACCGCCGGCCACGCCTGGTTCAGCGTCACGAGGGCGACCGCTGCGAGGGCGAGCGCAATCGCGCCGAACGAGAGGATCATCATGCCGCGCATGCGCCAGCGCATGAAGACGGTCGTCACGCTCGCGCCGACGAAGAGCACGAGGAGCTGCATCGCGAAGGTCGCGTAGAAGTCGCCGAACCAGCTCGTCTGCCCGTACCAGAGCGCGTCGAACATCCGGGTGCCGACCCACCAGCCGTCGGTCGCGATCTCGAGCTGCACGAGCGTCGCGATGGCCGCCGCGTTCAGCAGCGACACCAGCGCGAACATGAGGCTCGTCCCGAGCCAGAAGTCACGACGCGTGGCGCCGAATCCGAGGGCGAACGAGAACGTCAGGCCCACGGCCTGCACGCCCACGACGACCAGGTACCACTGCGGCGACAGCACCGCCCAGCTGTATCGCATGCCGTCGCCGACGTCGTCGGGCTGGGCGCCCGAACCCGTGATGATGACCGCCAGCACCATGCTCACGGCCCAGGCGCCGCCGAGGATGAGCCACGGCACACCGAAGAAGATCGAGGGGTTCACGGTGTGCAGGCGCACGATGCGCCAGATCTCGTGGGCTCGCGAGCGGGTCTCGGTGCGCGCGAGCGGTTGCGCGGCGGTGGCGGTCATGCGGCGACCTCCTGTTCGGTCGAGTCGGCGTCGAGCTCGGTGCCGGTGAGATGGACGATGAGCTGCTGGAGTGAGACGGGTGCGAGCTCGAGGCCGAGTTCGGCGGCCAGGATTCGGTCGCGCTGGTCGAGTCGGCCGTCGATGGTGACGGATGCCAGCCCGCCGAGCGCTTCCTGCCCGATGACCGCTCGATCCGCGACGAACGACTCCACCGCGGCACGTGCACCGGCGACGGTCGTGGCAGAGCCGCGCACCTCATCGGCGTCACGGTTCAGGATGATTCGGCCCTGGTCGATGAGGATCACGTGCTCGAGCAGTCTCGAGACCTCGTCGATCAAGTGGGTCGAGAGCACGATCGTGCGCGGATGCTCGGCGTAGTCCGCGAGGAGGCGATCGTAGAAGACGTGCCGTGCGACCGCGTCGAGGCCGAGGTACGGCTCGTCGAAGAACGTGAGCTCCGCGCGGGAGGCGAGCCCCACGATCACGCCGACGGCGGAGAGCTGGCCGCGGGAGAGCTTCTTGATGCGGCGCTTCACCGGAAGGCGGAAGTCGGACATGAGCTGCTCGGCGAAGGCGGCGTCCCAGTTCTCGAAGAACCAGGGGGCCGACGTGAACACGTGCGCCGGGGTGAAGTCCTCTGGGTAGCGCTGCGACTCGGCGATGAAGCACATGCGGCGCAGCACGTCGGCGTGCTCGGCCGGAGTGCGACCGAACACCTCGAGCTCTCCGTCATTCGGGAAGAGCTGGCCCGTGAGCATCTGCATGATGGTCGTCTTGCCGGCGCCGTTGCGCCCGAGAAGACCGTAGATGCGGTGCTCCTCGAGGGTGAAGTCCACCGCGTCGACGGCCGTGAAGGTGCCGTAGCGCTTGGTGAGTCCGCTCGCGCGGACCACGGTGCGGGTCATGATTCGATCCTTTCGGCGCGGAGGAGCCCCGCAAGTTCGTCGACGTCGATGCCGAGCTTCTCGGCTTCGACGATGAGCGGTCTGAGGTAGAGCGTTGCGAAGTCGGCCCGGCGACGCTCGATGAGGCGGGCCCTTGCTCCCGGGGTCACGAACATGCCGATCCCCCGGCGTTTCGACACGATGCCATCGTCGACAAGACGATTCACCCCTTTCAGTGCGGTGGCCGGATTGATGCGGTAGAACGCGGCGAATTCGTTGATCGAGGGGATCTGCGCATCTTCGGCGAGCGTGCCCTCGATGATGTCGTTCTCGACCTGTTCTGCGATCTGGATGAAGATCGGACGTGAATCGTCCATGTCGGCCAATCGGTGCCAGCTCGAACACGTCGAGCTTATTCGGTTAGTTACTTACGTAGCTAACCAACCATGACGACATGGCGCGTGTCAAGTGCGATCTCGAAGCGGTGGTGTGGAGCCGGCGCCGAGGGTCAGGTGGCAGCGGGGACGCGGCGGCGCGGCATCCGGAGCCTGCCCTGCGCGAGCAGGATGCCGAGGAGCACGAGCACCGCGCCGACCGGCTCGTGCCAGGAGAACGTCTCGTTGAGGAGCAGCACACCGAGCGCGACGCCGACCACCGGCGTGACATACGTCACCGTGGAGATGCCGGTGGGCCCCCACGCGCGGAGCACGTTGATGTTCCAGATGTAGGCGAGCCCGGTGCCGAGCACGCCGAGCGCGAGGAGGGAGCCCGCGATGGTCCAGTCGAGGTCGACCGGGGTGAGGGCGATCCACGGCGTGAGCGCGAGCATGACCACGGCCGAGACGCCGATGGAGAGGAACGCGAACGTCGCGGGCGCGATCGGGCGCTGGCTCAGGAAACGGCGCTGGTAGCCGAAGGTGATGCCGTAGCAGATAGTGGCGACGAGGCACGCGAGCTGCCCGGCGAGGCTGCCCGTGAGCGCCGAGTACTGCCACGGACCGATGACCACGAGCACCCCGACGATGCCGACGCCGACGCCGGCCCAGCGGCCGAGCCCGAGACGCTCGACGCGGAACACGAGCGTGGCCATGATCGCCGTCATGATCGGCGTCGTCGCGTTGTAGATCGAGGCGAGGCTCGACGAGACGTACTGCTCGGCCCACGCGAAGGCGAGGTACGGGATCACGCACGTCGTGAGCGAGACCACGAGGAAGTGCAGCCAGACGACGCGCTCACGCGGCAGCACCGGACCGGGCGTGCCGTCGGCCCGAGGCACGCGCGGGCGCATGATGAGCACGATCACGCCGAGTGCGAGCGCACCGAGCAGCGTGCGCGACCACGCGACCTGGCCGAACGAGACGCCCTCGAGCGCGACCTTCATGAAGAGGAAGCTCGCACCCCACACGAGGCCCATCGCGAGGAACTGCGACCACGTCGAGAGGCGCCCCGGGCGCTTCGATGCGGATGCCGCGGCGGTGGTCTGCGGTGCGGTGGTGGTGCTCACCGGTCGAGCGTATGCCCGGCCACCGACAGCCGGCGAGCCTCCTGAGGGTACGTGTCCGGAATCCGCCGGACGTCGGCAGTCGTGAAACGAACCTCTTGCCTCGGCGCCAGCCTGCCCCTCTAGGCTGGGCCGATGACCAGCCATTTCGATGTCGTCGTCCTCGGCGCCGGGCCCGGCGGATACGTCGCCGCGGTTCGCGCTGCACAACTCGGCCTGCGCACCGCGGTGATCGAGGAGAAGTACTGGGGCGGGGTGTGCCTGAACATCGGGTGCATCCCGTCGAAGGCCCTGCTCCGCAACGCGGAGCTCGCGCACATCTTCACCACGCAGGCCGCTACCTTCGGCATCTCGGGCGAGGTGAGCTTCGACTACGGCGTCGGCTATGAACGCAGCCGCCAAGTCGCCGAGGGACGCGTCAAAGGCGTGCACTACCTCATGAAGAAGAACCAGATCACCGAGGTCGACGGTCGCGGCACGTTCCGCGATGCGAACACCATCGATGTGGCGAAACCCGATGGGTCGACCGAGACCCTCACCTTCGACAACGCGATCATCGCGACCGGCTCGCGCGTGAAGCTCCTGCCCGGTGTCGAGCTCTCGCCGAACGTCGTCACCTACGACACGCAGATCATGGACCGCGACCTCCCGCGTTCGATCGCCGTCATCGGCGCGGGCGCCATCGGCATGGAGTTCGCATTCATCGTGCGCAACTTCGGCGTCGAAGTCACCATCATCGAGTTCCTCGACCGGGCGCTGCCGAATGAGGACGTCGACGTGTCGAAGGAGATCACGAAGCAGTACCGCAAGCTCGGTGTGCCGATCCTCACGTCGACGAAGGTGGAGTCGGTCACTGACAACGGGACCTCCGTCACGGTGGCCTACACGGGCGCCGACGGCCAGCCCGGCTCGCTCGAGGTCGACCGCGTGCTCATGGCCGTCGGCTTCGCACCGAACGTCGACGGCTTCGGCCTCGAGGCCACCGGCGTGCAGCTCACCGATCGCGGCGCCATCGGCATCGACGAGTTCATGCGCACGAGCGTCCCGCACATCTTCGCGATCGGCGATGTCACCGCGAAGCTCATGCTCGCGCACGTCGCCGAAGCGCAGGGAGTCGTCGCGGCCGAGACGATCGGCGGCGCCGAGACGATGTCGCTCGGCGACTACCGCATGATGCCGCGGGCCACGTTCTGCGCGCCGCAGGTCGCGAGCTTCGGCCTCAGCGAGCAGCAGGCGCGCGACGAGGGCTACGACGTGAAGGTCTCCACGTTCCCGTTCTCGGCGAACGCGAAGGCGCACGGCCTCGGCGAGCCGACGGGCTTCGTGAAGCTCGTCGCCGACGCGAAGCACCTCGAGCTCCTCGGCGGCCACCTCATCGGACCGGATGTCTCCGAGCTCCTGCCCGAGCTCACGCTCGCCCAGAAGTGGGACCTCGGCGCCCTCGAACTCGGCCGCAACGTGCACACGCATCCGACGCTCTCCGAAGCGCTGCAGGAGGCGTACCACGGGCTCGCAGGCCACATGATCAACATGTGACGGTGGTCGAGTCGACCACCGGAGACCAACAACGGGGGCGGATGCCGCAACGTGAAGTTGCGACATCCGCCCCCGTCTGTTCGTTCGGCGCGGCTTGGGCAGGCATTCCCGCCGCGCCGAAGTCTCTAGTGGTGCGACGCCTTCTCGGCGCCGACGCCCGTGAGGGAGCGCACCTCCATCTCGGATTGCTTCGCCGGGCTCTCGACGGTCTTGTCGAGCACCGTGCCGAGCCAGCCGAGGAAGAAGGCCAGCGGGATCGACACGATGCCGGGGTTGGAGAGCGGGAAGATCGCGAAGTTGATCTCCTCGCTCTTCAGCATCGACGTCACGGAACCCGAGACGACCGGCGAGAAGGCGATGAGGAGGATCGCCGACGCGAGTCCGCCGTACATGCTCCAGAGGGCGCCCTGGGTGGTGAAGCGCTTCCAGAAGAGCGAGTACACGATCGTCGGCAGGTTCGCCGACGCCGCCACCGCGAACGCGAGTGCCACGAGGAACGCGACGTTCTGCCCGTTCGCCCCGATGCCGCCGATGATCGCGACGACGCCGATGATGACGACCGTTCGACGAGCCACCTTGACCTCGGCGCCGGCGGCGGGCTTGCCCTTCTTCACGACGCTCGCATAGATGTCGTGTGCGAAGGAGGCAGCTGCCGTGATCGTGAGGCCCGCGACCACCGCGAGGATCGTCGCGAACGCGATCGCCGAGATCAGGCCGAGCAGCAGCGGTCCGCCGAGCTCGAACGCGAGCAGCGGGGCCGCCGAGTTCGGGCCGCCGGGCGCCGCCGCGATGGCCTCGGGGCCGACGAGCGCCGCTGCGCCGTAGCCGAGCACGAGCGTGAACACGTAGAAGATGCCGATGAGCCAGATCGCCCAGACGACGGACTTCCGAGCCTCCTTGGCCGTGGGCACCGTGTAGAAGCGCATGAGCACGTGCGGCAGCGCCGCGGTGCCGAGCACGAGGGCGAGGCCGAGCGAGAGGAAGTCGACCTTCGCGACATCCGACACTCCGTACTTGATGCCCGGGTTCAGGATCTCGGGGTTGCCCGAGATCGCGACCGCGTTGTCGAGCAGCGTCGAGAAGTTGAACCCGTTGATCGCGAGCACCCACACCGTCATGACGCCAGCACCCGCGATGAGCAGGACGGCCTTGATGATCTGCACCCAGGTCGTGCCCTTCATGCCGCCGATGAGCACGTAGAGGATCATGAGCGCCCCGACGACCGTGATGACGAGCGCCTGGCCGAGCTGGTCGCCCACGCCGAGGAGCAGCGAGACGAGCCCGCCGGCGCCGGCCATCTGAGCCAGCAGGTAGAAGAAGCAGACGACCAGGGTCGTCGTCGCCGCCGCGATGCGCACCGGCCGCTGCTTGAGGCGGAACGAGAGCACGTCGGCCATCGTGAACTTGCCCGTGTTGCGGAGGAGCTCAGCCACGAGAAGCAACGCGACGAGCCACGCCACGAGGAATCCGATCGAGTAGAGGAACCCGTCGTACCCCGTGATCGCGATCGCGCCGACGATGCCAAGGAACGACGCCGCCGAGAGGTAGTCTCCCGCGATCGCCGAGCCGTTCTGGCCGCCCGTGAACGAGCGCCCTGCGGCGTAGTAGTCGGCGGCGGTCTTGTTGTTGCGGCTCGCGCGGAACACGATGATCATCGTGATCGCGACGAACGCGCCGAAGATGGCGATGTTGAGCCACGGCTCGCCGGGCGAGGTCACGGCGGCGGCTTCGAGGGATCGCATCAGCGGTTCACCTCCACCTGGGATGCCGCGGCAGGTGTGCCGAGGCCATCGGTCTCGAGCTCATCGCGGATCTCCTCGGAGAGCGGGTCGAGCTTGCGGTTCGCGAAGCTCACGTACCAGGTGGTGACGGCGAACGTCGTGACGACCTGCGCGAGCCCGAGCAGGATCGCGACGTTGATGCTCCCGAACACGGGCGTCGACATGAAGTCGTGCGCGTAGCCGGCGAGCAGCACATAGGCGAGATACCAGAGGAGGCACGCGCCGAGCACGGGGAAGACGAACCTCCGATGCGTGCGCCTGAGGGTTCGGAATTCTGCGGACTCTTGCACGGCGCGGTAGTCGACGTCGGTTGCCGTCGCGGTCTCCGCGCTCAGGGCATCATTGCCCATGGCGATCGCTCCTTCGAGATGTTCAACAAGGGCCTTCGAGATGTTCGAGAATGGCCTTCGAGGGGTCGGCGGGCTTCCGCCGCGCCGCTGCATTGCGCAGTGCCAGAAGTCTCGCGCGCCCGCCGCGCGCGTAGGGGCACGCGCCGCTCGTCGTCGGTGAGCGGCGCTGCACGTGCGACGAACGGCGAATCGTCAGCGACGGACGGCTACAGTGTCGTGCATGTCCGAGTCGATGTTGCTCGCCGCGGCCGCCGGCGTGGTGGCGGGTGCCCTCGCCGTCGGAGTCGTGCTGCTGCTGCGCCGCATCGTGCTCGCGTCGAAGGATCTCGGCACCGACGTCGAACGCGCCACGTACCAGACCCTGCACCTCGCCTCGCGAGCGGCCAAGCACCTGCGCGGCGGCGTGGGCGAAGACGATGCGATCCGCGCCGGGCGTCACCTTCGGGCGCTGCTGCGCTGCGAGAGCCTCGCGATCGTCGATCCGGCCGGGCTCGTCACGGTCGACGGCGACGAGGCCGTGCGCGCGGTCGCCGCGCGCCTCGCCGCCGAGGTGAGCGCGTCGGGCAGGGCCCAGGTGCTGCGTCGCATCGCGATCGGCGATCGGGAGACGGATGCCGTCGCCGCACCGATTCTCAGCGGCGGGCGCTCGGTCGGGGCGATCGTGGCCTTCGCGGCTCCCGTAAGGGCAGGGCTCGTGCGCGCCACGGGCGAGGTCGCCGACTGGGTCGCGGCCCAAGTGGAGCTCGGCGAGCTCGACGCCTCGCGCGCCGCCCTCGCCGAAGCCGAGGTGCGTGCTCTCCGCGCGCAGATCAGCCCCCACTTCATCTACAACTCGCTCAACGCGATCGCCTCGTTCATCAACACCGACCCGGCGCAGGCGCGCGAGCTCGTGCTCGAGTTCGCCGACTTCACCCGTTACTCGTTCCGGCGGCACGGCGACTTCACGACGGTCGCCGAGGAGTTGCGGTCGATCGACAGCTACCTGCGCCTCGAACGCGCCCGGTTCGGCGACCGGTTGAAGGTGACACTGCAGATCGCGCCCGAGGTGCTGTCGACGGTCGTGCCGTTCCTCTCGATCCAGCCGCTCGTCGAGAACGCCGTGCGGCACGGACTCGAGTCGAAGGAGGGCGGCGGGCGCATCACGATCACCGCCGAGGACTCCGGCGCGTTCGCCGAGCTCAGCGTCGAGGACGACGGCGCCGGCATCGACCCCGAGACGCTCGCGGCGGTGCTCGCCGGCGGGTCGCCCGGCGAGCACGTGGGCCTCCGCAACGTCGACGCGCGCTTGCGGCAGGTTTACGGCGAGGAACACGGCCTCGTCGTCGAGACGAACGTCGGGGCGGGCACGCTGGTGCGGTTGCGCGTGCCGAAGTCCCAGCCCGGCCGGGTCACGGCATCCGCCGGCACGGCGCTGCGAACCGATGGGAGACTGGATCGATGATCTCCGTCCTCATCGCCGACGATGAGCAGCCCGCGATCGACGAGCTGGCGTTCCTGCTCCGTCAAGACCCGCGCATCGGCGTGATCCATCAGGCGAACACGGGCGCCGAGGCGATCCGCCTGCTCACTCGCGAGCCCGTCGACGCGGCGTTCCTCGACATCCACATGCCGGGCCTCACGGGCTTCGACCTCGCCCGCGCGCTGCAGCGATTCGAGCACCGCCCGGCGCTCGTGTTCGTGACCGCCGACGAGGAGGGCGCGCTCGAGGCCTTCGATCTCGCCGCGGTCGACTACCTGTTGAAGCCCGTGCGCACCGAGCGACTGCACCGGTCGGTGACGCGCGTGGCCGAGGCGCTGAACGCGGCCGCGGCGGCACATGCCGGTGCCGCGGCATCCGACCCCCAGCCCGAGATGATCGCGGTCACGCTCGGCGGCACGACGCGGATGATCCGCCGCGACGAGGTGCGCTACGTGCAGGCGCAGGGCGACTACGCGCGGCTGCATACCGAGGAGGCGAGCTACCTCGTGCGGGTGCCGATGTCCGACCTCGAACGGCAGTGGGCCGATGCGGGGTTCGTGCGCGTGCATCGCTCGTACCTCGTGGCGCTCGGCCACGTCGGGCGCATCCGCCTCGGCTCCGACCACCCGAGCGTCACCGTTGGCGGCGCCGAGCTGCCCGTGAGCCGTCGACTCCTCCCCGCCCTTCGTGACCGCCTCGAGTCCGCGACCATCCGGCCGAGATCATGACTGCCGACGACGTCTCGGTGACGGATGCCGCGACGGATGCGGTGACGGATGCCGCACCCGCACGAGTGCGCGTCACCGCGCCGCGCCCGGGAACCGGCACGGCCGCGGCATCCGCTCGTCCCGTGCCGGGGCGGGGATTGGCCGCACCCGCACCCACGAGCGACGTCGCCGGCGTCTACGTGCGCTCGCTCATCCGGTCGCAGTTGCGGCTCGCGATCGTCATGGCCGTCGGATTCGCCGCCGCGACCGCGCTCTTCGTGCTCGCGATCGCGCTCGTGCCCGCACTCGACTCGACGTTCGTGTTCGGGGTGCCGCTCTCGTGGCTGCTGCTCGGCGTCGGGGTGTATCCGCTCGCGATCACCGTCGGCGGGCTCTACCTGCGCGCCGCGACGCGTAACGAGGCGCGCTACCGCTCGCTCACGGAGCAGGAGTGAACGCCGCGATCGGCTACACCGCGATCGCGGCGGTGGCCCTCGCCTCAGCCCTCATCGGCTTCTACGGACTGCGTTTCTCGCGCACGACGAGCGACTTCTACGTCGCCTCGCGCACCGTGCGCCCGTGGTGGAACGCCTCGGCGATCGGCGGCGAGTACCTCTCGGCGGCGTCGTTCCTCGGCATCGCGGGGCTCATCCTGCTCACGGGCTCGTCGGCGCTGTGGTTCCCCATCGGCTACACCGCCGGGTACCTCATGCTGCTGCTCTTCGTCGCCGCGCCGCTGCGGCGATCGGGCGCCTACACGATCCCCGACTTCACCGAGGCGCGGCTCGAGTCGCCGTGGGCACGCCGGGTCACGAGCCTGCTCGTGATCGTCATCGGATGGTTCTACATCGTGCCGCAACTGCAGGGCGCCGCGCTCACCGTGCGCATCACCACGGGCCTGCCGTCGTGGGCGGGGTCGCTCGCGGTCGCCGTCATCGTCTCGGTGATCGTGGCCGCGGGCGGCATGCGCTCGATCACGTTCGTGCAGGCGTTCCAGTTCTGGCTCAAGCTCACGGCGCTCGCGGTGCCCGCGGTCGCGCTGCTCCTCGTGATCGGCGGCGGGTCGACCGCCGAGCTCAGCCCGGCTGACGCCTTCCCGCCGGCGGCTGGGCCAGGCGACCTCGAGGTCTACCGCACGGTCTCGCTCATGGTCGCGCTGCTCCTCGGCACGCTCGGCCTCCCCCACGTGCTCGTGCGCTTCTACACGAACCCCGACGGCGGGGCCGCCCGCCGCACGACCGTGATCGTGCTCGTGCTGCTCTCGGTGTTCTACCTGTTCCCCACCGCCTTTGGCTTCATCGGGCGGGCGTTCGCCCCAGACCTCGCCGCGACCGGCGAGGCCGACGCCCTCATCCTGCTGCTGCCCGACCGGCTCATCCCGGGCGTCGCCGGCGACCTGCTCACCGCGCTCGTCATCGCGGGCGCGTTCGCGGCGTTCCTCTCGACGTCGTCGGGACTCGTCGTCTCGCTCGCGGGCGTCATCAGCCAAGACCTGCTCGGCGGCAGCGTGCGCGGCTTCCGCATCGCGGCGATCGCGTCGTCGTTCGTGCCGCTCGTGGTCGCCCTCGCGACCGAGTCGACCGGCCTCGCGGGCAGCGTCGGCCTCGTCTTCGCGTTCACAGCGTCGACGCTGTGCCCCATGCTCATCCTCGGCATCTGGTGGCGCGGCCTCACCGCACGGGGAGCGATCGCCGGCATGGCGACCGGCGCGGTGCTCTCGGGCGCGGCGATCCTCGGCGGAGCCGCGATCTCGGCGGCGCTGCCCGGCATCCGCCCGTTCCTCGAACAGCCCGCCGCGTGGACCGTGCCGCTCGCCGTACTCGTGACCGTGGTGGTATCGCGCGCCGACCGGCGCGGCACGCCGCGGGGCACCGACGCGTTCCTCACTCGCTTGCACGTGCCCGAGGCGCGCGTGCGGCGAGGCGGTTAGGCGAGCGGATGCCGCGTGGGCGGCCTCGTTCTTGAAGGGGTATGTGGGAACTGCAGGAAGATCGTCTCGGCGCGCCGATCCCAGTGGGGCGACACGCCGTTGGAAGAGAGCTTCTTCCTACATTTCCGTTCGGCTACTCGACCACGGGGAGCTCGACCGGACGATCGCCCCATGCCGCGAGCCGCGCCTCGAGGCCGGCTCGCACGTCGGGCCATTCGTCGACGATGACGGAGTAGATCGCCGAGTCGCGCCACGAGCCGTCGGCGCGTCGCATGTGACGGCGCGCGATGCCCTCGAATCGCGCCCCGAGCTTCAGGATCGCCGCGCGAGATCGCGCGTTCAGCGCATCGGCCTGGATCTTCACGCGACCGAACCCGTGGTCGAACGCGAGCCCGAGCAGCAGCAGCTTCGCCTCGGGGTTCACGGCGGTGCCCCAGACGCGAGGGTCGTAGGCCGTCCACCCGATGTGGGCCGACTCGTTCGCCAGGTCGAGGTCGCCGAGCGTGCTCGCACCAACGACCGTGCCGTCGTCGGGGCCGCCGTGCACGCGAACGGTCCACGGCAAAGCGTCGGGCCCGGGCACGTAGTAGCCCCGGGCGAACACCTCGAACGCCGCGAGGTCGGCGGGGAGCCCGGCCGGCCCGCCGCCGTAGCCTCCCGCGAAGACCTCGGGGCGGCCGAGCGCGCGGTACAGCGCCGGGATGTCGGTGTCGGCGAACGGCGTGAGCCGGATGAATCGGCCGACGATTTCATCGGCTGCAGGGCGGATGGCGGTCACCGAACGAGTCTCGCACGCAGGTGAAGGGCAGGCGATGACGAGCCCGGCAATGAGAGTCTTCCCGCGGCATCCGGATCGCCGTACGATTCGAACGCAACGTCTCAAGAGAAGGGTGGGGGCCCATGGGCGCTCTCGACGACCTCACGAAGAAGGCGCAGGACTTCGTGGAGGAGAACAAGGATCAGATCAACGAGGCCTTGAACAGCGAACAGGCCGAGGACATCAGCGACAAGGTGCTCGACGGCGTCTCCGAGGCGGCCAAGAAGGTCGCCGGCGAGGAGCACCACGACAAGGTCGACGACGTGCGCGCCAACATCGACAAGGCCATCGGCATCGAGCCGTAGTCGGCAGACCACGAAGGGGGCGGATGTCGCGCAGTCGCGGCATCCGCCCCCTTCTCGTGTGGCTCAGTCGAGCAGGTCGTGCAGTTCGATGATCTGGTCGCGACCGGGGCCGACGCCGATCGCCGAGATGCGCGAACCGCTGATCGCCTCGAGTTCGCGCACGTAGCTCTGCGCATTGGCCGGGAGGTCGTCGAGCGAGCGAGCGCCCGAGATGTCTTCGGTCCAGCCGGGAAACTCCTCGTATACGGGCTTCGCGTGATGGAAGTCGGACTGCGAGACGGGCACCTCGTCGACGCGCTCACCCTCGACCTCGTAGCCCACCGCGACGGGGATGCGCTCGAGCCCCGTGAGCACGTCGAGCTTCGTGAGCACGAAGTCGGTGACGCCGTTCACTCGCGACGTGTAGCGCGCGATCGGGGCGTCGTACCAGCCGGTGCGGCGGCGGCGGCCCGTGGTGGTGCCGAACTCGCGGCCGCGGTCGGTGAGGAAGTCGCCCCACTCGTCGAAGAGCTCGGTGGGGAACGGGCCTGCGCCCACGCGAGTCGTGTAGGCCTTCACCACGCCGATGACGCGGTCGATGCGGTTCGGCGCGATGCCGGAGCCCGTGACGGCGCCGCCGCTCGTGGCGTTCGACGAGGTGACGAACGGGTAGGTGCCGTGGTCGACGTCGAGCATCGTGGCCTGCCCGCCTTCGAAGAGCACCGTCTCGCCCTTGTCGAGCGCGCGGTGCAGCAGCAGCGAGGTGTCGGTGACCATGGGGCGCAACCGCTCGACGTAGCCGAGCAGCTCGTCGACGACCTCGTCGACGCCGATGGCGCGCCGGTTGTAGACCTTCAGGAGCAAGTGGTTCTTCTGGTCGAGCGCGCCCTCGACCTTCTGCCGCAGGATGTTCTCGTCGAAGAGGTCTTGCATGCGGATGCCGACACGGTTGATCTTGTCGGCGTAGGCCGGCCCGATGCCGCGGCCCGTCGTGCCGATCTGGCGCTTGCCGAGGAAGCGCTCGGTGACCTTGTCGAGGGTGCGGTGATATTGCGTGATGAGGTGCGCGTTCGCGGAGATGCGGAGCCTCGAGACATCCACCCCGCGGCTCGAGAGCCCCTCGAGCTCCTCGAAGAGCACCTCGATGTCGACGACCACGCCGTTGGCGATGACGGGCGTGACGCCGGGCGTGAGGATGCCGGAGGGCAAGAGGTGCAGGGCGTACTTCTCATCGCCGACGACGACCGTGTGCCCGGCGTTGTTGCCGCCGTTGAACTTCACGACATAGTCGAGCCGTGAACCGAGCAGATCGGTGGCCTTGCCCTTGCCCTCGTCGCCCCACTGTGCACCGATGAGTACGACCGCGGGCATATCAGTCCTCTCCTGCCGCGTCGAGCACGGCGGGTTCTGCGAGTGGTTCGCCGGTGCGAGCCTCGACGGCGGCAGCGGTGTGCGCCTCGTTGTCGGCAGCGGCTTCGAAGAGCTGGGCGCTCGTCACGACCGAGATGAGTTGCGTCGGCGTGAACTCGGAGGCGATGCGGGCCGGCGCGTCGGGGTCGGCGCTCGAGAGCTCGCCCGCGAGGCGTGCGGCGCGGTCGTGGAGGCCGAGCTCGATGGCGGCCCGGCGTTGCGTGTCGAGCGCCCGGAGGAAGGGGCGATTGCGCTCGTCGGACCACGGCACGGCCTCACCGGGCTGCCAGCCGGATGCCGCGAGCTGGTCGCGTGCGAACTCGGCGGCGACCGACGCGAAGGCGAACGCCTCGATCGCACGGCCCTCGGAGTCGGCGATGTCGGCGAGCTCGGTCCAGGCCAGCGGCGACGACGGATGGTCGGCCACGACGGCCACGACCGAGCCGCGATTCCCGTCGGCGAGCGCCTGGCGAACCTCGGGTTCGTCGGCGAGTGACGCCTCGGTCTCCTGAGTTGATTCGTCTGCAGTCACACTCAACCTTATCGCGGGGCGGCTTCACGGCCCGAGACGGCCGCACCCCCGCGCCCCAAGTAGGCTGGAGCCCATGTCGAAAGTCCTCACGAGCCTTCCCGTCGGCGAGCGCGTCGGCATCGCCTTCTCCGGAGGTCTCGACACCTCCGTCGCCGTCGCCTGGATGCGCGAGAAGGGCGCCGTGCCCTGCACGTACACCGCCGACCTCGGCCAGCCCGACGAGCCCGATGTCGAGGCGGTGCCCGGGCGCGCCAAGGAGTACGGCGCCGAGATCGCGCGACTCGTCGACTGCCGCGCGGCGCTCGTCGAGGAAGGCCTCGTCGCGCTCGCGTGCGGTGCGTTCCACATCCGCTCCGGCGGCAAGACGTATTTCAACACCACTCCGCTCGGCCGCGCCGTCACCGGCACGCTGCTCGTGCGCGCGATGCGCGACGACGACGTCGAGATCTGGGGCGACGGCTCCACCTACAAGGGCAACGACATCGAGCGGTTCTACCGCTACGGCCTGCTCGCGAACCCCCGCCTGCGCATCTACAAGCCGTGGCTCGACGAGGCGTTCGTCACCGAGCTCGGCGGGCGCACCGAGATGAGCGAGTGGATGGTCGCGCGCGGATTCCCCTACCGCGCCTCGGCCGAGAAGGCCTACTCCACCGACTCGAACATCTGGGGAGCCACGCACGAGGCGAAGACCCTCGAGCACCTCGACACGGGCGTCGAGATCGTCGAGCCCATCATGGGCGTGCCGTCATGGCGCGACGACGTCGTGATCGACACCGAAGACGTCACCGTCGGCTTCGAGGCCGGACGCCCGGTGTCGCTCAACGGCGTCGAGTTCGCCGATGCAGTGGCGCTCGTGCTCGAGGCGAACGCCATCGGCGGCCGGCACGGGCTCGGCGTCTCCGACCAGATCGAGAACCGGATCATCGAGGCCAAGAGCCGCGGCATCTACGAGGCGCCCGGCATGGCGCTGCTCCACATCGCCTACGAGCGCCTCCTCAACGCGATCCACAACGAAGACACGCTCGCGAGCTACCACCAGGAGGGCCGCCGCCTCGGCCGGCTCATGTACGAGGGCCGCTGGCTCGACCCGCAGTCGCTCATGCTGCGCGAGTCGTTGCAGCGCTGGGTCGGCTCGGCCGTCACGGGCGAGGTCACGCTGCGCCTGCGCCGCGGCGACGACTACACGATCCTCGACACCCGCGGCCCCGTGCTCAGCTACCACCCCGACAAGCTCTCGATGGAGCGCGTCGACGGGGCTGCGTTCGGCCCGCTCGACCGCATCGGCCAGCTCACCATGCGCAACCTCGACATCGCCGACTCGCGTGCTCGCCTCGAGCAGTACGCGATGCAGGGCATCGTCGGCGGCGAGACCGCCAAGCTCATGGGCGACCTCGTGCAGGGCGAAGCTGCTGCGATCACCGCCGGGCCGCTCGAGACCGACCTCGAGGTGGCGACAGATGCCGCGAACGAGGGTGCGGCGTTCGACCTCGGCACCGACTGACCGGCACCGACTGACGGCACGGCCCGACCGGCAACGCCGATCGGACGCCCGCACCCGTCAGGCGGGCGTCTGCTGGTGCGCGGCCACTCGCCACGCGCCGTCGTCGTAGAGGTAGGTCGTCGACATCCGCAGGTTCGCGGTGTCGTCGCCGCGACGAGCGACCGCTCGGTAAACGAGCACGCCCGCATGGTCGCCGAGGCGGATGACGGCCGGCTCATGCAGTTCGTAGGAGTCCCACGGCGGGGTGTTGCGGAACGCGGCCATCATCTCATCGCGGCCGAGCATCGCCCCCTCGACGACCATGAGCGCGTCGCGCGTCATGGCTCTGGCGTAATGCTCACCGCCGTGACCTTCGAGGATCGCCCGCCATCCGGCGTGCTCCTCGTGCAGCAGTCGGGCGGGCAGATCGTCGGTGATCTCGGTCATGTCCCCACGCTAACGGCGATCGGATGCCGCGGGAAGGGCGCCGGCCGGATGCGCCGGGTGTGCCGCCTGCGGCATCCGCTCAGAGCCAGTTGCGGCGCTTGAAGATCACGTACAGCGTCAGGCCCGAGCCCACCATCAGGAAGATCGCGAACGGGTAGCCGAGCACCCAATCGAGTTCGGGCATGAACGTGAAGTTCATGCCGTAGATCGTGCCGACGAGCGCGGGCGCGAACAGGATGGCCGCCCAGCTCGAGATCTTCTTCGTCTGCTCGCTCTGCGCGAGGCTCGTCTCGGTGAGTCGCTTCATCTCCTCGTTCTGCCGCTGACCGACGAGCGTCGCGTGCACCGAGAGGGCGTTCTGCAGCAACTGGCGGAACGACTCGCCGCGCTCGACGGCGCGGAGAACGTGGTCCTTCACGTCTCGCAGATACCGCCGTAGCTCGAGGTCGACGTCGTATTTCTCGAAACCGTGCTCGAGCGCCGCGAACATGTCGACGAGCGGGCGGGTCGCGCGCTGGAACTCCATGACCTCGCTCGCGAGGTCGTAGATGCGCCGCGTCACCGCCGGGTCGCCGTCGAAGAGCTGTTCCTCGATCTCATCGATGTCGTTCTCGAGGCCCGCGAGCACCGGGAGGTATTCGTCGACGACCTGGTCGAGCACGGCGTAGAGCACCGCCTCGGGCCCCTTCATGAGCAGCTCGGGCGAGGCCTCGAGCCGATGGCGCACCTTGGCGAGGTCGGGCGACTCGGCCCGCCGGATGGAGATCGTGAAGTCCCGCCCGACGAACATGTGGAGCTCGCCGAACTCGACTTGCTCGACGTCGTCGAGGTATCGCGCCGGGCGCAGCACCACGAAGAGCGTCTCGCCGTAGCGCTCGAGCTTCGCTCGCTGGTGGCCCTTCCGCGCGTCTTCGACGGCGAGCGCGTGCAGCCCGAACTCGCTCGCGACGGCGTCGAGTTCTGCGTCGGTCGGGCGGTAGAGGCCGATCCAGGCGAAGCCGCCGTGGGCCTCCCGCGTCTCGAACGTCTCTTCAAGGGTCGCGGGCGTGGCGACGCGCACGCCGCCGTTGTAGATCGCGTTGTCGATGACCGGCATCCGGTCCAGTCTGCCGCATGCCCGAGGGTCAGTGCGCGGGCGCGCCGAACCGGCCGTGGGTGAGCACCCACGAGTGCATGGCGATCGCGGCGGCTGCGCTCGCGTTGAGCGAACGGGTCGATCCGAACTGCGTGATCTCGACGATGGCATCGGCCGCGGCGGTCGCCTCGGCTGAGAGGCCCGGGCCCTCCTGACCGAACAGCAGTACGCAGCGCTCTGGCCACGCGAACGCTTCGATCGGCACGGCGCCCTCGACGTTGTCGACGGCGATGATGGGCACGGATGCCGCGCGCGCCCACTCGGCGAAGGCCGCGACATCCGCGTGGTGCTCGAGGTGCTGGTAGCGATCCGTCACCATCGCGCCGCGCTTGTTCCAGCGGCGGCGCCCGATGATGTGCACGGTGTCGGCGGCGAACGCGTTGGCGCTGCGCACGATCGAGCCGATGTTCATGTCGTGCTGCCAGTTCTCGATCGCGACGTGGAACGGATGCCGGTGCGCGTCGAGGTCGGCGACGATCGCCTCCATGCGCCAGTACCGGTAGCGGTCGATGACGTTGCGGGTGTCGCCGTGTTCGAGGAGCTCGGGATCGAACCAGGGGTCGTCGGGCCACGCCTCGGCGCCGCCCGGCCACGGACCGACGCCGTGCGTCAGGAGGACCGGCTCGTCGTGCCGGGGCTGGTCGTGTCGACGCGTGTCGTCGGCGCCCTCGCCGGACTCGCCCGCGGCATCCGCTCGCTCATGAACCACACCTCAACGGTAGCCGTCCGCCGCGCGCTCGGGGCGGCCCCGAAGCACGAGTACGGCCCCGGCATGGTGAGCCGGAGCCGGATCCGTGATGCAAGCGGGTGATCGCCTACCCGCCGAATTCGACGTTGCCGCGGCAGGCGTCACCGGGGCTCGGCACGAACGCCTTGAGCCCGGCTGCGACGTACTTGCCGTAGCTCTGCACATGCCCGCCGGTGACCTCGTCATCTGGGATGTTGGGCTGGTTCTCCTCGGCGTCGGGCAGATCCTGACCCGAGAAGGCGCACGCCGAGCTCGCGTTGTGTGCGCCGGGAATCGGATCTCCGTTTCCGTTGGTCTCGCCCGCGTGAGCCATCGTGGCACCGCCGAGCACGAGGCCGAGCGCGACGACGCACCCGATACTGATCCGCTTCATTTGTCCCACCTCTCTGTGAGTGACGGGCGACCGTGAGGCGCCGGAGCACGACTGGCGTACCAGACACGATCCTGCGGGCTTTCGGGTCGCCCAATGAGCGGGAACATACTCCTGCCCGATCGACGCCGAAAGTCCCTGTTCGAGATGCCCGGCTGCGCACATGAGCTTGCAGGAGCACCATCCACCTTTCGGCACACCGAAATCTGTGTACGATTTAGGTATGCCGAAACGCATCGTCGCCATCGCCGCAGGGCTCGCTGCCGCCGCGGTGCTCCTGAGCGGATGCACCGGCAGCAGCGCCAACGGCGAGGCCGACGAACGGCCGGTCGTGGTCACGACCTTCACGGTGCTCGAAGACATCGCCGAGCAGGTCGCGGGCGAGCACTTGCGGGTCGAATCCATCACCAAGGTCGGCGCCGAGATCCACGGATACGAGCCGACTCCCGGCGATCTGCGCCGCGCTTCGGGGGCCGACCTCATCCTCGACAACGGGCTCAACCTCGAGGCGTGGTTCGCGCAGTTCGTCGAGAGCCTCGACGTGCCGCACGTCGTCGTGAGCGAAGGTGTCGAGCCGATGTCGATCGCCGACGGGTCCGCCGAGGGCCTGCCGAACCCCCACGCGTGGATGTCGGCGCTCAACGTGCAGGTGTACGTCGACAACATGGTCGCCGCGTTCAGCGAGCTCGATCCCGACCACGCCGCCGACTTCGCGGCGAACGGCCGTGCCTACCAGGCCGAGCTCCAGCAGGTGCACGACGAGCTCGTCGCCGAGCTCGCGACGCTCCCCACCAACGAGCGGGCGCTCGTCACGTGCGAGGGCGCGTTCTCGTACCTCGCTCGTGACGCCGGCCTCACCGAGCAGTACCTCTGGGCCGTCAACGCCGAGCAGCAGGCCACGCCGCAGCAGATCGCGCGCACGATCGAGTTCGTCGACGAGCAGGGCGTGCCCGCGGTGTTCTGCGAGTCGACCGTGTCCGACAAGGCGATGCAGCAGGTCGTGCAGGCGACGGATGCCGCGTTCGGCGGCACGCTCTACGTCGACTCGCTCTCGGGGCCCGACGGCCCCGTGCCGACCTACCTCGACCTGCTCCGCCACGACGCCACCGTGATCACCGACGCGCTCGCCGGGGGTGCCGGATGACGTTCACTCGAACGGGCCACGCGGCCGGCGCGGCATCCGATCCGGCGCTCGTCGTGCGCGGGCTCACCGTGCACTACGGCGACGTGCTCGCCCTCGACGACGTGAGCATCACGCTGCAGCGCGGCACGATCTGCGGCCTCGTCGGCATGAACGGATCGGGCAAGTCCACGCTCTTCAAGGCGATCATGGGTTCGGTCAAGCCCGACCGCGGCACCGTCACGATCGAGGGCCTCCCGCCGAAGCGCGCACGAAAGCGGGGCATCGTCGGCTACGTTCCGCAGAGCGAAGACGTCGACTGGTCGTTCCCGCTCAGCGTGTACGACGTCGTGATGATGGGTCGCTACGGGTTCCAGAACTTCACGCGGCATCCGCGGCACGCCGACCGCGAAGCGGTGGCAGCGGCCCTCGACCGCGTCGAGCTCTCCGACCTCGCCGGCCGCCGCATCGGCGCGCTCTCGGGCGGCCAGCGCAAGCGCGCCTTCGTCGCGCGCGGGCTCGCCCAGGGCGCCGAGGTGCTGCTGCTCGATGAGCCGTTCGCGGGAGTCGACCGGCGCAGCGAGGCCACGATCACCGAGCTCCTGCGCGAGCTCGCCGCCGACGGCCGCACGGTGCTCGTCTCGTCGCACGACCTCGAGGGACTGCCCCGCCTCGCCGACGAGGCGATCCTCCTGCTGCGGCGCGTGCTCATGCACTCGACGCCCGATGAGGTGCTGCGCCCCGAGAACCTCGCGCGGGCGTTCGGCTTCGACCTCACCGGCCGAGCGGGGGAGTGAGCATGCCCCTCGTCGACCTCCTGCTCGAGCCGCTGAGCTACGACTTCATGCAGCGCGCGTTCCTCGTGACGGTCACGGCCGCGATCGTGTGCGGGGTGCTCAGCTGCTGGCTCGTGCTCATCGGGTGGTCGCTCATGGGCGATGCCGTCTCGCACGCCGTGCTGCCCGGTGTCGTGCTCGCCTACCTGCTCGGCACGCCGTTCGCCGTCGGCGCCCTCGTGTTCGGCGTCGCCGCGGTCGCGCTCATCGGTCTCGTGAGGTCGACGAGCCGCGTGAAGGAGGACGCCGCGATCGGCGTGGTGTTCACAACCCTCTTCGCCCTCGGCATCGTACTCATCTCGGTCGTGCCGAGCCAGACCGACCTCGGCCACATCCTGTTCGGCAACCTGCTCGGCGTGAGCGTGGCCGACCTCGCGCAAGTGCTCGGGCTCGGCGTCGTCACCCTCGCGATCCTCGTGCTCAAGCGCCGCGACCTCACGCTCTACGCGTTCGACCCCACCCACGCCAACGCGATCGGGCTCAACCCGAAGGCCCTCGGCGCGTTACTGCTCGGGCTCCTCGCGCTCACGGTCGTCGTCGCGCTGCAGGCGGTGGGCGTCGTGCTCGTGGTGGCGATGCTCATCATCCCCGGTGCCACCGCGTACCTGCTCACCGACCGGTTCGCCCGCATGCTCGTGATCTCGCCGATCATCGCGGCGGCGTGCTCGATCGTCGGCATCTACCTCAGCTACTATCTCGACGCGGCATCCGGCGGCATGGTCGTGCTCACCATGGGCGCCGTGTTCACGCTCGTCTACCTCTTCGCGCCGCAGCACGGCGTCATCGGTCGACGGCTGACGACGGCGGCCCGGCGCCGGCAGGTCACCGCGAACGTGTGACGCGACAACCCGCCCGATATCCTGAGGCGGTGCCTGCCACGAGCCCCGCGATCGAGGACTACCTGAAGACGGTGTACGCGCACACCGAGTGGCAGCCCGAGCCCATCACGCCGTCGGTGCTCGCCGGTCGCCTCGGCGTCGCGCCCTCGTCGGTCACCGAGATGGTGAAGAAGATGGCGGCAGCCGGGCTCGTCGCGCACGTGCCGTACGGCGCTGTGCGGCTCACCGATACCGGGCTCACCCGCGCGCTCGCGGTCGTGCGCCGGCACCGGCTCATCGAGACGTGGCTCGTGCAGGAGATGGGCTACACGTGGGACGAGGTGCACGACGAGGCCGAGGTGCTCGAGCACGCCCTCTCCGACCGGCTGCTCGAGGCGATCGACGTGCGCCTCGAACGCCCTGTGCGCGACCCGCACGGCGACCCGATCCCGGCCGCCGACGGCACCCTCCAGCGACGCCCGACCGTGCTGCTCGCCGAGGCGCCGATCGGCCACTCCGGCGCGATCGTGCGCATCAGCGACCGAGACCCTGAGGTGCTGCGATCCCTCGACGACGCGGGACTCGGGCTCGACACGGTCGTCACGGTGACGGATGCCGCGGCCGACGCCGTCTCGCTCCGCGCCGGCGAGCGCACCCACGTGCTGCCGCTCGCGACGGCGGCGGCGATCTGGATCACCGAGTGAGGCCGGAGCGCGGGCCCAGGAACGGTGCGGCGGCGGCATCCGCCGTTCATCGGCTCGTGACATCCGCACCTTAGGCTGGGCGCATGGGACGACGACGAGAAGAAGTCGAATGCTGGCTCACCGACATGGACGGTGTGCTCGTGCACGAGAACCACGCCCTGCCCGGCGCCGCGGAGCTGCTGCAGCAGTGGGAGGATGCCGGCACGCCCTACCTCGTGCTCACGAACAACTCGATCTTCACGGCGCGCGACCTGTCGGCCCGGCTTCGCGCGAGCGGCCTGCGCGTGCCCGAAGACCGCATCTGGACCTCGGCGCTCGCGACCGCCGACTTCCTGAAGCAGCAGCTGCCCGGCGGCTCGGCCTTCGTCATCGGCGAAGCAGGCCTGCTCACCGCCCTGCACGATGCGGGCTTCATCATGACCGAGACCGACCCCGACTTCGTCGTGGTCGGCGAGACCCGCAACTACTCGTTCGACGCGATCACGAAGGCGATCCGGCTCATCGGCCGCGGCTCGAGGTTCATCGTCACGAATCCCGACGCCACCGGGCCGAGCGCCGACGGACCGCTGCCCGCGACCGGCGCGATCGCTGCCCTCATCACGAAGGCCACGGGGAAAGATCCCTACGTCGTGGGCAAGCCGAACCCGATGATGTTCCGCTCGGCGCTCAACAAGATCGGCGCGCACTCCGAGAACACCGCCATGATCGGCGACCGCATGGACACCGACATCGTCGCGGGCATCGAGGCCGGCCTGCACACGATCCTCGTCATGACGGGCATCAGCGACCAGGCCGAGATAGAGAAGTACCCGTTCCGGCCCGAGGAGATCCTCACGGGCGTGCACGAGCTCGTGCGCAGCGAGCCGATCGAGGTCGAGCTGTAGCGCCCGCCCGGTGGTTGAGTAGCGCCGCGCGCCAGCGCGACGCGTATCGAAACCACCGGGCGGGCGAGCCGTCCCGCCCTCCGGCCCTACGCGACGAGTTGCTCCACGCCCTCGGCGTCGAGCCGCTCGCGCACGTCGGCGCCGAGGTCGAGCTCGGCCGCGCCGAGGATCTCTTCGAGCTGCGCCATCGACGAAGCGCCCACGACGGGGATGACGGGCACCTCGGCGCCGAGCAGCCACGCGAGCGCCACCTGGTTCGGCGTCGCGCCGACGTCGCGGGCGACCTCGTGCAGCAACCGGATCCGGGCGTGCGTCGTGGGGTGGTCGATGCCGCCGAACAGCGGCTTGTCGGTGCGCGTGAGCGCGCCCTGGTGCAGCGGCGAGTACGCCGCGACGGCGAGCGGCGGGCGGCCGTCGACACCGGTCGAGTCGGCGTAGTCGAGCAGCTCGGGGGTGACGTAATTCAGGCGACCGATCTTCGGCGCCGGGTGCACGAAGCTGTACTGCTGCTGCACGAGCCCGTAGGGTGCGATGCCCTGCCGAATCGCCTCCTCGCGGGCTTCCACGACGCGCCACACGGCGACGTTCGAGATGCCCGTGATGCCGACGACGCCCTCGTCCTGAAGCGCACCGAAGGCGCCGACGGTCTCGGCGAGCACGGTATCGCGGTCGTCGACGTGGCCGTAGAGCACGTCGATGCGGTCGACGCCGAGGTGACGGAGGCTCTCGTGCGCCTCACGATCGATGACCTCGGCGGAGAGGCCCTGGTAGTTCGTGGGCGGCGTGTTCGAGAGCGGCAGCGCCGGGTCCTTCTTCGCGGCGCCGAGCTTCGTGGCGAGCTTGAGCTCGTCGCGGATGCCGCGGCTCGCGAGCCAGCGCCCGATGACGTCTTCGCTGTCGCGGCCGTACCCGCCGATCCACGCGTTGTAGTTGTTGGCGGTGTCGATGAAGGTGCCGCCCGCCTCGACGAAGCGGTCGAGGATCGCGAACGAGGTGGCCTCGTCGGTGCGGGTTCCCATGAACATCGTGCCGAGGCAGAGGGTGGAGACGTCGAGCGAGGTGCGTCCGTCGCCGATGGTGCGGTAGCGCATGGTGTGTCCTTTCCGGATCGTGTGATTCGAGCGTAGGAACGGATCGGCTCGGGCATACACTCCAATCAGCAGGCGCGAGACCAGACCAATCAGCCAAGATCGTTCGATCTGCCAGACCGACCACCCAGCACGAAGGAGCGACGGATGCCGCGAGCCGACCACCCGGCATCCGCCCTCGCCTGGGAGACCCTCCTCGACCTCGGCGACTCGCCGCTCCCCCTGCGCGACCGCCTCGAGGCGGCGATCCGCGACGCCGTGTCCGACGGCCGTATCCCCGCGGGCGCCGCGCTCCCCCCGAGCCGTACGCTCGCCGAGACGCTCGGCGTCTCGCGCTGGGTTGTCACCGAGGCGTACGGCCAGCTCGTCGCCGAGGGGTTCCTCGAGTCGCGGGTCGGATCGGCGACGCGAGTGCCGGTCGGGCCTGCGGCACACGTGTCGGCGGGCGCCGCGGGCTCGCGGCATCCGTTCGCCGAGCCGACCGAACCGAGCGCGCCCACCGCACCGAGCGCCGCGCTGCGGAGCCCCGAGGCGCCGCGACCGCTCC
>NZ_SDPN01000005.1 GCF_004134825.1 Agromyces albus
TGGTGCGGGGGTGGGCTGGGGTGGGGTGTTGGCTGGTGCGACTAGCCCTTCGTCGCACCCAGGGTGAGGCCCTTCACGAAGTAGCGCTGGGCGAAGGGGTACGCGAGCAGGATCGGCCCGATCGTGATGACGGTCATCGCGAGCCGCATCTGGTACACCGGCGCTGAGACGGTCGAGCCGAGGTCGGCGGCGTTCGCGACGCTCGAGATCAGGTTCTGCAGCACCAACTGGAGCGGGTAGAGATCGGTGTCGCTGATGAACAGGAGCGCGTGGAACCACTCGTTCCAGAACGTGACCGCATAGAACAGGGCGATCACCGCGATGACGGGCTTCGAGATCGGCAGGACGATCTGGAAGAAGATGCGCAGCTCGCCAGCCCCGTCGATGCGTGCCGCGTCGAGCAGCTCCTGCGGCGTCGCCCTGAAGAAGCTCACCTGCACGAAGACGAGGAACGGGGCGATCACGAGCGGAAGGATCACCGCGAACAGCGAGTTGCGCAGCTGCAGCACCTGGGTGACCAGGATGTACATCGGCACGAGGCCGCCGGTGAAGAGCATGGGGATGTACGCGAAGATCGCGAGGGGGCGGCTCACGAACGCCAGCCCTCGCGCGATCACCCAGGCGATTCCGGATGTCGCGGCGACGGCGATCGCCGTTCCGACGATCGTGATGAACAGCGTCGCACCGTACGACAGCCACACCCGGTTGCCGCTGAAGATGGTGGCGTAGGCGTCGAACGACAGCGGATCGGGCCAGAAGGAGTAGCCGCGCTGCGACAGCGTCGACTCGGCGGTGAGCGAACCCGCGACCACCATCCAGAAGGGGATCAGGCAGGTCAGGCCGAATGCGATCACGCCGAAGTAGCTGACGACGGTGAACGCCTCGGGTCGCTGACGGCTGCGGCGCCGGGCCGGACCGCCGGTGGTGGGAGTGCCGATCGATGCGGGAGATGCCGGAGTGGCGGCATCCGTCGGCAGGGTCGTGGTCGTGAGCACGGTCGTCGTGGTCATAGGAGTGTCGTTTCCTTCGCGTAGCGCCGCTGCACCATGGTGGCGACGACGACGAGAACGAAGCCGACCATGGACTGGAAGAGCCCGATGGCGGCGGTGGTGCCGAAGTCACCGAACGTTCGGAGGGCTCGGAAGACGTAGGTGTCGATGACGTCGGTCGTCGAGAACAGGGTGCCGTTGTCGCCGACGATCGCGTAGATGGTGCCGAAGTCGCCGTAGAAGATGCGGCCGACACCGAGCACGAGCAGGATCGCGGCGGTGGGCTTGAGGAGCGGCGTCGTGATGCGCAGGGCCATCTGCGCCCGGCTCGCACCGTCGATCATGCCGGCCTCGTAGACCTCTTCAGGGATCGAGGTGATCGCCGCGAGGAAGATCACGCTCATGTACCCGCCGAGCTGCCAGACCTTCACGATCGTGAGGATCCAAGGCCACGGGCCCGGCTCGGTGTACCAGGAGACAGAGGGGAACCCGAAGACGTTGAAGAAGTCGTTCACGAGTCCCCCGCGCCCGCCGGGGCCGGCGAGGAACGCCTGCAGGAAGATGCTCACGACGATGGGCGAGACGAAGTACGGGATGAAGATGACCGACTGGAAGAACCGCTTCGTCACGCGTCCGCGGATCTCGTTGAGCATGAGGGCGAGCAGGATGCCGACGCCGAGCGTCGCGGCGAGGAACAAAATGTTGAGGAACAGCGTGTTCCAGAGGATGCGCCCAGCGTTGCCCGAGGTGAAGAAGAACTCGAAGTTCTGGAAGCCGGCCCACGGCGAGCCGAAGATGCCGTCGGCGATGTTGAAGTCCTGGAAGGCCACCACGAGGCCGGCCATCGGGCCGTAGGAGAACACGAGCAGGAGGATGACGGCGGGAGCGGCGAGGATGACGAGCCCGTAGTCGCGCCCCTGCCGAGTTCGGCGCCGTGCGGGTGTTCGGAGATTCACCACAGCCTCTTCCCCGTTGAAGTTTCGATTGGTACGTGAAGCACCGTATGTGCCCTGGATCTGAGATGTCAAGCCGGAACGGAAAGCGCGTTCCATTCGTCCCGAAATCCGTTCGCTCGGCAACACCGGCTCAATTGCCGCGAACTCTGGGACATGGAACCGGAGAACCGGTCGACCTGAGTTTCAGGAACGAAACGTCTGGAAACAGTTGTTGCAACGCTGCATGCGCATTCCAAATACGCACGGCCTCGGCGTCATCCGAGTGTCAGATCTCGGAGCCGGATGTCGGCCGCCGGTGGCAGGCTGAGCACATGGCGATCGAGGTGCGCCCCGCGACGGTGTTCGTCGACGTGAAGGCGATGGTCGGGCCCAAGCGGCCCGATGCCAACGTGTGCTGGTGCCTGAGCTACCGCATCCCCTCGAAGGAGAACCTCGAGCTCAGGGGCCAGGCGCGCGGAGAACTCGTGCAGCAGTTCGTGGGGCAAGACCCGCCACCCGGCGTGCTCGCCTACGACGGCGACGAGGTGGTGGGCTGGGCCGCCGTGCACCCGCGTGCCGACACGAGCTTCGCGCGCAACCGCAAGATCCCGCACGTCGACGACCTCGATGTGTGGTCGGTGTGGTGCATCCGCGTGCGACCGGGTCATCGCGGCGAGGGCATCTCGCACCACCTGCTCGAAGGCGCCGTCGAGTTCGCCCGCGATCACGGCGCACCCGCGATCGAGGGCTACCCGCTCGACAACGGCGGCAAGAAGATCGACCTCACGATGGCCTACGCCGGCACCCGCAAGCTCTTCGAGAAGGCCGGGTTCACGAAGGCGGCCGACACCGACTCGGTGCTCAACGGCTTCCCACGCGTGCTCATGCGGCTCGACTTGCGCTGACCTGCGCGACGCAGACCAACGCGGACCGGCGCGTCAGCCCTGGAAGTCCTCGGGATCCACCTCGTCGAGGAATTGCTTGAACTTGTCGACCTCTTCCTCTTCGGCCGGCTCGGTGAACTCGGCGGGGATCCCAGCCTCGTCGAACACCTGCTCGGCGACGAAGAGCGGCGCCTCGGCACGCACCGCGAGCGCGACGGCGTCAGACGGGCGCGCGTCGATGATGCGTATGCCCGAGGTCGTGGTGAGCGTGATCTCGGCGTAGAACGTGCCCTCCTCGATGCGGGTCACCTCGATGCGGTCGACCGTGGCATCGAGGGTGTCGAGCAGCGTCTTCATGAGGTCGTGCGACAGGGGCCGGGGCGCCTGCTCACCCTCGACGGCAATGAGGATGGAGGTCGCCTCCTGGGCGCCGATCCAGATCGGCAGTACGCGCCCGCCGACCCCATCGTCGAGCAGCGGCTTGAGAAGGACGATGTGCTGTTGCGCGGCATCGAGCGCAATGCCGAGTACTCGGACCTGGATCATGGCGACTCCCGTCGAAGGATCGGGCGTGACACCCATCGTAGATCGGGTCGCTGACGGCCGCCTCCTCATCGTTCACCGACTACCACAACGAGCGGGCGAGGTGCCGCGGAGGTCACCCTGCCGGAGCCGCGGGCGCGGTGCCCTCGAGCCATGACAGCAGGCTGGGCAGGGCTCGGTACGGGATGCGACCGTGGTCGGTGTCGTCGATCACCTCGCTCGTGACATCCGTGCCGAGGCCTCGCTGCAGGTCGACGAACGCCTGGGTCAGCTCTGGGCGTATGAGCGTGTCGGCAGCTCCTTGCGCGACGAAGAGCGGCGCGTCGAATTCGGCGGTGCCGGGCGTGTTCTCGGCGATCAGGCTCGCCCACGGCTCGGTCGACCTCGGGTCGGCGGCGAGGAAGCGGCCGACAAGGGTTCGGCTGAGGTCGTCGAGCTCGGTGTCCTGGTCGAAGGCGCAGAGCTCCGCCAGGCGGGGAACGGCCGCCGCGGCATCCGGAGTCAGGATCGTCTGCAGCTCGGGTGCCGGTGACGCCGCGTACACCGACGCGTAGGAATCGAGGGTGTAGGCCGCGAGCCTGAGGCCTGAGGGGTCGGCCACAGCCGTATCGAGCAGTGCCGCGAGGTCGATGGCCGGCGCCGCCACCGCGACCGCCTGCACCTCGAGCTCGGGAGCATACGGCTCGGCCTGCTGGGCGGCGAAGAGCACGGCGTGCCCGCCCTGGGAGTACCCCCACAGCGCGACGCGGTCGCTCGCTCCGATGTCGAGCTCGCGAGCCGCCCTCGCCGCGTCGAGCACGTTGCGTCCCTCCGTCTCGCCGACGAGGTACGAGTCGGGTCCGGGAGCGCCCATGCCGGCGTAGTCGGTGGCGACGACGACGTAGCCGGCGCGGACGAGCTCCTCAACCCCTGCGATGGTGCTCAGCGGCTCGGCGCTGAGCGACGGCCCGCAGCGCTCGGCGGCGCCGGTCGTCGGATGCCCCCACGAGACCACCGTGCGCCCGCCCGGCGGCGACGGCTCATCGGGTGCCGCGACCAAGCCGGAGACGACGATGTCGTTGCCGTCGAGATCCGTCGAACGATAGAGCACGCGCCAGGCCGCGATGCCCTCGGCCGCACCCTCGAGCCGCTCGCTGCGTACCAGTTCGCCGGGAGTCTCCGAGGGAGGCGGCGATGACGGCCCCGCGGTGAGCTCGCCCGCCCCCTGGCCGTCGTCGCCGAAGCTGCAGCCGCCGAGCGATCCCACCGCGAGTGTCGAGGCGACGGCGGCGGCGGCCATCCAGCACGCCACTTTCGGGCGGCGATCGGCGAGGGCTGGGCGAAGCAGGGACAGGTTCAGGCGATCCGTTCTCGTCATCTCGTCCTCTCCGTATACGACACCATCTCCAACGGTAGACGCGTGTCAGGATTCGTTCGAACGAACTGGTGGATGATGGTCATCATGCTCGAGTCCAGCCAACGCGAGTCCCGAGCGTCGCCGCGCGTGCTCGGGCCGGTCGTCGACGAGATGACGCGGTGCGTGCACTACCGCACCGAGGTCGACATCGTCGCGATCAGGTTCGCGTGCTGCAACGAGTACTACCCGTGCCACCTCTGCCATGCCGAGACGGCCGGCCACCCCGCCGAGCAGTGGCCGCTCGACCAACGCGACCAGGAGGCCGTGCTCTGCGGAGCCTGCGGCACCGAGCTCACGATCGCGTCGTACGTCACGACGAACGAATGCCCGACCTGCGGGTCTCCGTTCAACGAGCGCTGCCGCCTGCACACCCACCTCTACTTCGAGACCGCGGACTGACGGCCGGCGCCGGCGCCGGCGCCGGCGCCGGCGCTACGCGATCATGAATCGCGAGATGAGCCCATCGACGTCGAGCTGGAACGTGAACGTGCCGGGTCCGTTGTAGCCGTTGCCCGACACGGTCACCGTCAGCAGGTACTGGCGTTCGACCCTCCCCGGCCGGATGCCGTGCACCTCGAAGTGCGACTGCTTGCCGATGTTGTCGGTCTCGTTCCAGCTCGCGACGCCCTCGCGGCCGTGGAACTCTCGACCCCAGTCGTTGAGGTATGCGTCGGCGCTGAAGGCGGCGACGAACCCCTCGGAGTCGCCTCGGTTGGTCGTGTCGACGAACGCCTTTATGGCCGCCGGCATGCTCTGTTCGGACATGCTCGCCACCCTACTCAGCCGCCCAGTCATCCGTCGGTCACGAACCGAATGGTGCGTCGCTCAGCCCAGGCGGGCGTCGAGACGTTCGCGCCGGAACTGGCCGACGAGCACGAGGATCACGGATGCCGCGGCGAACACCCCGCACATGATCAGACCGAGCGGCCCGGCGATCCACGCCGCAGGGATGGGCGAGCCCGCCGCGACGAGCAGTGCGCCCATGCCCGCCGACGCGTTGAAGGCGCCGTGGCCGAACACGGCCGGCCACACCGAGCCGGTGCGCAAGCGGGTCCACCCGAGCAGTATGCCGAGCAGCGCGCACGAGGAGATCATGAGCAGCACGCCGGTTACGTCGGTGAGCCCGAAGTTGTATCCGAGCAGGATCAGCGGCGTGTGCCAGAAGCCCCAGAATGCCCCCGAGACCAGCAGCGCCGGCCAGGTGCCGAGGGGGCGCAGTGCGGGCAGCAGCCAGCCGCGCCATCCGACCTCCTCACCGAAGGCGAACGGTGCGTTGATGATCGCGGCGATCGGGATCGTGACGAGCTGCAGCGCCACCAGCAACCCGACCGGCGGCGCGAGTGCACCGGCCGGCACGTCGGCACCGACCTGCGCGGCGAAGCCGGAGAAGCCCACGAGGTCGAACTCGGCGAGTCCGAGGAGGCCGACCACGAGGAGCCCGGCCGCGACGAGGAGTGGCATCGCGATGATGGCGGCCACGGTGATGCCGACGGGGCGCCGGGCGGGCCGCAGCGGCCACATGCCCAGTTCGCGCAGGATGACGCGGACGCCGCGCCTTCCGAGCTGCCGCCGTTCAACGAGCAGCGCGGCGATCGTCGCGATCGCGGGAGTGAACATCATGACGACCGCGAAGACGAGCAGCAGCGGGTCGGACATCCCCTGGCCGCGGATCCAGAGCGGCGCGGCGACGAGCCACGCGAGGCCGCAGGAGGTGATCGCGAAGACGGCGACCGCCGCCCAGGGCACGTGCTGTGCACTCGCCCGTGCGACCTGCGCCGGTCCTGTGCCGGCCGTCGTCGACGTGGCCACGTCGGTGCGTTCATCGCTCATGGGAGCCAAGCTACCGGCGCGCGACCGGGCGCGGATCAGCCGGGCGACGGAGTCCACTCCCCCGTCCGGCGGATCAGTCCTGCTCGGAATCCTGCCCGGAATCCTGCACGAGACGACGGAGCAGGAGCGCGAGCGTCGCCTGCTCTTCACGGCTGAGCCCGCGCAGCTCCTCGGCCTCGCGATGGGCGAGTCGCCGCATGGCGTCGTCGACGCGCGTCGCCCCTTCGGAGGTGAGGCGAATGAGCACGCTGCGCCGGTCTGTCGGGTGAGGGAGTCGCTCGACGAGGCCGCGACGCGAGAGGTTGTCGAGTCGATTCGTCATCGCCGCGCTGCCGATCATCGTGGCCTCGATCAGTTGGGCGGGGCTGAGCTCGTGCGGCGATTCCGCCCTCCCGAGCGCCGCGAGCACGTCGAACTCCCAGGCCGCGAGCCCGGCCTCGCTGAAGGCGCTCGCCCGCAGCCGGCCGAGCCGATTCGCCACACGCCGGAGGCGCGACATCACGTCGAGCGGCGTCAGGTCCACATCGGGAAGACGTCGTGACCAGGCGTCGATGATCAGGTCGACCTCGTCATCGCGCTCACTCGCGCTGGGCGGCATACCTCGACGGTATCCCGATTCGGGTCGCGGGCGACGGTTCATGAGATCAGCCGCTGTCACGAGGAACCAGACCGCTTCCGCCTCGGACTCCGCCGCAAAGCCGACCCGGATGCCGCATATTCCGCGAGCCGACCGAACACGAGTGCCCAGGCGACCGAGAGGAACTCGGCCTGCGTGCGGTCTTCGGCGGCCTGGTGCACTTCGACGCGGCATCCGTATGCCGTCGGACGGAACCGCAGGTACCCCTCGAGCTGCCGGCCGGGAACCGGTACCGCCTGGTCTTCGAAGTCCCAGCGCAGTGCGATCAGCTCGGGCGGAACGACCACCTCGTAGGCACCACGCACCTTCGTGCCCCACTCGAGTTCGGTCGAGAACCGGCCGTCATCGATCGACACGGGCACGCCGAGGAACGCCGAGAACGTTTCGGGGTCGACGAACGCTTCGAACGCGGCATCCTGCGACAGCGGCACCTCGACCATGACGTTCACCCACGGCTGTATCGCCGCGTTCGCCAGCGTGCGCTCGGGGATGTCGTCGGCGATGGTCCACTTCTCGTCGGATGAGCCGAGGAGCGGCAGCACCGCTTCCATCGCCGTGCGGTCGGCACGGTAGCGGCGGAAGTTGCCGTCGCGACGCTGGATCACCAGCCCTGCGTCGCGCAGGACGGCGAGGTGGCTCGAGATCGTGCCGGCGGTCACGTCGAATGCCGCCGCGATGTCGCCGGCTGCGAGCTCGGCATCCCAGACCATCCACACGATCTCGCGTCGGATCGGCGACGACAGCGCATCGATGAGCGTCTGCGCGGATCCGTCGCCGGCGCTCCGGGGTGCCTTGGGCGTGCCCATGGAGTCATCCTCGCATCCTGCTCCGTTTTGGATTCCGACCCTTGAGGTGCGTCCACCGTCGGAGTATTTTGATCACCATCAAAATAGTGGATGGAGACACCGATGTCGAAATATCTGTTGCTCTACCGGTCGGCAACCTCTGCTGAAGACCAGATGGCGAACTCCTCACCCGACGAGGCTCAGGCCGGCATGGATGCGTGGACGGAGTGGGCGAACCGGGCCGGCTCTGCGCTGGTTGACTTCGGTTCTCCAACGACCGCGGTCGGTACGGTCGGTGAAGCGGGTTCAGCGGGCGGATCGTCGGGGTCGGCGGGCGGATTCGTCGGTGGCTACTCGATCATGCAGGCCGACTCGACCGACGAGCTCAAGAACATGCTCGAAAGCCACCCGCATCTCATGCTCGACGACTCGTCGATCGAGATCTACGAGCTGCTCGACCTGCCCGGTCAGGGGTGAGCGACTCCCGGGGATGCCGCATACGGCGATTGCTCGGCTGATCTGCGTCAGACTGGAAGCAGTCGCCCCGGAGATCCGCCTCCGCGTGCGGCATCCTGGGAGGAACCGTGACCCTCGACCGAACGACCGCCATCGACGAACTGCTGCCGACGACGCTTCGCGAGGACTTCCCGTACCTCGACCAAGAGCTCAACGGGCATCCGCTCGCCTACCTCGACTCGGGGGCGACCGCGCAACGCCCGATCGCCGTGCTCGATGCCGAACGCGCCTACCTCGAGCACTCGAACGCCGCCGTGCACCGCGGAGCGAGCACGCTCGTTGGCACCTCGACGAGCGCGTTCGAAGAGGCCCGTGAGACGGTGGCCGGCTTCGTCGGCGCCGGGCCGCGCGAGATCGTGTGGACCGAGAACGCCACCGATGCGATCAACATGGTCGCGCTCGGAATGGCGGATGCCGCGGCCGGCCTCGGCGGCCCCGAAGCCGACGTGTTCCGGCTCGGCGCCGATGACGAGATCGTGGTGACCGAGGCCGAGCACCACGCCGACCTCATCCCGTGGCAGCGGCTCGCGGCGAAGACCGGCGCGACGCTCCGCTGGATCCCCGTGCACGACGACGGCACGTGGAGCATCGACGACGCGGCATCCGTCATCGGGCCGCGAACGCGCCTCGTCGCATTCGGGCACGTCTCGAACGTCACGGGATTCGTGGCGCCCGCCGCCGAGGTCGTCGAGCTCGCTCACCGCCACGGCGCGCTCGTGCTGCTCGACGCGTGCCAGTCGGTGCCGCACCGGCCCACCGACTTCGCGGCGCTCGGGGTCGACTTCGCCGCGTTCTCGGCGCACAAGATGCTCGGGCCGACGGGCATCGGCGTGCTGTACGGGCGAGAGCACCTGCTCGACGCGCTGCCGCCGGCGCGCACCGGCGGATCCACGATCACGACCGTGACGATGGAGTCGGCGTCGTTCCTCCCCTCGCCGCAGCGGTTCGAGGCCGGCACGCAGCCGGTGTCGCAAGCCGTCGCGCTCGCCGAGGCCGTGCGTTATCTCGACACGCTCGGCATGGAGCAGGTGCACGCGCACGAGTCGGCGCTCGCCGAGCTGCTCGTCGACGAGACGGCGCGGATTCCCGGCATCCGCCTCATCGGGCCGGCTGCCGGCGTCGAGCGCGCGGCCCTCGCGAGCGTCGACGTGCCGGGAGTGCACGCCCACGACGTCGGCCAGTTCCTCGACTCGCAGGGCATCGCCGTGCGCGTCGGCCACCACTGCGCGCAGCCGCTGCACCGACGCCTCGGGCTTCGGGCGACCACGCGTGCGAGCGCCTACGTGTACACGACCACCGACGAGATCCACCGGTTCGCCGCGGCACTCGCCGAGGTGCGCAGGTTCTTCGGAGTCGACGCATGAGCGACCTGTCGGGCCTCTATCAAGAGCTGATCCTCGACCACTCTCGCCGCCGGCTCGGCGACGGCGAGCTCGCCGAACCGCACGCCACCCACCACGAGCTCAATCCCACGTGCGGCGATGAGATCACGATGGGCATCCGCCTCGACGCATCCGGAACCGTACTCGAAGCCATCGGCTGGACGGGCGACGGATGCAGCATCTCAATGGCCTCGGCGTCGGCCCTCACCGAACTCGCGACGGGCGCCGACCTCGAACGCGTGCGAACGCTCGTCGACGAGTTCCGCTCGATGATGCGCTCGAAGGGAGCGGGCGAGGCGAACGAAGAGCTCCTCGGCGACGCGATCGCCTTCCATGGCGTCTCGAAGTACGTCATGCGGGTGAAGTGCGCGATGCTCGCGTGGGTCGCGCTCGAGGCCTGCGTGGCGTCGGCGTCGGCGAGCGCCTCGGAGGCCGCGGAGCCGGCATGACGTCACTCGATCAGACGACTCGGCACGCGTTCGTCGAGGTCGGCGGCATCCGCACCTTCTTCCGCGAGGCCGGCCCGGTCGACGCGCCGGTGCTGCTCCTCCCCCATGGCTACCCCTGCTCCTCGTACGAGTTCCGCAATCTCCTGCCCGCCCTCGGCGATCGCTGGCGCCTCATCGCCCCCGACGCGCCGGGGTTCGGCTACTCGGGCACTCCGTCGGTCGAGCAGTTCCCGTACACCTTCGCGGCGTACTCGCGGTGGCTCGAGAGCTTCGCAGAGACGCTGGGCCTGTCGCGATTCGCCCTGTACCTCCACGACTACGGCTCGCAGTTCGGGCTGGAGCTGGCCGTGCGTCACCCCGAACGCGTGACGGCGCTCGTGATCCAGAACGGCGACATCTACGCCGACGAGCACGGACCGAAGTACGCGGCGCTCAAGGAGCACTGGGCGAATCCCACACCCGATGGGCGAGAGAAGCTCGCGGCGAACGTCACCGAGGAGGGCTTCCGCGACGAGTTCGTGGGAGAAGTCCACGCCGATCTGGTGGAACGGATCACTCCCGACCTCTGGACGCTGCACTGGTCGTTGATGAACACTCCGGATCGCCGCGAGAACGTGGTGCGCCTCTTCGAGGACCAGTCCACCACGCTCAACCGGTTCGGAGCCCAGCAGGAGTACTTGCGAACGCACCGCCCGCCGACGCTGATCCTCTGGGGCGTCGAAGACGGCTACATGCCCGAGGGCGCCGCTCGCGCATACCTACGCGACCTTCCGGATGCCGAGCTGCACCTCTTCGACGGCGGCCACTGGTTGCTCGAGACGCACTTTCCTGATGCGGCGGCGAGGATGCGGGACTTCCTCTCACGGGTACTGCCCAGCTGAACCCATCAGCGGCGCATAAGCTCGATCCACCGCATCCCACCCGAAGAGGAGCCCGCCTGCAATGAGCGACGCCGCCGCCCTGGACGTATTCGACCGCCGTGAGTCCGAAGTGCGCGGATACATCCGTGCGTTCCCCACCGTGTTCGATCGCGCGGTCGGCTCGACCCTGATCGACGCCGACGGCCGTGAGTACCTCGACTTCTTCGCGGGCGCCGGCGTGCTGAACTACGGGCACAACAATCCCGCGTTCACCCGCGCGCTCATCGAGTACCTCGAGCGCGATGGCATCATCCACGGGCTCGACATGGCGACGTCGGCCAAGAAGGCGTTCATCGAGACGTTCGAGCGCCTCGTGCTCGAGCCGCGCGGTTTCGACCACAAGCTGCAGTTCACCGGCCCCACGGGCACGAACGCGGTCGAGGCGGCGCTCAAGGTCGCCCGGCAGGCCACCGGCCGCTCGACCGTCGTCGCCTTCACGAACGCGTTCCACGGGCTCAGCCTGGGCGCGCTTGCGGCGACCGGCAACAGCCACTACCGCGGCGCGGCCGGCGTCGGCCTCGACGACATCGTGCGACTCCCCTACGACGGTTACCTCGGCCCCGACGTCGACACCCTCGACCTGCTCGAGAAGATGCTCGACGACCCGGGCAGCGGGCTCGACCTGCCCGCGGCCGTCATCGTCGAGGCGGTGCAGGGCGAGGGCGGCATCAACGTCGCGAGCGTGCCGTGGCTGCAGCGGCTCCGCGAGCTCACGGCCGCCCGCGGCATCCTGCTGATCCTCGATGAGATCCAGTCGGGCATCGGCCGAACCGGCGCCTTCTTCGCCTTCGAGGCGTCGGGCATCGTGCCCGACATCGTGACGGTGTCGAAGTCGATCTCGGGCTCGGGCCTGCCGATGTCGCTCGTGCTGCTGCGCCCCGACGTCGATGTCTGGAAGCCGGGCGCGCACACCGGCACGTTCCGCGGCAACAACCTCGCGTTCGTCTCGGCGCGCGTCGCGCTTGAGACCTACTGGGCCGACTCCGCGCTCGTCGACGGCGTCGCCGCGAAGTCGGCGCTGCTCGCCGCCGAACTCGAGCAGATCGCCGCCGCGCACCCCGAGCTCGGCTTCGTCGTGCGCGGGCGCGGGCTCATGTACGGCCTCGCGTGCGACGGCGACCGCGGCCTCGCCGGCCGCATCTCGGCCGAGGCATTCCGCCGAGGCCTCGTCATCGAGACCTCCGGCGCCTTCGACGAGGTGCTGAAGTTCCTGCCCGCGCTCACCATCACCGAAGACGAGCTCGCCCGCGGCCTCGCGATCGTGCGCGAGAGCCTCGACTCGGTACTCGCCGGCTGAGCTCCGCGGGGTGAGGAGAGGCAGATGCCGCAGCTGCAGCATCCGCAAATCCGACCTGCTCGCGCTTGCCATTGTCGCCTCTGGAAGCGGACCTCGTTCGTAACATTCCTGTCCCCCAAATGGGTACCCGGATCGTATACGATGCGCTGTGTCGCGTCACCGGACTCACTGTGAATGCGGGCGCGGCGTTGACGAGAGAGGACCCAAGCGAATGACTCTGCTCCCCCGCAGATCTCGATCGACCCCGGAGCGACATGTGAGGAAACGGCACTTCTCGCTGGCAGTGGCACTGGCACTCGCCGTCGCCATCAGTGCTCCGTCCACGGCAATGGCCGCTCCGGACAATGTGACGGTTCCTTCGGTCGTCGGTCAGCAGAAGTCCGCCGCCCGGGTGGCCCTGCAAGCCGACGGTCTGAAGTCCGCGAACAAGATGGTGACGTCGTCGCTGCCAGCGGAAAGCGTGGTCGCCACCGACCCCGCTGCCGGCACGATCGTGCCGGCAGGGACGCAGGTCCTCGTCTACTGGTCGGATGGAAAGGGGACGTCGGCGACCTCGAGCCCGACTCCCACGAGCAGCCCGACACCCGCGAGTAGCCCTACTCCCACGAGTAGCCCGGCTCCCGCGCCGACGGCATCTGCGGGCAGTGCAGCGACCAAGTCGGGCGGCTATGCCGATACGCGAGAGGGTGGGGTGACCGGCGGGGGGAACGCGGGTCCGATCACCGTTCGCACCGCATCCGAGATGCAGGCCGCGATCGACCGTTACGACGGCGCGTCCGGGCTGGTGATCCGCTACACCGGCACGTTCGACTTCGGAAGCATCTCGGATGTCTGCGCTCAATGGCAGAAGCCGGCCGGCACGATCGTGTCGATCAAGGGCAAGAGCAACGTGACGATCGAGGGGGCAAGCGGTTCCGCCGCCAACTTCGGGCTGAACGTTGCGGGGAACTCGCAGAACATCATCATTCGCAACATGACGATCGGTCTGCTTCCGGGATCCATCGACGCCATCGGCATCGAGGGGACCAGTTCCGGGAAGCCTGCTGACATCTGGGTGGACCACAACACCCTGTTCAGCGCACTCGTCAAGTGCAGCGGAGCCGGCGACCTCTCGTTCGACGGCCTCCTCGACGTCAAGAGAGGAGCACACGACGTCACCGTGTCGTACAACCACATCCACGACCACACCAAGGTGGGGCTCGTCGGGGCATCCGACTCCGACCTCTCCACCACGCACCTCACGTTCCACCACAACTACTACGAGAACGTGGGCGCCCGAACCCCGTTGCAACGGAGTGGCCGCGCGCACGTGTACAACAACCTCTACAGCGGTGTGAGCACGTCCGGCATCAACGTGCGAATGGGGGGCTACGCCCTCATCGAAGGGAACCACTTCGAGAACGCCACGAACCCGGTGACCTCACGCGACAGCCCGAAGGTCGGCTACTGGGAGCTGAACGGGAACAACATCACCTCCCCGTCCGATTTCGCGACCTACGGAATCAAATGGGGATCGTGCAGCGGGACATGCCTGAAGAACGCCACTGACTGGAAGACGACGGCGCAGTTCCCTGAGGCGATCCCATATGCCTACGTTCTCGCGAAGCCCGGCTGCGTCGAGCAGAGCCTGCCCGCGGTCGCGGGAGCCGGCAAGGGACTCGCCACGCTCAGCTGCGCGCCAGCACAGTAAGTCGCTTCGGCGAACCGGGACCCCGGTCGAGCACGCGTTCCGCACGCGTTGCTCTCGACCGGGGTCGCGGCCTGCGTCGAGGCCGCGTGCGGCGGCGCCGTTTCAATCACAGGACAGCACCGGCCGACAAGTGTTGTGCATGCACGGCCAAACCGGCGCACCCGGATCAGCACGAGACTTCCCCCGTCAGAGGACCGAGCTCGCACGAGTGAGCCCGGCATCAGCTGGAACGGATGTCCCTGCAGGGAAAGGCTCGAGAATGAGAAGAATGCACGTCCACGTGTCGGCGATGAGGCCGCGCATCGTGGCTGGAGCACTATTGCCGTTGGCTCTCACGGCAGCACTTGTTTCTGTCCCAACCGTATCCTTCGCGTCGTCGACCGCAGCTGCGGCGGCAGAGGCAGAGGGCTTGGCGGTGCCCGCCGCGGCACTGACGGAAGTCGATGTGCCCGGCACGACACCGCTCGGAGCCGCCGCCGTCGATCTGGCGGCACTGGGCTACACCGAGCGGGAGTTCTACGCGGACGGTGTGGCGAATCGCTATTCGGGTGCGGAGACCGGTGCGTTGCAAGCCGCGCAGATCATCGATGGAGACCGGCCGTACCGCACGCGCGTGCTGGTCAGGACGCCCCAGCCCGAGGACTTCAACGGCACCCTCATCGTCGAGTGGGCCAACGTGACGATCGGGCAGGACGGGGAGTTCCTGTTCGCCGAGGTGTACGAGCATCTGCTGCGCGAGGGATACGCGGTGGCCGCGGTTTCGGCTCAGCGGGTCGGTGTCGAACACCTCAAGCGATGGAGTCCGGAGCGGTACGGGAGTCTCTCAGTGGACGTCAACGCCTGTGGCACTGACGGAACATCCCTCTGCACGGGCGATCCCCTGTCGTGGGACATCATGTCGCAGGTGTCCAAGGCGCTCGCAGACAACGTCGGCGACGTCGAGCCGCTCCCCGGCCTCGAAGTTGAGAACGTCATCGCAGCGGGGCAATCGCAATCAGCGGCGCGCCTGACCGTGTACTACAACACGATCCAGCCGCTCTACGAACTCTTCGACGGCTTCGTCTACGAAGACGCGGCCGGCCAGTTGCGATCCGACCAGGCCGTTCCGGCGATCAGCGTCAACTCCGACGCATTCGCCTTCGGATTCCCGCGGACCACGTCGGAGTACACGCGGGTCTGGGAAGTCGCCGGCGGTACCCACGCGTCACTGTACGGGTCGCAATACATGGACGAGGTCATCGTTCGTGACCAGTCCCTGCTCGGCCCGAACGGACCGATCTCCTTCACCGACTGGATCGAGCCATCGTGCGTGGCACTTCCGGCGTTCAGCACGGTCGACACCGGCCTGGTCCTGAACGCCGCCATCGAGTCCGTTCGCGAGTGGATCCTGACCGGGAACCCGGCGGCGCCTTCGAAGCTCTTCGATCGGGATGCCGCCGGCGTACCCGTGCGCGACGCCGACGGAAATGCGCTGGGGGGAGTCCGGCTCGCACAGCTCACGGCTCCCACCGCCTTCCTCACGCCACGCAACGGGACGGCGTTCCCCTGCTCCGTGTCGGGCCAGCATCGCTACTACACCGACGAGGAGCTGAAGTCGCTCTACGGAACGCACGACAACTACGTCAAGCAAGTCCGCAGCACGATGCACGAGGCTCAGAATGACGGGTACATCCTGAAGTTCGATGAGAAGGCTGCTGTCGAGGCCGCGAAGGCCTCGAACGTCGCTCGCTGAGAACGTCGGGGCCCGATCCCGTCAGGCCAAGCGGGACTGCGCATCACCTCTCCAGTGGGAAGGTGGTGCGCAGTCCTCGACGCGTGTGGACGGTCGCTCAGATTCCGGTGACGAGGTAGCCGCCGTCGACCGGCAGTACGGCGCCCGTGATGAAGGACGCCGCATCCGAGGCCAGGAAGGCCACCGCGGTGCCGACTTCTTCAGGGTTGCCGTACCGCCCGAGCGGCGTCCGTGAGAGCAGCCGATCGCCGATCACCGGATCCTCCTTGAGTGGAGTGAGGAGCGGGGTGTCGATCCAGCCCGGAGCGATGGCGTTCACTCTCACGCCGTCGGCGGCGTAGACCTCGGCCAAGGACTTCGTCAGCTGCACGACGCCGCCCTTCGCCGCCGAATACGCGGCGATCGTGCCGCCACCGAAGTACGCGTACATCGAGGCGATGGTGATCACGCTTCCGCCGGCGCGAGTGAGCAGGGGATGAGCGAGCTGGATGGTGCGATACACGGCGAGCAGCTGGATCGAGACCACGCGCTGGAAGGCCTCCCATTCGAGCTCTCGCTCGCCCATGCTGATGCCGGCCGCTGGCACGAGGATGTCGAGGCGATCGAGGTGCGCGAACAGGTCGTTGAGCGCGTCGTCGTCGGTGACGTCGAGCTCCCGGACCCGGATGAGCGGATCCTCGAATATTCGAGGATCCGCTCCGAGGCCGACCGCGTGAACCTCGGCGCCCAACTGAGCGAGAACGCGTGCGGTCGCCGCACCGAGTCCCGATGTTCCTCCGGTCACCACGGCGACTCGGCCGGCGAACAGCCCCGGTCGGAAGGTCATGTCACTCACGTGAGCGGAGGCCATATCGCGATCATGGCTAGCCGTTGATGATCTGGGGCACCGCGACCGACTTGAGCCCCTCGACGCCGAACTCGAGCCCGTACCCGGATGCCTTCACGCCACCGAACGGCGCCATCGGATGCAGTGTGCCGTGCTGGTTGATCCACACCGTTCCGGCCTCGAGTCGGGCGGCGACGTCGCGGGCCTCGGCCGGGTCCGCAGACCAGACGGATGCACCGAGCCCGGTGTCGAGGCGATTCGCGCTCGCGATGGCGTCCTCGACATCCGAGTACCGGATGACCGGGAGAGCCGGACCGAACTGCTCCTCGTCGACGAGCGGGTCGCCGTCGTCGAGGTCGGCGATGATCGTGACCGGGTAGAACAGGTCGCCGAGTTCCGTGGCGGCGGTGCCGCCGGTGATCACTCGGCCTCCGCGGGCCTTTGCGTCCTCGACCAGCCCCGACACGATGTCGAACTGCTTCTTGTTCTGCACCGGGCCGAGCACGTTCGACTCGTCGAGACCGTTGCCCATCGGCATCCGTGCGGTCACGTCCTTCAGTGCAGCGATCACCTCTTCATAGATCGAGTCGTGGACGTAGAGGCGCTTGAGGGCCGCGCACGTCTGACCGGTGTTGATGAAGGCGCCCCAGAACAGGTTCTCGGCAATCGCCGCCGGGTCGGTTCCGGGCAGCACGATTCCGGCGTCGTTGCCGCCGAGCTCGAGTGTGAGCCGGGCGAGGTTGCTCGCCGAGCTCTTGATGATCTCCCGTCCGGCAGCGGTGGAGCCGGTGAACATGACCTTGGCGATGTGCGGATGCGCCGCAAGCCGAGCACCGACGTCACGGTTGCCGGAGATGGCGACGAGCACCCCGGGTGGCAGCACCTCGTTCATGATCGAGACCATCGCCAGGACGCTGAGCGGCGTGAACGACGACGGCTTGACGACGACGGTGTTCCCCATGCGCAGCGACGGGGCGATCTGCCAGATGCCGATCATCAGCGGCCAGTTCCACGGGCCGATGGCGCCGACCACTCCGAGCGGCTTGTAGGTCAGTTCGGCTTTGGTCGCCCCGTCGTCGACGACGACCTCGCTCTCGAGCACGGTCGCCGCGGTGGCGCGAAGCCACGCGGAGCAGGCCCCGACCTCGAACCGCGCGTTGGGGCCGTTCAGCGGCTTTCCCTGCTCGCGTGAGAGCAAGTGCGCGAGCGACTCGGCCTGCGCATCGATGCGATCGGCGGCGGCGTTGAGCAGTTCGCTGCGTTTCGCATGCCCGAGGGCCGCCCACGCGGGCTGCGCCGCCTTCGCGGCGGCGATGGCCCCTTCGAGGTCCTCCACCGTCTGCTCTCGGACGAGACCGATGGTCTCGCCGGTCGCGGGGTCGGTGACCTCGCGGCCCGCGCCGGCGGGCGCCGCGACGCGGGCCAGCAGCTCGACGTATTCCGACATGACTTCCTCCTCGATGAGTGCGCGTGATGCAGCCATCCCAGCTTCACGAGGAGGGAGGGAAATGCGGTTGACCGTGGGCGCACGCCGTGTGTCCCTCAGCGCAGGCCGGGAGGGCTGTGCGCCCTCGGGCAAGCCCTCTTCGCCTCGGAACAACAGCCTTTCGATGTCACGGATCGATCCTGAGAACTGCACCGCACATCGGCGGACCTCGCCCTGAGCAGTTGCCCGTCTCCGTGACGCCCGTACGAAGGAGTACCACGACATGAGTGCAATCACAGCCAAGAGCGCCCTCGCGCTCGCCACCGGAATACTGCTCGCCGCAACGCTGAGCGCATGCGTCGCCGACGAGGGCGGCGGCGCCAATGCCGGTGGCAATACGAGCAAGGACGAACTGCAGTGCGGGCTCGCGACCGGCGAGCCCGCGACCGGCGACCCGATCAAGGTGGGGGCCATCGCGACCGCCAGCGGCGGCGTCGACTTCTCGTCTGCACCGAAGGCGGCCGCGGCCTACTTCGACTGCGTCAACGAGAACGGCGGCATCAACGGCCGTCCGATCGACTACTCCTACCAGGACGATGCGCTCGACCCGACGAAGACGGCCCAGCTCGCGGCAGGCTATGCGGCAGACGACAGCGTCGTGGGGCTCGTGGGCGATGCGACCTTCATCGGCTGCGACGTCGCAAACGCCGAGTACGCCAAGGCCGACCTCTACTCGATCACGGGCGTCGGCGTGCCCCAGGCCTGCTTCACCTCCAGCAACATCGCGCCGGTCAACGCCGGACCGCGACAGAGCGCGATCCAGCTGTTGCAGTGGCTCGAGCAGGAGGGCAAGGCCGACGCCGTCTTCCAGGTCGGTCTCAACACGCAGGGCAACGGCGACTGGGTTGCCGCGGGCATCCTCGAGTACGCGGAGGCCAACGGCATCAACATCGTCGGCACCGAGCTCACCGATCCCACCGAGACCAACTGGCTCCCGCTCATCCAGAAGATCAAGGACTCCGGCGCCACATCGGTGATCATCGTGGACCCGGGCCCCATCACCGCGGCGATCCTCGCAGCGGTCGAGCAGCAGGATGCCCGCGGCGACATCATCTGGACGTGCACGGCCTCGTGCTACGACGCCCAGTTCGGATCGCAGATCGGTGCGTACTGGGAGGGCTTCGTCGCGAACTCGGAGCTGCAGCTCGTCGACGCCGACGGCGAGGACAACGAGCTCTGGAAGTCTGTCATGGACGCGTACGCTGCTGGCGACGCGCCCCGCGACACGTTCAGCCAGGCCGGATTCCTCGCAGCCAAGATGTTCACCACCGCAGTGCTGGAGCTCGACCCTGAGAACATCACGCGGGAGTCGGTGTCGCAGGCGATGCTCGGCATCAAGAACGCCGAGTCCGACCTGCTCTGCCGCCCCTGGTACTACGGCGAGGCCGACGAGCACAACGCCAACCACTCGACCCGCACGGCCGAGATCACGGACGGCGTGTTCACAAAGCTCACCGACTGCATCGATTCCGGTGATCCGGCGCTCGCGTCGATCCTCGAGAACGAGCAGTCCCTGGGCCTGGTCGGCTGACCATCCGAGTGAGAGAGTCGTTGCTCCCGTGATCCTCCCCTTCATCGTCGCCGGGCTCGTCCTCGGTTCGCTGTTCGCACTGAGCGGCGTCGGGATGCTCGTGCTGTACCGCACGACCGGCGTGCTCAACTTCGGCTACGGCGCACTGGGCGCGGCATCCGCGATGCTCGCCTGGCAACTCGTCGAGCTCAGGTTGCAGCCGGTGCTCGCGTACGCGATCGGAATCCTGGCCGCGACGGCTCTCTCACTCCTGTTCGGTTTCCTTGCCGGGCCCTTCCTCGCCACGGTGAACACCCTCACCAAGGCGACGGCGACCCTGGGCCTTGCGCTCTTCATCCTCGGGATCATGCTCTTCATGTGGGACGACAAGGCCCGCACCCTGCGCCTGCCTACCGACACGATCGGCTTCAGCATCGGAACGCGCATCACGGTGACGCAGCTCATCTGCCTGGCTCTCGCGACGGCGATCGTGATCGCCACGTCGATCTACCTCCAACGCAGCCCAACCGGCACGGCGATGCGTGCCCTGGCGTCAGATCGGGAGCTGGCTTCGATGCTCGGCATCCGAGTGCGGCGCGTCGAGCTGCTCGCGTGGGCGGTCTCGGGAGCCCTCGGCGGCATCTCGGGCTTGCTGCTCTCGAGCCAGACCCGGCTCGAGCCCGTGTTCCTGACGTTCATCGTCATCCCGGTGCTCGCGGCAGTGGTCGTCGGGCGTTTCCGATCCCTCGTGGGCACCCTCGTCGGGGGCTTGGTCATCGGCGTCGTCCAGGCGGTCTCGTCGGCCTTCCCCTCGACCTCGCCCTTCAGCAACGCCACACCGTTCGTCGTGGCCACTCTCGTGATCCTCTACCTTCAGCGCCGCAAGGTCGTCACCATCGAGGTCGCCCGATGACCGCCGTGCCGCAGCGGTCCAGCCGGATCGCCGTGTGGAGAGCCGAGAAGCTCTTCACGGTGCGGAACGTCGCACTCGCGGTCGCGCTCATTGCGCTGTTCACCGCCGGGCCGCTGGTGCTCGGTGCCTACTGGACCCGCATCGTGACGGTCTCGATGATCTTCGCGATCGCCGCGGCCGGCATCGCCCTGCTCTATGGCCGGCTGGGTCTCGTCTCGCTCGGACAGGTTTCGCTGATCGGGGTGGGCGGGTGGATCACCCTCCGCGTCGGCCATGCGACCGAGCTGCCGTTCGAGCTGGTCCTCGTGGTCGCCGCGATCGGCACGGGTCTGATCGGAGTACTCGTCGGCCTGCCGGCACTGCGCCTGTCGGGTCTCAACCTCGCGATCGTGACGCTCATGCTCGCGGGCGCCTTCGAGGTCGTCTTCAACGTCACCGGCTTCCCGAACGGCGGCGACGGATTCCTCGGTCGCGCACAGGGCGGGGTGCTGCAGCAACCGCTGCCCCGTCCGGTGCTCGGCACGACGGATCCCGACTACTTCCGCTACGTGCTGGTCGTCTCGATACTCATGTTCCTCGTCATCGCGCTGCACCTGTCGAATCGTCCAGGGAGAGCGTGGGCGGCGATCCGGCAGAGCGAGGCCGGTGCCCTCGCGGCCGGCATCGGCACGGTGCGGTATCGCCTGTGGGCCCTCGCGGTCGTCTCCGCCACCACGGGCGTCGCGGGCGGGCTGCTCGCCGCCAATGCGGGGCTCCTCGATCCGATCTCGTTCAAGGCGTCGCAGTCCATCCTGCTCTTCGCGACGGTGCTCATCGGCGGCGCGTTCTCGCTCCTGGGCGCGGCGATCGCCGGGTTCCTCTCCCAGGGGCTTCCACCCCTGCTGGATGCCTGGGGCGTCAACGGCAACCTCATCTTCGTGATTCTCGGGCTCGGCATGATCCAGGCGATCACGACCGCCCCGCAGGGGATCGCGGGTCAGTTGAAGGGGCTCGCCACTCGCCTCCGGAATCGGTTCACTCAAGGGAGGTCGCGATGAGCGGCGCGCTGCTGGTGGAAGGGCTCACCGTGCAATACGGCGGAGTGAAGCCACTCGACGAGGTATCCCTGACCTTCGAAAGCGACGTGTGCGGCCTCATCGGCCCGAACGGCGCAGGAAAGACCACCTTCTTCAACGCGCTGTCGGGGTTCGCAGCTCCGGCATCGGGGTCGCTCACCATGGCGGGAACCGACCTGCTGGCGATGAATCCGGCGAAGCGCGCGCGCTGGGGGCTGCGGCGAACGTTCCAGCAGGAGCAGGTCATCCACACGCTGAGTGCGTGGGACAACATCCGCCTGTCCTCCGAGCACACCGGAGGGGGCCGCACTGCCGTCGAGCGCGCGGTGGACTTCGTCGGACTCGAGGGTCTGGATCGAGCCGGTTCAGCGCTCTCCATGCTCGAGCGGCGGCTCGTCGAGATCGCCAAGACGGTGTGCGGTGAACCGCGACTCATCCTGCTCGATGAGCCCGGTGCCGGGCTCGATGCCGGCGAAACGGAGCGATTGATCGGATTGATCCGTCGGATCCCCGAGGAGTTCGGTGCGCTCGTGATCCTCGTCGACCACGACATGGACCTCGTCTCCACCGTGTGCGGCACGACGGCCGTGCTCGACTTCGGCCGCGTCATCGCGGTGGGTGTGACGGCGGAGGTACTCGCTTCCGCCGAGGTTCGCCGAGCCTATCTCGGCACCGTCGAACTCGAGGAGACCGCGTGAGCAACAACGGACGACTGGTCATCGAGGGGATCGCGATCGAACGCGGCGGCCGCGAGGTCGTGCACGGGGTCGACCTCGTGGCGGAACCTGGCGCCATCACGGCGCTCCTGGGGCCCAACGGTGCAGGCAAGTCCTCACTCGTCCTGGCGCTCGCCGGCACCATCAAGGCCTCGCGCGGATCGGTCCGACTCGACGGCGCCGACCTCGTCGGCAAGAGCCCGACCGCCATCCGAACTGCTGGGATCGCGACCGTGCCCGAAGGCCATCGCGTGCTCAAGGACATGACCGTTGCCGACAACCTGCGGGTTGCGTCCCTTCTCGTGCCACGCATTGAACGCCCAGCCGCCGTGGATCGCGTCGAGTCGCTGTTCGAGGAGCTCACCCCGCTGCGCGGTCGCCTCGCCGGATCGCTGTCGGGCGGACAGCAGCAGATGCTGGCGATCGGCCAGGCGCTCGTCTCGCAGCCCCGATACCTGGTGGTCGACGAGATGTCGCTCGGACTCGCCCCGATCATCGTGCGCCGGCTCGTGCCGGCGCTGCGCCGCATCGCGGCGGCCGGTGTCGGCGTGATCCTGATCGAGCAGTTCACCCAGGTGGCGCTCGATCTCGCGAGCGACGCGTACGCGATGGCACAGGGCCGCGTGGTCGTGCACGCTCCGGCCGCCGAGCTGAGGGAGGCGCCGGAGCGGCTCGAACAGGCATACCGCCTTGCTTGAGCCGCATCCGTCGAGGGTGGTCAGCGCATCGCCACGAGAACTTCAGCGGTGTCCGTGATCTGCTCGAACTTTACGGCCCTGCCGTCTTGCACCCGCCAGACGTGCGCGACGCGAGTGCTGACCGACTTGCCCGTCGCCTTGTTGGTGCCGGTATAGGTGCCGAGTCCGACCACGGTCTCCCCGTCGACCACGAGCTCGTCGATAGCGACCGACCAGCCGTCCCATTCCCTGGCGAGGGCGATGAACACGTTGTCGCGCACGGAGTCCACGCCGACGTAGGTGCCGGCGACCGGGAAACCGGCGGCTTCGGTCCAGACGATGTCCGCTGCGAAATCCGCCATCATGCCGGGCAGGTCTCCTCGCTCTCCGGCGGCGTAGTGCGATTCGATGACCTCGCGGGGGCTCTTCATGGCGACTCCTTGGGATTGATGGGATGCGGCGCGTCAGTCGGCGAGGACCAGCACGGCCTTGATGACGTCGTCGCGCTTCTCACGCACGACGTCGTACGCGTCACGCACCTGCTCCAACGGGAACCGGTGCGTGACGAGAGCTGCATACGGATAGGCCGCGTCGGCGAGCGCGGCGATCGCGGGCTCGTAGCCGCCCGCCGAGAGGAACGAGGGCAGCACATCGATCTCGCGGGTGAGCAGGTCGCGGTCGGCACCGAACGTCACGTCGGCCCCCCACCCGCACGCGCCGGCCAGCACCACTCGGCCACCACGGCGCACGAGCGTCACCGCGAGCGATTGCGCGGCGGTGACTCCGGCGATCTCGATGACGACATCGGCCAGTCCGCCGAGTTCCTCGGCGACGGCGTCTCGCACATCGTCGACCGACCGGGAATCGATGGTCGCGTCCGTGCCGAAGCGGCGAGCGAGGTCCAGCCGGTTCGGTCGGGTGCCGACCATGACGACGCGCGCCGCACCGGCGATCTTCGCGGCGGCGGAGATCAGCAGGCCGACCGGCCCGGGCCCGATGACGACCACCGTGTCGCCTTCGGCCACGCGACCGCGTTGCACCGCCCGGAACGACACGGCGAGCGGCTCGACGAGCGCGGCGGTGTCCCACGGAATGGAATCCGGGAGCCGATGGACGATCGCTTCCGACGGCACGTGCAGATAGTCCGCGTAGCCACCCCAGAGGCCAGGTGCTGCCGTGCGCGGGATGTTGACGCCGTACTCCCGGCCGACCGGCGCTCCGCCCGCCGGATCATCGCGATCGCACAGGTTGTACCGGCCCTCCGCGCAGCGCGAGCACGCTCCACACGGCAGCAGCATCTCCACGGCGATGCGATCGCCGACCGCAAGCCCACGCCGACGCGCGGCTTCGCCACCGATCGCGGCGACCTCGCCCACGAACTCGTGGCCGGGCACCAGGGGGAACGGATCTCCGATGTGCCCCTCGAGGAGGTGCAGGTCGGTGGCGCAGATGCCCACCCGCCGTACTCGCATGAGCAACTGGTCGGCTGCCGGCGACGGCACTTCGATCGTGGTCACCTCGATCACACCCCGTTCGGGGAAGACGGCTTGCCGGGAGATCGTCGGGGCGGCGGCAGTGACCATGGAGTGCTCCTTCACAGCGTGCAGCGCGGGCTCGCGTCGGACGCTGCTCCCAGCATTCCCAGTCGCGGTCCCGGCGCGGTTGTCGCGGGCCGAACGCCCGTTGACTCAGAGTGAACGGAGGCCCGTTCCGCATGGTGGTCACCTCGAGCGCCGTGGCACTGTCGTGCCATGGAAGAAAGACCCGATGTCATCGTGGTGGGTGGCGGCTCCAGTGGAGCCGTCATCTGCCGTCGTCTCGTGGATGCCGGGCGGCGCGTGTTGCTCCTCGAAGCGGGCGGCCCCGATGAGAACCCCGCCATCCACGATCCCGCTCGCCTCGGAGAGCTCTGGCACAGTCCCGATGATTGGGACTACTTCACCGTGCCGCAGGTCCACGCGGCCGATCGACGACTTCACCTGCCGCGCGGCAAGGTGCTCGGGGGATCGCACTCCCTCAACGCGATGATCTTCGTGCGCTGCGCGCCACAGGACTACGACCACTGGGAGTCCCTAGGCAACCCGGGCTGGGGTTGGAAGGACGTGCTCCCGGTCTTCACGGCGATCGAGAACTACGACGGTGCCCCGTCGGAACTTCGCGGCACCGACGGTCTGCTCGACGTCACGGTCGACTACGAGCTGCACCCCATCCAGCAGTCGATCATCGACGCATCGGCGGAAATCGGGATCGAGCAGAATCCCGACTACAACGGCGACCAGCTGGATGGCATCTCGAAGATGCAGTTGAACATCCGGGATGGCAAGCGGCTGAGCACCTGGCGGGCCTATGCGGAGCCGGTGCGCGAGTCGCCGCTCTTCACGGTGCTGACCGGCGCCTGGGTGCACCAGTTGTTGCTCGACGGCACGCGCGTCACTGGCGTCGAGGTCGAGGTCGAGGGCCGGATCGAGCGGTTCGAGGCCGACCAGGTCGTGCTCGCGGCCGGCGCGCTCGACTCGCCTCGCATCCTGATGCGCAGCGGCATCGGACCGGGCGCCGCGCTCCGCGACCTCGGGTTCGAGGTCGTCGTCGACCTGCCGGGCGTCGGGCAGAACCTGCACGACCACTTCCTCTCGCCCGTGATCTTCGCCACCGATGCGCGCCCCATCGACCCGCCGGCGCCCGGTACGGGCATCACCCAGACCCACTCGTTCTGGCGGAGCCGGCCGGGACTCGAGGTCCCCGACACCCAGCCGATCAACTTCAGCGTTCCGATGTACGAGCCGTGGATGACCGGGCCGGCATCGGGCTTCTCGCTCATGGCAGGCATCGTATCGCCGAAGAGTCGTGGCAGTCTCACGCTGGCGGGCGATGACCCGCACGCTGCGCTGCTCATCGATGTCGCCGCCCTCGCCGAAGAAGAAGATCTTCAGGCGCTGGCGGCGAGTGTTCGGCAGTGTCGTGAGATCGGCGGTGCATCGGCACTCGCCGACGGCTGGGGTGCGCGCGAGCTGTACCCCGGTCCCGATGTCGACGACGACGCTGCGCTGCTCGACTATGTGCGTCGCACCGTCATCACGTACCACCACCAGGTGGGCACCTGCAAGATGGGCGTCGATGACCTCGCCGTGGTCGATCCCACCTTGCGCGTGCATGGCGTCGAGGGACTCATGGTCGCGGATGCCTCGATCATGCCGCGCATCACGACCGGCAACACCAACGCGCCCACGATCATGATCGGCGAGAAGGCCGCCGGATTCCTCCTGCACTGACCGATTCGAGAGAAGAGAAGGAAGACGATGATGTCTGAACAGAACCCCGGAACCATACTCCGTGAGGAGTCACCCCAGTGGCTGAACATGGACGACTTCTCAGCCGGCATCGATGCCAACCGGGTCGCACCGAGTCATGACCTGGCGGGACGCTCGCTCGTCATCCGCGGCGCCGATGGCGCACTGAGCCTCGCGTTCGGCGATGACGGAACCGTGACGTGGAGCGCCGAGGACTTCACCTGGGCGGGCTCGGGCACGGACCCCTATGAGGAGGTTCCGGTCGGCGAGGGCGCCTACTGGATCGACTTCTCGCTCGGAGAGCGACGCGTCGAGACCCTCACCGTGGCGCTCCACCCTGAGCGTGGGTGGGCGCTCATCGTGCACTCGCGCATCCACGACGAGGGTGCGGATGTCGAGACGCGCGTCATGCAGTCGTTCCATGCCGCACAGGTGGAAGGTATCCCCCGCTCGACCGCGACACCGGCCCCGACTCGCGATCTGATCGGGAAGCGCACGCTGTTCCGCTACAGCCCGAATCACCTCTACGAGCACATCTACCTCAGCTCGCGGCGATTCGTGTGGCAGAACCTCGTCGGCGAACAGCGCGGCCACGCCGCCGCTGAGCTCGCCACGACGTACAAGCTCGACGACGGTCTCTACCTCTTCACTTGGCGCGAGGAGAAGATCCCGGTCGGCACGGTGTTCGTGTTCGACTACGCGGGCGGCCGCTCCACCGGCAAGTTCATCGGGCTCGAGGGCGACGGCACCGTGGCGAACTCGCCCGGCGGCGCGCTGATCATCCCGTTCGGCGCGTCCGACTACTCACAGCACCAGGAGCCGGTCTGATCCGATAGAGCCACACGCTGCGAGCGCTCAGTTGCCCACGCTGCGCGCTCGCAGTTCGCTCGGCGACATCTCGTAGGCGGCCTTGAACACGCGCGAGAAATGCGCCGCCTCGACGAATCCCCAGCGTGCCGCGATCGCACCGACGGAGAGGTGGGCGTTGAGCGGGTCGATGAGCTCGCGTCGGCAGTTCTCGAGCCGTCGTTCGCGGATCCACGTCGACACGGTGGTGCCCTTCTGCCGGAAGAGTCCGTGCAGGTGTCGCGTCGAGATGTAGTGTGCGGCGGCGATCTCCGTCGGGCTGAGCTCGGCCGAGCCGAGATTCGCCTCGATGTAGTGGCGGATCTGCTGCATGAGCAACTGGTGGCTGTCTCGCGGGTCCGCCTCGAGGTCGAGTTCGTTCGCGAACATCGTGGTGATGAGATCGATCGCGGTGCGCACCAGCCGCGGTCCGGTGAGGCCGCCGACCTTGTCCAGGTTCTGCGAGACGTTCTGCAGGAACGGGATGATCATCGCGCCGAGTCCGGTGGCGCTGGAGAACCGGTGCGCGGTCAGCTGTCGCATCATGTCTGACGGCAGGCCGAGCTGCTCGCGAGGGAACATGAGCACGAGCATCCGCATGTCCTGCTCGAAGACCACGGAGTAGGGGCGGGCGGTGTCATAGATCGCGAGATCGCCCGGCTGCAACAGAGCCTCGCGGCCGTCTTGGATGAGCAAACCCGTGCCCGACAGCTGAAGGCTCGCCTTGTAGAAGCGCTGGTCGCTGGCGGCGACGAGCTCCTCGGTGCGCTCGACCATGTGTTGCGAGGCGGTCACCTCGTGCACGTGTGCGTCATCGAAGTCGACACTGCGCAAGCGCCCCCAGAAGGGGTCGGCGCTCACGCGAGAGACGTCGAGCGGGACGAACGAGTTGACGACGGCCTGTCGGTAGTCGCGGAAGCTGTGCGACACGGAGGTGTGCACCCGGCCGGCGGGCTCGGGGGGAAGGCGAACGTCCACGTATTACCACCTTGTAATAGCGAGAAACTCTCGGGTCGCGGGGATCGACTCGGTGAATGGAAGCATACCTACCGCTTGCCATTCCCCTAGATTGTATATGATTTCAGATACCGGGCTCAACGAAGGAATCTCCCTTCGGTGAGCTCGGCAGACCGGGCAGAGCGGATGCCGCAGCATCCGTCAGCCTCTAAGGCGTCCACCACGGTCGCAGCGGCAGGTCGCCGGCACCGGCACCGGCGCCGGCCTCGCCGCCGTCACCAGGCTTGACCGCGAGCACCTGGTGCAACTGGATCCCGCCGGTCTCGAAGGCGAGCCGCGACCCGGCCATGTAGAGACCCCACACCTTCGCGGTGGGCAGCCCGACCTCGGCCACCGCTTCATCCCAGTGCTCGACGAGGTTGGCGCACCAGTCGCGCAGGGTCATCGCGTAGTGGGGGCGCAGGTTCTCCTCGTGCAGCACCTCCAAGCCGGCATCCTGGGCCTCGCTGATGATGCGGCCCGAGCCGGTGAGCTCGCCGTCGGGGAAGACGTAGCGGTCGATGAAACCGCGCGTCGACGGTTCCGACCGGTTGTCGGGTCGGGTGATGCAGTGGTTGAGCAACAGCCCGCCAGGGCGCATCCGAGACTGCAGGAACGTGAAGTACGACGGATAGTTGCGCACGCCGATGTGCTCGAGCAGCCCGATCGACGACACCGCGTCGAAGCCGGACTCCGCGATGTCGCGGTAGTCGCCGAAGCGAACCTCGGCCAGATCGCTGAGACCCTCCTCGGCGATGGCCTCCTGCGCCCACGAGGTCTGCTCCTCCGAGAGCGTCACGCCCGTGGCCCTGACGCCGCGTCGGGCGGCGTAGCGCACCATGCCGCCCCAGCCGCAGCCCACGTCGAGCAGTCGGTCGCCCGGCTTCAGCCGCAGTTTCTCGAACACGAGGCGGTACTTGTTCTCCTGCGCTTCGTCGAGGGATGCGTCGGGGCGCGGGTAGCACGCGCACGTGTACGTCATCGACGGCCCGAGCACCCACTCGTAGAAGGTGTTCGAGACGTCGTAGTGGTGGTGGATCGCCTCGGCGTCGCGGGACTTGCTGTGCCGCAGACCCGTGGCGATGCGGCGCCAGCGGGGCGGCACCTCCTCGGGCGGCGGCGCGATCGGCCGCAAGTGCTCGACGCCGATCGACCGGAAGATGTGTGCCATCACCCGCGGCGACGGCAGCTTGAAGACCAGGTCGCCCGAGAGCGCCTTGAGCAGCTCGTAGGGGTCGCCGGGGTGCACGCCCTCGGCCTCGAGGTCGCCGGCGATGTACGCCCGGGCAAAGCCGAGGTCGCCACGAGCGGTCGCGAGGTAGGTCGTTCCGCGCGGCGTCTTCAGGTCGAGCCCGAACGGGGCGTCGGGCGGTCCGGCCGAGCTCCCGTCGTAGGCCGTGAACCTGAGCGGGAGTCGCCCGGCGGTGAGGATCTCGAGGATCTCGGCGAGGGTGAGCTTGCCCGCGGCATCCGCTCGCTCGGAAGCATCCGCCTCCGCCGTCTCCGCTTGTTCCGCGCGTTCCTTGAACGAGGTCATCGTCGTTGCACCGCCTTCGCATAGAGGTCGAGGAGTCGTGAATCGGGGTCGTACCGCTGCTTCACGGCCCGATAGGTCTGCCCGCCGTAGAGCTCGTCGAATTCCTCGGGCGAGTAGTAGGAGTCGGAGTAGAGCGACTTGTGCCCGTCGACCTCGCCGACCTTGCGTTCGATCAGCCGGTTCGTCTCCCCCGGTGTCGATCCGACCGGCACCGTCGACCAGAAGCCGACGTTGACGTACGCCTGCTGCGGACGCATCGGGTAGAGCGGCCAGCCCTCGTCGTCGCGCAGGCGCAGCGGGCACAGCCAGATCGGCTCGATCGGCACGTTGGCGAGGAACCAGTCGAGGAACTCGGCGCACCGCTCGATCGGCACCTCGACGTCTTGGATCACGCGTTCCCGTGGCGGGCGGCCCTTGAGCTTCTCGAGGCGATCGCCGAGGTCGAATCGCCGTTCGAAACGCATGAGCTTCGAGTACGAGCTGCTGCGCCGGTACCGCCGCGGCCAGAGCCTTCGGATCAGCGGATGCTGGGCACCGAACGCTTCCGAGCACCAGAACCAGTCGGTGTCCCACCGCCACAGGTAGTCGTGAATCGTGAGCCGGTCGTGCGTGGCACCATCGTCGTGCTGGATCGATCGGTAGTAGATCTGCTGGCCGGTGTAGTCGCTGACGGGACCGGATGTCGCGGTCTGCACGCCCACGCACAGGTAGCTCTCGTCGGCGCTGAACACCACGCCGTCGAGGTAGTCGACGGGAACGTCGTGCAGGGTGCCGCTCTCGATGATGCGGTCCATCGTGGCCATCAGGTCGGTGAGCGAGTGGAACCGCAGATGCGTGAGCGCGACGAATGGCTTCACGGCCTCGAGTTCGATGCGCAGGCGCACCGCGTAGCCGAGCGAGCCGTAGGAATTCGGGAACGCGCGATAGAGGTCGGGGTGCTCGACGCGCGATGCGGTGAGCACCTCTCCGGCGCCGGTGAGGATGTCGAGCTCGAGCACCGACTCGTGCGGCAGGCCGTTGCGGAACGAGGTCGACTCGATGCCGAGGCCCGTGACCGCGCCACCGAGGGTGATGGTCTTCAGTTGCGGCACGACCAGCGGCGCGAGCCCGTAGGGCAGCGTCGCGGCGACGAGATCCTCGTAGGTGCACATGCCGGCCACGTCGGCGGTTCGCGCTTCGGCGTCGATCGCGATGACGCCCGTCAGGCCCGAGGTATCCAGACCCGGCGCGTCGGTCTTCGCGCGCGAACGGAACAGGTTCGACGTGGGCTTGGCGAGCCGGACCGAGGCCGTGGCGGGCACGGCCCGATAGCTCTCGAGAAGGCGCTGCACGCCATCGGCGTGAGCGGCCCGTGCGTCAGTCACAGGAACGGACACGTCTCAACGGTAGTCCGCAGAGATCCGTCCCGGAATGGATGTCACATTTCCGGTGTCTGCGGTGTCTTAACGAGTGAAGGCCCAAGGAGGTTTCCATGCCCGTCGAGCAGAACCAGCGACGCACCGTGAGCGATCGGCTCGCGACGCACCTGGCAGCGACCGAGTTCGGACGACGATCATCGCGCGTGTGGGAGGAGTTGCGCCGCCGGCCCGTGCCGAACCACTGGACCAACCTGTTCGGCGTCGTCACCGCCGCGTGCGTCTTCGTGCTGTTCATCACCGGCCTCGTGCTCATGTTCTTCTACACGCCATCGAACGACGTCGTGACGTATGACGGCTCGTATGCCCCGCTCCGCGGCGCCGAGGTGTCGAAGGCGTTCGACTCGACGATGCTCGTGACCTTCGACGTGCCGGGCGGGCTCCTCGTGCGACAGGCGCACCACTGGGCGGCACTCCTGCTCCCGGCATCCGTGATCCTCCAGATGCTGAGCATCTACTTCACCGGCGGATACCGCAGACCGCGCCGCCTTGCCTGGGTGCTGCTCTTCCTCGTGTTCGTGTCGGCGCTCGCCGCCGGCTGGAGCGGTTACGCGCTTCCCGACGACATGCTGTCGGGCACGGGGCTTCGCATCGTGGAGGGAATCGTGCTCGCCATCCCGTTCATCGGCACCGACGTGTCGCGGCTGCTCTTCGGTGGGGCGTTCCCGGGCAACGTGCTCGCGAACATCTACCCGCTGCACCTCGCGGCCTCGGTCGCTCTTCTGGCGCTCCTCGTCGTGCGGGCGGTCGTGTGGTTCCGGCAGCGGTCGCCGCAGTTCCGGGGCTCGGGCCGCACCGAGACCCGCGTCGTCGGCGTGCCGCTCGTGCCGAACGCCGCGCGCAGGGGCATGGGCCTCGGGCTCCTCGTGAGCGGCATCCTCGTGCTCATCTCGGCGACCGTGACGATCAGCCCGATCTGGCTTTATGGGCCTTCGTCGCCGGCGGATGCCTCGGCGGGCAGCCAGCCCGACTGGTACACGGGATTCCTCGACGGGGCCCTCCGGCTCGTTCCGCCCGGATGGGAGTTCGTCTGGCTCGACCGCACGTGGACGCTCGCCCTGCTCGTTCCCCTCGCCGTCATCACGCTGGCGTTGGCGATCGTGGCGGTGTATCCCTTCCTCGAGGAGTGGATCGCCGACGACCACCGCGACCACCACGTGCTCGACCGCCCTCGTGACACCCCGACGCGCACCGGGATCGGCGTGGCCGGGCTCATGTTCTTCGGCGTGCTGTGGCTCGCCGGCAGCGCCGACCTCGTCGCCGTCGCCTTCTCGCTCACCATCGAGGGCGTGATCGCGACGCTGCAGCTCCTCGTGCTCGTCGGACCGATCATCGCGTTCGAGCTCACCCGTCGCGTCTGCCTCGGGCTGCAGCGGAAGGACCGCGAGGTCGTGCTCCACGGGTTCGAGACCGGCCGCATCGTCCGCCTGCCTGGCGGCGAATACATCGAGGTGCACCGGCCGATCAGCGACGACGAGCGGGAGCGGCTCGTGGGCGTCGTCGACCAGGTGCCGGCGGTGCTCCGTCCCGACGCTCGGGGCAGGCTGGCGCCGGCGCGACGATTGCAAGCTCGTCTCTCGCGGTTCTTCTTCGAAGACCGGATCGCCCGCCCGGCCGCAGCGCCGCTCGAGGCGCCGGCTCAGCCGCCCGCCGTCAGTCGCGCCCGGTGAAGAACTCCACCGCGGCCTGCCGGAAGACCCGCGAGCCCGGCGCGTTGAAGTGGTGCCGATCGGGAAGTTCGACGAACACGCCGTTCGGCGTGGCATCCGCAAGCCCCTTCGATCGCTCGAGGATCGCGTCTTCACTGCCGGTGGCGAACAGGATGCGCTGCATCGGCGGATGCTCGGGATCCGGGTCGGCGTCGCCGATGCGCATGCCCCCGGCGAGCGCGACGAGCGCACGGATGTCGTTGCCCGCGACTCGCTCGGCGAGGGTGACGTAGTTGCGGGTGACGGGGTCTTCGACCGGCGTGCCGTGCTCCGCATAGGCGCGGGCCTGCTCGATCTGCAGGCGCGCGAGCGGACGCCCATCGGGGATGCCGCCGAGCACCGCGCGCTCGATGCGGTCGGGCACCTGCACCGCGACCTGCCAACCGACCCGCGCGCCGAGCGAGTACCCGGCGTACTGCACGGTGTCGAGCAGGTAGGTGTCGAGCACCGTGACGAGGTCGTCGACGAGCGCGTCCATGCTGAACGCGGATGCCTCGTGCGGCTTGTCGCTGGCACCGTGGCCGCGCTGGTCGACGCCGAGCACCCGGAAGCCCGCGCGAGTGAGGTCGCGAACCCACCCCGTGCTCACCCAGTTGTCGCGGCAGCTCGACGCGAACCCGTGCACGCACAGCACCGTCGGCGCATCCTCGTCGCCCCACAGGTACGTGGCGATACGGCGCCCGTCGGCTGACATCACGTACTGCGGCGCGGGCATGTCCGTCAGGGCTGAAACGGCGGCAGTCATGCGGCCATTCTTCCGGGCACATGGGTTCGCGCGCTGCTAACGGTGATATTGGTCAACGGATGCTCCGAATGGTTCGATCGAGAGCGTGAGCTCGTGGCGCCGACTCCAACGGCCGCGGAGCCCCCGTTGGATCCAGGTACGTCAATCCGAACCCCACCGTCTCGGATGCGACAGCACGAACGGCCGCGGCGAGTGGAGCCCTCAACGGATTCGCGTTGCGCGGGTTCCACGCGAGGTAGGTGCGGCGGAAGTCCTGCGCGGTCGCCGACCTGCGTACGCCCGGCGAGGGGTCGGAGACGCCGAGCGCGGGCAGCAGCGCGATCACGAGTCCCGCGGCGATGAGACTGCGCATCACGGCATGATCGGGTGGGCGGTGGGTGACCGTCGGTGCCGGCAGCCCCTGCGCGAGGAAGAGCTGGTCGACGAGCGGCGGGGATCCCTTGTGCCCTAGCGCCGAGGAGAAGTCCTCGCGCACGAGACGCGACAGGTTCGTCGGGTCGGAGTGGAGGTCATCGCGATCGGGCGCGGTGACGAGCACCAGGGCTTCACTGAACAGCGGCGACGTCTCCATGCCGGCAGCTTCGGGGTGCGGAAAGCCCCAGACGATGCCGAGGTCGATCTCGCCGGAAGCCAGCTGGTCCACGACGTCCTCGCTCAGGGCGAACTCGGTCGTCACCACGCGCGCGTCCGGTCGCTCACGCGCGAACTCGACGATCGACGGCGGCACGATGGTCGTGGCCGCAGCCCGGAAGAAGCCGAAGCGAACGACGCCATCCCGGCCGAGGGCGACCGCAGCCGCGTCGCGATCGAACTGTGCCGCCTCCTCGAGCAGGAGGGTCGCCCGGTCCGCGAGCACGCGCGCGGCCATCGTCGGCTGGATCGCCCGCCCGGTTCGCTCGAACAATGAGATGCCGAGTTCGCGTTCGAGCGCCCCCAGGTGCCGCGAGACGACCGATGCACTGTAGCCGAGCTGCCTGGCTGCGGCAGACACCGAGCCGGTGCGGACTGCCGAAACGAAACTCGCCAGCACGTTCAGATCACGCATGCGAGAAACTCCTCGCCCAGTCGGTTGTGGAGGCGACGACCACGACCGAGATCACCGCCGCAATGCCGACCATCGCGGCGAAGCCCCATTCCGAGGCTGTCTCGGCACGGATCCAAAGTGCCGACGCAGGACACAGCGCCGCGATGGCGGTCGTGAGGTTGAAGGCGAGCGATCCCGAGCTGACCCGAATGCGGCGCGGGAAGAGCGAGGCCACCGCGACATACGCCGGGACGGCATAGACCCCGAGTGGAATCGCGAAGACGGCACCGCCCAACAGGGCCAGGTGAGCGGAACCCGACACGGCGAGGGGTGTCGCAAGCGGAGCGGCCACGAGCATTCCGATGGCGCCGACGAGCAGCGCGGCGTGGCCCGGGATCCGGTCACCGAACCATCCTGTGACGAGGATCGAGCAGACGAGCGTACCGACGATCACCGCGTTGACTCAGACCGCTTCCGCGGGCGCGATCCCGTTCAGCACCATGAGGTTCGTGTATCCCGCCAGTGCGAAGGAGACGCCGACGTTGAACGCCACTCCGATTGCGAGATACCTGCCGACTGCTCGCTTCTGCGATCGGATGACCTCGACGATCGGGAGTCGGGGGACCGCATCCGCCTCCGCCCCAAGTGCCGCACTGGGTTCCACGATCGAGCGGCGCACCCAGACCGCGACGAGCCCGAGCGGAAGAGCAAACAGGAAGAGGACGCGCCAGCCCCACTCGACCATCGCCTCCTCGGAGAGCGAAGCCGCAATCGCGGAGGCCAGGAGCGAGCCGCACAGCAACGCCGTGAACGTGCCGGCGGCGAGCCAACTCGACGCCCGAACACGATTTCCCGGACGTGTGTTCTCGTACACGAGGGTGACGGCCGATCCCATCTCGCCGCCCACGGCGAACCCCTGCACCAGCCGCAGTCCGACGAGGAGCACCACTGCGAGCACGCCGACGCTGTCGGAGCCCGGCAATACTCCCATGAGGAAGGTCGCGCCGCTCATCAGCGTCACGCTGGCGAAGAGCGCCGCTCGACGGCCATAGCGATCGCCGAGGTGCGACAGCACCACTCCTCCGAGTGGACGGATGAGGAACGCGGCGGCGAAGGCGCTCCACGTGCCGAGGAGCGCGATGCCGAGGTCGTCGGACGGAAAGAGCGCTCGGGCGAGATACACGGCGACGACTCCGTAGACGCCGAACTCGTACCATTCGATGGCATGCCCCGCCAGGGCCGCCAGCACGGCCCGCCCCGCGCGCCCGCCGGTCGCGGGCTCTCTCGTGAGTGGGCGGTCGATCACCATGCCCTGAGGGTATGGCGACCCTGTTTCAGGCGCGTGTCCGCATGCACCCGCATGACTTCAGATGACCTCGGATGACCAGCACCGCGTGTCGATGTCATGGCCGATCGGTTACGTCGCCGTTGCCGCAATTGAAGCCGAACCCCCTCGAGCATGCGGATGTCGCATGCTCAGCATCGGCGTCGTCGCACGTCGACCCCGATCCAACCAACAGAAACCCATCCTGACCAGCGGTTCGTGATGTCCAACCGGATGACCGCTGTGCCGTGCGATCCGTGTCGCCGATGGGCGAGCTGCCTAGGTTGACGACTGCCAAGAGAAGGCCCATCCACCCCGCAGAGAGGTAGACGAATGCAACAGTCCACGAGTCTCATCCGGCCAGGCCGGCGGCGGCGCATCAGCTTCGCCGCCGCAGCGGCAATCGTCGGCGGAGCGATCGTCAGCGTTCCAACCCTCGCTGCCGCCGCGACGCCCGCGACCGCCATCCGGCCCGCCGCGTACAGCGTGCCGGAGTATCCGATCACCCCGATCGGCCCCGAGCGCGACAAGGACAAGCCCGACATCGTGGTCATCGACGCCGGTGGCACGCTGACGTCGCGGGCGCGCGACCGGATCAGCTACCTGCACTACTCCGGGAGCGTCGACGGGGGTGTGCAGACGATTCTCCAGGACATGTACCCCGAGCTCGCGCAGGTGGCGAACCTCGAGGTCGTCGCGGTCGGCGGCCTCGGGTCGTCATCGCGGGTCACCAATGAGACGCTCTACAACGTGTCCCGCACGGTCGACGCACAACTCGCCCGGAACGAGGTCGATGGTGTCGTGGTGACGGCGGGCACCAACGTGCTCGAGGAGGACGCGTACTTCTTCGACCTCACGGTGCAGTCCGACAAGCCGGTGGTGGTGACCGGGTCGATGCACCAGTACGGAACCTTCACGTATGACGCGTACACCAACCTGTTCAGCTCCATCCGCCTCGCGGCGAGCGGCAAGACCACGTGCTTCGGCACGGTCGTCCTGCTGAACGACCAGTTCTTCTCGGCGCGAGACGTCACGAAGACCGATGGCTACCGGATGGACACGTTCGAGACCCGGGCGTACGGCGCCCTCGGCGTCGTGAACGAGGACAACATCCGTCCCATGAAGGCACCGGCGCGAGTCATGAACTGCGGTACCGATGCGTGGAAGCCCCCGTTCGACCTGAGCAAGACCGAACCCGCTGCGCTCGCACGTGTCGACATCGTGAACGGGTACGTCGAGGCGTCGGCCGAGACGATCTCGGGGCCGGTCGCGGGTGGGGCCCAGGGAATCGTCACCGCCGGACACGGCCCTGGAGGACTCTCCTACCTGCAGTCGCCCGCACGCGATGAGGCGATCAAAAACGGCGTGCTCTTCGTCTCGGCGACGCGCACCGGCGGTGAGGGCACCTACGACACCGGCGAGGGCGTGATCGGCGCCGGCGACCTGCTGCCGCAGAAGGCGCGCATCCTGCTCCAGCTCGGACTCACCTTCAGCGACGACTCTGAGCAGATCCGCGGATGGTTCTCGTCGCTCGGCAACGCCGAGTTCGACATGAGCGACGTCGGTGGCGTCAATCGCGGCAACGGCGACGGCGGGAGCAGCGAGCAGGCGCCGCGCGGACCGCGTAACGGCTAGGACACGGCGGAGGTGGGCGGTCACGCCGCCCACCTCCGCCGTGAGGCACAGCAGATGCCTCAGCGCGACGGCGTCGTCGTCAGCCCTACCCTTCGACGTCTGGGCCGCTCACCTCGACGTCGACGTAGTAGGAGATTCCGATGAATCCACCCTGCTCGGCCCAGGAACGCTTCAGCTCGTAGGTCCGCGGCACATTGCCAGCAGGCGGGGCTTGGCGGATCACGTCCTCGAACGCGTCGGCGAAGTCGGACTGTGATGATCCTCGTACCAGCATTGCGACTACGTTCCCAGTACGACCCGACGAGCGGCGATCCCTAGGGCGAACCTACGCCGCCCCACTCTCAGCAGGGACCCCCAGAACGTGGGTAGAGGGTCGCCTACGAACGCTCGACGCTGATCGAGCGCAGCTCGTACTGCCGCACTCGCACGAACCGGGTCGCCGCGCACGTCGACAGCAGCGGTTCGGACGGGGCCTCGTCGAGCTCCACGACGACGACACCGTCGGCGCCCTCGAGTCGCACGCGCCATCCGGTGCCGGCCGCCTCCTCGGCGAGCGGCGGGAACGACTCGATCCGATCGTCGCCGAACGCCTCACGCGCATAGTGCTGCGCAGCCTGCAACGGATGCGTCAGCGAGCTGCGCCCGCGGTATCGCTCCGGCACGATGCGACCGTCGTCGAACGCGTCGGCGATCCGCACGGGGTCGCCGTCGTCGGCATACCCGTAGTAGAGCCCGTGCGGGAAGACCACCATCGTTCCGGCGAAGCGGTCGCCGCCGAGGTGGGAGCACTCCCACGTCTCCTCGGGGTGCGCCTCGGCGAGCGCGGTGACGACGCGGCGTCCGCGCACGGCGCAGCACTGGTCGTGACGGGCGTGCGTGCAGACGCAGTAGAGCGGCCGCGACGACGGGATGCCGGTGGACCCGTCGAGCGGCACCTCGAGCAGTGCCGCGGCATCCGTCACCTCTCCCCACACCACGCTCTCGTGACCCGGCCGCGAATCGACGATCGCCCACCGCTGCGTCGACGGAGCTTCCCGGCGGCCCGTGCGACGGATGGCGAGCGGTCGCATGCCGGCGCCCTCGATGCGCCGCACGAGGGTGCGTCCGAGCGTGCGGTCGAACGGCTCGTTGAGCAGGGCATTGTGCCCCCAGCTCGCCGCGACCTCGATGAGGAACCAGCGGAGCCCGCGCGAGCCCGTGCCGACCAGCGGATCGCCTCGCTCGCGGGCGCGATCGCTGCACGGTGCCCAGTGCTCGACGGCGAGAGTCACGCGGGCGCCACCACGAATCCCTCGCGCACGAGCCGGCGCACCACCACCGCGGCGCTCTCGGCGTCGAGGCCGGGCAGCTCCCGCGCCGTGACGACGTCGCCCGCGGCGAGTCGGCGCACTGCCTGTTCGGCCTCGATCGGCAGCGACAACGTCTTCGTGCGCGCCACGATGCGCACCCGATCTTCGACCGTCGTGATGTGCACCGAAAGCGACTCACGCCACCGCACCGGGGTCGACGCATCCAGCGTCGCGAGCGCTTCGAGCGTCGCGAGCGGAGCGACCGGCTCGGCGCGTGTGGCGGCGTCGAAACGGCTGCTGAGCGTCGCGGTCGGCTGCGAGGCATCCGTCTGCTGCAGTGTCTCGATGAGTGCCTGCACGGTCTGCTCGACGATCGGCGCAAGTGCCTCGGGGTCGCGCAGGTCGAGGCCGAGCGGCAGCGACGCGCGCAAGGCGGCGTTGTCGCCGACCTGGCTCAGCAGCGCATCGACGAGGTCGGCTCGGGTGTAGGCCGACATGCCCACGGTCAGGTGCACGGATGTCGAGCCGAGCGCGGTCGCCGAGTGGATCCACCCGCGCGGAAGGTACAGGGCATCGCCCGGTCGCAGCACGACGTCGATCACCGGATCGTGCGTCGCCGCGCGGGCGACGGCAGCGCGGTGCTGGTCCCACGGCTGCGAGCGCAGCGGGTCGACGAGCACCGGGGCGTGGATGCGCCAGTGCTTCTCGCCCGAGATCTGCAGCACGAAGACGTCGTGGGTGTCGTAGTGCGGGTCGAATCCCTGCGACGACGGCGGGGTCACGTAGGCGTTCACTTGCGCCGGGTGGCCGAGGTCGTCGACGAGTTCGCGCGTGAAGTCGATGATCGGCGGCCATAACCGGTGCAGTCCCTGCAGCACGATGGTCGCGCCGGCGGCGAACTCGGCGAGCACCTTGTCGCTCGAGACCTGGTCGGCGATCTCAGCACCGAAACCACCTGGAGCGGTGTAGGCGGATGCCGCGAGCACCGAGCCCTCGTGAGCCATACGGATGAACGGGGTGCGCACGCCGCGCCGGGTGATGAGCTCGTCGACCGCCGCGGCTGAGAAGAGGTCGTCGAAGCCGTAGGCGAGTTCGTCGGCCGTCGAGAGGAGCGGCTCCTGGCCCCAGTACCGTTCGGCGAACTCGTCAGCCGACACCCGGATGCAGCGCGAGAGCGCGGGCCGACCTTCCGGCCCGCGCTCCGAACGGGTCATTACGCCGAACCGTCGGCGCCGCCGTCGTGGCCCTCGGGGTTGGCGCCGCCGTCGGCTACGCCCTCTCCCTCAGCGGCGGATCCATCGGCGCCGCCATCGTGGCCGCCCGGGTTGGCGCCGCCGTCGGCGACACCTTCGCCTTCAGCGGCGGATCCGTCAGCGGCACCATCGTGGCCACTGGGGTTTGCGCCGCCATCGGCGACGCCCTCCCCCTCAGCGCCCGGCTCGAGGGTGATGTCATCATCGTTGATCGTCATTGCATGTCCTCTCGTTGCGTCCTTGCCCAGCGTATCGAGGGGCACCGCCCGAGGAAATGGCTTGACGCCGGTCGAGCTGCACTGCGATCGACGATTTCGGGCCCGTCGCCTATTGGGCCATCAACCAGTCGAGGATGACCCCGTTCGTGTAGGTGGGGATCCACGAGCCGTGGTCGAAGAGCGGCGTGGTCCCCATGGGGAACGTCGTGAAGATGTGCTTGCTGTCCGTCGCGGCGGCACGATCTCGAGCTTCTGCTGCGAACGCCTCCTGATCCTCGTCGGGAGCTGTTCCGGCCCACTCGCTCCACGTCACCGGGTTGCCGACTGCTTCGAGCGCCGTGAAGATGCGGTAGTCCGACCCGGCGGCGTCGTAGGCCACGACCGAATCATCGATGGAGTGCAACGCCCAGATCGGGAAGTCGCCGAGTGCGGCCGCAGCTGCAGCCTCGTCGCCCGCGCCGCAGACGAGCAGCGCGCCCGCGAACAGATCCGAGTCGGCGGGAAGGAGTCCCCACGAGCCGTACGAGCCCATCGAGAGCCCGGTCAGATAGACACGGTCGGGATCGATCGCCGGATTCTCCGCGATCGTCTTCTTCACCAACTCGACCACGCCCGCCTGCATCTCCGCCATCCACCACCCACCGTTGCCTGGGTCGCCAGGACCCGCCTGGGGCGAGAGCACGAAGGCAGGGTTCCGCTCTTGTCGCGCTGGATCCGCGAAGGCGACGGAGATCTGGTTTCCGGCGATCTGGCTGAAGTTGTTCGTGCCGCTCTCGCCGTAGCCGTGCAGCGTGACGACGAGCGGGTACTTCTCCCCCTCGTTCATCTCCGGGGTGAAGAAGCGGAACGGGAGGGTGGCCCCCGACGCGGCGGAGTAGGTGCCGGCGTCGTACTCGTCGACGATCAGGTTGCGGATGCCGCTGTTGGAGATCTTGCGTTCGGGATGAGCCCGCACCGTCTGGCTCTCGCCCACGATCGTATTCACTTGCGCGACCTGGTAGGCATTCGTCAGATCGTAGAAGCGGGTGTACTCGTCGTTGTAGGTTCCGGGTGCCATCGGGTCGTTCTGATCCAGCTCGAGAATGAGGTAAGTGCCGGGTTCCGATTGCCCGTCGATGGCGATGTCAGCCGACGTATAAGCGTCGACGACGGTCCTCGTGCCGGTGAGGGGCTCCACGCCCGGACGGCTCAGGGTCACACCGACAGCAAACGAGCTCGTGTCGATCTCGGTCGAGCCGAAGTCGAGCGGGCCGCTGTACTCGATCGCGAGGCCGGTCACCTTGTAGCCGATCGGCGTGACCTCGGCGATGACGGTCGAGTCGATCGCCTTGATCTGCGGGTCTTTATCCGGTGCGGCATACGCGGTGCCTACACCGAGCGTCGTGGAGGTGAGGGCTGTGGTCGCAGCGACGGCGACCCGGAGTGTCGTGTTATTGGCCATCAGTTCGCTTTCTCTTCGTTGAGCGGGTGGCGAGCCTGACCGTTGCCGGCCAGGCAACGTGCACCCCCGCCACAACTTAGTCCTCGCGGCGGTTCGGCCTCGCTCGACACCGCGCACGCTCAGGTGCCGTCTTCGGTCCGATCCTCGTCGTAGAGTTCGTCGAGCAGCTCGGCTGCATCCTGATTGCCGCCCGCCGCGAGGCGCCGAAGCTCGGCGACATCGCCCTTCTCGGCCGCGAGCTGCACGAGCTCGTCCATCGCGTCGGTGTTGCCGCTCTCGGCGAGCAACCGCAGTTCGTACGCGTCCTCGCGCTCGCCGGCCAACTCCACGAGCTGCGCAGCTGCGTCCTCGTCCCCACTCGCGGCTCGTTCCCTCAAGTACGCGAGCTCGGCATCCGACATGACGTCCCCTTCCTTGCCTCGATTTCCTTGCCTCGATGGGGTCAATGTAGCGCTCGGATGCCCCGGGCCGCATCGGTCTCTTCGGGCCTCTTTCGCGCAGTCGCATTGACGGGGGCTGCTGGCAGACTCAGGTCATGACCACGAGCATCGGCACGCCGGGCGGCACACCCGAGCGGCCCTCCGTCTTCTTCTCCGGGCCCGAGGAGTTCCGCGCCTGGCTCGAGGCAAACCACGAGACCGAGACCGAACTGTGGATGGGCCTGTACAAGAAGCACGTGCCCGATCGCGGGCTGACCTGGGAACAGGCGGTGCCCGAGGCACTGTGCTTCGGATGGATCGACTCGGTCTCACAACGCATCGACGACGATTCGCGTCGCCAGCGCTGGACACCGCGCAAGCCCTCGAGCAACTGGTCGAGCGTGAACATCGCCCTCGTCGAGCGGCTCACCGCCGAAGGACGCATGCGCCCCGCCGGCATCGCCGCGTTCGAGCGGCGGCGCGAAGATCGCTCTGGCGTGTACTCCTTCGAGAACCCCGTTCTCGAGCTGCCGCCCGAGGCCGCTGCACAGTTGGCAGCGGATGCCGCGGCATCCGCGTTCTGGCAAGCCGCGACCCCCACCTACCGCCGCCAGGTCACGCACTGGGTGCTCTCGGCCAAGCAGGAGGCCACGCGCGAACGACGGCTCGCGCAGGTCATCGAAGACAGCGCGGCGGGTCGGATGGTGTCCTTCCAGCGTTACGGCGAGACGCCGAAGTGGGTGGAGAAAGCCGCGGCTGCCGCGGCTGCCGCGGCATCCGGTGCCCTACCCGGCTGATGTCGCGAACTGGAGTGCGAACCGCGCAACCTTGTCGACGTAGTCGTTGTCGTGGTTGTAGGAGAACACCGCTGCCCGCCACCCTTCGGGGCTCGTCATCGACCCCGACGCGCAGAGGTACCGTGCCGCAGCCTGAGCGGCGTCGTCGATCTGGTGAGGGTCGGCTACTCCGTCGCCGTTCCCATCGCTCGCCCACCTGGCCCAGGTCGACGGGATGAACTGCATCGGTCCGACGGCCCGGTCCCATGTGACGTCGCCGTCGAGGACGCCGCCGTCGGTGTCCTCGATCGTGGCAACACCGTCGCCGTCGAGGGCCCGTCCGATGATCGACGGCCAGGCATTGCCGTTCTCGTCGAGCACCGAATCGCCGTAGCTCCCATGACCCGACTCGATCGCACCGATGGCGGCGATCGTGGCCCAGTCGAGACCGCACGCCGGATCCTCCGTGGCGATCGCGAAGTGCGACCGCGCGTACGCCGTCAGGGCTCGCTCGGGGATGCCTGTGGCCGACGCGATCCGCACGATCCAGGCGGAATCGACCACCAGCATCGGCGACGCCGGGCCGGATTCTGCCGTCGGCTCCTCGATCGCCTTGGTCTGACCGTCGACCTGCGCGTCCTGCGCGCTCTGCCCAGCCTGCTCGGTCCCGCTCTGCTCGCTCTGCTCGGCTTGCGTGGTGACCGGTGGCAGGGCCACATTCAGCCCGTTCGCGGCCGGTGCCTCGAATCCGCCGGGGTTGGCGGCGAGCCCCACGACGTTCACCGCGAAGATGACGCCGACCACCAACGCGACGGCCAAGGCGACGGCCCCGGCCACGAGGCCGGCATATCCGGCAACTCGGCTGGCGAACTGCCTTCCCGTGGCTCGGGCTGGGCGACGCTCGCCGTACTCGTCGGCGTCGGAATCGTCATCCCAAGACATCGGTGGTCGCTCCGTTCGGGCGTTGGTTCATGGGTTGCCCGCCGGGTCGACCGTCGCCCGCTCGTTGGTTCTGCGTCGATGACCCGTCCCCTCAGATTACCCGCACGCCCCGGCACCTGTACACGAGCACTTCTCATGTTTGTGGTTCGGAAATGGTTCATTGCCGCGCGTACACCACCGCGGCAATCGACCCTCACCGTGGTGCGACGACCAGGATCCCGTAGGCGCGCACGGCATCTGCCTGCCGGTCGTCGTAGGTGACGAACCCATCGAGTTCGTCGCCGAGTTCGAGGGCTGCGGCGACGTGCAGCGCGTCGAAGGAACGCAGTTCGACGGGTTCCATCCGTGCCGCCGCGTCGAAGGTCGACGTCGCGAGGGTGAGTACCGTCAGCACCTCGAGCACCTGTGTCGCCGCGACGGCCTGCTCGGGCGCCCAGCGGCGAACCGAGCGCAATAGTTCGGTCCTTGCCACATCGGATGTCACGGGCTCGCGTTCGGCAGAGGTAAGCCAGGCGGCCAGAGCTGCCGACTCGGCCTCCTCGATGACGAGCTTCACGAGGGCTGACGTGTCGAGGTAGTGCGCCACCGGTGTCAGTACCGCTCGTCGGCTCGGGCTCGGCGCAGCTCTGCACCGACATCCACCTTGACGGGTCGCCGGGGCGGCAGATCGCTCAACCCTCGCCGCGGTGCGCGAGCGCGTCCTGATTCGACGAGCGCTGCCAATCGCCCACCGCCAAGCGGAACGAGCCGGGCAACGGGCCGCCCCCGGTCGGTGATCGTCACCGACTCGCCAGCGGCAGCCACCGCCACTACCTGTGACGCATTCTGCTTCAGCGCCCGGATCCCCACCTCGCCCATGTTCTACATGGTAGCACTTTGCGGCGATGATCCACCGGTTGATCGCGGACGCCAAAGAGGTGGGCGTCTGTAGCCACCACGAACACGCTGCGAGCCATAACGCGGCGGAACAGCTCCCCCATAGGATGTCTCGGTGCCTCTTTTCGACCATCTCGGCATCTCCGTCGACGACCTGCCTCGCTCGATTGCACAGTTCGATCCGGTGATGCAGGCGCTCGGCTGCACGCGGCAAGATGCCGACGACTCGGTGTCGTGGTACCTGGGCGAGGAGGAGCTGATCCTCTTCCCCGCCCGCGATGCAGGCAACGGACCGCACCGGCACGGCCGGGTCGGCTGGCAGCACCTCGCGTTCGCCGTCGATTCGCGCACGGAGGTCGATCGTCTCCATGCCATCGCGCTCGACGCTGGTTGGACGGCAGTGCGCGAGCCGAAGCTGTACCCGCGGTTCAACGACCGCTACTACGCCTCCTTCGTCGAGGACGACAACGGCATCCGCTTCGAGTTCATGCACAACCCGCCCCGAGAATCATCCGCCGACTGAACCTCATGCTGACCGACCTCGCACGAGAATTCCTCTCGGAGCACCACCTCGCCACGCTCTCGACCCTCGACAGCCGTGGGCGCATCCACTCGGTGCCGGTCGGCATCACCTACCTCGACGGAATCGTCCGAGTGATCGGCAGCCGCGGCTCGCAGAAGTTCGTCAACGCCGAGCGCAGCGGCCGCGCCAGCGTCAACACCGTCGACGGACGGCGCTGGATCAGCTTCGATGGCCCGGCCCGCGTCCGCACCGATCACGAGTCGGTCGCCTTCGCCGTTGAGCTCTACGCCGCCCGCTACCGGCAGCCGCGCCCTAATCCGAACCGGGTCGTGCTCGAGATCACGGTCGAGCGAGTGCTGGGCTCGGCCGGGATGCGCGCGAGCGACGGCTGACGCCCTTGCGTCCGGCGAAGCTGCGCCATGGGAACGAAGCCTGACTGACGATCGCTCTGACCACTATGCGGGCGACGCGGGCGCTGGGGCATCCAGTGCCAGCTTCACGCCCACCGCGCCAAGAAGCGTTCCGGTGACCCAGCGCTGGCAGCGAATCCATGTGGGCTTGCGCTGGAGGAACACCGCGATCGACCCCGCCGCGAGGATGATCGCCCCATTCACCACCATGGCCACCGCGATCTGGATGGCTCCCAGCTGGAACCCCTGGGCGACCACATTGCCGGCGGCCTGATCTACGAACTGAGGGATCAGCGCCAGGTACATGAGGGCCGCCTTCGGATTCAGCAGGTTCGTCACGAGCCCCATGCGGAAGAGCTTGCCCGCGGAATCTCGGGGAAGGTCTCGGGTCTCGAACAGCGCCATGCCACCCGGGCGGAGCGTCTTGTACGCCAGCCAGAGCAAATACATCGCACCGGCTACCTTCAGCGCGGTGTAGAGCCAGGGAACCACGATGAACACGGCAGCGAGTCCGAGGTTCGCCATCGTCATGTAGACAACGAACCCGACTGCGGTGCCGGCCATCGACACCATGCCGGCGCGCCACCCCTGGCTGACACTGCGGGAGACGAGGTAGACCATGTTGGGCCCGGGAGTGAGTGCCATCCCCAACTCGACAAGGGCGATGCCCAAGGCAGCGGCAAGCGTGATCAAGACGGCCCCTTCGGTTCGTACTTGTTCCCGTGCGTCTCGCGGATCGGGTGAGTGTCATAGATGAGGTCGAGGTAGATGACCTTGTCGCTCTCTGGTGCGAATGAGAACAAGTCCATCACCTTGAAGGTGATCAGAGATCCGTCTCTGACCGTCCAGTCGTACTGGAAGTACGCGACGGCGCGCGTCGTGTCGCCTTCGCTGAGAAAGACGTCGATGGGTGTGATGACGTTCGTCTCCGACGCCTGGCCGAGCCGGTCGAAGAAGGGCTCGGCGGGCATTTCACCCAAGAAGGGGGACCGCACGATCCCCTCGGGCGCGAACAAGCCCACGATGGTCGCGTAGTCGCTTCGACCGAGCGCTTCCATGTAGGTGTGCAACACGTTCGCGTATGTCTGCATGACCACGCTCCTTTGAAGTTCGGATCTGCCACTGTACTCATGGTGCCGTGCCCTCACCGAGTCAGCCTCGAGGCGTCCACCCGAACGGCAGCGGTCCGTCGATCGCCGCCCGCTCCAGGTCCGCCTGCGCGGACCATCCCTGTGCAGCATCCGTCGCATCGAAGCCACCACGCGCGACGCGGAACCCGACGTCTTCGTGATGCATCCGCGGTGCACCGCCTCGCCGGGTCGACGCCCTGACACTCCAGGCGTCATCGGCGAACCCGCCGCCGCGGAACACGCGGTAGGCGTCGTAGCGGGCGGGATCGAGCAGGTCCCAGCACCACTCCCACACGTTGCCGAGGGTGTCGAAGAGCCCATTGAGATTCGGATGCTTCCCGCCGACGTCTTGCGGTGCGGTCACGCCGTCGGCGCTCGTCCAGGCGACCTCGTCGAGCGGGCCGTAGTGCGGACGCGTCGACCCCGCCCGGCACGCGAACTCCCACTCCGCCTCGGTCGGCAGGCGGTATCCGTCGGCGTCGACGTGCCACGTGACATCCTCGCCATCGAAGGTGTAGACGGGGTCGAGCCCCTCCCACTCGGATGCCGCATTGCAGAACCGGATCGCACGCAGCCAACTCACATCGGTCGCCGGCCGGCGCGGGTGCGACGCCGTCTCGCCGATCATCTCGGCGAGCTGCTCTTGCGTCACCGGGTACACCCCGATCTCGAACGGCTCGAGTTCGACGCTCCACCGCACCTTGCGGCGGGCGTCGTGGAGGGTGACGGCGCCGGCCGCGATCCGCGCGAGCTCGATGTCGGTCGTCATCGGTGCAGTCTCGCACGGCGCTCCAGGGCTTCGATGACGGTCGCGGCGATGTCGATGTCGTAGAGCCTCTCGACGCTCTGGAACCCGCCGGGACTCTCCGCGTTGATCTCCACCACCTGGTTGCCGATCACGTCGATGCCCACGAGGAACATGCCATCGGCGACGAGCTTGTCGCCCATCGCTTCGACGATGCCGAGCTCGGTCTCACCGACCTCGAGGGGCACCGACCGACCGCCGGTGCTGATGTTGGCGCGCGGGTCGTTGCCGGTGGGGACGCGTCGGAAGGCGGCCGGCCTGCCGTCGCGCACGAGGATGCGGCCCTCGAGCAGGAAGATTCGGGCGTCGCCGTCCTCGCCTCCGTCGATGAACTCCTGGATGATGGCGTAGCCGTCCTGCAGGACCGCCTCTGTCATCTGCGAGAGGTTCGTCTCTCCCGGGCCCTCGATCATGAAGACGTTGCGTCCCTTGGCTCCGTACAACGGTTTGACGACGCAGTGGCCGACTTCGTCGACGAACCGCTCGATCGCCTCCGGATTTCGTGTCACCAGCGACCGTGGTCGGATCTTCTCGGGGAACTCCTCCAGGTAGAGCTTGCTGGTCGCTCGACGGAGGATGTTCGGGTCGTTGACCACCGTCACACCTCGGTCCGCGAGCATCTGTCCGAACACCACGCCCATCGGGCTGGCCCACGGGCGCTCCTGCAGGTCGTCGATCGACTCGTTACGAAGGAAGAGCGCATCCAGGTCGTCCATGATGATCCGCTCGGCTTCCCGCGCCTTGATCCTCTCCATGAAGCTCGCGAGGGTGTCGTCGCTCTTCCACCTCGCGGCGCGAGCCATGGCCGCGAACCGACCTTCGCTGCTGCCGAGCTCGAGGTCCCCGACGCCGACATACCAGGTCTCGTGCCCGCCTCTGGCTGCCGCTCTGGCGAGTCGGGTGGTCGCGTACTCGTCCAGCTCGGTGTCGACGTCGTTGACGAGAAATGCGAGTCTCATGCCGCCATGTCTCCTTCGTAGAGGTCGGTGACCGTCGCGCCCGCGCGCAGCCTCTCCAGGCGCTCTTGTGCACCGGGCACGTCCAGCCAGCGTGGCCGAACCCACGGCGCGTGGAGCACGTCGCGGTCGAGCAGGTCTTGCACAAGGGGGATGTGGTCCAACGCGAGCTTGCCGACGAGCAAGACGTCGAGGCCGCTGCCCTCGGCGAGGGCGTCGAGGATGCGGGTGATCCCGCGCAGGTAGATCGCGTCCTTTACCGAACCGCCCCCGACGACGACCCGGATGGCGATGGACCACGCGGTCCGTGCTGGTATGCGGTGGTCAGCCCGCAACGACTCGAAGATGTCCAGGAAGCCGGCGCCGTCGAGCATCTTGCCGACCGCGACCACTCGCGCCGCGAGCACGCGCAGCCGCCGCGGGTCCAATCCGCCGGTCAGGTACTCGGCGAGCACGGCGAGGCCCTCCTGGGTCTCGTCGTAGCCGGGCAGGCCGATGGTCAGCAGCGTCAGTGGCTGCCGGGCACCGTTCTGGTAGGTGACCACGTGGGTGCCGACCTCGTGGTGCAGCAACGCCTCGATCCGGTCGGCCCGGAACGCGGCGGACTCCGGGATGAGTAGGCGGCCGAACGACACCATCAGCTCGGAGATGTCGTCCCGCACCTCGACGCTGACCGGGAAGTCCGGGTACACGGCGCGGTAGCGCTCGAACTCCGCACGGGCCGCGTCGGCGAACGCCCCGGCCGTGACGGTCTGGGTGCTGGGCGCCTGCGGGGGGATGATCTCGAGCAGCTTCTCCGCCGCCGCGGCCAGCGGAGGGGCCACCGTTCCGTAGAGCTGGAGTGACCCGTAGAGGAACCGTGACGTGTCGCGGTCCTCCAACGCGGTGATCTGCCGGGCGATCTCGTCCCTCTTCGCCCGGAAGAGTGTGTGCAGCGCCGGGTCGTCCACGTTCTCGATCTCGAGGTCGTACAGGTCACGCTGCGCCAGGTCGGGGTCGAAGTCCAACGGCCGCAGCCGCAGCGTGGGGGCGGTGCCGAAGTCACTGCGTTCGAAGTCCGCCCACGCCTCCGCCGCGTTGAGTGGCGTGACGTTGACGAGCAGGTTCACGCGGCGCTCGATCTCGGTGAGCCGGGCGTCGATGTCGAGTGCGGGCGCCAGCTGCTCGGTCGGTGATGCCATTTCACGAACATACATACCAGCACGATGTGGGCCCAACCCCTTGCGCGGTCCGAGCTTCTTCGTCCCGCGGGGGGCGACCGTCATTCACTCTCAGAGCAAACCGGCGGCACGGCGCAGGTTCCCGTCTTCGGACTCCGACCACCGATCGATGATCCGTCGTGCGCGCGTCGCGTCGGGTTCCTCCAGCCGATCGAGCAGCGGACCGACCACGTCGATGGCGAGTGGGTCGACGAGCTCAAGCACACGCGCGTCACGAAGGAACTGCTCGACCCGGGTGAGGTCGCTCCCTTGCAGCACCGCCACAAAGCGCTGCAGGAGCACTATCGCCGCGAGCCGGCGCTCGTACACCGGCTCCGACCACAACTCCGAGGCGAGCGCCGTGACCTCGTCGTGCGACATCCCCGGATACCGCCGATCTGCGTCACGAATCGCGCCGCGCACCGCTCCGACCGAGGCGCCGTAGAACTTCAGGCCGACCCCGATCCGGTCGGCGTCCGCCTCCGCCCGCTCCTCGGTGCCCTCGGCCTGGAGGGTGCGGTCGATGAACTCGGCCGGTTCCGTCATCCTTCGATTCTCGGTCACTCCACTGGGCGAATACGCGCATGCTGTTCATGCGACGAACCCGCGCATATCGCCCGCATATCGAAACCTGCATACGTGCTGGCAACACCGCGCGGCCTTGACTGGCAGCATGAATCGAAATCGACGTCCACAACGAACAGCGGCTCGCGGGGTTCGTGGGCTCCTCGTCGTCGGCGCCCTGGTCATCGTCATCGCGGCGACCACCGCCGCGATCTCCTCCACGCTGCCCAGCTCCTCGTCGGCGGCGCCGTCCTTGACCTTTTCGGATGCGCCAGCGCCTCCTCGCAGTGAGGACCGCGGGGTGCTCGACGAGACCGGCCGGGTGGGTGACGGCGTCACGGTCTTCGATGACGGGATTCCGGCTCTCACCAACCTCGACCCGGTTCTCCTCGAGGCCCTCCGTCAGGCTGCAACGGATGCCGCGAGCGACGGAGTCGTATTCGTCCTCAACAGCGGTTGGCGCTCCCCCGAATACCAGGATCAGCTCCTTCGCGAGGCCATCTCCGAATACGGCTCGCTCGACGAAGCTGCCCGATGGGTCGCCACCGCGGCGACATCTCCTCACGTGTCGGGAGATGCGGTCGACATCGGGCACGTCGATGCGACGGCGTGGCTGTCCGAGCATGGTGCCGAGTACGGACTGTGCCAGATCTACGACAACGAGCCCTGGCACTACGAACTGCGCCCCGAAGCCATCGAGCACGGCTGCCCTGCCACGTATGCCGACCCCACCCAGGATCCGAGGATGCAGCAGTGACCGCCGGCGCAGGACTCCGCATCCCGCCGTCAACGCACGAGCAGCCCGCGGCTCTCCACTCCTCCCGGGTGCGCGGGCGTGGCGTGCTGGTCGCGCTGTTCGTGGCCTACCTCGCGCTCCTCACCTGGATCGTGCTGTGGAAGCTCCAAGTGCCGTATGTCGGCGAGGGCGCGCTGCGCCACATCAAGCTCGTCCCGTTCGTACCAACCGCTGAGGATGGCGCCAGTGACCCCCTCGAGGTCGTCGCGAACGTCGTGCTCTTCCTCCCCTTCGGCGTCTACCTCGGCCTCCTCGCGCCGTTCTGGCCCTGGTGGAAGCTTGCGGGCGTGGTCGCCGGGTCTAGCCTCGCGCTCGAGGTCACCCAATGGCTCCTGTCGGTCGGAAGTTGCGACATCACCGACCTCGTCGTCAACACCGCCGGGGGCCTGGCCGGTCTCGGCCTACTCGTCCTGACGCGCCACCGGCTCCGGCACAGGACCGGCACCGTCATGACGCGCGTGTGCTCCATCGGAACCGTGATCTTCCTCCTCGCGGCTGGGATCTTCATCGCCTCTCCCGTGCACTACGCGCCCATGCGGGACGTCGACGTCCGGCTCGGCTCGACGCCCTAATGCCTCCTTCGGACGTGGGCGGCTCACGGCCCTCGCGCGACGAGACCGCCGACTTGCTGGCATCGGATAGCGCCGAGACCGTGGGCGCCGCTCCCTGCAGCGCGCCATCCGCGACACCATGACCGAGCACCCCGGAGTGGTGCGCGACGAAGCCGGCCTCCTCGCCGGACAGCAAAGCTCGACGCAATCGAGGGCCCGCGTGGGCGACATCAGGCGCCCACCCCGACGTCGCCGGCTACAAGGACCTGACGCACGCGTTCGACCTCAAGTCGGCCGCCCTCGCCGCACGCGCCACCCGGAGGTAGTTCTTGAATTGCGCGAGACCCGCGGATTCCACCACCGCGGCGACTACCCCCGAACTCGACGAGTCACTGCAGTGAATGCTCAATTCGATCCGGTGGTGCAGGCGCTCGGCTGCGCGCCTCGATGCTGGACAACGGAGTGTCGTGGTACTAGGGCGTGAGGAGTTGATTCTCCATTCCGTCCCGCGAAGCCGGCAGCGTACCCCACGGAGTGATATGCATGACAGATAATTGTGGCGCACCGAGGATCTCGGCCTCCGCGGACATCAAATTGGAGTGGGGGCATGGATGCGGCAAGCCTGGCGGGTGATTCGCGCGAATCACCCGGAGCTCATCGAGGACGTTGCAGACGGCAAGCGGTTTGTTTGGCTCGGCTCAGGAATCTCTCTCGAGCAGGTGCCCGATGTGGTGGAGCTGATTGCACGCGTTCTCCGCTTCCTGCGGGACCAAGCCGCGTCGGGCGAGGCCGATGCGGAACACCATCGAACGGCGCTGCTGGAAATCCTGGACGAGCACCTACCGACGGAACGCGCCCGGTACGAAAATGACCGAGGTAACTGGGAACCAGCGGGGCTGGATCACCTCCGTGACAAATACAGCCGGGTGCTCGGTGTCGGTGTCGAAGGGAAACCAACCGACTATCTGCTGATCGATGGAGCTGGCCTGCCAGAGCTATACGGAGACCCCGACCTTGGTCCTGGGCCAACCCATAGGCTCCTCGCGATGCTCATCTCCGAGGGCGTTGTGACCCACCTTGCATCGGGAAACTGGGACACTCTTGTCGAGAAGGCCCTCCTCGAAATCTCAGCGACCGACTCGCTTCTGGATGTGTACGTCGATGTGGACGATCCGCGCACCGCTCGAGGCCACGCCGAGATAGCCAAGTTTCACGGGTGTGCGGGCCTTGCACGAACAGATCCAGATCGATACCGCGACAAGATAATCGCTACCACCGCCCAAATCAGCAAGCTTCATGGGGACAATTCGTATGCCCACATGACAGACCACCTCCGAGATCTCACCACCCGAATGCGCTCGCTGGTACTGGGCCTATCGGTGCAGGACAGCGATCTGCTCGCCATCTTCAGGAGCGCGGCAAGTCGGAGTCCTTGGAAATGGGAGTCGAATCACCCCGCGTACTTGTTCGCGGAGCCATTCGTATCGCCGAGTCAGAGGGACGTCCTCGAGGTCGCGTACGGCGAGGATTTCGGCCGCGAACGTACCAGCATCGTTCGGCGATCAGCTATCGGTGCATATGCCGGTCCTGTGGTCGCGGCGATTCTGATCGAAGTGCTCGCCGCGAAGCTTGGGGTCGCGATTCAACGCCATCAAGGGCTGCCAGGTGGCTTCGAATCGCAACTCAAGCTCGGAATTCGTCGCTTTGTCTTGCGGGTAGTTGCGGCATTCGGTGGAGACGAAGGATCCCTGGCCGACTTCCTTTTGACCGGATACTCGGACTTCCTACGCACTTACCTTGGGTCAACGGCTGTCGGCGAAGCGAGTTACCTTCCGTTCGCGCGCGGGACGACGAACACGCTTGCGACAGACATCTCGGTGATCGGTATGGGTATCGACCGGCTCGCCATCGCGATTGGATTGCTTGGATTCGGCGAGGATCGGGGACGGTGGCGCGCCGCCCTCGTGGACGAACAGAAGGGTAGCCGCATTATGGTGTCGCGTACGAGAAACGCGACGGGTCCAACGTTGGTTGTGGTGCGCGGCGCTCGGGAGGCTGTTGCCACGATGACTAGCGACGACTGGGTCAGCGGTCACGGCAACATGGTTCTGCTGCAAATGGAGCTCGGTGGGGTGTCGTCGACCCGCTCACCCGGGGGCAGAATCGGGCGAGGAAGGGGTGCAAGATCGCGTCGTCAATTGATGTGGGACGATATCTCCGACTCGGTCCACAGCCTGGAGGAGCTAATGGTTCGATTTGAGACTGGAGTCGCGCTGTGACACGGCCCTCGACTGCGGACGCACTCAGATCAGAAGCGGCCGACTTGCTCACGGAGAACGGGTATATCGAGGTGTCCTCGCCAATCACCATCGGCGACATCCAGCTTGAGGTACCGGGGCTCTGGGAAGGCCCGCCGGACAGTCTGGACCTATCAGTGATAGCGGATCGACCCGCTTCACGGGAAGCCGCGTTGCGGCTCTTCTGGCTCGTGCAACGGCTGGTCCGCGCGTTGGACGCCGCGGGTTCACGCCGGACGATGACTGTCATCTTGGTCGGGTTCCAATCATCTCCTCAGGGCATGGGCGAACTCTTAGAGCTTGCGCGCGTGCTGGTAGTTGACGGCTCGCTGCCAACCGAACGAATGTTAGGCCCCCTCCTGCGTCTGCGTCTGCCGAGTACCGCCACAGCACAACTGGATGGCATCGCGGAGGTCGCTGAGGCGATCAGCAAGAAGCGCGCTGCCCGCGAACTTCATAGGCTCGTCCAGGCGGCGAGCGCGGGCGCAACCGTGGTCAGCGACCGGTACAAGGCGTGGATCGATGAGTCGTTCGCAAGTCCTCGGAGCACAGATGCCTGAGCCCCGCCTTCAGGAGATAGTCGTCGAGAACTTCCGTAGCATTTCGGGGAAGTGTGTGATTCCGTTAGACGGTTCCATCACTCTTATCCATGGCGCGAACGGGGCAGGAAAGACCAGCCTTCTCAGCGCGATTGAGCTTGGTGCAACGGGCCGTGTTGGGTTCCTCGACGAACAGATCGGGGATGCACGTGCGCTTCTGCGCAATCATGACTACCCGCTCGGTCGAGTTCGATTATCTATCGCTGACGGAGGCACGGGCAGCCGGGTAGGAGCGTTCGAGCTGAATGCCGACCAGGTATCTGGCGAAGCAGCACTGAACCCAGCGGAGCAGGTGTACTTCTTGGAGCGCAGCTTCCTGCCCCAGACTGCGTTGGGGCGGCTGCTGGAGTCTTATACGGAGACGGGCAAACAGGTAGATACCGCGCTCGTGCGGTTTGTGAAGTCACTTGTGGGTCTCGATGATCTGGACGCGCTGATCGATGGACTCCACGCGTCGGGCGATTTGAGGAGAAGCCGAAAGGCCGTTCCCGCATGGGCTCGCACGTCGGAGGAGGTCGAGTCCATCCAACGAAGGCGACGTGAGATTGCGGCCGAACTGGATGGCGCAAGGGCTCGCCTAAAGGCTGCATTCGACACGCTCCAGGGCCTCATGGAGACGCCAGGGAGCGTGAAGGTCGAAGAGCTGCTGAGAATCGCGGTCGAGCGTGGGCGTGACTCCGAGAGTAGCCGGGCTGACCTGGCTGAGCTGGAGGAGCTCCAAGCCAAAGTAGACGCCATTGCTAACTTGAGCCGTCAGCTTGAATCTTCCGAATCGACCGTGAGCGGCCAGCTTGATGTGACACGGGCTGAGGAGGCTCAGTCAGCGTATCGTGCGTGGGAGGAGGGTCCCGGAGCCGCAGCGTTGGCTGAACTCAATCAGATTCGTCAAGATTCGCTGCGCCTTCCACTCGTTCGGATGTCACAAGTGGGTGAGGCTTACAAGGAGAGCATCGAAATTGCTGCCGAGGCCTCGCGTCAACATTCTGAAGCCGTCGCCGCCGACCAGGCCAGGGCTGAGAAAATCGACACCTTGGACCGTCGGATCGAAGTGCTCGAGCAGGAGATTGCGGAGACTGAGAAGCGCGCGAGGTCGGTCGACGTGCCTACGGACGTGCGGGTACTGATTGAGATTCTTCAGCTGGCGGTTCCACTGGTGGATTCTGACCGCTGCCCTTTGTGCGACCAGAAGTTCGCAGGTGCCGGTACTCTCAGCGACCATCTCGCGGCAAAGCTCGGCCGGCTGAGCGCCGGCTCGCAGGAGCTCCTTCTGATCGAGCGGGAGTTGAATTCGCTTCGCTCAGACCACCAGACTGCGGTGAAGCAGGTGATCCTCTTCAAGAGTCTGCCTCCGGTTGCCGCTGGTAGTCCGCTCGACAAGTCGATTCGCAGTCTCAACTCCTTGGGCGATTCCGTCGGCCAAGGTGCTCGCCTGCTGCGGGACGTCCAGTCGACGCAGGCCAGAAGTGCCGAGCTTGCTGCACGCGAGGCCCAGCGCTTGGTAGTGCGGGAGCGTGTCACGCAGGTATGCGAAGCGTTGGGGCTCTCGACGGACGATGTACCGGGTCAAGCCCCCGATGAAACGCTCGGGCGTGAGATTTCCGCGCGCATTCAGAAGGTTCGCTACGCGGACATCCAACGAGGCCGTGAACGCGAGGCACGCGAGGCCGTCGAGGATTCGCACCGTGACGTAGAACGCTTGGAGCGGGCGTCCCGAGAAGCAGAACTCGCGGTCTCCAGAGTCCGATCGCAACTGTCGACAGCGGAGTCACGAATGGCGAGCGCGCGTGAGCTTCTTCAAGTCTCCGAGCAGACCCGTTCCACGCTCATAAACCAGGTATTTGATCAATCGCTCAACTCCTTGTGGGCTCAACTCTTCGGTCGCTTTGCGCCGTCCGAGAAGTTCACTCCGCGTTTTGTGAAACAGACATCTGCCAGCCGTTCAGTCGACGTGCGGCTCGAGACCGCGCTTCCCGACGGGAGAACGTCGGGAAGTCCCGGCGCAATGCTTAGCTACGGGAACACGAACTCTGCGGCGTTGGCGCTGTTCATGGCATTACACCTCTCCGCGCCTCCCCAGCTTCCATGGCTCATCTTCGATGACCCCGTTCAGTCGATGGATGAGATCCACGTGGCGAACTTCGCAGCGATCGTGCGACAACTTGCCTTCGTGCATGAACGCCAGGTCGTGATTGCAATCCATCAGCCGGAACTGTTTGACTACCTCGCTCTTGAGTTGGCGCCGAGCACTAGCGACCATTCGCTGGTGCGGGCAACGTTGGATCGTGGCGCTGGGACGACGAGCGCGCGAATTGAGCGGATCGACTATGCGCCTGAGTCGGTACTGCATGGCGCTCTTTGACTGGTCTCGATCAAGCGATCGCGCCTCATTGGAACTCCGTCAACTGGTTGGACTTTCCGTGAGCGGTGCGCCCCATCTCGGGCGCATCACAGCGAACGGGCGGCGTGCTTTCTAGCAATTGAATGGCTCAGGTCCAGCGATGACGGTCAAGATGTTGGGTGGGATAACTTCGATGCGACGCCGGCTCACCTATCGTGACGTTTCACACAACGGTTAGAAGTCCCAGTCCTCATCCTCGGTAACCACGGCCTTGCCGATGACGTACGACGAACCAGACCCCGAGAAGAAGTCATGGTTCTCGTCGGCGTTAGGCGAGAGGGCCGAGAGGATCGCCGGGTTCACGTCGGTGACCGAGGAGGGGAACATCGACTCGTAGCCGAGGTTCATCAGGGCCTTGTTGGCGTTGTAGTGCAGGAACTTCTTGACGTCTTCGGTGAGGCCGACGCCGTCGTAGAGGTCTTGCGTGTACTGCACCTCGTTGTCGTAGAGCTCGTAGAGCAGCGAGAACGTGTAGTCCTTCAGCTCGTCGCGCTTGGCCTGGTCGACCCGCTCAAGTCCCTTCTGGAACTTGTAGCCGATGTAGTAGCCGTGCACGGCCTCGTCACGGATGATGAGGCGAATGAGGTCGGCCGTGTTGGTGAGCTTCGCCCGCGACGACCAGTACATGGGCAGGTAGAAGCCCGAGTAGAACAGAAAGCTCTCGAGCAGCGTCGAGGCGACCTTGCGCTTGAGGGGCTCGTCGCCACGGTAGTACTCCATGACGATCGCAGCCTTCTTCTGCAGGTTCTCGTTCTCGACCGACCAGCGGAAGGCGTCGTCGATGTCTTTCGTCGAGCACAGCGTCGAGAAGATCGACGAGTAGCTCTTCGCGTGCACCGACTCCATGAACGCGATGTTCGTGTACACCGCCTCTTCGTGCGGGGTGATCGCGTCGGGAATGAGCGAAACCGCGCCGACCGTGCCCTGGATCGTGTCGAGCAGCGTCAGGCCGGTGAACACGCGCATCGTCAGCGTCTGCTCTTCGGGGGTGAGCGTGTTCCACGACTGCACGTCGTTCGACAGCGGCACCTTCTCGGGCAGCCAGAAGTTGTTGACGAGACGGTTCCAGACGTCGACGTCTTTCTCGTCCTGGATCTTGTTCCAGTTGATCGCGTTGACGTGCGAGACGAGCTTGAGCTTGCCGCCGACGTGTGCGGGGTCGTTCTGTGCCGAGTTGACCGGGTCTGTGAGGGTCATGTCATTCCTTTGGAAATCGGATGCTTCGGGGTGGTGAGTGGTTTCGATACGCGGCGCTTCGCGGCGCTACTCAACCACCGGAACGTGAGCAATGCTCATAGCATGCACGAGACGCACATTTCCAACTCAGTTCCTTCAAGCGCCATCTGCCGCAGGCGGATGTAGTAGATGGTCTTGATGCCCTTCTTCCACGCGTAGATCTGCGCGCGGTTGATGTCGCGGGTCGTCGCGGTGTCTTTGAAGAAGAGGGTGAGCGAGAGGCCCTGGTCGACGTGCTGCGTCGCCGCGGCGTAGGTGTCGATGACCTTCTCGTAGCCGATCTCGTAGGCGTCTTGGTAGTACTCGAGGTTGTCGTTCGTCATGAACGCCGCCGGGTAGTAGACGCGGCCGATCTTGCCTTCCTTGCGGATCTCGATCTTCGACGCGATCGGGTGGATCGACGCCGTCGAGTTGTTGATGTACGAGATCGATCCGGTGGGCGGCACGGCCTGCAGGTTCTGGTTGTAGATGCCGTGCTCCTGCACGGAGGCCTTCAGCTCCACCCAGTCCTGCTGCGTGGGGATGTGCACTCCGGATGCCTCGAACAGCCCGGCGACCTTCTCGGTGGCGGGCACCCACGCGGCATCCGTGTACTTGTCGAAGAATTCACCCGACGCGTACTTAGACTCGGCGAAGCCGTCGAAGGTCTCGCCGCGCTCGATCGAGATGCGGTTCGAGGCGCGCAGCGCGTGGAAGAGCACCGTGTAGAAGTAGATGTTCGTGAAGTCGATGCCCTCTTCGCTGCCGTAGAAGATGCGCTCGCGGGCGAGGTAGCCGTGCAGGTTCATCTGGCCGAGGCCGATGGCGTGGGACTTGTCGTTGCCGTCTTCGATCGAGCGCACCGACGTGATGTGGCTCTGGTTCGACACCGAGGTAAGGCCGCGGATCGCGGTCTCGACGGTCTTGCCGAAGTCGGGCGAGTCCATGGTGAGGGCGATGTTCAGCGAACCGAGGTTGCAGCTGATGTCTTTGCCGATGACGTTGTACGAGAGGTCTTCGTTGTACGTGGTCGGCGTGTTCACCTGCAGGATCTCGGAGCACAGGTTCGACATGTTGATGCGGCCCTTGATGGGGTTGGCCTTGTTCACCGTGTCTTCGAACACGATGTAGGGGTATCCGCTCTCGAACTGGATCTCGGCGAGGGTCTGGAAGAACTCGCGCGCGTTGATCTTCGTCTTCTTGATGCGCGCGTCGTCGACCATGGCGCGGTAGTTCTCGCTGATCGGCACGTCGCCGAAGGGCTTGCCGTAGACCTTCTCGACGTCGTACGGCGAGAAGAGGTACATGTCTTCGTTGTTCTTCGCGAGCTCGAACGTGATGTCGGGCACGACCACGCCGAGGCTCAGCGTCTTGATGCGGATCTTCTCGTCGGCGTTCTCACGCTTGGTATCGAGGAAGCGCAGGATGTCGGGGTGGTGCGCGCTGAGGTACACGGCGCCGGCGCCCTGGCGAGCGCCGAGCTGGTTGGCGTAGCTGAAGCTGTCTTCGAGGAGTTTCATGACGGGGATGATGCCCGACGACTGGTTCTCGATCTGCTTGATCGGCGCGCCGGCTTCACGGATGTTGCTGAGCGACAGTGCCACACCGCCACCGCGCTTGCTCAGCTGCAGTGCCGAGTTGATGCCGCGGGCGATCGACTCCATGTTGTCTTCGATGCGGAGCAGGAAGCACGAGACGAGCTCGCCGCGCTGCGCCTTGCCCGTGTTGAGGAATGTGGGGGTGGCCGGCTGGAAGCGGCCGCCGATGATCTCTTCGACGAGGTCGACGGCAAGCTGCTCGTCGCCCTGCGCGAGGCCGAGCGCGGTCATGACGACGCGGTCTTCGAAGCGCTCGAGGTAGCGCTTGCCGTCGAACGTCTTGAGCGTGTAGCTCGTGTAGTACTTGAACGCGCCGAGGAAGGTCTCGAAGCGGAACTTCTTCGAGTAGGCGAGGTCGTTGAGCTTCTGGATGAACTCGAACGGGTACTGGTCGAGCACGGCCTGCTCGTAGTACTCCTTCTCGACGAGGTAGTCGAGGCGCTCTTTCAGCGAGTGGAAGAAGACGGTGTTCTGGTTGACGTGCTGCAGGAAGTACTCGCGCGCCGCTTCACGGTCTTTCTCGAACTGGATCTCGCCGTTCGGACCGTAGAGGTTGAGCATCGCGTTGAGCGAGTGGTAATCCATCGCCGTACGAGGTGCCTCGATCACTGAGACACCGTCTGCAATTGCTGAGTTCGCCAAAATGCGTCCAATCCATCGTTGACGGCGCGAACGTCGTCAGGGGTTCCGAATACTTCGAAGCGGTAGAGGTGCGGCACATGGCATTTCGCGGCGATGACGTCGCCGGCGAGGCCGAAGGCCGTACCGAAGTTGGTGTTGCCGGCGCTGATCACGCCGCGGATGAGTGCACGGTTGTGCGGGTCGTTGAGGAAGCGGATGACCTGCTTGGGCACCGCGCCGTGCCCGTCGCCGCCACCGTAGGTGGGAACGACGAGCACATACGGCTCTTCGACCGTGAGCGCTTCGTCACGCGCGTACAACGGGATGCGGGTCGCTGCGCGACCGAGCTTCGCGATGAATCGTTGCGTGTTGCCCGAAACGCTCGAGAAGTAGACCAGGTTCGTCATGGTTCATCCTTCGCGTTGCGTTCTCTTCCGGCTGCTCCCCCGAGCGACCGGAGGGCCGCTATGCGAGGCGTGAGGCGAGTTCGTCGATCTTGTCGGGGCGGAAACCGGACCAGTGGCCTTCGTCGGTGATGACGACCGGCGCCTGCAGGTAACCCAGCTCTTTGACCTGCGCGAGGGCGTTCTCGTCGACAGACAGGTCGAGCACTTCGTACTCGATGCCCTTGCTGTCGAGGGCACGATACGTGGCGTTGCACTGCACGCACGAAGGCTTCGTGTAAACCGTTACCGTCATTGTTTTCCCCTCGTTCTCCGGGCTCCCGAGGGAGCTCGCCCCCAGTACCTCACTGGACTTCTAATACTACATCTAGTGCCTGCGGAACAGAACTGGCACAACATGCTGTAGTTACATTCGTGTAGTTATCCACCGGTTTCTCCACCGGCTGTGCACAACGGATGTCGCGACGATCGGCGGATTCTCGCGGGTGGCCCGGAGGTTATCCACATGCGACGAGCCGGAAAACTCTTCGCCTGTGGACGGATGCCGGGCGTGTCGCGGCGTGTCGCCCGGCACGATCCCTAGGGCCTGCTCGACCCGCCGACCCCTACATATGGTGTTGTGACTCCAACGATGCCACCACCCACCGACATTCCTGCGGGCCTCGCACCGGCGGTTGAGTAGCCGGCGAAGCAGGCGTATCGAGACCCCGACCGCGCCACACGGCCGCCGTCCGATGCGGACGTCGGACGGGCTGGGTAGCCTGACCTCGAGCAGGAGGAAGGACTCGACGATGACTCTGTACGCGACATCCGCCGACGGCACCCGCATCGCCTATGAAGAGGAGGGCTCCGGGCCGCCCGTGATTATCGTGCACGGGGCGATGCAGTTCCGGGCGTTCGATCCCACGACGGCCGAGATGGTGACGATGCTCGCGTCGCACGGCTTCACCGTCGTCAACTACGACCGGCGCGGGCGCGGCGAGAGCCCGGCCGATGGGCCGATCACGCTCGCGCAGACGATCGACGACCTGCGCGCGATCATCGCCGCGGTCACCGAGGGGGCCGACGACGCGGTCGCCCTGTACGGCAGCTCGTCGGGCGGTGCGATCTCGCTCGCGGCGGCGGCATCCGGGCTCCCGATCTCGAAGCTCGTGCTCTGGGAGGTGCCGCTCGACGAGGAGCTCGGCTCGCAGGGCGCCGAGTTCCTCGCGGGCTTGCGCGAGCGCATCGCCGCCGGTGACGGCGACGCGACGATCGAGTACTTCATGAAGGACATGCCGCGCGAGTGGCTCGAGGGTGCGAAGGCGAGTGGCGGCTGGCCGATCATGACGGCGCTGGGCCCGAGCCTCGAGCCCGACTCCGAGGCGCTCGAGTGGACGCAGAGTGCCCCGCGCGCCGAGCTCTGGCGCGACATCACGCAGCCGACCCTCGCGCTCGTCGGCGATGAGACCCTCGACTTCATGGGGCCGGCGGCCGACTCGATCGTCGCGGCGCTGCCCAACGCCGAGAAGCGCGTCATCCCGGCCGCTGATCACACCTGGGAGCCGCGGCTCATGGCGCTCACGATCGCGGAGTTCCTCGTCGACTGATCCTGAAAGCTGACGTGTCAACCAAACGTCGAGTAGTCTGAAGTCATGTCTGAGGTGTCCGAGATCGACGAGGCCGAATGGGCTCTCTGGAGCGGCTTCGTGGCCATGCACAACCACTTGGCACGCGAGCTCGACCGTCGGCTGCAACGCGACGCGGGCATCTCCCAAGGCGACTACGGGGTTCTGCTCACGCTGTTCAAGGCCCCTGAGCATCAGCTTCGACCGAGTGCTCTCGGCGAGAAGATCGGCTGGGAGAAGAGCCGGCTGTCGCACCAGCTCACGCGCATGGCGAACCGCGGGCTCGTCGAGCGCATCGAGCACGACACCGACGCCCGCGGCACGCTGGTGGTGCTCACGAAGGCCGGCCGCCTCGCCCTGCTCAAGGCGATGCGCGATCACGCGATGGCGATTCGCAGCCTCTTCCTCGACCAGCTCGAGCCCCACGAGAAGCAGGCGCTGGCGGATGCCTCGTCTCGCGTGCTCGCCCGCCTAGCCGCTCCGGCTCCGGTGGTTGAGTAGGCAGCGAAGCAGCCGTATCGAAACCACCCTCTGCGAGGAGCTCAGCCCGGCCACCGACCATCCTCAGCTCTTCGCGTCCTTCGCGGCGGCCTTGGCCGCTTGCTTCGTGGCACGTACCCTGACGAGCGACTCGGGGTCGACGATGTCGGCGACCGAGCGATACACGCCGTCTTCGCCGTAGTGACCGGCGGCCTCGCGCCATCCGCTCGCCTTCAACCCCAATTGCTTGCCGAGCAGCGCCAGGAAGATCTTCGCCTTCTGCTCGCCGAAGCCGGGCAGCGCCTTCAGTCGTCGCAGCACCTCGGCGCCGTCGGGGTCGCCTTGCGTCCAGATGGCGGATGCGTCGTCGCCCCACTCATCGCGAACGGCGACGGCGAGCGCCTGCACCCGCCCGGCCATCGAGCCGGGGAAACGGTGCACCGCCGGCGTCTGCTTGAACACGTCGACGAACGCCTCGGGATCGTAGTCGGCGATCGCCGCCGGGTCGATCGTGCCGATGCGCTGGCGGATCTTCTCGGGCCCCGCGAAGGCGGATTCCATGGGCACCTGCTGGTCGAGCAGCATGCCCGTGAGCAGTGCGAACGCGTCGTTGCCGAGCAGCTCGTCGGCCGCCGTATCTCCCGTGATGTTCAGCGCCATGGGGTCAATCTTGGCAGGTCGGGTGTGGTTTCGATACGCGTCCGGCTTCGCGCGGGCGCTACTCAACCCAAGGGTTTCGATACGCGTCCGGCTTCGCGCGGGCGCTACTCAACCCAAGGGTTTCGATACGCGTCCGGCTGCGCCGGGCGCTACTCAACCACCGGGTGCGAACGTCGGCGGGCAGTGCCACGATGAAACAGATCGCCACTCGAGAAGGAGAGCACGCCCCATGGACTGGAAGATCGAACTCATCTTCGTGCCCGTCACCGACGTCGACCGCGCGAAGGACTTCTACGTGAACAAGCTCGGCTTCAACGCCGACCACGACCAGCGGGTCTCCGAGTCGCTGCGCTTCGTGCAGTGCACGCCGCCCGGCTCGGCCTGCTCGATCGCGTTCGGCGAGGGCATCGGCGGCACGCTGCAGCCGGGCCAGCAGGACTCGATCCAGGTCGTCATCCCCGACGCCGATGCCGTGCTCGCGCAGCTCCGCGCCAAGGGCGTCGAGGCCGAGGGCGTCGACGAGCAGCCGTGGGGCCGATTCATCACCGTGAACGACCCCGACGGCAACAAGTGGACCCTGCAGCAGCTGCCCGATTACTCGGCCGCGTAGCCGAGCGGATGCCGCGCTCGCGGCGCCAGGCGGGCGCGCCGGGCAGACCTGAATTGGGGCCTGCGCACGCGGTGCCGCAGTGGGACACTGTGCTCATTGCACGCCCCATCCACTCTTCGCCGAGAGGAAGGCACCGCTATGACCACCGTCGACAACGCCGACCAGCCGGTGCGCGAAGCTCCGCGCGGCGTGCTCGCGCGGCATCCGCTGATCTCGTTCTTCGTGATGGCATACGCCTTCGCATGGCTCGTCGAGTTGCCGGTCGTGCTTTCGGAGACCGGCACCGGCCTCTTGCCCTATACGCTTCCGAAACCCGTCATCGCGTTGTCGCTCGCCGCCGCCACCTACCTGGGCCCGACGGTGTCGGCGTTCATCATGACGGGCGTGACCGAAGGCCGGGCGGGCATTCGCCGTCTATTGCGCCGGTACGTCCAGTGGCGAGTGGGGGTTCAGTGGTACCTGTTCGTTCTCGTGGGCATCCCGATCATCATCCTCTTGGGGGCGATCGTCGTGCCTGGGGTCCTCGCTTCGTTCGAGCCGCTGACGCTCTCGTTGATCCTCGCCTACCCGTTGGCGTTCGTGACGACCCTCCTCCTCGGGGGGCCGCTGGGCGAGGAGCCCGGCTGGCGTGGCTTCGCCCTCCCCCGCTTGCAGCGGCGAAACGGCCCACTTCTCGGGTCCGTCATCCTCGGCGTCCTGTGGGCGCTGTGGCACCTCCCCCTGTTCTGGACCGGCGTGTGGACGCCGCCCACGATCCCGAACATCCTCATGTTCATCGTGATGATCACCGCGCTCACGATCATCATGACGTGGGTCTTCAACCACGCGAACGGCAGCCTGCTCATCACGATGCTGATGCACGCATCCTTCAACACCTTCGCCAACAAGGTCGAGGCGCCGCTCTTCCCCGCTCCGATCCTGAACGAGTTCGGACTCCTGCCAGTGCTCATCGGCTTCACGGCGACGGCGTTGGTGCTGATCGCGGTGACGCGCGGCCGACTCGGGTACGAGCACTACCACCCCGAGGAAATCGCTGACGCGGGCTCCCGGCGCGAGGTGCAGCAGAGCGAGTAGCCGAGCGGATGTCGGCGCGCCAGCGGCGGGGCACCTCGTCCCGACCCCACTGCACGCGGGTGGTTTCGATACGCGTCCGGCTTCGCCGGGCGCTACTCAACCACCGGGGTTCAGGGGGTGAGGGCGACGCGATCGCGGCTCGGGGCAGACGTGCTCGCCCGCACGATGAGGTCGGGCACGCTCGGCTCGGGCACGAGCCGCTCGTCGTCGCCGAGCACGCCGAGCACCCCGGCCATGGCGGCACGGCCGAGCGCGTCGAAGTCCTGGCGCACGGTCGTGAGCGGCGGGGCGACGTAGGCCGCCTCGGGGATGTCGTCGAAGCCGACGATGCTCACATCATCGGGCACCGAGAGGCCCGCCTCGGCGAGCGCGTGCATCACGCCGATCGCCATCTGGTCGTTCGACACGAACACTGCGGTCATCTCGGCGTCGCGCGCGAGCACGCGGCCGTGCACGTAGCCGCTGCCGGGCGTCCAGTCGCCGAGCAACGGCTCGCGGGCGGGCAGTCCGTGCTCGGCGAGCGCGGCCGACCAGCCGCGCACGCGCTCGGCGGCGTCCATCGCGTTGGGCGGTCCGCCGAGGTGCCGGATCTCGCGGTGGCCCAGGCTGACGAGGTGGTCGACGGCGAGCCGCGCGCCGGCGTACTGGTCGAGCCAGACCCGATGCATGCCGCCGCGATCCTCGGAGGCGACCGCGATGAGCGGCACGCCGAGCTCGATGCCGTCGAGCGCGTCGAGCGCTGCACGCTGCGCCGCGATGAGCACGATCGCCTCGACGTTCTGCCGTACGAGCAGCTCGGCCGCGGAGCGCATTACCGCGGCATCCGTCTCGAGCATGCTCGCCGTGATCACCGAGTACCGGGCGTCGCGCGCCGCCTCGTTGAAGTGCAGCGCGGTGCTCGACGGTCCGTAGTCGGGGGCGCCGGTCACGATGAGGCCGAGGGTGCGGGTGCGGCGCGTGACGAGCGCCCGGGCTGCGGGCGAGGGCACGTAGCGCAGCTGCTTGATCGCCTGTTCCACTCGCGCGCGAGTCGCGGGGCGCACGTTGGGCAGGTCGTTGAGCACGCGCGACACGGTCTGATGCGACACGCCTGCGAGTCGCGCGACGTCGAAGATCGTCGCGACGCGCCCCTTGTCGTCCCGGTCGCTCACTCGCTGCTGCGCTCCTGCCTCGCGCCCCCGGCGCGTTCACTACCGTTGATTATGCTGCCCACGGTTCCCCGGGCCCGGGAGGCTCAGCGCCTTCGGGCGGTAAGCACCTTCTGCAGAATGATGAACACGAGCAGCAGGGCCCCGATGAAGATCCTCGTCCACCACGACGAGAGGGTGCCCTCGAACGTGATGATGGTCTGGATCACGCCGAGCACGAGCACGCCGAGCACCGACCCCAGTACGAAGCCGTAGCCGCCCGTGAGCAGCGTGCCGCCGATGACGACCGCGGCGATGGCGTCGAGCTCGGTGCCGATCGCGGTGAGCGGATACCCCGAGAGCGTGTAGAAGGTGAAGAGCACGCCGGCCAGGCCAGAGCAGAAGCCGCTGATCACGTAGACGAGCACCTTCGTGCGTGCGACCGGGAGGCCCATGAGCAGGCCGCTCTGCTCGCCGGCGCCGATCGCGTACACGGTGCGGCCGAACCGCGTCGCGTGCAGCACCCACACGGCGATCGCGACGACGACGAGGGCGATGATGACGCTCGGCGTGATCGAGAGGATGCCGCCGAGCGGAATGCGGGTCTGCGCGAGCGACACGAACACCGGGTCGGTGATCGAGATCGAGCTCTGGCTCACCATGTAGCAGAGGCCGCGAGCGAGGAACATCGCCGCCAACGTGGCGATGAACGGTTGCACCTTGAAGACATGGATCATGAGCCCGACGAGCAGGCCGAGCACGCTCGTGAGCACGAGAATGAGCGGGATCACCACGGAGGGCGACCAGCCGGTCTGCAGCAGGCTCGCGGCGATCATGCCGCTCAATGCCACCACCGCCCCGACCGACAGGTCGATGCCGCCCGTGAGGATCACGAACGTCATGCCCACGGCGAGCACGATCAGGTACGAGTTGTCGACGAGGAGGTTGAGGAACACCTGGCCCGAGAAGAACCCGCGGTAGCGCACGCCGCCGATGACGAACACGGCGATGAAGAGCACGGCGGTGACGATGACCGGCCCGTACTTCGGGCTCGTCATGAGGTTGCGGATCGTGGCTCCGAGCCGACGCGTGGACGGCGTGCCCGGGCCAGCGGGGAGCTTCGGTTGCTGCGGGGCTTCGAGGAGGTTCGTCATGATGCTGCGACGCCCTTTCCGGCTCGAATGGCGAGTCGTTGTCGGAATCCTCGCAACGCCTCTGCGGTCGTGGGCGACTGCAACAGGCACACGGCGGTGACGACCGCGGCCTTGAAGACCATGGTCGCGATCGGCGGGATGCCGACGGTGTAGACCGTCGTGACGAGCGTCTGGATCACGAGCGCCCCGACGAGGGTGCCCACGAGCGAGTACCGCCCACCGGCGAGCGACGTGCCGCCGATGACGACCGCGAGGATCGCGTCGAGCTCGATGAACAACCCGGTGTTGTTCGCGTCGGCCGCGGCGGTGTTCGCGGTGAGGATGAGCCCCGCGATCGCGGCGCAGAACGCGCTGAACGTGTAGACGACGAAGAGGAGCCCTCGCGCCCGGACGCCCGCCTGGCGGCTCGCCTCGGGGTTGATGCCGACCGACTCGATGAACATGCCGAGCGCCGTGCGGCGCGTGACGAGCGCGGCGACCGCGAAGACCACCGCAGCGATGATCACCGCGATCGGGATGCCGAACCAGAACCCCGACCCGAGGAACTTGAACGGCGGGCTGTTGACCGTGAGGATCTGCCCCTCGGTGATGAGCATCGCGATGCCGCGACCGGCCGTCATGAGGATGAGCGTCGCGATGATCGGCTGCACGCCGACGACGGCGACGAGGAATCCGTTCCACATGCCGAGCACGAGCGCGATGAGCATCGCCACCGTCACGGCGACGGCCACCGTCGAGAGGCTCCCGGGCGTCGGCGATCCGAGGATGATCGAGCACGCGACGGCACCCGAGATCGCGCACACCGCGCCGACCGAGAGGTCGATGCCGCGGGTGGCGATCACGAGCGTCATGCCGATCGCGATGATGAGCGTCGGCGCGCCGTTGCGCAGGATGTCGATGAGGCTTCCGAACAGGTGCCCGTCGCGAATGGTGACGGTGAAGAACCCCGGGAAGGCGATCAGGTTGATGGTGAAGAGCACGAGGAGCATCACGACGGGCCAGAACAGCCGGTGCGCGACGACCCGAGCGAACAGGGCGCTCATCGGCGGCCTCCTGGAACATTGTCGATGGTGAGGTGGTCGGAGGTCTCGGATGCGTCGGATGCCCCGAGCACGGCGACGCGATCGCCGTTCGTGCCGCTTGCGGCATCCGTGTCATCCGCTTCGACGGAGCCGTCGGCGATGAGCGCGAGCAGCGCGTCGACGGTGAGCCCGTCGTTCTCGAGGTCGGCGACGACGTGACGGTCGCGCAGCACCACGACGCGGTGGCTGAGGCGCAGCACCTCTTCGAGCTCGGCGGAGATGAACAGCACGCTCATGCCGTTCTCGGCGAGGTTGAAGACGAGCTTCTGGATCTCGGCCTTCGCGCCGATGTCGATGCCGCGCGTCGGCTCGTCGAGGATCAGCAGGCCGGGTGCGATGGCGAGCCAGCGGGCGAGCAGCACTTTCTGCTGGTTGCCGCCCGAGAGGTTGCGCACGAGCGCGTCGGGATTGCCCGGACGGATGTGGAGGGCCTGGATGTAGCTCTGCGTGAGCTCGTCGCGACGCTTCTTTGGGATGGGACGGAACCATCCGCGATCGGCCTGCAGGGCGAGCACGATGTTGTCGCGCACCGTGAGGTCGCCGACGATGCCCTCGTCGCGGCGGTTCTCTGACGAGAACGCGATGCGGTGCGAGATCGCCTGGCGCGGCGTGCGCAGCTTCGTGGCCTTGCCGCGGATCGTGAGCTCGCCGGAGTCGGCGCGGTCGATGCCGCCGAGAAGGCGCGCGAGCTCGGTGCGACCCGAGCCGAGCAGGCCGGCGAGACCCACGACCTCGCCCACGGCGATCGGCAGGTCGGCCGGGTTGATCGCGCCGCGACGGCCGAGCCGTGCGGCGGTCACGAAGTTCGCGGCATCCGACTCATCGACGACGACGGACCGAGCGCGCTGCTCGAGATCGTCGAGCGTCGTGAGCTCTTTGCCGATCATCTTCTGCACGAGGTCGATGCGCAGGAGCTCTTCGGTGAGGTACTCCCCCACGAGCTTGCCGTTGCGCAGCACCGTGAGTCGATCGCAGATCTCGTAGACCTGGTCGAGGAAGTGCGAGACGAAGAGGATCGCGACGCCCTGCTCCTTCAGCGAGCGGATGACGCGGAAGAGCTCGGCCACCTCGTCGGTGTCGAGGCTCGAGGTGGGCTCGTCGAGGATCAGGACCTTCGCCTGCACGTCGATCGCGCGGGCGATCGCGATGAGCTGCTGCACCGCGAGCGAGTGGTCGCCGAGCAGCGAGCCCGGGTCGATGTCGAGATTGAGCCCTGCGAGGAGCTGCGCCGAGCGGCGGCGCATGGCCCGCCAGTCGATCGAGCCGAACCGGCGGGGCTCCCGGCCGAGCATGATGTTCTCGGCGACCGACAGGTTCGGCAGCAGGTGCACCTCTTGGTACACCGTCGAGATGCCGGCGGCCTGCGCTTGTGCCGGGCCGCTGAACGACACCTGGTCGCCGGCGAGTGTGATGGTGCCCGCGTCGATGCCGTACACACCGGTGAGCGCCTTGATGAGCGTGGACTTGCCGGCGCCGTTCTCGCCCATGAGCGAGTGCACCTCGCCGGGGAACATTCGGAAGTCGACGTCGTCGAGTGCCTTGACGCCCGGGAAGGTGATCGAGATGCCGCGCATCTCGACGACCGCCGTGGGCGGGTCGGTGTGGTTGGTCACGGTGCTCTCCATCGAGTCGTCGGTGGGCCGGTCACGGGGCATCCGGCGTCGGATGCGGCCGCCGGGGCCGACACGGTTCTGAGAATACGGGGTGCGGGTGCGCGGCATGGATCCCGCGCACCCGCCCGACGATCCGGTCGGCGGATGCCCCGAGGCATCCGCCGGCTCGGAATCAGTACTGCCGGTCGGGCAGGGCCTCGATGGCCTGCTCCTGGTTGAATTCGCCTTCTTCGGTGATGATGCGCTTCTCGGGGGTCTCGCCGGCGTTGATCTGCTCGACGATCTCGACGAGCTGCTTGCCGAGCAGCGGCGAGCACTCGACGATGTAGTTGATCTTGCCGTCGGCGAGGGCCTGCATGCCGTCTTTCACGGCGTCGATCGTGAGGATCTTGATGTCGACGCCCGGAACGAGCCCGGCCGCCTCGATGGCCTCGATCGCGCCGAGACCCATGTCGTCGTTGTGCGCGTAGATGAGGTCGACGCCCGGGTTGGACTTCAGGAGCGCCTCGGTGACCTGCTTGCCACCGGCACGGGTGAAGTCACCCGTCTGGCTCGCAACGACCTGGAGGTTGGGGTTCTCGGCGATGACCTCGGCGAAGCCCTCGGCGCGGTCGATCGCCGGAGCGGCGCCCGTCGTGCCCTCGAGCTGGATGATCTCGACGGGCTCGGTCGCGTCGGCGAATTCGGCGAGCGCCCAGGCGCCGGCCTTCTCGCCCTCGACGACGAAGTCGGAGCCGAGGAACGACTCGTAGAGCGAGTCATCCTTCGAGTCGACCGCACGGTCGGTGAGCACGACAGGGATGCCGGCGGCCTTCGCCTCGTTGAGCACGGCGTCCCAGCCGGTCTCGACGACCGGCGAGAAGGCGATCACGTCGACCTGCTGCTGGATGTAGGAGCGGATCGCCTTGATCTGGTTCTCCTGCTTCTGCTGCGCGTCGGAGAACTTGAGCTCGATGCCGGCCTCTTCGAAAGCGGCCTGGATGTCCTTCGTGTTCGCCGTGCGCCATCCGCTCTCAGAGCCGACCTGCGAGAAGCCCACGACGAGTTCGTCGAGAGGCTTGGGACCGGATGCCTCGCCGGCGCCGTTGGCGCAACCTGCGAGTGCGACGAGCATTGCTCCGGCCGCTGCGATTCCGATGAGCTTCTTCATCTGGATGAACCTCCTTGTTCAATGAGCCGGCCTGAGCGTGCTGCGTTCCTGGTGTGCCGGACGACGGGGTCGTTCCTGTCGTTCTTGGATGTTAGCGCTCACTTGTTAGCGCTCACAAGTCGAGTTTGTAACAGATGTATCACGGACGAATGGCACGCCTCGGGCGGTGCTGCTCGGCGCGGCCGACGCGGAGGCTCGGGAATGTGAGCGCTCATATTCGCGTTGGCCCGAGTCAGGGAGCAGCAGTGCGCGGCGGCGCCGTGCTCTCGCGCACGACGAGCTCGGGCACGCGTGCCGTGCGATCGGGCGCAGTCGGCTCGTCGCGGAGCACGTCGAGCACGGTCGCCATGATGTCGCGGCCGAGGCCGTCGAAGTCCTGCCGCATGGTCGTGAGCGGCGGCGCGAAGTATGCCGCCTCGGGGATGTCGTCGAACCCGATGACACTGACGTCCTCGGGCACCAGGAGGCCGGCGCTTCGGAACGCCGCAAGCAGACCGAGTGACATCTGGTCGTTCGACACGAACACGGCGGTCATCTCGGGGTCGGTACGCAAGAGCTCGCCCGCTGCGTGGCCCGACGGCGGCATCCAGTCCCCCACGATCGGGTCGTGCAGCACGAGGCCGTGCTCGCGGATCGCGTCGGCGAACCCGCGGCGCCGCTCGGCGGCATCCATCGAGTCGGAGGGCCCAGCGACCTGCCGGATCTCGCGGTGGCCGAGGCCGATGAGGTGCTCCGTCGCGAGGCGCGCGCCCGCGTACTGGTCGAGCGAGACCCGGTGCGTGCCGGGTTCGTCCTCGGATGCCACAGCCACGAGCGGCAGTCCGGCCTGGATGCCCCGCAGCACCTCGACGGCCTCGCGCTCGCCCGAGATGAGCACGATCGCCTCGACGCGCTGGAGCGCGAGCCGATGCACCGCTTGGGTGAGCGTGTCGGCGTCAAGGGTGCGCATGCTCGTCTGGCTCACGGTGAACCCGGCGGCGCGGGCCGCCTCGTTGAAGCCGAGCGCAGCGCTCGACGGTCCGTAGTCGGGTCGCCCGGCCTGGATGAGCCCGATCGATCCCGACCGGCGCTTGGCCATGGCACGCGCCGCGGGCGACGGCGTGTAGTTCAGCTCGGCGATCGCCTGCTCGACCCGGAGCTTCGTGGAGGCGGCCACGCCGGTGAGGTCGTTGAGCACTCGGGAGACCGTCTGGTGCGAGACGCCCGCGCGGCGCGCGACGTCGAACATCGTCGGCACGCCGGCGGGCTCCGCCTGGGCGGAATCGGGCGGAGCGGGCTCCGCCTGGGCGGGTTCGGGCGACCCCGGCTCGGGCGGGGCGGGCTCGGGCGACTCGGGCTCGGGCGCATCCGCCCGGCCCGAGTCATCCGTGCGGCCCATGCGTGCTCCGATCAGAGACCCTGCGCCAGGCGGTAGTAGGCCTGGTTCCAGCGCACCTCGCGCTGGAAGTCACGGGTCGTCGTGTCTTCGTCGATGACGAGCAGCTCGAGCTTCGCCATGTCGGCGAAGTCGCGGAAGACCTCGACGCCCACGGCCGTCGACATGACGGTGTGGTGCGCCGCGCCGGCGGTGAGCCAGGCGGCGGCACTCGTCGCGAAGTCGGGGGCGGGCTTCCAGACGGCGCGCCCCACGGGGAGCTTCGGCAGCGGATGCCGCAGCTCGACGTTCTCGACGACGTTCGCGGTGAGGCGGAACCGGTCGCGCATGTCGCTCATCGCGACGACGACGGCGGGGCCGGGGTCGGCCGTGAAGACGAGGCGCACGGGGTCTTCCTTGCCGCCGATGCCGAGCGGGTGGATCTCGAGCGACGGCTTCGAGGTCGTGAGCGACGGCGAGACCTCGAGCATGTGCGCGCCGAGGATGAGCTCGTCGCCGGGCGTGAGGTCATACGTGTAGTCCTCCATGAGCGACGCGCCGCCCGGGAGCCCTGCACCCATGACGTTCGCGATGCGCACGAGCACGGCGGTCTTCCAGTCGCCCTCGGCGCCGAAGCCGTAGCCCTCGGCCATGAGCCGCTGCACCGCGAGGCCCGGCAGCTGCTTCAGGGCACCGAGGTCTTCGAACGAGGTGGTGAACGCGCCGAAGCCGCCCTCCTCGAGGAAGGAGCGCAGGCCGAGCTCGATCGCCGCACCGTCGCGCAACGACTGGTGCCGTTCGCCGCCGTTCCGCAGCTCGGGCACGACCTCGTAGAGCTCCTCGTACTCGGCGACGAGCGCGTCGACATCGGAATCGGATGCCGCGGCCACCGCCTCGGCGAGCTCGTTGACGCCCCACGTGTTGACCTGCACGCCGAGTCGCAGCTCGGCCTCGGTCTTGTCGCCCTCGGTCACGGCGACGTAGCGCATGTTGTCGCCGAACCGGGCGAGCTTCATGCTGCGTGATGCCGCGAGGCCGGCCGCGGCACGCTGCCACGTGCCGAACTCCTGCTGCACGCGCGGGTCGCTCGCGTGGCCGACGATCGTCTTGCGGGGCACGCCGAGCCGGGTCTGGATGTACCCGAACTCCCGGTCGCCGTGAGCGGCCTGGTTGAGGTTCATGAAGTCGAAGTCGATCTCGCCCCATGGCAGCTCGACGTTCGCTTGCGTGTGCAGGTGGGCGAGCGGCTTCTGCAGGGCGTCGAGGCCGCCGATCCACATCTTCGCGGGGCTGAAGGTGTGCATCCACGCGACGAGGCCGATGACGTTGTCGGCCGCGTTCGCCTCGAGGGCGGTGCGGCGGATCGCGTCGGAGTCGGTGAGCACGGGCTTCCACACCACCTTCACGGGCACGGCGGATGCCGCGTCGAGCGTCTCGGCGACCTGCCGTGACTGGTCGGCGACCTGCTTGAGGGTCTCTGGGCCGTAGAGGTGCTGGCTGCCGGTGAGGAACCAGACCTCGTAGCCGTCGAGCGACGTGGTGAGCGGGGTGCGGGTCATGCGTGTCTCCTTGGTACGGGGTTCGGTGTCGGTGCGCGCAGTCAGAGCGCTTCGACGGCGGCGGCCTCGGCGGCGAGGCCCGCCCGGTAACGGTCGAGGAATGCAGCGAAGCCGGCGACGTCGTCGGGGTTCGGGTCGACGGTGTCGACGGCCGCGCCGGCGAAGACGCGCTCGTTCAGGTAGGCGCCGAGGTCGGTCTGCGCGGATGCCGAGAGGTACGACGCCAGCACGGCGATGCCCCAGGCGCCGCCCTCCGACGCCGTCTCGCCGACGGCGACCGGCGCGTCGAGCGCGCCGGCGAGGAGCCGCTGGGCGACGCCCGCGGTGCGGAAGATGCCGCCGTGCGCGAACATCCGGTCGAGCTCGACGCCCTCACGGTCGAGCACCCGCATGCCGAGCGCGAGCGTGCCGAACACGCCGTAGAGCTGCGCGCGCATGAGGTTCGCGAGGGTGAGCCGGCTGTCGGGCGTGCGGACGACCATCGGCCGACCCTCCGTGAGCCCCGCGATCGGCTCTCCGGCGAGGTGGTTGTACGCGAGCAGCCCGCCCGCGTCGGCCTCGCCGTCGAGGGCCTCCCGGAAGAGCAGCTCGAAGATCGCATCGCTGTCGAGGCCGGTGGCCGCGGCATCCGCGAACCGCCCGAACACGCCCACCCACGCGGCGAGCTCGCTCGCCCCGTTGTTGCAGTGCACCATCGCGACGGGGTCGCCCGCCGGCGTCGTGACGAGGTCGAGCTCGTGATGCGGCTCCGACAGTGGACGCTCGAGCACGACCATCGCGAAGATGCTCGTGCCCGCGCTCACGTTGCCGGTGCGCGGCGCGACCGCGTTGGTCGCGACCATGCCCGTGCCGGCATCGCCTTCGGGCGGGCACAACGGCGCGCCGGGCTGCAGCGCGCCCGACGGGTCGAGGAGCGCGGCGCCATCGGCGGTCAGGCGACCGGCTTCGCGCCCGGCCGCGAGCACTTCGGGGAGCAGCTCGGCGACCTGCAGGCCCGGTGCCCGGTCGGCGACGAGCCCGTCGTACACGCCGAGCAGCCGCGAGTCGTAGTCGTTCGTCGAGGAGTCGATCGGGAACATCCCCGAGGCATCGCCGACACCGATCACCTTGCGGCCCGTGAGCCGCCAGTGCACATAGCCCGCGAGGGTCGTGACGAAGCGGATGTCGGGGACGTGCGCCTCCTCGTCGAGGATCGCCTGGTGCAGGTGGGCGATCGACCAGCGCAGCGGGATGTTGAGCCCGAACCGCTCGCTGAGCTCAGCGGAGGCCACACCCGTCGACGTGTTGCGCCACGTGCGGAATGGCACGAGCAGCTCGTCGTTCGCGTCGAACGCGAGGTAGCCGTGCATCATCGCCGACACGCCGATCGCGCCGAACGTCTGCGGTTCCACGTCGTAGCGGCGTCGCACGTCGGCGACGAGGTCGGCGTACGCCTCCTGGAGGCCCGACCAGACGTCTTCGAGCGAGTAGGTCCAGACGCGGTCGACGAACCGGTTCTCCCACTCGTGGCTGCCGACGGCGAGCACGACGGTGGGGTCCTCCCCGACGAGGCACGCCTTGATGCGGGTCGAGCCGAACTCGATGCCGAGCGACGTGCGTCCTTCGAGGATCGCGGCCCGCGCTTCATCCGGTGTCGTGACGGTCTCGGTCATCGGGATGCATCTCCACTCTGTTCGGCTGCGCCTTCTCGACGTGCATCACCAGTCTGCCCGTAGACGTTCTGGTAGCGGTCGTAGAGGCGGTCGATCGCATGCTGCGGAATCGGGATGAGCGGTCCGGCCTCGCGGGCGAAGTGCACGCTGCGGGCCACGTCTTCGACCATGACGGCGGCCTTGACCGCGTCCTTCGCGTTCTTGCCGATCGTGAACGGACCGTGATTCTGCATGAGGACGGCGCGGGACCGGTGGCCGGTGAGTGTCTCGACGATGCCGCGGCCGATCGAGTCGTCGCCGATGATCGCGAACGGGCCGATCGGGATCGGCCCGCCGAACTCGTCGGCCATCGCGGTGATGACGCACGGGATCTCTTCACCGCGCGCGGCCCAGGCGACCGCGAAGGTCGAGTGGGTGTGCACGACGCCGCCGACCTCGGGCATGTGCCGGTAGACGTAGGCGTGCGCTGCGGTGTCGCTCGACGGGCTGCGGTCGGAACCGGGCGTGCCCGGGATCACGTTGCCGTCGAGGTCGCAGAGGATCATGTTCTCGGGTGCGAGTTCGTCGTACGAGACGCCCGAGGGCTTGATCACGAACAGGTCGGCACCCGGCACGCGGCCCGACACGTTTCCGCCCGTCCAGACGACGAGCCCGTTGCGGGTCAGTTCGCCGTGCAGCTTCGCGACGTCGTCGCGCACCTGCGCGATCGCCGCCTCGGTCTCGGGTTCGAACTCGGGGGCCGTGCCGCTCAAATCGACACCGCCCGGTTCACGCTCTGCACTTGGTGCGGCACGGGGACTCCTTCGTCATGGCGCTTCGTTAGCGCTAACGAAGCAAGATGTTAGCGCTAACGAAGCCGAGCTTCAAGCCAGGCTCGCTCTTCACCCGAGATCGAGAGCACGACGAAGGGGGCGGATGCCGCAGCATCCGCCCCCATGGTCGATCTGCCTAGCGGCCGCCGGAGCGGCGCTTGTTGTAGACGTCGAAGGCCACCGCGAGCAGCAGCACGAGGCCCTTGACGGCCTGCTGCCACTCGATGCCGATGCCCATGATCGACATGCCGTTGTTCAGCACACCGATGATGAGACCACCGATGATCGCGCCGCCGATCGTGCCGACGCCGCCCTGCACCGCAGCGCCGCCGATGAAGGCCGCCGAGATCGCCTCGAGCTCGAAGCCGTCACCGGCCTTCGGCCCCGCAAGGTTCAGTCGAGCGGTGAAGATGAGGCCGGCGAGCGCGGCGAGCACGCCCATGTTGACGAAGAGCCAGAAATCGACGCGTCGCGTCTTGATGCCCGAGAGCTCCGCCGCGTGGCGGTTGCCGCCGATCGCGTAGATGTGGCGGCCGAACACCGAGCGGTTCATCACGACGCCGTACACGAGCACGAGCACCGCAAGGATGATGAGCGTGACCGGGATGCCCTTGTACGACGCGAGCGAGTAGACGAAGAAGCTGATTCCCGCTCCGACGAGCACGAGCTTCGTGATGAACCAGATGAGGGGCTCGACCTCTTGGCCGTACTTCTGTCGCCCGAGCCGGGTGCGCACCTGCTGCACGACGAGGGCGATGATCGCGATGGCGCCGATGCCGAGCGTCAGCGGATCGATCTCGAACTCACCCAGCAGGTCGGTGAGGAAGCCGTTGCCGATGCCGCGGTACTCGGCGGGGAACGAGCCGATGTTCGCGTTGCCGAGCACGACGAGCGCGAGGCCGCGGAAGATGAGCATTCCCGCGAGTGTCACGATGAACGCTGGAATGCCCACGAAGGCGATCCAGAATCCCTGCCACACCCCCACGGCGGCGCCGATCGCGAGCGAGAGGATGACGGCGATCCACCAGGGCATGCCCCAGTGCACCGCGAAGACGCCCGAACAGGCTCCGACGAACGCCGCGACCGATCCGACCGAGAGGTCGATGTGGCCGGCGATGATGACCATCACCATGCCGATCGCGAGCACGAGGATGTAGCCGTTCTGCACCACGAGGTTCGAGATGTTCTGCGGCCGCAGCAGGATGCCGTTCGTGAGGAACGAGAACAGCACGACCACCGCGATCAGGGCGATGAAGATGCCGTTCTTGCCGAGGTCGGCGAGGATGTGGCTGAGGCGCTCGGTGAACTTGTTCTCGACGGGGTTGATGGTGCCGCCGACGGCATGCGACTCGGTGGTCTCAGTTGGATTGGGATTCGACATCGTGTCTCCTGTGTGTTCCGCTCGCGTCGGCTTAGCGGGGCTTTTCCATGGTCATGAGCTTGAGCATTGCTTCGGGCGTCGCCTCGGCGACGGGCAGTTCGCCGGTGATGCGACCCTCGGAGAGGGCGTACACCCGGTCGCAGATGCCGAGCAGCTCGGGCAGCTCGGAGGAGATGACGATGATGCCCTTCCCCTCGGCCGCGAGCCGGTTGATGATCGAGTAGATCTCGTACTTCGCGCCCACGTCGATGCCGCGGGTGGGCTCATCGAGGATGAGCACCTGGGGATCCGAGTAGATCCACTTCGAGAGCACGACCTTCTGCTGGTTGCCGCCCGAGAGCTTGCCGGTCTTCACGAGCACGTTCGGCGCCTTGATGTTCATCGAGTGCCGGTACTCGTTCGCGACCTTGTACTCCTCGTTGTCGTGCACGAGGCCGTACTTCTCGAGCTTCTTGAGCGACGCCATCGAGATGTTGCGCTTGATGTCCTCGATGAGGTTGAGGCCGTAGGTCTTGCGATCCTCCGTTGCATAGGCGATGCCGTGGTCGATCGCCTCGGCGACCGAGCGCGTCTTGATCTCCTTGCCGCGCAGGAACACGCTGCCCGAGATCTTCGACCCGTAGGAGTGCCCGAAGAGGCTCATCGCGAACTCGGTGCGGCCGGCGCCCATGAGGCCCGCGATGCCGACGATCTCGCCCGCGCGCACGTTGAGGTTGACCTTGTCGACCATGACGCGAGTGGTGTCTTGCGGGTGGTGGGCCGTCCAGTCCTCGACGCGCAGCAGCTCCTCGCCGATATGCGGCGTGTGGTCGGGGTAGCGGTGCTCGAGATCGCGGCCGACCATGTCCTTGATGATGCGGTCTTCGGTGACGTCGGCCTTCGCGATGGTCTCGATCGTCTTGCCGTCGCGGATCACGGTTACCGAGTCGGCGACCTTCTTGATCTCGTTGAGCTTGTGGCTGATGATGATCGACGTGATGCCCTGCTCCTTGAGGTGCAGGATCAGGTTCAGCAGGTGATCGGAGTCCTCGTCGTTGAGGGCCGCGGTCGGCTCGTCGAGAATGAGCAGCTTCACGCGCTTCGAGAGCGCCTTCGCGATCTCGACGAGCTGCTGCTTTCCGACGCCGATGTCGAGGATCTTCGTCGTGGGGTTCTCGCGCAGTCCGACGCGCGCGAGGAGCTTCGACGCCTCGTGGTTCGTCTTGTTCCAGTCGATCAGGCCCGAGCGGCTCTTCTGCTCGTTGTTGAGGAAGATGTTCTCGGCGATCGACAGGTAGGGGCTGAGGGCGAGCTCCTGGTGGATGATCACGATGCCCTTGGCCTCGCTGTCGGTGAGGTCCTTGAACTCCACCGTCTCGTTCTCGAAGACGATGTCGCCCTCGTAGGTGCCGTGCGGGTAGACGCCCGAGAGCACCTTCATCAGCGTCGACTTGCCGGCGCCGTTCTCGCCGCAGATCGCGTGCACTTCGCCGCGAGCGACGCCGAGCGTGACGTTGGAGAGCGCCTTCACGCCGGGGAAGGTCTTCGTGATGCCCTGCATCTCGAGAATGTTCGTGGTCATCCTTGCTCCTGCTTCGTTGCCGGGGGCCGGCCGGATGACGATGCCTCCGCGGTCGGGACCTGAGGCGAGAGTACTCCCGCTCAGGCCCCGACACGCAGCGGTGGACCGTCATCCGGTCAGCGTGTACCGGTGGTGACTAGCCCTGGATTTCCTCTTCGGTCCAGTAGCCGCTGTCGACCAGGGTCTCGGTGATGTTGTCCTTGACGACGATCACCGGGTCGAGGAGGAACGACGGCACGACCTTCACGCCGTTGTCGTAGTCCTCGGTGTTGTTCACCTCGGGCTCCTCGTCGTTCAGGAGGGCGACGGCCATGTCCACGGCCACGACCGCGAGCTCGCGGGTGTCCTTGAAGATGGTGGCGTACTGCTCACCCGAGTTGATCGCCTTGACCGAGTCGAGCTCGGCGTCCTGGCCGGAGATGATCGGCCATCCTTCGCCGACCGAGTAGCCGGCGTCGGTGAGTGCCGAGATGATGCCGCGCGAGATGCCGTCGTAGGGCGAGAGCACCGCGTTGACCGTCGAGCCGTCGGAGTAGTTCGCAGTGAGGATGTCCTCCATGCGGCTCTGGGCGGTCTCGCCGTCCCAACGGAGCGTCGCGACCTGCTCGATGTCGGTCTGGCCCGACTTCACGACGAGCGTTCCGTCGTCGATGAGCGGCTGGAGCACGTCCATCGCACCGTCGAAGAAGAAGAACGCGTTGTTGTCGTCGAGCGAGCCCGCGAAGAGCTCGATGTTGAACGGGCCGGCCGGAGCGCCCTCGATGGGCGTGCCGTCGAGCTCGGTGAGGCCGAGGCCGTTGAGCACCGACCACGCCTGCTGCTGTCCGACGACGAAGTTGTCGAACGAGGCGTAGTAGTTGACGTTCTCGGTCTCGCGGATGAGGCGGTCGTAGGCGATGACGGGGATGTCAGCGTCAGCGGCATCCTGCAGCACGCTCGTGAGCGTGGTGCCGTCGATCGCGGCGATGATCAGGGCCTCAGCACCCTTGGTGATCATGTTCTCGACCTGCGAGACCTGGGTGGGGATGTCGTCCTCTGCGTACTGGAGGTCGACGGTGTAGCCCTGGTCCTCGAGCTGGGCCTTGACGGCGTCGCCGTCCTGGATCCAGCGCTCCGAGCTCTTGGTGGGCATCGCGACGCCGATGAGGCCGCCGCCGCCTTCGCCGTCGCCTTCGCCGCCGCCGCCGCCGCCTGCGCACGCCGCGAGCGCGAGCATGGAGCCCGCTGCGAGCGTCGCGAGAAGCACCTTCTTCGTGTTCTTCACGGTGTTTCCTTTCACTGTGTCCGTCTGGACGTCGTTGTCTTGGTGACAGTCGGATGCGGCTGCGTCCATGCCAGCCGTCTCCCTCGCGCCAACCCGATGGTTGGGGTGCGCAAGCTCCATGTGACCGGGCGATCGTTCATCGCCGGTCGACTTTCTTCCGGCGGGCGTCGTTCGACTGCCCGTCTGCGGTCGTCAGGCGGGCATCGCCCTGCTGCCCGTACACGTTCTGGTACCGGTCGTAGAGCCGGTCGATCGCGTCCTGTGGAATCGGGACCAACGGGCCCGACTCACGAGCCAGATGCACCGTGCGGGCGACATCCTCGACCATCACGGCCGCCTTCACGGCGTCCTTCGCGTTCGCGCCGATGGTGAACGGGCCGTGGTTCTGCATCAGCACCGCGCGGGACCGGTGGCCCGTGAGCGTCTCGACGATGCCCTGGCCGATCGAGTCATCGCCGATGATCGCGAACGGACCGACGGGGATCGGCCCGCCGAACTCGTCGGCCATCGCGGTGATGACGCACGGGATCTCCTCGCCGCGCGACGCCCACGCCGTCGCATACGTGGAGTGCGTGTGCACGACGCCGCCGATCTCCGGCATGTGCCGGTACACGTAGGCGTGCGCCGCCGTGTCTGACGACGGGGCCCGATCGCTGCCCGGAGTGCCCGGCACCACGTTGCCGTCGAGGTCGCACAGGATCATGTTCTCGGGTGCGAGCTCGTCGTACGAGACGCCCGAGGGCTTGATCACGAACAGGTCGGCACCCGGCACGCGGCCCGACACGTTGCCGCCCGTCCACACGACGAGGCCATACCGGGTCAACTCCCCGTGCAGCCGTGCCACGTCGGCACGCACTCGTGCGATGGCGACCTCGATCTGGGGCCCGAAGGTGCTCAACGCACTGCTCCGCAGCTCGCGCTGGACCGGCCGGAACTGCAGCGGCGGTCGTGCGAGGTGGGCGCTGTCAGCACGGAGACTCCTTCGTCGATCAGGTTGGGGCATTCCATGTGACAGTCAATGTGACCGTTCACATGGCGACACTCATGTTAGCCATATGGCCGAAGCTTCTGTCAACTCCGGGTCGTCACGAATCGGTAACGACGGAACTTCCGAGCCGAGCGTTCGGCAACGGAGCCGTCAGAACGCCGGAGCGCCGGTGGTGCCGCGCACCACGAGTTCCGGCGTGATCGTGCCGCGGTAGTCGGGCGCTGCGGGGTCGAGGTCGCCGAGGAGCAAGGCCACGCAGCGGCGGCCCAACTCGGCGAAGTCCTGCCGCACGGTCGTGAGCGGCGGCCAGAAGTGCGCCGCCTCGGGGATGTCGTCGAATCCGACGATCGAGACGTCGCGCGGGATCTCGAGGCCGGCGTCGCGGACGGCGTGCATGAGGCCGAGCGCCATCTGGTCGTTCGACGAGAAGATCGCCGTGAAGTCGCGTACCGTCAGCAGCTCACGGCCGGCGTGATAGCCGAAGTCGGCCGTCCAGTCGCCGAGGATCGGCGCGGTCGTGGGCACGTCCCTGGCGCTCATCTCATCGAGGAAGCCACGCATCCGCGCTTCGGCCTCGATCCAGTCCTGCGGGCCGGTGAGGTGGTAGATGCTGCGGTGTCCGAGGTCGATGAGGTGCCTCGTCGCCATGCGCGCACCGGCGATCTGGTCGACCGAGAGCGCGTGGTCGGGGTCGCGGGCGGTCGACTGGAGCGTCACGTAGGGCACGTCGATCGAGAGCTGCTCGAGCGTGTCGAACACGCGCACCTGCGGGGCGATCACGACGAGGCCCTCGATGCCCTGCGCCGCGAGATGCGCCAGCCCGTCGGCGATGGAACGCGCATCCGACGACTCGATGTTCGCGGTGCTGACCCAGTAGCCGGCAGCGCGCGCGGCCTCTTCGATCGCCGCGATGCTCGAGGCGGGGCCGTACCAGGTGCTCGACGCCGAGAGGATTCCGATCGTGCGCGAGCGGCTCGTCACGAGCGCCCGGGCTGCGCGGTTCGGCTTGTACTGGAGCTCTTCGATCACGTCGAGCACACGTTGCTTCGTCTCTGGACGGATGCTCGGATGGTGGTTGAGCACCCGCGACACCGTCTGGTGCGAGACGCCTGCGAGGCGTGCGACATCGCGGATGCTCGGGGCGCGAACCCTCTGCAGTTCCTCCGTCACGGGCACCTTCGATCGATTTCGGCATGTTCACGGTCACACACGCCGGCCTGACCATTATGCACACTTCCGAACGGAATGTGACTGTCACAGATGTGACGTCACATCGGCGCTATGAGCCGGCGGATGCCCCGGCGCTCGGCCGCACGCGCTGCGCGAGCACGACCGCCACCACCGCGATGGCCACGCTGACGGCGAACTCCGCCGTGAACGCCCCGCCCACGACGGCGCTTGCCGCGAGTGCCGTGATCGCGAGCGCGACGGATGCCCCGAGCGACTCGCCGATCGAGAGCGCCGCACTGTTGAACCCTTGCGACGACACGGGCGAGAGGCTCAGCACCGCCACCGAGAAGCGCGGGTACATGAAGCCCATCGCGCCGCCCGCGAGGGTCCACGCGGCGAAGGCGATGAACGGCGAGAGCATGAATGCCGCGACGAGGAGCACGACGACGAGCGACACGGCGAGGAGCCCGGCTCCGATCTGCACCGATTGCGTGTTCGACACCCGGTCGCCGAGGCGGCCCTGCAGCCAGGAGGCCGCCGCCCAGGAGACGCCAGCGCCGGTGAGCACTGCGCCCGCAAGGCTCGGCGAGAACTCGTACCGCTCGATGAAGAGGTACGGCAGGTAGATCTCAGAGCCGAAGAACGCACCCGCGACGATGAGCCGCAGCAGCACTGTAGCGGGCATGCCCCGCGCGGCACGCAACGTGCCCGCGGGCATGAGAGGGCGCACCGCAACCACGACGAGGCCGATCGACAGCACTGCGATGATCCAGCGCCACGGCTCGGGGAACTCCTTCGAGAGCGCGAGTGCGAGGGCGGCGACCGCCGTGAGCACCGACCAGCCGACCCGGCCGAGACTCCAGCGCACCGTGGGATCGCCCTGCACCTGGTCGCGCACGCGCAGGATCGGCGGCAGCATCATCGCGGCCGCGGGCAGCATGAGCCCGATCACGCCGAGGAACACCCAGTGCCAGCTCACGGCCTCGGCGACGACGCCGGCGAGCGCCGGGCCGATGATCGACGGGATGACCCACGCCGCCGCGAACCCCGCGAACACGCGCGCCCGAAGCGCTTCGGGATACACCCGCGCCACGATGACGTAGAGCGGCACGATCACGGCGGCGCCGCTCAAGCCGTGCACGAAACGGCCGACGATGAACACGCCCATGTCGGCCGCCGTGCCCGCGATCAGCAGGCCGATCACGAAGAGCAGCGCCGAGACGACAAGCGACGGCAACGGCCCCGACCGGTCGGTCCAGTTGCCGGCGAGCACCATGCCGATGATGCCGGCCGCGAGCGGCACGGCGAACGCGAGGGCGAAGAACTCCACGCCGTCGAGGTCGCGGGCGACGAGGGGCATCACGGTGGTGACCGCCATCGCCTCGAACGCCGCGAGGAAGATCAGCGAGAACATGCCGATCGACAGCCACCGGTAGGGCAGGGAGAGCGGGCCGCTGTCGCGGCCCGAGCGCGTCGACGGTTCGGTCGCGCCGGTCTGCGAAAATCGCTCGGCGTCGTCGAGGTCGCCGAGCTCAGCCGCGCGCGGGTTCGGCTCCGTCATCGGTTCACTCACTCGAACGACGCTAGGACTTCAACCGAACTTGAGGTCAACCGATGCGAGCACATCGGTGCTCAGAACTCCTCATGCGTGTCGGGGTCGCCGCCCCAGAGGCGTCCGCGCGCGAGCGACGAGATCGCCTCGACCTCGTCATTGGAGAGCTCGAACCCGAACACGTCGATGTTCTCGCGTTGGCGTGCGGCATCCGACGACTTCGGAATCGGAATGGCCTCGAGCTCGATGTGCCATCGCAGCACCGTCTGCGCGGGCGTGACCTGGTGCTCGGCCGCGATCGCGGTGACGACGGGCTCGGCGAGCAGTTCGCGGCCCTTCGCGAGCGGGGTCCAGCTCTCGGTGCGGATCTCGTGCTCGTCGTGGAAGGCGCGCAGCTCGGCCTGGGGCAGGTAGGGGTGCAGCTCGACCTGGTTCACGACAGGGGTGACGCCGGTCTCGTCGATGAGTCTCGTGAGCATCGACGGCGTGAAGTTCGAGACGCCGATCGAGCGCACGAGACCCTTCTCCCGCAGGGAGATCATCGCCCGCCAGCTCTGGAGGTACTTGTCGACGCGCGGCAGCGGCCAGTGGATGAGGTAGAGGTCGACCCAATCGAGGTCGAGGCGGGAGCGGGACTGCTCGAAGCTCGCGAGCGTCTCGTCGAAGCCGTGATGACGGCCCGGGAGCTTCGTCGTGATGACGAGGTCGCTGCGGTCGACGCCCGAGCGACGGATCGCCTCGCCGACCTCTTCTTCGTTGCCGTAGTTGTAGGCCGTGTCGACGAGCCGATAGCCGGCGTTGATGCCCGCGGTGATCGCGTGGATGCCCGTCTGGTCGTTCAACCCGAAGGTTCCGAGGCCGATGGCCGGAATCGAGTTGCCGTCGCGAAGGGCGTACGCGGGAGCAGTCATTGTTCCATCCTCACCCACCCACGCGGTTGATGCCAGCAGGCACCGCCCGCGCGGCGTGGGCGGCTAGGAGGCGGGTACCTCCGCGAACGCCCGCACCGGGAACGTGCCGAAGCCCTCGACCCGCGGCGGCACCGCGGTGAAGCTCGCGCCGCGCACCGGCACCCGATCGAGCGCCGTGAGGTGCTCCACGACGTGGATGCCGGCCTCGAGCAGGATCGAGTGCGCCGGCCGCTCGCCGCCGCTCTCGGTGTCGTCGATGTTGAGCGCGTCGATGCCCACGATGAGCACGCCGACGTCGGCGAGGTGCTGCGCGCCCGCCTCGGTGAGGAACGGCGACCCGTGGAGGTACTCGGGCCGGCCGAAGTGGCGGCTCCAGCCGGTGTGCAGCAGCACGGCCGTGCCCGCGAGTTCACGGTCGAAGAAGACCTCGGCCGGGATGCCGCGGCTCGAGGCATCCGTCATCCGGAAGACCTCGGCGGGCACGCCCACGAGCGTGTCGAGCTCGAGGCTCGCGAGGTCGCCGCCGCTCTCGTAGCGGTGGAACGGGCTGTCGAGGTAGGTGCCGGTGTTGCCGATCATCGTGATGATGTCCATCGCGAACTCGGTGCCGGGCGCGTAGACGCCGCGCGAGGCCTCACGCGTGAGGTGCGGCGTGATCGTGGGCGAGGGCAGGCCCGGGTAGGTGACGAGTCCCGCACGGATCGTATGGCTGAGGTCGACGAGTTCGCCGCGACGAGCGGCCGGGACTGCGGATGCCGCGGCTGCGGCGCCCACGCCGTCGCCGCCCACGCTGCGCGAGCCGCGGTGGGCCTCCTCGACGATCTCGAGGTTCGCGAGCTCGACGCGGCCCACGAGCGCGAGCCCGAGATGGCGCACGAGGAGCTCGGCGATCTCGGCTTCGGTGACGCTCGCCGACGGCAGGTCGAGGCGGAAGCCGTGGGCGCGCAGCCCGCCCCCGTTCACGAACTCGATCTCCGCGTCGAAACGGGCGCGGTACTCGGTCACTCGGTCTCCTCTGCGGTTGCGGATGCTGCGGCGGAAGCGCCCACCGGCACGCGCGGGCGCGCGTCGTCGACGGGGTCGGGCATGGGCTGTGCTGCGGCATCCGCTCGCCAGCTGCGGCCGCGCCGGACGCGGCGCACGACGGTCACGATCACCGCAGCGACCGCCAGCACGAGCGGCACCACGAGGTTCGCCCACGCGAGCACGAGGAGGCCGGCCGTCATCACGGTGGCGATCACGGCGAGCCACCAGCCGAAGCTCCACCGGCGCAGCAGGAGCGTCGCCGCGACCATGCCGAGGGCGTAGATCGCGACCATGTTGCTCGTGTGGATGAGGATGAAGCCCGTGAGGTCGAGGTCGTTCAGCAGCATGAGGCCGAAGTACACGATGATGAGCACGCCCGTGAGCGCGAGGGAGCGACGCGGGATCTCGCCGTCGGCCGCGCCCTTCGCGAAGAACCGGGGCAGGTCGCCGTCGCGGCCGAGCGCGGCCCCGAGCTTGCCGAAGGCCGGCAGGTAGGCGTTCATCACGCCGAACGTGACGATCGCGGCGACGATCGCGATGAGCACCGGCCCGACGCCGGGCATCGTGGTCTCGACGAGGTCGACGAGCGGCGCTTGGCCATTGCCGGCACGGTCGCCGAGCACGGCAACGGTGACGAACTGCAGCGCGAGGTAGCCGACGCCGACGACGACGATCGCGATGCCCGTGGCGAGCGGGATGGTGCGCCGAGGGTTCTTGAACTCGCCCGCGATGTGGGTGCCGACCTCCCATCCGGCGAACGCCCAGACGAACAGGCTGATCGCGAGGCCGACACCGGTCCAGCCATTGGGCAGGAACGGCTCGAAGTTCGAGGCGTCGACCGCCGGGAACGTGACGGCCACGACTCCGACGACGACCGAGATCAGCAAGCCCGTGAGCACGAACTGCACCCACCCGGCCACGCGCACGCCGAACCAGTTCGCGATGAACGGCGGCACGAAGACCGCGAAGCCGATGATCGGCACGGCGGAACGGTCGACCCCCAGCACGGCGACCACGTATTCGCCACCGAGGATCGCGAGCACGGGCGCGCCCACGCACACGCCGAAGAAGAACCAGTACCCGGTCATGCGCGCGGCGGTGCCGCCGAGGGCGCGCCGCACGAAGCTCGCCACTCCCCCGGCATCGGGATAGCGCGCGGCGAGCGCGGCGAACGTGCCGGCGAGCGGGATCGAGAGCACGAGCACCGCAGCCACCGCGAGGATCGACGCCGGGCCGGCCGCGGCGGCCGCGAGCCCGGGCAGCACGAGGATGCCGGTGCCGAGCACGCTTCCGATGTAGAGCGCGGTGCCCTGGCCGAGGCCGAGGGTGCCGCCGTGCGCCTTCGCACCGTCGGTGGCGGGAGCTATGGTGCCAGCTGCGGCGGTGGCGGACTGATTCGAGGTCACCCGCTCACTCTGCCGCACCTCACCGACATTTGACGATGGCAGGATTGACAGCGTTCGTCAATATCCTGCCACCGTCTCAATGCCCGCGAACCTGCGCCGTCGCCGACTCCCGGTCGATGAAGCTCGTGAGCTCCCCGATGGTGCTCATGAGTGGCGCCGGGAACAGCACGAGCGTGTTCTTGTCGACGCCGACCTCGACGAGCGTCTGCAGCGTGCGCAGTTGCAGGGCGAGCGGATGCGCCATCATCGTGTCGCTCGCCACCCCGAGTTGCGACGCGGCGAGCGCCTCGCCCTCGGCGGCGATGATCTTCGCGCGCTTCTCGCGCTCGGCTTCGGCCTGCTTCGCCATCGCTCGCTTCATCGAGTCGGGCAGGAGGATGTCCTTCAGCTCGACGAGCGTCACCTCGGCGCCCCACTCAGCGGTGATCACCTCGAGGAACTGCTTGATGTCCGCATTGAGCTTGGCGGTCTCGGACAACGTCTCGTCGAGGTGGTGCTGGCCGACGACCTTGCGGAGCGTGGTCTGCGCGATCTGGTCGATCGCCGACTTCACGTTCTCGATCGCGATCACCGACTTCACCGGATCCACGATCCGGTAGTACGCGACCGCGGAGACGCCGACGCTCACGTTGTCGCGCGTGATGATCCCCTGCGACTGGATCGGCACGGTGACGATGCGCAGCGACACCTTGATCATCACGTCGACGATGGGAATGATGAAGCGGATGCCGGGCTCGCGCACATTGTGCAATCGCCCGAAACGCAGCACGACGCCGCGCTCGTACTGCCTCACGATGCGTGCCGACATGAAGAACAGCACGATCGCGATCACGCCGACGATGATCAGGGTGACGATGAGGGCGGTCATCGGATCCACCTCCTGGGCGCCGGTGACGTGCCGTACGCCACTCCCATTCTCCCACCCGCGCTCACCCGGTGGTCGAGTAGCGCCGCGAAGCGACGCGTATCGAGGCCACCGTTGCCCCAAGGTGATTTCGATACGCGTCGCGCTGCGCGCGGCGCTACTCAATCACCGGGGTTCGTGGCGTCAGAGCCGCTCGAGCGCGCGGTCGATGTCGTCGAGCAGGTCGTCGACGTCTTCGATGCCCACCGAGAGGCGCACGACCGACTCCGGCACTTCGGCCTCGGTGCCGCGCACCGACGCGTGCGTCATCTCGGCCGGGTAGTTCACGAGCGACTCCACGCCACCGAGCGACTCGGCGAGCTGGAACACCTCGGTCGACTCGGCGAACCGGCGCGCGGCCTCGCCGCCGCCCGAGAGCGCGATCGAGATCATGCCGCCGAAGCCCGACATCTGCCGTCCGGCGAGCTCGTGCCCGGGGTGCGACTCGAGACCCGGGTAGTAGACGTGCTCGATGCCGGCGTGCTCCTCGAGTCGCCGCGCGATCGCGAGCGCGTTCTGGCTGTGCCGCTGCATCCGGATTCCGAGGGTCTTGATGCCGCGTGTGGTGAGGAACGCGTCGAACGGGCTCGAGACCGCGCCCGCGGCGAACTGCGTGAACGTCACGCGCTCGGCGAGCTCGTCGAGGCCCTCGGCGAAGACGAGGCCTCCGCCGATGATGTCGGAGTGGCCGCCGAGGTACTTCGTCGTGGAGTGCACGACGACGTCGGCTCCGAGCGCGAGCGGCTGCTGCAGCGCCGGCGACGCGAACGTGTTGTCGACGACGACGAGCACGCCGGCCTCTGTGCCGAGCTCGGCGAGCGCGGCGATGTCGGAGATCTTCATGAGCGGGTTCGACGGCGTCTCGACCCAGAGCACCTTCGTCGCGCCGAGCTCGATCGCATCGCGCACGGCGCCGAGATCGCTCGTGTCGACGGTCGTGTGACGGATGCCCCATGCGCCGAAGATCTTGCGGATGAGCCGGTGCGTGCCGCCGTACACGTCGTTGCCGATGACGACGTGGTCGCCCGGCACGAGCACGGTGCGCAGCAGCGCGTCTTCGGCGGCGAGGCCCGACGCGAACGAGAGCCCGTGGGCGCCGCCCTCGAGCGCGGCGAGCTGGGTCTCGAGCGCCGTGCGCGTGGGGTTGCCGCCGCGCGAGTACTCGTAGCCGCCGCGAAGGCCGCCGATTCCGTCTTGTACGTACGTGGAGGTGAGGTAGACGGGCGGGATGACCGCACCGGTCGTGGGATCGAACTCCTGGCCCGCGTGGATGGCGCGAGTGTCGAAGCGAGCGTTGGTGGTGTCCATTGTCGTGTTTCTTTCGGCGATGCGCGGCGGTCAGGCTGAGAGGTAGGAGAGCAGGTCGGAGCGGGTGATGACGCCGAGCGCCTTGCCGCCGTCGGTGACGAGCATCGCGGGCGTCGTCGTGAAGGCACTGCGCGCCGCCGCCACCGGCTCGTTCACGCCGATGAGCGGCAGCGGCTCCCCCACGACGCTCGACACCTTGTCGGTGAGCTTCGCCTGGCCAGAGAAGACGAGCTCGAGCAGCTCCTCCTCGTGCAGTGCGCCGGCGATCTCGCCGAGCACGACGGGCGGCTCGGCAGAGAGCACGAGCAGTTGCGAGACACCCGACGCGGTCATCGTGTCGATGGCCTCGCGGATGGTGTCGTTCGGGTGCACGTAGACGAGCGGCGGCATCCGATCGGCCTTGGCGCCGAGGAGTTGCGCGATCGTGTGCCCGGCGGGGGCGTTCGAGAAGCCGTAGGCGCGCAGCCACTTGTCGTTGAAGATCTTGCCGAGGTAGCCGCGGCCGCCGTCGGGCAGCAGCACCACGAAGACATCGTCGGGACCAGCGGATGCCGCGGCCTTGAGCGCCGCAACCACGGCCATGCCGCTCGAGCCGCCCACGAGGATGCCCTCCTCGCGCGCGAGGCGACGCGTCATGTCGAACGACTCGGCGTCGCTGACGGCGATGATCTCGTGCGGCACGGTGGGGTCGTAGGCCGCCGGCCAGAAGTCCTCGCCGACGCCCTCGACGAGGTAGGGCCGCCCGGTGCCGCCCGAGTACACGGACCCCTCGGGGTCGGCGCCGATGATGCGCACCGAGTCGCCCGACACCTCGCGCAGATAGCGGCCGGCGCCCGTGATCGTGCCGCCCGTGCCGACGCCGGCGACGAAGTGCGTGACCTTGCCCTCGGTGTCGCGCCAGATCTCGGGGCCGGTGGTCTCGTAGTGCGAACGCGGGCCGTTGGGGTTGGAGTACTGGTCGGGCTTGAACGCGCCGGGGATCTCGCGCGCGAGCCGGTCGGAGACCCCGTAATAGGACTCAGGGCTGTCGGGCGCGACGGCAGTGGGCGTCACGACGACCTCCGCGCCGTAGGCCGTGAGCACGTTGCGCTTGTCTTCACCGACCTTGTCGGGGCACACGAAGATGCACTTGTAGCCGCGCTGCTGTGCCACGAGCGCGAGGCCGACACCGGTGTTGCCCGAGGTGGGCTCGACGATCGTGCCGCCGGGCTTCAGCTTGCCCTCGGCCTCGGCCGCGTCGATGATGCGCTCGGCGATGCGGTCTTTCGAGGAGCCGCCGGGGTTGAAGTATTCGAGCTTCACGAGCACCGTGGCATCCGTGACCCCCTCGGTCACTCGATGGAGCTTCACGAGCGGGGTGTCACCGACCAGGTCGACGATGGTCTCTGCGTACTTCATGCGGTGTCCTTCGGTAGTCGACTCGCGCGCCGCCCATCCGGCGGCGTGGCGGATACGGGCGAGCGGTCGGGCGTGTGGGGTCGGGCGACTTCGGCGTCAGCGACAACACAAGGAGAGGACCACGCCGCCAACTCTAGTCGCGGGGCCCGCGCGCTGTCACCCGCGCCGGAACGGCGGGACGACTGTGAATGCGCTGTGAAGTACGCCTCTCGCGGAGGAGAACCGGTGTGGCATACGTTCGTATGGTTGCATCCCCACGATCGAGAGAGGCCTCCGCGTGAGCGCGACCCCGCCCGTTCCCCCGTCCGTCAAGAAGCAGCTCACCGTCAAGCAGCAACGCGCCGAGCAGCGCGCGAAGAAGCTCGAGGAGTACCGCAAGCGCGAGCAGCGCTCGAAGCGCAACCGTCGCATCGGCATCGGCGCCGCGGTCGTGGGAGGCGTCGCCGTCGTCGCGCTGCTGGTGTCGGCGATCGTGCTCACGCCGCAGCCCGCCTCGTACAGCCCCGGCGGCACGGGCGCCGAGGTCGAGGGCGTCGAGACCTTCGAGAACGAGTCGACGCACGTCGAGGGGGTCGTCGACTACCCGCAGACGCCGCCGACCGGCGGCGAGCACAACCAGGTGTGGCTGAACTGCGGCGTCTACACCGAGCCCGTGCCGAACGAGAACGCCGTGCACTCGATGGAGCACGGCGCGCTCTGGGTCACCTATGACCCATCGCTCGCCGACGACGAACTCGCCGCGCTCCGCGCGAAGCTGCCTTCGACCTACGTGATCCTCTCGCCGTTCGAGGGCCTGCCCTCGCCCATCGTGGTGAGCGGCTGGAACACCCAGCTGCAGGTCGAGGATGCCGACGACGAGCGCATCGCCGCGTTCTTCGAGGAGTACTGGAAGAGCCAGAACGTGCCCGAGCCCGGCGCCCTCTGCACGGGCGGCATCGACGGGCCCGGCAAGGCGTGACCGAACCGGCGGGCCGCGCGGGCCGGGGCTCTCGCGTGGCCGTGCTCGTCGCGGCATCCGTCGCGCTCGCCGTCGTGGCGATCGTGGCCTTCTCGATCGGCCGGCTCTCGACGCTCGCCGACCCGACGCCCGTCGACGCGAGCGCTGAGGCCGGATTCGCTCGCGACATGCAGGTGCACCACCTGCAGGGCGTCGATCTCGCGATGATCGTGCGCGACGCTACCGACGACGACGAGGTGCGGCGGCTCGCCTACGACATCGCGACGACCCAGGCGCAGCAGGCCGGCCAGATGTACGGCTGGCTCAGCACGTGGGACCTGTCGCAAGCCGGCGGAGAGCCGTCGATGACGTGGATGTCGCGGCCCGCCGAGGGCGAAGCGCACGACTCGCACGCGGCGACGCACACGGCCGGCGCGCCGATGCCCGGACTTGCGACCCCGGCGCAGATCGAGGAGCTTCGTGCGGCGACCGGGGTGGAGGCCGAGCGCCGGTTCCTCGAGCTCATGATCGTGCATCACCAGGGCGCGGTCGAGATGGCCGAGGCGCTGCTCGCGCGCTCGTCGAACGACGTGGTGGTGAGTCTCGCGACCTCGATCGTCGCCAGCCAGACCTCCGAGATCGCACTCATGGAGCAGATGCTGGCAGAGCGCAGCTGAGCCTCGCCGGCCTCAGCCCTCGAGCACGGGCCGCTCCGCCTGCTGTCGATAGAGCGAGGCGTAGACGCCCTCGGCCCCCACGAGCTCAGCGTGCGTACCCCGTTCGACGATCCTGCCCCCGGCGATGACGAAGATCACGTCGGCCGCCACGACCGTCGAGAGGCGGTGCGCGATCGCGATGGTCGTGCGCCCGCGCGCGGCATCGTCGAGCGCCTCCTGCACCACGCGCTCCGAGATCGTGTCGAGGGCGCTCGTCGCCTCGTCGAGCACGAGCACCGCGGGATCCTTCAGCAGCACCCGGGCGATCGCGATGCGCTGCTTCTCGCCGCCCGAGAGCCGGTATCCGCGCTCGCCCACGACGGTGTCGTAGCCCTCTGGGAATGAGGCGATGGTCTCGTGGATGTTCGCGGCCCGAGCGGCGGCCTCGACCTCGGCGTCGGTGGCGTCGGGCTTCGCGTAGCGCAGGTTCTCGCCGATCGTGGCATGGAAGAGGTACGTCTCCTGGCTCACGATGCCGATGTTCGAGATGAGCGACTCCTGGCGGAGCTCTCGCACGTCGACCCCGGCGAAGCGCACCGAGCCGGCGGATGCCTCGTACAGTCGCGGCACGAGGTAGGAGACCGTCGTCTTGCCTGCTCCACTCGGCCCCACGAACGCCGCGAACTGGCCGGGCTCGATCACGAAGCTCACGCCGTCGAGAGTCGGACGCGAGTCGCCGTCGGTGTCGGGGTAGCGGAAGCTGACGTCGTCGAACTCGACGCGACCGAGCGACCCGTCGGCGGGAACCTCACGGGCGTCGGCGCGATCGGTGATCGACGGCTTCAGGTCGAGGTACTCGAAGATCCGGGCGAAGAGCGCGCTCGACGTCTGCAGGTCGAGCGCGACGCGCATGAGGCCCATGAGGGGGAAGAGGAGTCGCGCCTGCACGGTCGTGAACGCGACGATGGTTCCGGCGGTGACATCCGCAGCGCCTCCCGTGATGAGCCAGCCCGCGACCAGATAGACGATCGCGGGGATCGACGACATGAAGATGTTCACCATCGCGAAGAACCATTGGCCGGTCATCTGCTGCCGCACCTGCAGGGCGATCTGGTTGCGGTTCTCGTCGGCGTAGCGATCGATCTCGCTGCCCTGCCGGGTGAAGCTCTTCGAGAGCAGGATGCCCGAGACCGAGAGGGTCTCCTGTGTGATCGCCGTCATCTCGGAGAGGGACTCCTGGGTCTTGCCGGCGATGCGCGCCCGCACCTGCCCCACGCGACGCTGCGCGATCACCATGATGGGCATGAGCACGAGCGCGATCACCGTGAGCTGCCAGTTCAGGATCACCATCGCGACGAACGCCGAGATCACCGTGACGGTGTTGCCGAGCACGCTCGAGACGGTGTTGGTCAGCACGCCGGCGACCCCGCCCACGTCGTTCTGCAGGCGGGACTGGATGACGCCCGTCTTCGTGCGGGTGAAGAAGCTGAGCTCCATCGACTGCAGGTGGGTGAAGAGGCGCACGCGGAGCGCGCCCATGACCTTGTTGCCGATCGTCGCGGTGAGCCAGGTCTGCCACACCCCGAGCAGCGCCGAGACGATGAACACGGCGATCATCGCGGTGACGAGGCCCGTCAGCACCGGCACATCAGGGCCGCCCTCGGCGAACAGCCCGTCGTCGAAGGCCCGTTGTGTGAGCAGCGGCGGCACGACGCTGAGCGCAGCGCCCACGAGCACGAGCACGCCCGTGGTGATGAGCGCGACCTTGTGCGGGGCGAACAGCTCGCCGATGCGGCGCAGGAGATGCGGGATCTTCGGCGCCTCGGCATTGGCCGCGCGCTGCGCCTCTTCGTCGGCCGAGCCGATGCGGCGGCCGCCGCCCGGGACTCCGCCGCCTCCCGGGCCGCCCGGGCCATGAGTCGTTGCTCCGCCGCGGCCGCTGCCGCCACGCCCGCCGACATTGCTCATGGATTCACCCTAAGCCGGTGAACGCAGGTGACGGCCGGGGGCACGTACCCCGAATGGGGCGGTTCGCTCTCCGCGTGACCGGAGTAGTTTGGGCCCAAACCCGAAGAAGTCTCGACACGGCGACAGCCGCCCTCGATCACCCGAAGTTCACACCCGTTTCGTCAGAGAGCCACCCGAGGCTCACCGGCGACGCCTCCCTGTAAAGGAGGCCCATGCAGGAGTCACCCGAAGACCCCGCTGGGATCTCATGGCGTACCATCGCCCGCGAGTGCGGATCAGCCCTGCGCAGTCGCATCAGCACTGAACCCGAGCAGTCCTGGTCGAGCGACCCCGCGAAGCTGCTCGCACTCGCGGGCGGCTTCCGCGCCGCCGGTGCAACGAACCCGTACGCGGCCGAACCGTACCTCGACGCCGCCGATGCCCTCCTCGCCGACGGCACGGCGGAGCCGGGCCTCACGGCGCTCGCCCTGGTCGTGCGCTCGGTCACGATGCGCGAGCTCGGGCGCTACTCATCGGCTCGCAGTCTCCTCCGAACGGCCAGCGGTTCACTCGCCAGGGCCGACCTCTCATTCAGCGAGCGGATCGAGCTCAGGGCCCTCGTGGTCATGCACGAGGGCTTCTGCGAACTCCAGCAGGGCGACCTCGACTCGGCACGGAGGACGCTCGTGCGCGCCCTCCATCTGGCCGGCGACCGAACGGCACCCGCCCTCCTTGCCGAGGGGTACGGATGCACCGCGCTCATCGAACTGCGCACGGGCAGTCTCCGCGACGCCGAGGCGACCATCACCACGGCACTCGAAATCGCCCGATCCGCCGAGCTCGGCAACGAACCCTGCACAGCGCCCGCACGGCTCGCACAGGCCTCGCTGGCCATCGAGCGCGGACAGCTCGACGGGGTCGGCGATCGACTCGCCGAGCTCGCACATGACACCGCAGGCACCGAATACGCGCCGCTCGTTCTCGCCATGACCAGCAGCTTCCATGAAGCAGTCGGCGACGACGACGGCGCGATGGATGACCTGCAGGAGTTGCAGCTCGTGATCCGCGACTGGGAGGCGCCGAGTCTTTCACGGACCCTGCACGACTACGCGCGGGTGGGACTGCTCGTGCGGCATCAGGAAACGGCGAGCGCTCGCGCGCAACTCGCGCGACTCGAACCGGATGCCACCCACTCCCGGTGCCCCGCGGCATGGTCTGCGCGAATCGCGCTCGACACCGGCGACTATGCCGGTGCGATCGAGCTCACCAACCCGTGCCTCGCAATGGGTGACATGCACGCGCCTGGTACCGCGACGCTCGCGAACCTCGCGAACGCGGCCGCACACGACCTGCTCGGCGACGTCAAGACCGCCGACACGCTCTTCGCTCGCGCGCTCCTGCTGGCCTCTTCTGCTGGACTCGTGCGACCGTTCGGCTTCCTGCCTCGCCAGCACCTCGCCCAACTCGTCGAGCGGGCCAACGGCATGCGGCAACCCCAGCACGTGCAGCGGATGCTCGAACTGATCTCGACGAGGCTCACCGATGATCACGCGGATGGCGCCGCCGTACTGAGCCCGAGAGAGCACATCGTGCTCGAGCGACTCGTCGAGGGCGAAACGCAGCAGCGCATCTCATTCGAGCTCTCGGTGTCGCCGAACACGGTCAAGACACAGTTGCGCAGCATCTACCGCAAGCTCGGTGTGACGACCCGGGACGGCGCGGTGCAACGGGCTCGCACCCTCGGAATCATCAGCTGACACCATCACGTCCCGCGTGAGTTTCGGCGCGCCCGCATGCGACCGAGCCATCGAGTGACCTGTTCAGGATCATCACAGGTTCACCCTCCGGTCACCATTCGAAGCTCTCACAGGTCACCCGCCGGGTGGTGCTTGCATGAGCCCTGTATGGCCACCCGAGCCATCGATCCTTTCAGAAGGAGGGGGACACCGATGCATTCACGCAAGGGTCTCGCTGAGCGACATGAGGGACGACCCGAATCGTTCCGCGATAATCAAGCGACCGAAGACCGTCAGAAATGGCGGCGAGTACTCGCCGCGATCGCCATTTCAGCTCTCGCCGTCGGCGGTATGAGCGCCTTGGTGGCTTCGCCTGCCGCAGCCGACGAGGGCACGGAGGTCGTTCTGGAGGAAGCGGCCGAACTCGTCGAGGAGGTGACCGAGCCGGCTGAGGTCGAGGAGGTCGAGGAGGTCGTCGAGGAAGTCGTCGAAGAGGTCGTCGAACCCGTCGTCGAGGAAGTCGTCGAAGAGGTCGTCGAACCCGTTGTCGAAGAGGTCGTCGAACCCGCGGCCGAGGCTGTCGTCGAAGATTCGGCCCAATCACTCGCCAAGGTCGCTGACGAGGAGGTGACCACGGAGCTCGAAGCTCCCATCGTCGCGCTTCTCGTACCGCCGGACCCCGAAGAGGTCATCCACCAGATCGACATCTGTCACTCCACGGGTGCGCACAACAACCCGTACGTGATCAACCATCCGGCTGCCGACGGCGATGTCGCAGGACACGCCGATCACACCGGACCGATCTGGTTCCCGGGCATCGAGGTCGAATGGGGCGACATCATCCCGCCGTTCACCTATGAAGGAGGGGGCGGAGAGATACTCACCTTCGAGGGTCTGAACTGGGACGCCTTCGGACAGCTGATCTTCGAGAACGACTGCAACATTCCGCCCGCGGAGCTGGCAGTCACGGCCGTGGCATGCCCCACCCATGGCGGCACGGGAACCGTGTCGTTCTCGGTGATCTTCCTGCTGGACGAGGACTACCGCTTGACGATCCTCGACTCCGAAGGCGCATTCGTCGACGCGGTGACGTTCGACGGTGCCGGGGGTGCCGGGACGTTCGAGGGTTCCTTCTCGCTACCGCCTGGTAACTACGAGATCGTGTTCGAGCAGCTGAACGGCCAGGCAACCGAGCTCGACCGGCAGCTCTTCACGATCGGCGCCTGCCCGCCGCCGCCTCCGCCGCCTCCGCCGGCACCGCCGGCACCGCCGGCACCGCCGGCACCGGCACCCGTGGTTCCCGTGAAGACGCTCGCAGCGACGGGCGCCGAGACGGCTGAGCCGCTCCTGGCAGGTGGCATGATCATGCTGCTGCTGGGCGGGGCGGCGCTGCTTGCAGCGAACCGCCGCCGCTGGGGAACCTCGCACTCCGAGTAGTCGAGATCCTGCAACGAACGATGGCGGGTGCCCTCACGGGCACCCGCCATCACCCTGTCCGGAAGGACTACCCCTTCGTCGAGCCCGCCAGCAGGCCGCGCACGAAGTAGCGCTGCAGGCTGAAGAACACGATGAGCGGAATGATCAGCGAGATGAAGGCGGCGGCCGTGAGGCGCTGCCACTCCTGACCGCGGTTTCCGGTGAGCTCCGCCAATCGCTGGGTCAGCGGCGCGACATCCGCTGTGCCTCCTGAGAAGACGAGCGCGACCAGCAGGTCGTTCCAGACCCAGAGGAACTGGAAGATGGCGAACGACGCGAGGATCGGCACCGACAGCGGGAGGATGATCCGGAGGAAGATCTGCCCGTGGTTGGCGCCGTCGACCCGTGCTGCCTCGACGAGTTCGTTCGGGATGTCCGAGATGAAGTTGTGCAACAGGAAGATCGCGAGCGGGAGTCCGAAGATCGTGTGCGCGATCCAGACCTGGATGTAGCTCTGGTCGGGGATGATCGGGATGACGTCGTGGATCGCCCGCTGGACCGGCAGCAGCCAGGTCGTGAACATCTGCAGCAGCGGGATGAGCGCCATCTGCAGCGGCACGATCTGCAGCGCGAAGATCGCGATGAAGATGATGCCCGCGCCCTTGAACGGGATCCACGCCAGTGCGTAGGCCGCCATCGCGGCGAGCACCGTCGCGAACACGACCACGGGGACCGTGATCGCGATCGAGTTCACGAAGTACGAGCCGAGCTGCGGCGCCGACGACGACGACGACAACAGCACCTCGCTGTAGTTGTCGAGGGTCCAGCCCCAGTTCTCGAAGATGGTCCACCAGCCGGTGGTCTTGATGAGCTCCTCTGGCCGGAACGACGAGATGAGCAGGCCGAAGGTGGGGATGACCCAGATCACCGCGATGATGAGGGAGACGATCGTGGCCGTGCGCGAGGTCAGCCGCTTCTTGACGCGAGTCGCCTTCGTGCCGTCGGCGTTGTACCCGCGGCGAAGCTCGGCTTTCGTGTCGGAGTCGACCGGGATCTCGATCGGTGTGTAGGTCATCGGATCTCCTTCTGCTGCCGGAGCACTCGAACGTTGTAGACGACGATGGGCAGCACCAGCACGAACAGCACGAGCGCGAGCGCCGAACCGCGCCCCGGCTCGAGCGCCCGGAAGGCCTGGGTATACATCTCGTTCGCGACGACGCTCGTCTCGAAGTTGCCGCCCGTCATGGTGCGCACGATGTCGAAGACCTTCAGTGTCGCGATGGAGATCGTGGTGACGACCACGACGAGCGCCCCGCGGATGCCCGGGAGCGTGACGTTCGTGAAGCGTTGCCAGCCGTTCGTGCCGTCGAGCTCGGCGGCTTCGAGTTGCTCGGCGGGAATTCCCTTGATCGCGGCGGAGAGCACGACGACCGCGAAACCGGTCTGCACCCAGATCATCACGACGATGAGGAGCAGGGTGTTCGCGGGTGGCGACTGCAGCCAGAGCACGGGATCCTGACCGAGCCAGACGAGGATCTGGTTGAGGAGGCCGATCTGGTCGCGGCCGGCCGGCCGGAACTCGTAGACGAACTTCCAGATGATGCCGGCGCCGACGAACGAGATGGCGAACGGCATGAAGATGAGCGCCTTGTAGATGCGCTCACCGCGTGACCGGTCGATGAAGTTCGCATACGCGAGGCCGATGATCGTGGAGATCGTCGGCACGAGGAGCACCCAGATGACCGTGTTGCGCAGCGTGATGAGCGCTTCGGGCTGGGTGAACATCCAGACGAAGTTGTCGAATCCGACGAACTCCCCCGCCCTGTTGGCGAAGGCCGCGATGGTCGTGAGGACGAACGGGTAGACCAGTCCCACCGCGAGCAGGATGACCGCGGGAAGGAGGAAGAGCAGCAACTGCAGCACGTCACGGCCGCGCTTGGGTGCCTTGTCGATGAAGAACAGGATGAGGCCGATGACGGCGACGAACACCGCGATACCGGCAACGAGCTGGACGATCTTGCCGATGAGATCAAAGGTCGTCATGCGGAGCTCCTCTCCGTTGAGGGGTGGCAGCAGGGCCGCGCGGCGAGCCGCGCGGCCCCACTGGTCTCGATGCTAGATCAGTGGTCGGTTCGCGACTACTGCGGCCAGCTGTCCTGGATGAACTTCGTGGTGTCGGCGGTGGACTTTCCGCCGATCCAGTCGACCATGCCCTTCCAGAACGACCCCGCACCCACCGCACCCGGCATGAGGTCCGAAGCGTCGAAGCGGAACGTGGTCTCGGGGTCCTGGAGGATCCCGACGGCGTTCGACAGGAGGTCGCTCGACGCGTTCTCGGGGTCGAGACCCTTGTTGGCGCTGATCACACCGCCGAGTTCGACCCGGATGTTCGCCCAGGTGTCGCTCGAGAGGTATGTCTGGAAGGCGGCGACCTCTTCGGCGTCGCTGTACGCGGCCACGATCTCGCCACCACCGGTGACGGCGTTGGCGCCGGCCTCGGTGCCGGGAAGGAGGAATGCCCAGACGTCGCCGTCTTCGGCGACCGTCGTGCCCTCGGGCCAGAAGCCCTCGTAGAACGTCGCCTGGTGGTGCAGGGCGCACGTGCCGTCGAGGATCGGGAGACCCGCGTCGCCGAACTCGGTCGTCGCGATCGAGTTGACGTCGCCGAGGCCGCCGTTGACCATGGCGGGCTCACGGATGAACGCGCCGACGGAGTCGAACGCGGTCGTGATCGGCTCGTCGGTGAACTTCACCTCGTTGGTGACCCACTGGTCGTAGACCTCGGGGCCGGCCTGCCGGAGCACGAAGTCTTCGATCCAGTCGGTGCCGGGCCATCCGGTGGCGTCACCGGAGGCGAAGCCGACGCACCAGGGCTTGTCGACGGTGCCTGCACCTGCGATCTCCTCGGAGAGCGTCGTGAGCTCGTCGAGCGTCTCGGGGACCTCCCAGCCGTTCTCCTCGAACATCGTCGGCGAGTACCAGACGTAGCCCTTGACGCTCGCCATCAGCGGCGCACCGTAGACCGTGTCTTCGACGGTGCCGTAGGCCTGCCAGTCCTCAGACCAGAATTCCTGTGCGTTGGCCACGACCGAGTCGGGCGCCGGCACGAGGTATCCGGCCTCGGCCTGCGCGGCCAGGAGACCGGGCTGCGGGAAGATCGCGAGGTTCGGCGGGTTGCCGCCCTGTGCGCGCACGTTGATCTGGGTCTCGAACTCCTTGCTGGGCTCGTAGACCACGTCGATACCGGTGCAGGACTCGAAGTCGGCCCAGGACTCGTTGAGGCGATCGGCTTCGACGTCGCTGATGGTGCCGTAGATGCTCACCTCAGTGCCCTCGTCGAAGGTGCCGTAGGTTTCGTAGGGCCCACAGTCCGCATCGGATGTCTCGGGGGCTGTGTCCCCCGTGCATCCGGTGAGGGCGAGGCCCACGGTTGCAGCCGCTGCGAGTGGAATCAGCAGACGGCGATGCCGTGTTGAACGCATATCTCTCTCCTCATTGAGTGGTGCAGGGGAAGCCGGGAACCGGTTCCAGCCTCCAACGTAGGACAGGACGCCGCTCGGCCACAAGATATCGATGGTCACGAAACGGACACTGCTCGGATCTTGGAGTCAATCGGCCGGTCGCGCGGGGAGAGCGCTCTCACAACGAACTGGCCTGAGGACCTCCGTTGCAGGCCGCCTCGTCGGAACCGGTTCCACTCACGTCCCCTTCGCGACTACACTCTGCAAACGGAGCTGCCCGACGAAGGGAGGCGCTATGGCTGCGATCAGCGACGTCGCGCGCCTCGCGGGCGTCTCCAAGGCGACGGCATCGCGCGCGCTGAGCGGCCGCGGCGCCGTGGCCGACGAGACCCGCCGCCGCGTCGAGGCCGCAGCCGCCGAGATCGGCTTCATCGCCTCGCCCGCCGCCGCGAGCCTCGTCACTGGCCGCACGATGAACGTGGGCGTCATCATCCCGTTCGTCAATCGCTGGTTCTTCGGCGAGGTGCTCGAGGGCATCGAGCGGGCGCTGCTCGCCGCCGGCTACGACCTCACGCTCTACAACCTGGCCGACCACGGACCCGAGCGGGCGCGCGTGTTCGACTTCTTCCTCGCCCGCAAGCGCGTCGACGCCGTCATCGCCATCGGGGTCGATCTCTCCGAGCGTGAGATCGCGTCACTCGAACAACGCGGCAAGCCGATCGTGGCGCTCGGCGGCGCCGAGGCGGGGGTGCCGAGCCTGACGATCGACGACCGCGCGGTCGGCTTGCTCGCCACCGAGCACCTCCTCCACCTCGGGCACACGAGGATCGCCCACCTCGCGGGCACTGGTGCGGCGGCGATGCCGAACAGCGTCCACGGGCGACGACGGCACGGATTCCTCGAGGCGATGACCGCGGCAGGGCTCGCGCCCGGCGGGCGGGCGCACATCCACGAGACCGAGATGAGCATGCCCGGCGGGTACACGGGCACGCTGCAGCTCCTCGGTCATCCCGGGCGGCGGCCGACCGCGCTCTTCGCCGTGTCCGACGAGGTCGCCTTCGGCGCGTTCCGCGCGGCCGAGCACCTGGGCATCACGATTCCGGGCGAGTTGTCGATCATCGGCATCGACGGCCACGAGTACAGCGAGATGTTCGGGCTCACGACGGTGGAGCAGTATCCGGGCGAGCAGGGCAGGCTGGCGGTCGACGTCGTGCTGCGCCTGCTCGGCGAGGGGGAAGAAGCCGACCCGCTCCCCGACTCCGGGGCCCCACTGCCGACGCGGCTCGTCGTGCGCTCGAGCACGACGTCCGCCCCGCGCTGAGGCGGATTCCGCGAATGCCCTTGTAGGACCACGCATGCGTATGTGAGGATGCCGCTCAACGGAAACCGCTATCCCGCTGCCGCCCCCTACGACGGAACGGAAGTCAATGTCGACGAATCATAGCCACCCTCAGTCATCCGGTCATGGGATTTCGCGCAGGTCCTTCGTAGCGGGTGCCTCCATCGCCGTGCCGCTGGCCATCTTCGCCCCCGCCGGAGCATCCGCGGTCCCGGGCGGAACCCGCCGGCCAGTTCCGCGCATCGCCGCGGCATCGGGCGCGACGTCAACGTACGCTCACCCCGGGCTCGTGCACACCCTGTCAGATCTCGAGCGCGCGTCGGCGCAGGTCGCCGGCGGCGCCGAGCCGTGGGCGGGAGGCTGGGGCCGCCTCGTCGCGAACGGCCGCTCGAGCGCGGGGTGGTCGCCGCGTCCGGTCGAGACCGTCATCCGCGGCGGTGACGGATCGAACTACGGGCCGCTGTTCCTCGACATCCATGCCGCCTACCAGAACGCCCTGCGGTGGCACATCTCGGGCGAGGAGGCTCACGGTGCCACCGCGGTGCGGATCCTCAACGCATGGTCGGCGACGCTGAAGACGGTCACGGGCAACGCCGACCGCTTCCTCGCCGCGGGCATCTACGGCTACCAGTTCGCGAATGCGGCCGAGCTGGTGCGCGATCGCCCCGACTTCGAGTTCGAGCGATTCCGCGAGATGCTGCTCGGAATCTTCCACCCGATGAACGAGCACTTCCTCACGAACCACAACGGTGCGGTGATCACGAACTACTGGGCGAACTGGGACCTCTGCAACATGGCGTCGATCCTCGCGATCGGCATCTTCGCCGACCGCGACGACCTCGTCGACCGGGCCGTCGAGTACTTCCACAACGGTGCAGGGAACGGCTCCCTGCCGCACGCCGTGCCCTTCGTCTATGACGACCAGGGCCTCGCGCAGTGGCAGGAGAGCGGTCGCGACCAGGCGCACTCGATCATGGGCATCGGACTCATGGGCGCGTTCTGCGAGATGGCCTGGAACCAGGGCATCGACTGCTACGGCGTGGATGACAACCGCTTCCTCAAGGGCGCCGAGTACGTCGCGAAGTACAACCTCGGGCACGACGTGCCGTTCACGCCGTACACCTGGCAGTCGGGTCCGTCGACCACCGCGTCCCACGCCGGCTGGCAGACGCACACCGTCCCGAGTCCGTCCGCTCGCGGACAGGGCCGACCGGTGTGGGACCAGGTGCTGGGGCACTACTCGGGCCGCATGGGACTCGACACCCCATGGGTCGCGCAGATCGCCGAGAGCCTGCGACCCGATGGCGGAGGCGGCGACTACGGCCCGAACTCGGGAGGATACGACCAGCTCGGATTCGGCACCCTCATGCAATACCCGGCCGAGACGGGCAGGCGCGTCGTGCGGCTGCAGAGCTTCAACTACCCCGAGCGCTACGTTCGGCATTCGGGAACGGCGGTGCGAATCGACCCGACGGCGTCGCCGCTCGGAGATTCCCAGTTCCGGGTGGTTCCGGGCCTTGCCGGCACTGCCGACGGGCGTGTCTCCTTCGAGTCCGTCGACGCGCCCGGTCACTTCCTGCGGCACGCGAGCTACAGGCTCGGTCTCGTCAGGAATGACGGCTCGGCGCAATTCGCCGCCGATGCCACGTTCCTCCCGGTCGCGGGGCTGGCGCACTCCCGACTCACGTCATTCCGGGCGCACAACTTCGCCGACCGCTACCTCCGTCACTACGCCTACGGCCTCCGGCTCGATCCGGTCTCGACCGACCTCGCTCGCGCCGACGCGACGTTCCGCATGGTCGACTGAACAGGCCGGAGACGGATGCCTCGCCATCGGCAGATTCTTGAAGATGCACGTGGGACCTGCAGGAAGATCGGCTCGGCGCGCCGATCCCAGTGGGGCGACACGCCGTCGGGATGAGGATTCTTCCTGCATTTCCGTTTCGGATACCTGTGAGGGCCGCAAATTCCGGGTGGTACGACGGATGCCCCGTGGCTCGTGAGCCACGGGGCATCCGTGTGTTTCAGGTGACGCTGGTCACCTCAAGCTGCGGCGCGCTCGAACGAGCGCGTGCAATTACTTGAGGGTGACGGTGGCGCCGGCCTCTTCGAGAGCAGCCTTCGCCTTGTCAGCGGCTTCCTTGGTTGCGCCCTCGAGCACAGCCTTGGGAGCGCCGTCGACGACGGCCTTGGCCTCGCCGAGGCCGAGCGAGGTGAGCTCGCGCACGACCTTGATGACCTGGATCTTCTTCTCGCCAGCGGCCTCGAGCACGACGTCGAACGCCGTCTGCTCTTCGACCTCTTCAGCAGCAGCCGCGGGGCCCGCGACGCCGGCAACGGCGACGGGGGCAGCAGCGGTGACCTCGAAGGTCTCCTCGAATGCCTTGACGAACTCAGAGAGCTCGATGAGGGTCAGGCCCTTGAACTGCTCGAGCAGCTCTTCAGTGGACAGCTTCGCCATGATTTTTCTCCTTAGATTCTGTGGTTACTCACCGCTGGAGGCTCTCGCCTACGCAGCGGACTCCTGCTTCTCACGCAGCGCGTCGACCGTGCGAACGGCCTTCGACAGCGGTGCGTTGAACAGATATGCGGCTCCGAACAGCGAGGCCTTGAATGCACCGGCGAGCTTCGCCAGCAGCACTTCGCGGGACTCGAGGTCGGCGAGCTTGCCTACCTCTTCAGCGGTCAGGGGCTTGCCATCGAAATAGCCGCCCTTGACCACGAGGAGGGGGTTCGCCTTGGTGAAGTCACGCAGTGCCTTCGCGACGGCGACCGGGTCACCGTGCACGAATGCGATCGCGGAGGGACCGGCGAGCTCGTCATCGAACGACGAGATGCCGGCGTTGTTCGCCGCGATCTTGGTCAGCGTGTTCTTCACCACGGCGTAGCTCGCGTCCTCACTGATGGACTTGCGCAGCGTCTTGAGCTGGGCAACAGTGAGGCCGCGGTATTCGGTCAGCAGAACGGCGGTCGAGCTCTCGAACAGGTTCGTGAGTTCGGCAACCGAGGCTTCCTTGTTCGCCATGGCCACTCCTTGTGTCTTCAACGTGCATCGCGGAAGCGGTGCACGGCCTGGAGCCGCTGGGCTGCTGCTCATTCGAGCGGCAAAAAAGAGAAAGAAAAAAGCTCCGGCGCAGTTGCGCGGAGCTCGGCCCGATTCATCGGGAAGTCTTCGTCACACCTGCGCGGGCCCTTGCTTTCGCAAGACTTCGGTCATGCTCCCCGATTGTGTCAATCGGCGCGCACGAACAACCAGCGGTCTTCGGCTCCGACAAGGCTAACGGATGCCCCGCCCCCTCGCAAATCGACGGCCGCCGCTTGGCGCCTCAGCCCTCGTTGATGCGGTACCCGATGCTGCGAACGGTCTCGAGCAGGTGGCTCGACTCCGGAGCGGCGGTCTCGAACTTCTTGCGCACGCGGGTGACGAGCACTCGCGTCGCGGCAATGCTCCCCTCGTCATACGTGGCCAGGGCGCGCGCGAGCTCTTCGACACGCACGACCCGCGGACTGGCCTGCATCAGGCACTGCACGAGCAGGAACTCCCTCGGTGTGAGCGTCACGGTCGCTTCGCCGATGGACACCTTGAACGCCTGTGGATCGAGGACGAGGTCGCCGACCCTCAGCGTGCGCGCGGAAGGCTCCATCCGGATGCCGCAGGCCCGAACCGCCGCGATGAGCTGCTCGGCCCGACACGGGAGGGCGAGGATCGACCGCGCGCCCCGCGCAATGGCCTCGTATGCGAGGTCGGTGGCGTGCTCGTGCGTCGCGAGTCCGACGATCACGGGCACGTCGCTCCTGGCGGCCATCGCCTCGATGAAGCTGAGGAAGTCGACGTTGATCATGTCGGTCGGGGCGACGATCGCCGCCGGCTCAGACGACCGGGCGGCCAGCAGGGCACCGATCGCGTCGCGGTATCCGTGGATCTCGAATCCATGGGTCTCGAACGAGTCGACCGGATGCCCCGGGGCAGATCGTGACTCGATGAAGAGCACGCGAGCGGGCCAACTGGGCGCGAGAGTGATCTTCGGCGCGTCCTCGTGCACGATTGCCTCGCTCAGCCGAATGTTCAGTCGCCGGCGAGCGCCGACCTATCCATAGAAGGACGTCACGATGAACTCGATGTGAACGGCGGCTTTCTGTTCACCGACGAACGCTCGAGGACTTCGACCGTCGAACCGCGTTAGTTGACGAAAGTCCACTATCAACATATAGTTGACCATCGTCAATCAATAACGGGAGTTCCATGGCCAGCACCACGAGCACGCGAACGCGCACGAAGAATCCGGATGTCGCGGCATCCGTCGAGCTCACCGAAAGCGGCATGACGCACCGGCAGGTGCTCTCCGCACTCTCGGGCCTGCTGCTCGGCATGTTCGTGTCGATGATCGCGACGACGGTGGTCGGCACCTCGCTGCCGCTCATCATCGCCGACCTCGAGGGCGACCAGGCGTCGTTCACGTGGGTGGTCACGGCGACGCTGCTCGCGACGACGGTGTCGACGCCGATCTGGGGCAAGCTCGCCGACCTCTTCAATCGCAAGCTGCTGCTGCAGCTCGCGCTCGTGATCTTCGTCGTGGCGTCGGCGATCGCCGGCTTCTCTCAAGACCCGGGCATGCTCATCACGATGCGCGTGTTCCAGGGCCTCGGCGCCGGCGGCCTCGCCGCGCTCAGCCAGATCGTGATGGCCGACATCATCAGCCCGCGTGAGCGCGGCAGGTACGCGGGCCTCTTCGGAGCGGTCATGGCCGTGGCGACCGTCGGCGGACCGTTGCTCGGCGGCGTCATCACCGACACGCTCGGCTGGCGGTGGAACTTCTTCGTCGGGCTCCCGATCGCCATCGTCGCCCTCGTCCTGCTGCAGCGCACCCTGCACCTGCCGAAGCGCCCGAAGACCAAGGTCTCGATCGACTACCTCGGCATCGTGCTCATCACCGCCGGCGTCTCGCTGCTGCTGCTCTGGGTGAGCTTCGCGGGGCAGCAGTTCGAGTGGAACTCGCAGCAGAGCTACCTGATGGTCGGCGGCGCCGCCGTGCTGCTGCTCGCGGCCGTCTTGGTCGAGCTCAAGGCGAAGGAGCCCGTCATCCCGCTCGGGCTCTTCAAGAACCGCACGTTCACGCTCTCGGTCATCGCGAGCCTCTCGGTGGGCGTCGCGATGTTCGGCACGGCGGTGTTCCTCAGCCAGTACATGCAGCTCGCGCGCGGCGCGACTCCCACCGAGTCGGGCCTGCTCACCATCCCGATGATGGCAGGGCTGCTCATCGCCTCCACCGTGGTCGGCGGTCTCATCAGCCGGCGCGGCAAGTGGAAGGCGTACATGATCACCGGCGCCGCGCTCGTCGTCGCCGGCAGCCTGCTGCTCTCGCGACTGCACTACGACACCGACTTCTGGTACGTGGGCATCTCGATGTTCGTGCTCGGCGCGGGCGTCGGAATGGTGATGCAGAACCTCGTGCTCGTCGTGCAGAACACCGCCGAGGTGAAGCACCTCGGCGTCGCCACGAGCGCCGTCACGTTCTTCCGCAGCCTCGGCGGCACGGTCGGCGTCGCCGTCATGGGCTCCGTGCTCGGCACGATCGTCGCCGAGCAGATCAAGACCGGCGTCGGCACGCTCGAGCCCGAGCAGCAGGCCGTCGCCGCCCAGACCCTCGGCTCCGGCACCATCCCGACCATCAGCGCGCTGCCCGACTACCTGCGCGTCGTCGTCGAGTCGGCGTACGGCACCGGCGTCGGCAACGTCTTCCTCGTGGCCGTGCCGCTCGCGATCGTCACGCTCATCGCGGTGATCTTCCTGCCCAACAGCGATCTCGGCACGCTGAGCGCCGTGCAGCGCGCGAAGGCCGAGGCGCGCCATCACCGCGAGGTCGAGGACGCGGAGGATGCCGCGATCGATGTCGCCACGGCATCCGTCGCCCTCGCTCCGGTCGGCCTCGCGCACCCCGCCGGCGACCGCGCTGCCGGCAGCGAGCGCGACGGCGCGAACCGCGACGCCGGCCGTTCCGCCGGATCGCGCGACGAATAGGATGCCCGCATGACCGCCACCGCACCGTCGGCCGCCCGCACGGCCACCGACACCGAGATCGCCGCGGTCGAGGAGCAGCTCCGGCTGCTGTTCGTGCGCGTGCGAGCGGTGTGGAAGGAGGCCGCGGCCGCGGTGCACCCTGAGCTGCAGCCCGTGGGCTACAAGATCCTCGTCACCGTCGCGCGCCGTGGTCCAATGCAGCCCGGCGCGCTCGCCGACCATCTCGTGATCGACAAGAGCGTCGTCAGCCGTCAGATGAAGCACCTCGAGTCCCTCGGTCTCGCCGAGGTGCGCGTCGACCCGGCCGACGGGCGCGCCCGCATCCTCGAGGCCACACCGGCGGCGGTCGAGACCGTCAGCCAGCGGGGATCGCGGATGCAGCAGCAGCTCTACGCGCAGTTGCGCACGTGGCCCGGGCACGACGTCGACGAGCTCGCGCGACTGCTCGGCCGGCTCACGTCAGAGGTCGTCGGGCCCGCCGCGGACTCGCCGCAGGATCGCGCCGACGCGCTGGAGTGACCGTGTTCGCGCAGAGGCTCTGATCCGCACCACTCAGCCGGAACACCATCACTCCAGCGCGATGCGAGCGCGAGCCGGCCGGCCTCAGCGAGCGGGTTCCGCCTCCGCGCCGGCCGGGGCGGCGGGCAACCGCACCGTGAAGCGCGTCGAACCGGGCTCGCTCACGACGCCGACGGTGCCGTGGTGCGCCTCGACGACGGCCCGCACGATCGCGAGGCCGAGCCCGGTGCTGCCCGCAAGCCGCGAGCGCGACGAGTCGCCGCGGGCGAAGCGTTCGAAGAGCGACTCGGCCAGCTGCTGCGGGATGCCGGGGCCGTTGTCCTCCACCGAGAGTACGACCTCGTCGCCGTCACGATCGAGGGTCGCAACGACCTCGGTGCCCTCGGGCGTGTGGATGCGCGCGTTCGCGAGCAGGTTCGACACCACCTGGCGCAAGCGCGGCTCGTCGCCCATCACGTGCGGGGCGGCATCCGGCATCCGCACCTCCCAGTCATGATCGGGGCCGGCTGCCTGCGCGTCGCCGACCGCCTCGCCGACGATGCGGCCGAGGTCGACGGGCTGCGACGCGAGCTCGCGTCCCTCGTCGAGGCGGGCGAGCAGCAGCAGGTCCTCGACGAGCTCCGTCATGCGCACTGACTCCGACTCGATGCGGCCGATCGCGTGGATCACGTCGGGCGGCAGGTCGCGACCGTGCATCCTCGTGAGCTCGGCGTAGCCGCGGATCGACGCGAGCGGTGTGCGCAACTCGTGGCTCGCGTCGGCGACGAAGCGGCGCACCTTCTGCTCACTGTGCTCACGGGCGGTGAGGGCGGATGCCACGTGGCCGAGCATGCGGTTGAACGCCGTGCCGAGCCGGCCGACCTCGGTGACCTCGTCGGCCTCGGCCACACGCTCGGTCAGATCGACGTCGCCCCGGTCGAGCGGCAGTTCCGAGACGGCTTTGGCGGTCGCGGTCACGCGGCCCAGAGGCGCGAGCGCCCGGCTCACGACGAGCCATCCGACGCCGAGCGCGAGGACGAGGCCAACGGCAGCGACGATCGCGACGGTCCACGCCAGTTGCGCTGTCTGCGTGTTGACGTCGGCCAGTGGCAGCGCGAGCACGGTGCGCACTTGAGGATGGGACTCGACGGACAACGCGCGGTACTCGCCGAGCGGGCCTGCGGCGATGGTGTGCGGCTCCCCGTCGGGCGGAACGGACGCGAGCGCCGCGATCGCAGCACCGCCCGGCTCGAGCAACTCGCCGGTCTCCGAGATGTAGGCGGCGCTGACGGTATCGCCCGCGACGAGCACACCGAGCGTCCCCACCGGCTGACCGGGCACCTGCAGGAACTCGACCACCGTCGCCCGTGGGTCGGAGGGGAAGCCCGGCGGGGCGGCCTCGGTCGCCCGCGATGCCGTCGCTCGCAGACTCATGTCGAGACGCTCGACAGAGGAGGTGTGGAAGACAAGTACGGTGGCGATGCCGATGACGGCGCTCACCGCCACCAGGAGCCCCGCGACGATCACCAGTAGCCGACGACGGAGGGTCCACGGTCGACGACGGTTCGTGGCATCCGGCACGACCGAAGAGTCGGTCTCGTGCGCTCGCGCCTCGCGTGCCGAAGCCGCGTACCCGGGTTCGCCCGGGCGCGTCATCCGGTGGCCTTCAGCATGTAGCCGGCACCGCGAACGGTGTGGATCATGGGCTCGCGGCCCGCGTCGATCTTCTTGCGCAGGTAGGAGATGTAGAGCTCGACGACCGACTCCTTGCCGCCGAAGTCGTACGACCAGACCCGGTCGAGGATCTGCGCCTTCGAGAGCACACGGCGAGGGTTGCGCATGAGGAACCGCAGCAGCTCGAACTCGGTCGCGGTGAGCTCGATCGGGGTGCCCGCCCGGGCGACCTCGTACGAGTCCTCGTCGAGCGTGAGGTCGCCGACGGTGAGCACCGGGTCCTTCGCCTGCGCGAGGGTCAGGGTCGAGCGGCGGATGAGGCCGCGCAAGCGCGCCACGACCTCCTCGAGGCTGAACGGCTTGGTCACGTAGTCGTCGCCGCCCGCCGTGAGCCCGGCGATGCGATCGTCGAGCGAGTCCTTCGCGGTGAGGAAGAGCACGGGGGTCTCGGTGCCGTCGGCGCGCACCCGCTGCAACACCTCGAGGCCGTCGATGTCGGGGAGCATGATGTCGAGCACGATCGCGTCGGGGCGGAACTCGCGGGCGACCTTCACGGCGCTGAACCCGTCGACGGCCGTGCGCACGTCCCAGCCCTCGTAGCGCAGGGCCATCTTCAGCAGCTCGGTGAGCGAGTGCTCGTCGTCGACGACGAGCACGCGCACCATCGAGCCGTCGCCCTTCGTGATCGCGGGGGCGCGGTGGGGTGCGGGGGCGTTGCTCATGCTTCCAGTATCCGGACGGCGCTATGCGTTTCCTATGAACCAGATGAGCGGATGCCGCGCGGCGGCGCCGCCGCCGCGCTCGTGGCGCCCGATGACGACGGCTTCATCCGAGGCATCCGTGCGTCGGTACCCTTGACGGATGATCCGGACGAGTGACTCCCCGCGCCCGCGCACGCAGCCGAACGCACCGGCGCTCGGACTGCTGCTCGACGTCGACGGACCCATCGCGAGCCCGGTCAGCCGCTCGATCGCGATCCCGACGATCACCCGCGATCTCGTGCGGCTCGCGGCAGCCGGCGTGCCGATCATCTTCAACACGGGTCGCTCCGAGGCGTTCCTTCGCGAGCAGGTCGTCGGGCCGCTCCTCGAGGCCGGGCTTCCCGAGCACGCGACGGTCTTCGCCGTCTGCGAGAAGGGCGCCGTCTGGTTCGAGATCACCGCCGCGGGCATGGGCGAGGTACAGGTCGCCGAGGAACTCGCCGTGCCGTCCGCATACGGCCGCGCCATCGAGACACTCGTCGCCGAGCGCTTCGCGCAGCACGTCTTCTTCGATGAGACGAAGCGCGCGATGGTCTCGGTCGAGCAGCGTACCGAGATCACGAACGAGCAGTACCGTCCCGTGCAGCGCGAGTTCGACGCGCTCGCGTTCGCCGAGTTCGAGCGGCACGGGCTCGGGGTCACCGACGGCGAGCGTGACGTCGCGGCATCGGACGGGGCGGTCGACTTCCGTATCGACGCGACGATCATCTCGACCGACATCGAGTCGGTGCTGCTCGGCAAGGATCTCGGCGCGCGGCGGGCGATCGAGTGGCTCGAGCGTCACGGCACCCTGCCGATCGCGTGGCGCACCGTGGGCGATTCCCGCACGGACTACGCGATGGCGGACTGGCTGCACGAGCACGGCTTCGACGTCGCGCACGTCGACGTGCGACCGGCCGACGGCATTCCCGAGAAGCCCTACCCGGTGCTCACCGCCGACGAGCTCATCCACGACGAGGCGGGCGCCGCATTCCTCTCGCGCTGGGTCGACATGGTCGCCGGGGTCGCAGACCACGACCGCGACGTCGCATAGCGCACGGTCTTCTCGTCCGACGTCGGCAGGAGCCCGGGCGCCCGCGCCCGTCGGATGCCGCGCACACGCCTCCGGAAACGCATAGCGACTCCCGTGGCGCGCCATAGGGCGTGCATAGAGCGGGCTCCTAGCGTCGCGATCGACGCCCCGGCCGGTGCGTCGCCACCGACCCAGAGGACCATCATGTTCATCACCTACCTCCGGCGCGAGCTCGCCGGGCGGCGCAGGCAGACCGCGATCATCGCGATCGGCATGGCGCTCGCGATCGCGCTCGTCATGATCGTGAACTCCGTTTCGAGCGGCGTGCGCGACGCGCAGGCCTCAGTGCTCGAGTCCGTCTACGGCGTGGGTACCGACCTCACCGTGTCCGAAGAGCCGGCGGCGCCAGGCGAGGGCGAGGCCGCAGGCCCCGGCCGCTTCGAGTTCGGCGCCGACGCCGGCACCACCGAGGGCGAATCCACCGAAATCAGCCAGTCGCGGCTCACGGCCGGCTTCGGTGCAGCGACGTTCGACCAGTCGGCGCTCGAGACCGCGCAGGACATCGACGGCGTGTCCGCGGCATCCGCGGCCCTCGCCCTCACGAACATGACGTTCGAGGGCGAGCTGCCCGACTTCGCGCAGCGGGTCGAGGGAGGGCCGAGCGACGAGTTCGTCGAGGGCGGCGACACTGCCGATGCGCCGACCGGCGGCTTCGACGGGGCGGGCGGCAGCGCCTTCGACGTCAACAGCTTCTCGGTGCTCGGGATCGACCCCGCGGCCGATGCGGTCGGCCCGCTCTCGTCGGTGGAGCTCGACGAGGGACGTGGGCTCGAGGCATCCGACGCAGGCCAGGCCGTTGCCGTGCTCGACGCGAGCTATGCCACGAGTGCCGAGCTCGCGGTCGGCGACACGATCGACGTGGGCGGTACCGTCTTCGAGATCGTCGGCACCGTCACCTCGACGTCGGCCGATGCCGCGACCGCGGCCAACGTGTACATCCCGCTCGACCTCGCGCAGGAGATCGCCGGCCTCGACGGCCAGGTGAGCGACATCTACGTGCAGGCCGAGTCGGCAGACCTGATCGACGCCGTGCAGTCCGACCTCGAGGAAGCGCTGCCGGATGCCACGGTGTCGACGCAAGCCGACCTCGCCGCCTCGGTGTCGGGGTCGCTCGCGACCGCCTCGAGCCTCATCGCGAACCTCGGACTCTGGCTCTCGCTCGCGGTGCTCGCGGCGGCCTTCCTCATCGCGATCCTCTTCACGATCCAGGGCGTCACGCGCCGCACTCGAGAGTTCGGCACGCTCAAGGCGATCGGATGGTCGAACCGGCGCATCGTCGGCCAGGTCACGGGCGAGTCGCTCGTGCAGGGACTCATCGGCGGGGCGGCGGGTCTCGCGCTCGGCCTCGCGGGCATCTGGGTCGTGAACCTCATCGCCCCGACACTCGGCGGCAGCGCCGGTGACGGTGCACAGCCCGGGGGCGTCCTCGCAGCAGGGCCGCAGGGCGGCGACGGCGCGACCACCGGCGGGCCGTTCGGCGGGCGCGTCGACACCGCGGCCGCCACCGAGGTCGTCCTGAACGCACCCGTGACCGTGAGCGTCATCGTGATCGCGATCGGGCTCGCCGTGCTCGGCGGACTGCTCGCCGGCGCCATCGGCGGATGGCGCGCCGCCCGTCTCCGCCCGGCCGAGGCGCTCCGCAGTGTCGCTTGAAACCCCCACCGACTTCTCGAGAGGAACCACCATGTACACGCTCGAACACGTCTCGAAGACCTACACGCAATCGAAGCGGCGCGTCGACGCGCTGAAGGACGTGACCCTCACGATCCCGTCGGGCCAGCTCGTCGCGATCCAGGGCCCAACCGGCGGCGGCAAGTCGACGCTCCTGCAGATGCTCGGCGCGCTCGACCGGCCGAGCACCGGGAGCATCATGCTCGGTCAGTCGGAGCTCTCGCACCTGCCCGACCGCAAGCTCGGCGGCATCCGTGCCAAGGAGATCGGCTTCGTCTTCCAGGGCTTCAACCTCATCCCCACACTCACCGCCCAGGAGAACGTCGAGACCGCGCTCGAGCCGCTCGGCGTGAGCGGGGAGGAGCGGCGGCGACGCGCCCTCGAGGCGCTCGCCTCGGTGAGCCTCGCCGATCGCGCGAGCCACGTGCCCGGCGAGCTCTCGGGCGGGCAGCAGCAGCGGGTCGCGATCGCACGTGCGCTCGTGAAGGAACCCGAGGTGCTGCTCGCCGACGAGCCCACCGGCAACCTCGACGAGGAGACCCGTGACGAGATCATGGACCTGCTCGAGGGGCTCTGGCGCGACCGGGGTCTCACGCTCGTGATCGTGACGCACGATTCCGCGATCGCGAAGCGGGCCGAGCGACGGCTGCACATCAAGAACGGCACGGTGTCCGAGCGCTGAGCCGGCTCGCTGTTCATTGCCGCAGAAGCGGCAGACCGGCACCTGAGCGTTTGGGATCGACGCTCGAAAAGCGCCCGCTCAGTGCCGGTCTGCCATGGGTCCCCCACGACCCACAACTGTTCTAACCCGTGGTTCGAGAGGGATGAAACCCCTTGACACGGGATGCCGCGCATGCAGGCCGACCAGCTCCGGTGGACGGTGCCGTCGTCGATCAGCCGGAAGGCGAGGCGTCGGGCGCGAGCCGCGGACGAGTGACGCGCGCTAGGTTTGCCGGCATGGGCATACGGATGCATCAGCGATATGAACGGGGCTGATCCCGACCGGTGGTCGGGCGTCGCCGCGAACTGGGCCGAGCTCTGGGGCGGCTTCTCCGATCCGGCGCGGCGGGCGCTCGTCGAGCACGCCGACGTGGGCCCAGGCACGCGAGTGCTCGACGTCGGATGCGGCAGCGGCGAGTTCCTGGCCCTCCTCGCCGACCTCGGCGCCGAGGCGGTCGGGGTCGATCCCGCGCCGGGAATGGTCGCGGTGGCACGACGGTCGCTTCCGGACGCCGACATTCGCGAGGGTGACTTCAGTGCACTCCCCTGGCCCGACGGAACGTTCGACGTCGTCACCGCCGTGAACTCCCTGCAGTTCGCCGACGACATGGTCGCGGCGCTTCGCGAGGCGACGCGCGTGCTTCGGCCGGGTGGGCGCATCGGAATCGCCAACTGGGCGGAAGCCGCCCTGAACGACCTCGACACCATCGAGGACGCGGTGGCGCTCGCGGCAGGTGAGAAGCCGAGGCGGGGCGGCGACTACCGGCGGGCGGGCGGACTGCAGTCGCTCTTCGCGAGGGCCGGCCTCGAGGTCACCGCCGCGGGACTCGTCGAGACGCCCTGGCGGGCTGCCGACGAGGACACGCTCGTTCGCGGCGTGCTCCTCGGCGACGACGCGGCCAGGGTGGCAGCCGTTCGGGATGTCGTCGTCGAGGCGGCGCAGCCGTTCCGCACGGCCGACGGCGGCTACCTGCTGCGCAATGCGTTCCGCTATGCCGTCGGGCACGATCGCACGACGTGAGCAGGCGTGCGCCCGACGCTCGGCGAGCCGCTATGCGCCGGCGGGGCCGAGGGGCGACCCCGTGACGTCGCCGCCCGTGCGGAGCTCGACGAAGATCACATGCGTCGGGGTGTCACCGATGTTCTCGCCGAAGTGCTCCTGGGCCGGCACCCACGTCACCACGCCGGCAGGCAGCTCGACCTCTCGGGTCATGCTGCCCGACGTGAGCCGGCGGCGGAACGCACTGAGCGTGTACATGACGCTGTCGGGGTGCGCGTGAGGTGTGGTCGCATCGCCCGGCTGATCGGTGTACTCCAGCACACGCACCGACGCGTTCTCGAGGATGACCTTGTAGTGGTCGGGGTTGGTGGCTACGGGATCGAGGTCCATGCCACATGGTAGGCCGCGAGCACCCAGCCTCCGCCAAGGTTGGGCATAGCTTCGCTCCATAGTGTCGTATGGATGTCCCCCTCGCACCGGCTCCCCGTCTCCCGACCGCGTCGAACCCGCCTCATCGTGATGTCTCTCGCCGGTGCCCTCGTGACCGGCGGCGTCGCGACCACCATCGCCGTCACCAGCGCCAACAGCGGCGACGAACCTGCAGCCGCGGGCGCCGGCGACACGACAACCGTCGGGACCCGCCCGCAGCCGACCGAGCCCGAGGCCGCGGCGGCCGCGGCGCCTGCCGGCATTGCCTCCTCCCCCGCCGTGCAGGCGCAGCTCGACTACGTGCGCGAGCACTGGGACGACACCGAGAGCGAGCAGTTCGGCGTGCTCGGCGACACCGATTGCGTGAACTTCGCGAGCCAGTCGCTGCTCGCCCGCGGCTGGCAGACCGACGACGAGTGGTGGTACTCCGACTCGGGCGACCCCTGGGCCCACTCCGACGCGTGGGTCAGTTCGACCGCGCTCATGGAGTACCTCGAGGAGCACCCCGAGCGCGCCACCGCGCTCACCGATGACGAGCGTGCGTCGGTGAAGGTCGGCGACCTCGTGCAGTTCGACTGGGACGACTCGGGCGACCGCGACCACACGGGCATCGTCACCTCGGTGACCACGAACGCCGACGGCACCACGACCGTGCTCTACGCGGGCCACACGGATGCCACGTGGGACCGCTCCGTCGACACCGCGATCACCGAGCTGCACCCGGGCGGCACCGCGTACTACTGGAGCATCCCCGAGTAGCGCCGGCCACGCGGCATCCGCTCGACTGGTTCTACTGGTTCGAGAACGCGGCGTCGAACGACGCGCTCGGCAATGGCCACAGCTTCGAGCGGATGTAGCCCACCGCCTCGGCGGCGCCGTGCAGGCGGTCCATGCCGGCGTCCTCCCACTCGACCGAGATCGGGCCCTTGTAGCCGATCGACTCGAGGGCGCGGAACGCGTCCTCCCAGGGCACGTCGCCGTGCCCCGTCGAGACGAAATCCCAGCCGCGGCGCGGGTCGCCCCACGGCAGGTGCGAGCCGAGCACGCCGGCGCGGCCGTTGGCCGGACGCATCCGCGTGTCCTTGCAGTCCACGTGGTAGATGCGATCTTGGAAGTCGAGGATGAAGCCGACCGGGTCGATGTTCTGCCACATCATGTGGCTCGGGTCCCAGTTGAAGCCGAACGCCGGGCGGCGGCCGATCGCCTCGAGCGCGCGCACCGAGCTCCAGTAGTCGTACGCGATCTCGCTCGGATGCACCTCGTGCGCGAACCGCACGCCTTCGTCGTCGAACACGTCGAGGATCGGGTTCCAGCGGTTCGCGAAGTCCTCGAAGCCCTCGTCGATGACCGACGCCGGCACCGGCGGGAACATCGCGACGTACGGCCAGATCTTCGAGCCCGTGAAGCCCACGACGGTGTCGACGCCGAGCGCACGGGCCACGCGTGCGGCGCGCTTCATGTCGTCGGCGGCGCGCTGCCTGACACCTTCGGCATCGCCGTCGCCCCACGTGTAGGAGCGCAGGATGTCCCGGTGGCGGAAGTCGATCGGGTCGTCGCACACGGACTGCCCCGCGAGGTGATTCGAGATCGCGTACACCGACAAGCCATGTCGCTTCAGGATCTCGCGGCGCTCGTCGAGGTACCCGGGCTCCTCCTCGGCGAGCTTCAGGTCGAGGTGGTCGCCCGAGCACGCGATCTCGAGGCCGTCGTAGCCCCAGCCCGCGGCGAGGCGCGCAACCTCCTCGAACGGCAGGTCGGCCCACTGGCCCGTGAAGAGCGTGACGGGGTGGGTGGCGGCGGGGGTGGCGGGCGCTGCGGCATCCGTCATGGTCGTTCCCTTTCGTCTTGCAGAGCGGAGAGATAGCGGATGCTGCGCTCCGCGAGCTCGTCTTGGCTCGGTGCGAGCGGTCGCCACACCGAGGCGGCCACCGCGATGGTGTCGTTGTCGCCGGTGAAGCTCTCGAGGCCGAGCGGACCGGGGTAGCCGGCGTCGTCGAGCGCGTCGAGGAAGGCCGGCCAGTCGGTGTGGTCGTCGCCGACGGCGCCGCGGTCGTTGCCGCACACCTGCACGTGCGCGAGGTGCTCGCCGGCCGCCCGGATGGCGTCGCCGACGTGCTTCTCCTCGATGTTCAAGTGGTAGCTGTCGAGCGCGAGGCCGAGGCCGGGTCCGAGCATCGGGCCGAGCGCCTCGAGGGCCTGCTCGACGGTGTTCACGAGGCTCGTCTCGTAGCGATTGAGCGGTTCGACGGCGAGACGGATGCCGCTGCGCTCCGCCGCGCGCACGACCGGGCCGAGGCTGCCGACGAGTTCCCGGTAGCGCGACTCGCGCTCCTCGGCATCCATGCGCCAGGTGCGGCCGGTCGCGGCCGTGAACGGACCGGCGACGACGCGCGACCCCAGCCGCTCGGCGACGGCGATGCAGTGCACGAGGTAGTTCTGCGTCGCGACGACCTCCGAGCCGGGCGCGGCGACGAGGTTGCGGCCGGGCGCCATCGCTCCGATGACGATGGGCTGCAAGCGGTGCTCGGCGAGCACGTCGGCCGCGACATCCGGTGACCAATCCCCTGGCTGCTCCACCGGGAGCTCGAGGGCGCCGAACCCCATCGACTTGGCCTTCGCCGCGATCTCCACGAGCGAGTCGTCGTCGAGCGGCGAGGTCCAGACCCACGTGTTGACGCCGATGGTGCGGCGCATGCTGCCTCCTCGTCCCAGTTCCTCTTCAGAATTCAGGAGTCCCATGCTCATCATTCAGGAACACACGGCGTGCCGCGGCCGGTGGCGGGGTGATTCCTGCCATTCCGCGCCGCGACACGCCTCCCGGTTCCTGAATTCTGAACCCGGTGTTCCTGAATTGTGGTGGTGGTGAGGGGTCGGTTACGGGATGATGCGGTCCTGCCAGACCTGCGGGTAGCCCGGAAGGTCCTCGCCGCCGAACTTCGCGTAGTGCCCGTCGGGCATGCCGTCGTTTGCCTCGAGGTACTGGTCGACCTCTCCAGCGGTGATCGGGCTCTGCGGAAGCACCCATTCCTTCGGGATCTCCTCACCGGCGAAGATCTTCTGCGCCGCGAGGAGCGGCGTGCGCCACTGGAAGTTGGAGTACACCGGCGCGAGGCCCGTGAGTCCCGTGTCCTTCCACTTGCGGAGGAAGCTCATCTCGTCTTCGCCCGTCATGACGGGGTAGTCGACGCCGGCGTCCTCGAACGCCTCGATGGCCGCGACGGCGCCGTCACCGGCATCCATCCACACGCCGTGCACGTCGCCCTTGGCGAGCTCGTCGGAGATGATCTTCTTGATCTCGGTGGGGTCGGCTCCCGTGAAGTAGTCGACCGCCTCGATGCCGGCCTCGTCGAACAGCTTCTCGGCGGCAGCCCAGCGCTGCTCGAGCACGTCGACACCCGGGAGGATGCGGAGCGCCACGACCTTGTCGCCCTCTTCGAGCTCGTCGATGAGGAACTCAGCCGTGTCGATGCCCCACGCGAACCCGCCGATGGGGTGGATGAACGTGACGGGGCAATCGGTCTGAACGCCGCGGTCGAACACGACGACCGGCTTGCCGGTGTCGCACGCCCGCTCGACGGCCGGGGTCATCGCCGCGGTGGAGTTCGGCGAGATGATGAAGATGTCGCAGTTGCCCTCATTGATGAAGTAGTCGATGTCGGCGATCTGCGTGTCGTCGGAGTCCTGCGCGTCGCGGGTCTCCATCTCGGAGATGACGCCGGCCTCCTGCAGCACCTGCAGCTGCTGGTTCATCGTGATCCAGCCCGTCTGGCGCCACGGGTTCGAGATCGAGGCGTTCGCGAAGCACGCCTTCTTCGCCCCTTCACTCGCGAATGCCGCCGTGTCGACCATCTCGGCGTTGATGTACTGCAGCCACGGCTGGTCTTCAGGACCCTCGGGCGCGACACCCCGCTCTGCGTCTTGCTTGTCGAAGAGCTCCTGGTCGAACCACTCGACCTCTTCCGCTGCCGGCTCCGTCTCGTCCGTGGGTGAGCCCACGTTCGGATCGGTGGTACAACCGGCGAGTGTCATCAGCGCGAGAACGCCGACCGTGGCGGATGCCACTGTGAACCTGCGTCGCATCACGAACCTCCCTTGGTTTCGTTGTCAGCCCTCGACGTCGAGGGAATGGGTGCAGGACGAGCAGGGTCCTCGGAGGGATCCGGCTCCTTCGCCTCTGGTGCCGGCGAAGTCTCGAGGGCGCGGCCACGACGGCGCGCGCGGATGGTGGTCGCGGCATAGGCGACGGCGAGGATGATGATGGCGCCCTGCACCGCCTCGCGGTAGGTCGAGGGCACGCCGGCGAAGTTCAGCAGGGTGAAGAGCGCCTCGAGCGCGAACGCCCCGGCCGCCGCGGCGACGACCCAGCCGCGCCCTCCGCCGAGCACCACGCCGCCGAGCACGACCGCGGTGATCGCGGTGAACTCGTAGCCGCGGCCCACGCTCGGGTGCACGCCCGCGTACCCGACGAGGAGCACACCGGCGACAGTCGCCGAGAGCGACGAGAGCACGAAGGTCGAGGTCTTCACCCACCAGGTGCGGGTGCCCGAGTAGTGCGCGGTGGTGGGGTTGTCGCCGAGCGCCTTGATGCTGCGGCCGAAGGGGCGTCGGGCGAACCAGATCGCGATGACGAGCAGCACGACGAGGATCACGACCGACCACGGCAGCACCCCGATGACCGGGAGGTCGCGGATGCCGCCGCGACCGATCTGCCGGAACCCGTCGGCCGGGTTGCCGGTGGCTGCGCCGCCCGTCCAGTAGAGCGTCGCCCCGAGCAGGGCGAGCATCATGCCGAGCGTCGCGATGAAGCTCGGCACCTTGAGGAACGACACGATGAGGCCGTTGACGAGCCCGATGAACGCGCCGAACGCGAGCATGAAGAGCAGCACCGGGATCGACTTCGACTCGTCCTGCCCGATGAGGTTGCCGGCGATCACGACTTGCGCGGTGACGACCGAGCCCATCGAGAGGTCGAACTCGCCGCCGACGATCACGAAGTACTGGCCGATCGCCACGATCGCCACCGGCGCGACCCGCTGCACGAATCGCACGAACTGCGAGGGCTCGGCGAACGACGGATTCAGCACGGTGATCGCGATGAGCAGCACGATGAGCAGGAGGAAGACGGCGCCGCGCGGGCTGATGAGCGTGCGACCGAATCCCGCGAGGCGGTGGCCGAGGTGCTGGGAATCGGATGTCACGGCGCTCATGCCCCGGCCTCCTTCTGGGGGTCCTCTACCGGCGAGTCGCTGTGGGCGACGCCGGCGTTGTCGAGCGAGTCGGGCCCGATGCGCTCGGATGCGCCGCCCGCGCCGTCCGGCGTCGGCGACCCCGCGGTGAAGCGCGGTCGGCGCCGTTCGGTGACCCGCGCGGTGTAGACGGCCACTGCGGCGACGATGACGATGCCGCGCACGACGTCTTTCAGGAACGGGTTGACCTGCATCACGCTCATGACGTTGTCGACGACGGCGAAGATCGCGACGCCGCCGATCGTGCCCCAGATCGAGCCGCGGCCACCGAGCAGCAGGGTGCCGCCGAGCACGACGGCGGCGATCGAGAGCAGGTCGTACCCGCCCTGGCTGCCGACCGTGGGGCTGCCGACGCCGAGGCGGCTCGCGAGCAGGAGGCCCGCGAGGGCCGCGGTCATCGAGCACAGCAGGTGAGCGATGATGACCGGCCGCGCCGTGCGGATGCCCGACAGCCGGGCCACCTGCTCGTTGCCGCCGACGGCGAACATGTGGTTGCCGGTGCGAGTTCGAGCGAGGAAGAGCGCGCCGAGCACCGCCACGCCGAGCATGATGAGCGTCGAGACCGGCACCGGACCGACGCCCGTCGCCCCGATGAGCTGGAACTCCCACGGCACGCTGCCGCTCGTGCCCTTGTAGTTCGTGTCGAGGTAGCCCTTGATGATGAGGCCCGTGCCGAGGGTCGCGATGAAGCCGTTCACCTTGAGCTTCGTCACGATGAGGCCGTTGGCCGTGCCGATGAGCGCGGCCACGACGAGCACCGTGAGCACCGCGGCGGGGATGTTGCCCGGGTTGCCGGCCATCATGTCGGCCGCGATGAGGCTCGAGAGGCTCACGACGTAGGGCACCGACAGGTCGAGCGAGGCGCACAGGATCACGAGGGTCTGCCCGATGGCCACGAAGCCGAGCACGCTCATGCCCGTGAGGATGTCGCGGATGTTGCCTGCGCTGAAGAAGTTGCGGCCGACGCTCGCGACGAGCACCGAGCCGATGATGATGACGCCCACGAGCGCGATGCCGACGATGAGGCTCGCGTCGAGGCGACGGCGGCGCGGCCGGCGCACGGGGGCCGGGGCTTCGGTGAGGGTGCTCATGGTTGCGCCCCCGTCTCGAGCTTGAGCGTGCCGGTCGCGGCGGCGAGGATCGTCGCCTCGTCCGACCGTGCCGGCAGTTCGGCGGAGGCCCGGCCGTCGTGCATCACGATGATGCGGTCGGACATGCCGATGACCTCGGGCAGTTCCGAGGAGATCATGAGGATGGCGACCCCTTCTTTCGCGAGCCGGCGCATGAGGTGGTACACGGCGACCTTCGCGCCGACGTCGATGCCGCGAGTGGGCTCGTCGAGCAGCACGACGCTCGGTTTCGTGGCGAGCCACTTCGCGAGCACGACCTTCTGCTGGTTGCCGCCCGAGAGGTATTGCACCTCCTGGTCGACTCCGCGCGAGACGACTTCGAGCGACGAGAGCACTCCCGGCAGTTCGCGCCTCGCCTCGGTCGTGCGGCGTGCGAAGACGGATCGGATCACGAGCAGGGCGTTGTCGGCGATGGACTGGTTGAGCGCGAGTCCCTGGGCCTTGCGGTCTTCGGTGATGAGGGCGATGCCCGAGCGCACGGCCTGGCGCGCCGAGGTGACGTGGATCGGCCGGCCGTCGAGCTGCATCTCGCCGCGAGTGAAGGGCGTGATGCCGAAGACGCCCTCGACGAGCTCGGTGCGGCCCGAGCCCTGCAGTCCCGCGACGCCGACGATCTCGCCGGCGCGGAGCTCGAGGTCGACCCCCTCGACGTAGTCGTTGCCGACCCCCGTGAGCTGGAGGCGGGGCTCACCGAGCACCGTGCCGGGTTCGGCGTCGGGGAAATAGGCGGAGATCGGGCGGCCGACCATGCGCCGCACGAGCTCGTCGGTGTTGAGCTCCGACGCGGGACCGGTCGAGACGAGCGCGCCGTCCTTCAGCACGGTGATGGTGTCGCAGAGGTCGAAGATCTCCTTGAGCCGATGCGAGACGTAGAGGATGGCCACGCCCCGAGCCGCGAGGCGGCGCACGATCGCGTAGAGCAGCTCCACCTCGTGACCGGCGAGCGCAGCCGTCGGCTCGTCCATCTGGATGACGCGGGCGTCGGTCGAGAGCGCCTTCACGATCTCGACGATCTGCTGCTCGGCGACGGTGAGGGTTCGCACCGGGGCATCCGCGTCGATCGTGTCGATGCCGAGCTCGTCGAGCAGCGCTCGCGTCTCACGCTGCATCGCCGCCCGGTCGACGAGACCGCGGCGTTTCGGCTCGCGGCCGAGGAACACATTCTGGGCGACGGTGCGCTCGGGCAGCAGGTTGAACTCCTGGAACACCGTGGCGAGGCCGGCGTGCGCGGCTTGCACCGGGTGGGTGAAGTCGACCTTCTCGCCGCCGAGCGTGATCGTGCCGGCGTCGCGCTCGTAGACGCCCGCGAGGAGCTTCATGAACGTCGACTTGCCCGCGCCGTTCTCGCCGACGAGGCCGTGCACCTCGCCCGGTGCGAGTGTGAGGCCGACACCGCGCAGCACCTGCACTCCGAAGAACGACTTCTCGAGGCCCTTGGCCACGAGCACCGGTGTCGCGTCGGTGTCGTTCATGCGGCGGCCACCTCCACCCAGCCGTCGGAGGCCGCCGAGGCGAGCACGGCCTCGGTGAGGCGCACAGCGCGCAGCCCGTCGGCGAATCGGGGAAGCCCGTCGGGAGCGCTGCCGTCGATGGCAGCGTACGCGTCGGCGACGAAGGCGTTGAAGGCGTCTTGATAGCCCATCGGATGCCCCGCCGGCACGAGCGCGAGGCGCGCCGCGTCGGGGGCGAGCCGGGCCGGGTCGCGTTCGAGCACACTCGAGCCGTCGACCCTGCCGAGCCAGAGCTGCTCGGGTCGCTCCTGCTCGAACCGGATGCTGCCGCTCGCGCCCGAGAGCTCGATCGAGAGCCCGTTCTTGTGCCCTGCCGCGACCTGCGACACGAGCAGCGTGCCGATCGCACCCGACTCGAGTTCGACGACGACGGCCACGAGGTCTTCGGTGGCGATGTCGGCGTGTCTCGAGCGAGCCGCGTACACCGTGCGCGTCGAGGCGTTCAGGCGCACGATGCGCTCGCCCGACACGAACTCGAGCAGGTCGACGAGATGCGAGCCGATGTCGGCGAAGGCGCGCGAGGGCCCGCCGAGCTCGGCGTCGACGCGCCAGTCGTCGTCGTGGGGCTCGGCGAGCCAGTCTTGGAGGTAGGCGCCTTGCACGCTGAGGAGCCTTCCGGTCTCGCCCCGGGCGACGCGCGCTCGGGCCTCTCTCGCCATCGGGTGGAACCGGTAGACGAAGGGCACCGCCGCCACGAGGCCGCGGTCGGCGGCGAGCGCGGTGAGCTCGGCGGCATCCGTCACCGTCGTTGCGAGGGGCTTCTCGCAGATCACGTGCTTGCCGGCCTCGAGGGCGGCACGGGCGATCGCGGCGTGCGTGCTGTTCGGCGTGCAGATGTGCACGACGTCGATGCCGGGGTCGGCGAGCAATGCGTCGACCGAGTCGAAGGCCGCACCGAGACCGAGGCGATCGGCGGCGTCGCGGGCACGGTCCGCCGATGACGACGCGCCGCCCGTGAGTTCGGCTCGAGCTGCCCGTGCAGCATGCGTGTGCACGGCGGCCATGAAGCCCCCGCCGATGATGCCGGCGCGAAGGGTGTTGGCCGGGGCGATGACGTCCGTTGTCATGCTCGCCATACTGACACAGGCCGGGCAACTTTTGCTACCGCTTCGTCGAAAGTCGACTACTACGTGTCAGCATGGTGCGAGATGACCCAGTGAAGATCGTTGTGCTTTACTCAGAACATGGTGGACATCAGCCGCGGATCGGCCCTCGGCATCTCGGGAGCGAGCGAGCTCTTCCAGCTGCTCCGCGACGGGGCGCCGCGCACCCGTGCTTCGCTCGCGCAGACCACGGGGCTGGCCCGCTCGACCATCGCGGCTCGCGTCGACGAGCTCATGCGACTCGGCCTCGTGACACCCGTCGCCGACGCCGCCTCCACCGGCGGCCGCCCGCCGTCGCAATTCGCGCTGAACCCCGCTGCGCGCATCGTGCTCGCCGCCGACCTCGGCGCTTCGCACGCCACGATCGCGGTCACCGACCTGGCGGGCACGGTGCTCGCCTCGCGCAGCGAACCCATGGACATCGCTCGCGGCCCCGAGACCGTGCTCGGCTGGATGGTCGAGGCCGGCCTCGCACTCGTCGCCGAACTCGGCCGCGACCGCAAGGAGCTCGTCGCGATCGGCATCGGCGTTCCCGGGCCCGTCGAGCACTCCACCGGCCGGCCGGTGAATCCGCCGATCATGCCCGGCTGGGACCGCTTCGACGTGCCCGGATGGGTGCAGCAGCACCTCGAGGTGCCCGTGCTCGTCGACAACGACGTGAACATCATGGCCCTCGGCGAGCGCGCGCTCGCCTGGCCGAACGTGGAGCATCTCGTATTCGTGAAGGTCGCTACGGGCATCGGCTCGGGCGTCATCTCAGGCGGGCTGCTGCAGCGCGGCGCACAGGGCATCGCGGGCGACATCGGCCACGTGCGGGTCGCGCGCGGCGCCGACGTGCCCTGCCACTGCGGAAATCGCGGATGCCTCGAAGCCCTCGCCTCAGGCCCCGCGATCGCGCGCGCGCTGCGCGAGCAGGGCGTCGACGTGCAATCGGGCAGCGACGTCGTCGAGCTCGTCAAGCGCGGCGACATCGACGCGATCCAGGCCGTGCGCCAGGCCGGCCGCGACATCGGCGAAGTGCTCACGGCGTGCGTGAGCCTCGTGAACCCGTCGGTCATCGCGATCGGCGGCTCGATGGCACGGGCCGGCGAGCACCTCATCGCCGGCGTGCGCGAGGTCGTCTACACCCGCTCGATGCCGCTCGCCACCGAGCACCTCGCCATCGTGCAGTCGGCCGCGGCGGCGAACGCCGCCGTGCTCGGCGCGAGCATGCTCGCCATTCACCACGTGCTCTCCCCCGAGGGCATCGACGCGCTCGCCGCCCGCTGACCGCGACCGGCCCGGCACCGGTCGGCGCGCGCTGACTAGAGTGGGCATCATGAGCGCGGCTCGTTCATTGGAGCGCGGCGATCGGGCACTCCGAGAGTGGTCCTGGCACGAGGCGCGCGCGGCCTTCGAGGAAGCGCTGCTCGACGACGAGACACCCGAAGCGCTCGAAGGCCTGGGAACCGCGGCTTCATGGCTCGACGACGCCGACACGGCGATCTCCGCCCGAGAGCGTGCGTACCGGCTGTACCGCGGCCGTGACGACGCGGAGGCCGCCGCCAGGGTCGCCGTCAGCCTCGCCGATGACCTCGTGACCTTTCGCGGTGAACGTGCCGTGGCGTCGGGTTGGCTCCAGCGCGCCCGTCGGCGACTCGAGGACCGACCCGACTCGCCGGTGCTCGTCTGGGCCGACGCCGTCGAGGCGTCCATGGCCATGCTGTACGAGCGCGACCTCCCCCGCGCCCTCGCTCTCGCCGAGCACGGGGTGGCCAATGGCCGCCGAATCGGGGACGTCGACGCCGAGATGATCGCGCTGTCGTTGCTCGGCCTGGTGATGGTGTCGTCGGGTCGCCTGGCGGAAGGGGTGCGCGTGCTCGACGAAGCCGCTGCGGCGGCCGTCTCCGGGGAGGTGCGCGACCCGGTGGTGTCGGCCGCCGTATGCTGCGTCTTCGTGACAGCGAGCGCACGGATCCGCGACTTCGACCGGCTCGCGCAATGGTCACGGCACGTGATGCAGGTGTCGCAGGAGTGGACGAACCGTTCGATGTTCACCTATCCACGGATCGAGCACGCTGCGGCCCTCGTCTGGTGGGGCCGCTGGGGCGAAGCCGAACAGGAACTCGCCGAAGCGCTCACCGATATGTCGGCCCGGCCGCAGCTCGCCGCCCTCGCACTGTTGCGACTGGCCGACCTGCGGCGACGGCAGGGGCGGTATGACGAGGCACGGTCGCTGCTCGACGAACTGGATGAGAGTCCGCATGGGATCGCCTACGGAGAGCGCGCCGAGTCGGTGCGAGCCGTGCTGGCCCTGGACTCCGGAGACCTCGTCACGGCGGCCGAGGCGGCCGAGCGCGACCTGCGCGCGCTGCCGTCCGACGACATCGTGGAGCACGTGGACGGACTCGGGGTGTTGGTCCGTGCACGGCTCGGTCTGGGCGATCGTGAGGAGGCGCAGCGGGCTGCAGACACCTTGAGGTCGATCGCCGACGCGACGCCGACAGCTCCGATTCGCGCGTCGGCCAGCCTGGCTGCCGGGCTGGTCGCCGCAGCCCGCGGTGAGCACGCCGCCGCTCGCGGGTGGTTCGAGTCGGCGATCGCGGTCTACCGAGCCGGCGGCGCGACGTTCGAGACGGCCCGCGCCCGAATCGAACTGGCGAGGTCGGTGTCCGCGCTCGGCCAGCCGCAGCGCGCCCTCGAGGAAGCTCGGAAGGCAGTCACCGCCTTCGAGGAGCTGGGTGCTCGCGCCGACGCGGCATCGGCTCAGACGGTCGCGGCCGACCTCGAGTCGAGCGTCCGGCCGGCCCGGCGACCCGGACCGCTCACCGCTCGCGAGGCCGAGGTGCTGCGCATGGTCGCTGCCGGCATGACGAATGACGAGATCGCGGCCGCTCTCGTCCTCTCGGTGCGCACCATCGAGCGGCACCTCTCCAACATCTACGCCAAGATCGGCGCCACCGGCCGGGCCGCGCGGGCCGCGGCCGCGTCGTACGCGCACACGCACGCCATCGCGTAGACGCTCGCGGAAGAAGTGCGTGCCGCGGGCGGCGAAACCTGCGTGCCGGCACGGATGATCCACGACCCTCGACGCCCTACCTTCGGAGAACCGGATCCGGTTGGATGCCGGGGTCCCGGCGCCAGCCGGATCCGGACGAACCGAGAGGAGCGGGCAGATGCCCAAGACATCGAAACAGGACGCCGCCGAGACCGTCGAGATCGTCGGCTACGAGGGGCACCTCCAGGAGCTCGGCGGCTACACCGTCGCCTTCGAGACCTACACCGAGGACGCCGACCTCGCGCCGCTCTTCGCCGGGTTGCCCGACGACCGGTGCCAGTGCGTGCACCTCGGCTACGTGCTGAGCGGATCGGTGAAGTTCACGTTCACCGATGGGCACGAGGAGGTCTACGTCGCGGGCGACGCCTATCACGCGCCGCCAGGACACACCCCGACGCTCTATGCCGGCACCGAGCTCGTCGAGTTCAGTCCGACCGAGGCACTGCAGCAGACGCTCGAGGTCGTCGGGCGCAACTCGGAGGCGGCTACGCCGACCAGTGGGTAGCGGATGCCGTGGGGTCGAGGGAGCCTGCTCAGCGCGCGGCTCCCACGGCGAGCTCCCTCGCCCGTGCCATCGCTGCCTCGAACCGGGGCAGGCTCGCCTCGATCGTCTCCATCGTCGCCGTCAACGAGATGCGGAAGAAGCCGGGCGTCTCGAACATCCGGCCGGGCAGCACCAGTACGTTCTCACGGTCGAGGATCGCGGCGAACTCCGCATCATCGGGCAGCGGTGACTCGGGGAAGAGGTAGAACGTGCCCTCGGGCACGTTGACCCGGTAGCCCATGCCGACGAGCGCCTCCACCATCACGTCGCGCTTCCGCTGGAACAGGGGGATGTCGAAGGCGAGCGTCTCGAGCTGCGGCAGCGCGTACTGCATCGACGCGTTGGGGAAGAGCCATCCGCCGGAGATCTGCAACGCCTCGATGGCATCTCGCAGCGCAGTGCGGTCGGGCATGGTCGGCGGCACCGCGAGGTATCCGATGCGCTCGCCCGGCGAAAGCAGCGTCTTGCCGTAGCTGTAGGCGAGGAAGCTCCACGGGTAGAACTCGACGGGAGTGTGGAAGCGCGCGCCGTCGAAGACGATGCGGTTGTAGGCCTCGTCGGAGATGAGGTAGATGCGGCGTCCGTTGCGCTCCGAGGCCTCTTCGAGCAGCGCAGCCAGCCGTTGGAGCGTCTCGACCGGATAGATCCTGCCGGTGGGGTTGTTCGGGCTGTTGACGATCACGATGCGCGTGCGCGGCGTGATCGCTGCCGCGATCGCATCCAGATCGAGGTCGAAGGTCGTGCGGTCGATCGACACCTTCACCGGCACGAGGCCCGCCTCCAGCAGGATCGGCTCGTAGAGGAACCATGGCGGCAGGCTGTAGACGACCTCGTCTCCCGGATCGCCGACGAGCTTCAGCGCAACCGAGATCGCCGTGAACCCGCCCGTCGTGAGGTGCAGGTCGTCGGCTTCGAAGGGAAGACCGGTGTGCCGCCGAAGCGACTCGGTCGCCGCCTCGATCGCCTTCGGGTCGCCGATCCTGTAGGCGAACCAGAGCTCGTGCTGCGGGACCAGGGCCTCACGCAGGATCTCGACATAGGCAGTGGACGGCGGATCATGCGGATCGCCGAACGTGAAGTCCAGCACGCCCGGCTGATGCCGGCGCTCCTGGTAGCCGGAGCGCCGGTAGAACTCGAAGAGCAACTGGAAGGGCGTTGCGGCGGCGACCGTCGCGACCCGCTCGGAAATGTGATTCTCGTCCATGAGTCCCCCTTGGGGATCGGCAGGGGACCTCTCGCGCGAGGCCCGGTTGCCGCCGCCAGAATACTCCGCTCCGTCTCGCGCCGCGCCCTGTTCATTTCGTCGGTGGAGCACCTGCGAATCGTCATTCCGACGCCTGCCACCGCGATCGCCGAACCGCGTGGCTCGGCAGGCCGCTGTGGTGGGCGGGCGGTACGCTCGGGGGGTGCCCGATACGCCCTTCGCCCTCTTCGATCTCGAGGGCTCGACGGCGGTCGTCGAGGCACCTCCGCGGCACCCTCACGAGACGCGGATCGTGGCCGATTCGAGCGATCGGGTGGCCTGGCTGCGGGCTCGCTCTCGCGGCATCACGGCGACGGATGTCGCGAAGCTCGCGTCACGGGCATCCGTTCGCTCTGCCGCGTGGGAGAAGCGATACGGCTCGAGCTTCGGCGGCAGCCGCTACACCGACCACGGGCGTGAACGCGAGCCCGTGATCGCCGAGTGGGTGCGCCGCACGCACGGCATCGAGCCGTCGTCGCTGCTCTTCCACTCCGCGACCGAGCGCCGGCACCTCGCGACTCCCGACGGGCTCCGCGTCGCTCCCGACGGCGAGCTCCAGCTGTGCGAGATCAAGACCACGTCGAAGCCGTGGCGCGGCATCCCGCGCGGCTATCTCCGGCAGGTGTGGTGGCAGCAGTACGTGCTCGGCGCCGAGCGCACGCTCGTGGTGTGGGAACGCCACGACGATTTCGTGCCCGTGGCCGAAGAGCCCGAGTGCCGCTGGGTCGACCGCGACGACGACCAGATCGCGATCCTCGTGCACCTCGCGAACGCGCTCATCGACGAGCTCCACGCGAGCACGGCCGGCCGCGCTCGATGACCCAGGTCGGGCGCCGGCTGCGACGCGACTGACGGCTCAGCGAATCGCCACGCCGGGCGACCCGGAGTGCAGCATAGTGGAGAGTCAGAATGGTGCTCAGGAGGTAGCGGATGACCGAGACGATGCGTGCCCTGGTGATCGATCGGGTCGGGGGGCCCGACGAACTGCACCTCGCCGAGGTGCCGGTGCCGCGGCGCGTGAGCGACGAGGTGCTCGTGCGCGTCGTCGCCGCGGGCGTGAATCCCATCGACATGAAGACTCGCGCGGGCCGCGGAGTGTCTGCGGCGATCCCCGGCTACCCCGCCGTGCTCGGCAACGACTTCTCCGGTGTCGTCGAGACGGTGCCATACGCGCACCACCCGCTGCAACCCGGCGATCGGGTGTACGGCATGGGTCGCGTGCCGCGACTCGGGGGCAGCTATGCCGAGTTCATGTCGGTCTCGTCGATGAGCATCACGCCGATGCCCGCGACGCTCGGCTTCGTCGAGGCGGCCGCCGTGCCGCTCGCCGCGCTCACCGCATGGGGCGCCGTCATCGACACGGCGCGCGCCCACGACGGCCAGCGGATGCTCATCCACGCCGGCGCCGGCGGCGTCGGCCATTTCGCGGTGCAGTTCGCGTCGTACTTCGGCGCGAACGTGACGGCCACCTGTTCGGCCCGCAACGCCGACCTCGTGCGGGCACTCGGCGCCAGGCACGTCATCGACTACGAGCGCGAACGCTTCGAGCGGGTCGCGCACGACCAAGATGTCGTCATCGACCTCATCGGCAATGGCACGGATGACACGAGCACCCGCTCGCTCGACGCGCTGCGTCCCGACGGTCTCATCGTGACCGTGCCGACCGGGTCGTGGCCCTCGATGGCCGAAGATGCAGCGGCTCGCGGCATCCGTGCCACCGGCTATTCGGTCTCGCCCGACGCGCGCACTCTCGCGGTCATCACGCGGCTCATCGACGACGGAGCCGTGCGCGTGCACGTCGAGCAGGAGTTCCCGCTCGAGGAGGGCGCCGAGGCGCATCGCGTGCTCGAGGGCGGCCACGTGCGCGGCAAGCTCGTGCTGCGAGTCGCGCCCGATCCCGAGTGAGCGATCGGCGGCGGATCGCTCGTCAGCCCGCGTGCCGTCCATGGCGTCGAATCCCGGCCGAGGTGTCAGGATGTCCCCATGACGACGTCGCCGTGGCCTGACCTCATCGAAGAGGCACGGCGCTACCCGTCGCCCCACAACTCCCAACCCATCAAGGTGCGGCCGATCGGCGACCGCGAGGCACGGGTGTTCTACGACCTCGACCTCGGGCTTCCGGCCGAGTCGTTCGGAATTCCGTTCGGCCATGTGTGCGCCGGCGTCTTCCTCGAGAGCCTCGCCACCGTTGCCGCCGGCCGTGGCTTCACCGTGGTCGAAGAGCTCCGGCACGCCGACATGGACTTCGCCGCCGCAGATCGCCGGCACCTGATCGGCACGGTACGTCTCGAACCCGCGCCGGTCACCGCCGAGGCATCCCGCCGGCTGGTGGCCTTTCGCGCACGACGCACCTCGCGGCGGCCCTACGATCGCACCCTCGTTCCGCCCGACGTCATCGCGCGGGTCCGCGACGTCGCGGCTGCGAGCGGGCAGCATTTCGAGACGACCGCCGACGAGCACACGGTGCACGACCTCGTGCACATCAACCAGGCGACCCTGTTCTCCGACCTGCAGAACGACGCGGTGTACGCGGAGATCATGCACTGGCTGCGCTTCTCACGCGCTGAGGCGGCGGCAGCAGCCGACGGGCTGTCGGCCGAGACCATGCTCATGCCCGGCGGCATCCTGAAGCTCGCGATGGCCCACCGCGAGTGGTGGTCGGCGCCCGTCGTCGGGCCGATCATCCGCTCGATCTACCTGAACACCATGCGTGGGGTGCGCCAACTGGGCTGGCTGACCGGCCCGTTCGAGGGCCCCGCCGACTACGTCGAGGCCGGTCGCGCGTTCATGCGGGTGTGGCTGGAGTTCACGCTGTACGGAGTGCGGCTGCACCCGTTCGGCACCGTCATCACGAACCCCGACTCCCACGTGCGATTCGCTGAAGCCGTCGGCGCTGTCGAGACGGATGGACGCATGGCGTGGATGCTGTTCCGGTTCGGCCACTCCGCCGAGCCGCCCTTCGCGCACCGGCGTCCTGCTGCCGCGATGCTCCTTCGAGAGGAACCCGCGTGAAACCGTTCATCTTCGCCTTCGTCTGGGCGCAAGACGCCGTCGTGCGGCTGTTCACCCGCAGCGTGCACACGCACAAGGTGCTGCTCGGTCCGGGAATCGAGCCGCTGCGCTGGACGCTCGGTCGCTGGCGGGCGTGGCGCACCTTCGAGTTCGCGGCACGCCGGGTGCCGGCCTATCGGGCGTTCCTCGGCGAGCGAGGCACGCCGCACAAGCTCCGGCCCAAGGGCGACCTGAGCGCGGCATTCGCGGCGCTGCCCGAGATGGACAAGGACAGCTACATCAAGCGCTGGCCGATTCCCGAGCGCAGCGTCGGTGGACGACTGCCGCGGCGCGGTGTCGTCGTCGACGAATCATCCGGCAGCTCGGGAACGCCGACGAGCTGGGTGCGCGGCCCCGACGAACGCCTGGCGACGAGGCAGCTCCTCCAGGTCGGCTTCTGGCGCACGGCGCGCACGCTGAAGAAGCAGCCGTTCGTGCTCAACGCATTCTCGCTCGGGGCCTGGGCGACGGGCATGAACGTCACGACGAGCCTCACCGAGGTCACGATGATCAAGTCGATCGGGCCCGACCGCAACAAGATCATCCAGACGATGGCCGAGTTCGGCACCGACTACACGTACATCATCCTGAGCTATCCGCCGTTCCTGAAGGCGCTCTTCGAGGACACCCGCCTCGACTGGGAGCAGTACGACATCGTGGCGGCGTTCGGCGGCGAGGGCATCAGCGAGAACATGCGCGCACACATCCTGCGCTACGCGCACAGCGCGTTCGGGTCGTACGGCGCCTCCGACCTCGAGATCAACATCGCGATCGAGACCGATTACACGGTCGAGCTCCGCAAGGCCATCGCCGCAAGCCCGAAGCTCGCCAAGCGCATCACCAAGCAGGCCGAGTACGGGGTGATGCCGATGGTGTTCCAGTTCAACCCGTTCGACTACCTCATCGAGACGAACGAATCGGGCGAGCTCGTCGTCACGATCGTTCGCAAGCAGAACATCAACCCGCGCATCCGCTACAACATCCACGATCGCGGGCACGTCATGCGCATCCGGGAGCTCACGCCGATCCTCGAGGAGTTCGGCCTGCACCGGCTGGTGCGCCAGCAGTTCCTCGACCTGCCGCTCCTGTTCCACTACGGCCGCAGCGACCTCTCGGTCGACTACAACGGTGCCGTCGTCGCCCCCGATGCCCTTCGCGACGTCATCTACGGAGACCCGAAGCTGCTCCAGGCGGTCGAGAACCACCGGCTCATCAGCTTCGAAGACGAACGCGGCGACCGCCAGCTCCACATCGCCCTGCAGTTGACGGATGCCGCGACCGCCGTGCCGATCGACGAGGCCGCGTACCGCACCCACATCATCGCCGAGCTTCGCGCCCTGAACGCGGACTTCAACAACGCGATCCTCACCGCCCCCGATCACACGATGCCGACCGTGGCGTTCTACCCGCACCGCACGGGGCCGTTCTCCGGCGACGGACGCAAGCTGAAGAACGAGTACGTGTGGCAGCTCGAGGCCGCCGACCTCGCCGAGTGGGACGTCGACCTCAGCCACCCCGCCGAGCGCTAGTCGATCTCAGCCGGCGCGTGAGGTGAGCAGCGCCGTGCCGAGCTCGCTGCGGAGGTAGAGCACACTGCGCCCGTAGCGAGTGCTCACGAGGAGGCCGGCGTCGCGGAGCACGCGCAAGTGCTGGTTGACGGCCGACGCCGTGACCCCGAGGCGCACGCCGAGCTCCGTCGACGAAGCGGGGTCGCCGAGGGCGGCGAGCAGGCTCGCCCTCGTCTCGCCGAGGATCGCCGCGACGGCGGCAGGGTTCGCGACCCGCTCGGTCTCCCAGAGTGCGCCCTGCCCGCGGGCGGGATACAGGACCATCGGCGGGCCGTCACCGACCGGAGCGGAGCCGCGTCTCGTGAACATCGTCGGCACGAGGGTCAGGCCATCGCCGCCGACGGCACGCACTCGTGGCCGCGGGTCGGCCATCCGCATCTCGATCACCCCGTGGTCGTACGAGATCCGCGACGTCAGCCCGTTGAGCATGGCCGAGAGCCCCGATTGCGACACCTGCCGGCCCCGGTAGACGATGTCCGCCTCGAGCACGGCGCGCATGCGCGGCCAGTACGGCTCGAAGCACGTCTCCCACAGCTGGCCGAGGGCCGCGACGACGCGACGAAGGGCCCTGGTCGTCGAACCCGCGAACACGTCGGGCACCTGCCCGAACACGGCGACGAGATCATCGCGGAACACCTCCGCCGGCATCGCGAGCAACGCCGCGAGCTCGTCGTCGAGGCGCGTCAGCGGCGAGCTCGGGCGCGGGTTCAGGAAGTCGGGGGTCCACCCGCGCTCGTCGATGAGGGCCAGGAGCGCGACCTGATCGAGTCGCTCGCGGGCGGCCTCGGTGCGGCGGAGCCAGCCCACCTGCAGGGGGAAGCGCGAGGGGTCGGCGATGGCGCGGATCGACAGGCCGAGCTCGCAGAGCGGCGAGATGCCGAAGCGCACCGCGCCGACGTCGTCTTCGGTCAGCAGGTAGCGCAACATGAAGCACTACGCTACATCGATTTCGACGCCGCACTGCCCTCTGACAGAACTGAGGAGTGAGCACCAGCCCTGACACCGGAACCCTTCCGATCATCGATCCCGAACTCGACGGCGCCGCAGCGAGCTTCGACGAAGCGGATGCCACGGATGCACCGGATGCACCGGATGCTGCGGCCCCCGGTACCCCGAACGGCCGTCGACCTGGCCTCGGCGCCCGCCTTGCGGCATCCGTCGCCGATCCGGTACTGCGCATCCTCGTCACGGCCACGCTCATCAGCCGGGTGGGACGCGGCGTCTTCCTCACCGTCACCGTGCTCTACTTCACACTCATCGTCGGGCTCGCACCGCACGAGGTCGCGATCGTGCTCGGCGCCGCGAGCGCCGCGGGCGTGCTCTCGTCGCTCGCGGGCGGCTGGCTCGCCGATCGCCTGAGCGCCAGGCGCCTGCTCCTCGTGCTCACGACCCTCGAGGCCATCGGCCTCATCTGCTACGTCTTCGCGGGCGACTTCACGAGCGCCCTCATCATCGCCGTCGCGGTCGGGGCCATCGGGCAGGCCACGAACTCGACCCGCATGGCGATCATCGCCCGAGCCTTCGACGCCGACGCCCGGGTGCACGCCCGAGCCGTGCTGCGCACGGTGACGAACCTCGCGATCGCCGTGGGCTCCGGCATCGGGGCGATCGCCCTGCTCGCCGGAACCGCCGAGGCCTACCGCTGGATCATCGTCGGCGCCGGCGTCATGTACCTGCTCGGCCTCGCGCAGCTCGTGAAGCTCCCGACCTCCGTCGACGCGTCGACGCCACCTGCCGCGCCGCCCGTGACGACCGAGACCGGGTCGACGGATGTCGCGGCATCCGCCGTCGCCGAGCGCCGTGCCCTTCGTCGCCACTCACCCTGGCGCGACCCGCGCTACCTCGGATTCACCGTGCTGACCGCGGTCTTCGGCATGCAGTTCGGACTTGGCGAGGTGGGCGTGCCGCTCTGGATCGCGAACGAGACGGCCGCGCCCGAGGTGCTCGTCGCGGCCGTGCTGATCCTCAACACGGTCATCGTCATCATCTTCCAGGTGCCCCTCTCCCGGGGCACGCACGATTTGCGCCGCGCGGGCCGGGTCTCGGCGATCGCCGCGTGGCTCATGGCGGCCGCGTGCCTCGTCTACGCCGCCGCGGCCGGCCTCCCTGTCGGCTTCGCGATCGCGATCATCGTGCTCGCCGCCGTCGCGCACGCGTTCGCCGAGGTGCTCTCGCAAGCCGGCGCGTGGGGGCTCAGCTTCGAACTCGCCGACCCCGTGCGCGCCGGCACCTATCAGGGCGTGTTCTCGATGGGCTACTCGCTCGGCGCGATGGTGGCGCCCCTCTTCGTCACCTCGACCGCGCTCTCGCTCGGCTTCGGCGGGTGGGCGATCCTCGCGGGCGTGTTCCTCGCCTCGGGGCTCGGCACGTGGGCGATCGCGCGTGGTGCGGCGCGCACCGCGGCTGCCGCCGCGTAGGGCACCTATTCGAGCGGCTTCTCGAACCAGTGGTCGGCGTAGAACTCGTCGTTGAACGGGAGCACCTCGACGTACCCGGCCGCGCGGTACATCGCGATCGCCTCGGTGAGGCTCGCGTTCGTCTCGAGGGTCACGGATGTCGCGCCATGCTCGCGCGCGGTCTGCTCGAGCGCCTCGAGGATGCGCCGGCCCACCCCCATGCCGCGCACGTCGTCGTCGACCCACATCCGCTTGATATACGCGGGTTCGGAGCCGTGGAACAGCACGGCGCCGCATCCGATCGCCCGGCCGTGCAGGCGGGCAACGAGGAACCGGCCGCTCGGCTCGGCGAACTCCCGGGTGTCGGGGTGGAGGCTCTGCGCCGGGTCGAAGCCGCCCGGGAAGCGCCGGGCGAGCTCGGCGTAGTAGGCCGACAGGCACGCGCGAGCGTCGTCGGACGCGGCATCCGCTGGCTCGACGGTCACGAGGCCCGCCTCGAGCAGGCGCATCGCCGTGCCCATCGCCTCGACGAGTCGCTCACGCTGGCGAGGGCTGAGGGGTGCGAGCAGGGATGCCGCGAGCTCGTCGCTGCGCCGGTCGAGCTCGGCCCGCTCGGCCCGGCCGGCCTCGGTCGGACGCGCCGTGCGCACGCGGGAGTCGGCAGCGGATGCCGCGAGGCCGACGAGGCCCTCCCGCTCAAGAGACCGGAGCAACCGGCTGAGATAGCCGGAGTCGAGCTCGAGGCGCTCGCGGATCTCGCGCACGTCGACGCCGTCGTCGTGCACCTCCCAGAGCACGCGGGAGGCGCCGAGCGATCGAGCGCTGCCGAGGTACTCGTCTTCGAGGGCTCCGATCCGCGCCGTGACGGCGCGGTTGAAGGCGCGGACGCGATCGATCGAGGCGCGGTCGAGCTGCTGGTCGGTCATATCTCTGACCGTAGTCAGCTATCTGGCTGACGGCAAGAGCGTTTCAGTCGAGCGGCAGCTCGAGGACCCAGTCGTCTTCGACGCGGCCGCCGACCGTGAAGTGCTTGCGCCCGACCTTCGCGAAGCCGTGCTTCTCGTAGAAGCGGATCGCTCGGGCGTTCTCCTCGTTCACGCCGAGCCACACCGCCGATGCGCCGGTGGCCGCCGCGGCGCCGAGCGTCGCCGACATGAGCGGCGCGGCGACTCCCGTGCCGTGCGCGAGCGCCCGAGTGTAGAACTTGCTGAGCTCCACGACCGGCCGGCGGGTGAGCGCGGCCGCAGCGTCGGCGTCGCCCGGCTCGCCGCTGATGAGCATCGAGTAGCCGACGAGCCGGCCGTCACCCTCTGCGACGAGGATCGACCGGCGCTCGTCGGCGAGGTGCGCCTCGAAGCGGGCGACCGTGAAGTGCTCGGCGATGAACGCGGCGATCGCCTCAGCGGTCGTGCGGGGCGGGCATGCGAGCGGAAACGTCTCGGCGGCGAGCTCGGCGAGCGCCGCGGCATCCGCTCGCCCGGCCGCCCGAATGGAGATCACTTGCACGATCATCGATTCTTCCAGACGCATCGGCAGCCCGGCGGGATGATCCCGCAGCGCGAGCGCGTCGATTCGCGACATCCGAGCACCGTATCGTGCCCGACGTGTCGCAAATCGACGCGCTCGCCCCTCAAGGGTGTCAGAGGTACCGCGCGTACGCCCCCAGCGTGAGGAACGTCGGGAACTCCGGCTCGAGCGCGACGTGCCGGAACACCTCGATCGCGTCGTCGAAGCGGTCGCCGTCGAACCGCGGCAGGCCGGCGATGACGGATGCCACGAGCCCCTCCATCCACGCGTGGTCGATGCGGGTGCCCTCGGCCGTGATGGTGTTCTCGTTGAGCCACTGCCAGATCTGCGAGCGCGAGATCTCGGCCGTCGCGGCATCCTCCATGAGGTTGTCGATCGCCGCGGCACCGGTGCCGCGCAACCACGACTCGATGTAGCGGATGCCGATCGAGACGTTGTCGCGCACGCCGCCCTCGGTGACATGCCCGCCGATCGACGGGATGTCGAGCAGTTGCGCCGCCGTCACCTCGACGTCGTCGCGCAGGCGGTCGACCTGGTTCGGCCGCTCCCCCAGCACCGCGTCGAACTCCGCCCGAGCAGTCGCGATGAGGTCAGGATGCGCGACCCACGTGCCGTCGAAGCCGTCGGATGCCTCGCGGCGTTTGTCGGCGGCGACTGCGGCGAGCGCGCGCTCGGTCACCTGCGGGTCGCGCCGGTTGGGGATGAACGCGCTCATGCCGCCGATGGCATGTGCTCCCCGCTTGTGGCAGGTTGCGACGAGCAGCTCGGTGTAGGCGCGCATGAACGGCACGGTCATCGTGATCGACTTGCGGTCGGGCGTCACCCAGCGGCGGCCGCGCGAGCGGAACGTCTTCACGATCGAGAAGATGTAGTCCCAGCGGCCGGCGTTCAGGCCGGCGCAATGGTCGCGCAGCTCATAGAGGATCTCGTCCATCTCGAATGCGGCCTGGATCGTCTCGATGAGCACCGTGGCACGCACCGTGCCCTTCGGGATGCCGAGCCGCTGCTGCGCGAAGACGAAGATGTCGTTCCAGAGCTTCGCCTCGCGGTGCGACTCGAGCTTGGCCAGGTAGATGTATGGCCCCCGGCCCGCGGCGATGAGCGCCTGCGCGTTGTGGAAGAAGTACAGGCCGAAGTCGACGAGCGATCCCGAGGCGTGCATGGCGCGTCCCGCCCGGTCGTGGAACCTCAGGTGCTTCTCCGTGAGGTGCCAGCCGCGGGGCCGCATCACGATCGTCGGGGTCTCCTCGGCCGTGACGCGGTATTGCTTGCCCTCTGGGCTCGTGTACTCGAGCTCGCCGTGCAGGAAGTCGAAGAGGCTGAGCTGGCCTTCGATCACGTTCGCCCACGTGGGGCTCGTGGCATCCTCCTGGTCGGCGAGCCAGACCTTCGCGCCCGAGTTGAGGGCGTTGATCGCCATCTTGCGGTCGGTCGGGCCGGTGATCTCGACCCGGCGGTCTTCGAGGCCGGGGCCGGCGCCCGCGACGCGCCATGAGCGATCACTTCGGATCGACTCGGTCTCGGGCAGGAACTTCGGATCACGGCCGTTCGCGGCGTCGACGCGGGTCTGCAGGCGAGCGGCGAGCAGTTCGTGGCGGGTGCTCGCGAAGCGGTCGTGCAGCTCGGCGAGAAACTCGAGCGCTTCGGGAGTGAGGATCTCGGCGTATCGCGGGCCGAGGGGGGCGCTCACCTCGATGCGGGGTTCGACGGTCTGGAAGCTGCCCGTCGCGGGATGTGCAGCGTGTGCTGCACGCGCGGCGATGGGCGTGGCATCCGTGCGTTCGATGGTCATGCTGGGCGTGGTGTTCATGGTCGTGTCTCCTTCTCGTCCGCCATCCCGGGTTTGCATGACATTTGGGCATTTGCATGACATCTGCAGTCGTAGACGTCATGTAATGCGGCCGAAGTCATGCAAATCCGGGGTGAGCGTTCAATGGCTGAACTGTTCTTCCTCGGTCGATCCGACGAGGGCGAGCGTTGCGCTGTTGGGGTTCAGCGCGGTGGCGATGCGGTCGAAGTAGCCGGTGCCGACCTCGCGCTGGTGGCGCGTGGCGGTGTATCCGGATGCCTCCGAGGCGAATTCCGCCTCTTGGAGCTCGACGTAGGCGCTCATGTGCCGCTCGCTGTAGTCCTTCGCGAGCGTGAACATGGAGTGGTTGAGGGCGTGGAAGCCCGCGAGGGTGATGAATTGGAACGCGTAGCCCATCGCCGCGAGCTCGCGCTGGAAGGTCGCGATCTGGGCGTCGTCGAGGTGGCGCTTCCAGTTGAACGACGGCGAGCAGTTGTAGCTCAGGCGCTTGCCCGGGAACTTCGCGTGCACGGCCTCGGCGAATCGGCGGGCGAGGTCGAGGTCGGGCTCGGCCGACTCGACCCACAGCAGGTCGGCGTACTCGGCGTAGGCGAGGCCGCGGGCGATGACCGGCTCGATGCCGTTCTGCACCTCGTAGAAGCCCTCGGCGGTGCGCTCCCCTGTGACGAACGGCCGGTCGCGCTCGTCGTGGTCGCTCGTGATGAGGGTCGCCGCGAGCGCGTCGGTGCGGGCGATGATGATCGACGGCACGCCGGCGACATCCGCCGCCAAGCGCGCCGCGTTGATCGTGCGGATGTGCTGCGACGTCGGCACGAGCACCTTGCCGCCCATGTGGCCGCACTTCTTCTCGCTCGCGAGCTGGTCCTCCCAGTGCACGCCGGCTGCGCCTGCCTCAATCATCTGGCCCATGAGCTCATAGGCGTTGAGCGGCCCGCCGAAGCCGGCCTCGGCGTCGGCGACGATGGGCGCCATCCAGTCGCGGTCGTCGGTGCCCTGCTCGATCTGACCGGCGCGCAGCAGCGCGTTGTTGATGCGGCGCACGACGGCCGGAACCGAGTTGGCGGGGTAGAGCGACTGGTCGGGGTAGGTCTGGCCGCTCAGATTCGCATCGGCCGCGACCTGCCAGCCGCTCAGGTAGATCGCCTGCAGGCCGGCGCGCACCTGCTGCACGGCCTGGTTGCCGGTGAGGGCGCCGAGGGCAGCGGCCCACTTCGGGTCGGCCTGCGGCGTGAACGCCGTGCCGGTGTTCTCCTGGACGAGCTGCCAGAGCTTCTCGGCGCCGCGCTTGGCGAGCGTGCGCTCCTCGCGCACCGGGCCGCGGAGGGCGATGACGTCGGCGGCGGTGTAGTCGCGGCTGACGCCGTCCCAGCGGGCGTCGGCGTCCCACTCGAGTTGCAGCTCGGCAGCGGTCTGGGTCTGGTCTCCGGGGCGGACGGTGCTCATCTTCGTGCTCCTTCGGTGGTGCCGGTCGACCGCCTGGTGCGGCGGCCTCGGTGGTCTGCCTCCCACTCTGCGGTCGGCGGAGCACCCCGATCCGACGATCCAGGGGGTGAACTTCCCGGGTTCTTCCGCGTTACAGAACTTCGCGGCTCGAAAGCGCGCTTCGTGTCGGATTGGCTGGTCTATTCCGACACGGCGCGCCCTCTCGGCGCATCACTCGCACGCCGACCGGAGCGCGTGCGTCAGTTGCGCCGGGCGTGCCGTTCGATGAGCACGCGCACCTCGTCGACGAGCTCGTCGACCGGACCCTCGACCGCGAGCCCAGGTGCGACCGTCGTGATCGGCAGGGTCGCCACGGGCGAGCGTGCGGCTCCTACTGCTGCGCGCCACGCCGTGATCTGGTGGCCAGAGGCGACGTACACGATGCGGCCCAGGCCGACCCAGGCATGCGCGGCCGAGCACATCGCACAGTGCTCCCCCGAGGTGTACACCGTCGCGCTCGCGCGTTGCTCCGGCGTGAGGTGGGTGACCGCCCATCGCACGATCTCGAACTCCGGATGCCGAGTCGGGTCTCCAGTGCTCGCCTCCCGATTGCGGTCGGCGAACCGTTCGATGCCGGCGGCGTCGACGAGCACCGACCCGAACGGGCCGTCACCCGCGTCGGCGGCTTCCCGCGCGAGCTCGACGACGCGGCGAAGATGGACGAGGTCGGACTCGGTGATGGCCATGACTCGAGTCTGCCTCGCAGTGAGGAGTGGCGATAGCCACCCCTCACGCGTGTTGCGGCTGTTGCAGCCGAGAGCCGATCAGGCGGCGCAGACCTCGGTCAGCGCGATCATTCCGTCCATGAGAATCTGAATCTTCTCCCCCATAACCGACGTGTCGGCGTTCGCCGGGTCTTGGGCCATGGTCCGCACGTAGCCGAAGTAGTCGGTGGCCGCTGTGGTGAACTCGGTCGCGCCCGGCAGCACCTCGGCGTTGGTCACCTCAGCAGCGCTCCCGACGAGCGCGGCCTCGGCGGAGCCGAGCAGGGCGATTCCTGCGGCTGGATCGGAGGTGAAGGTCGACATCGTCTCTGGGGTGTTCAGAGCGGCGAGCTCCTGCGTGCCGGCGGCCATGATGTCGCAGGCCTCCTGCTTGGTCTGCTCGACGGCCACGGGAGCTTCCGTCTCGACGGTCGCAACCTCTTCGGCCTTCTCAGGGGCGGGGCTGCTCGCGGCGCAGCCGGCGAGCAGCAACGCGGAGAGGGCAAGGGGGACGAGGGCGATGATTCGGCGTTTGGGCACGGTCTTCCAGTTCGATTGAGGCCGCGGCCACTCCGCGAACGTCCACCCGCTATCCAAGCATGACGCGCGGCATGGCGCGCTCCTCTTCGAGCGCGCCATGCCGGTGCCATTGCCAGCCGCTTCACTCCATCCGTCGCTCGGCCGCGTGCTTGGCCTCGCTCTGCACTTCGGATGCCGCGGCGCCGCCCTCTTGCTTGACGGTGTCGACCGCTTCGGCTGCACGCTCCTTCACGGCGTCGACGGCCTCACGTGCCGGCTCCTTCAAGTGGTCGGCCGACTCCTTCGCCACGTCGCGCACCTCGTCGACGAGCGGGGCTGCCGCTTCCTTCGCCTTCTCGGCGACGTCGCGCTCGGGCTTCGAGGCCGGTACGAGCGACGAGAGGAGCCAACCGACACCGAAGGCGATGAGGCCGGCAGCGATCGGGTTGCCCCTCGTTGCCGAGGTCACGCGTTGCGGTGCCTCGGCGACGGCTTCACCGGCGGTGTCCATCGCGTCGTGGGCCGACTCGGCGACATCCGAGGCGGTGCCCATCACCCGATCGGTGACTCTGCTCACCGCACGTCGCACCTTGTCGGTCTGGCGGTGCGCCATCTTCGCCGGATTGACCTTGTCGGCGAGCGCGTCGACGTCCTGGCCGAGTTCTCGTCGAGTCCGCTCGATGTCGGAGCGGATCTCACTTGGGTCGCTCATCGGTTCTCCTCATTCCTTTTCAACGTGTCCGGGATCTTCTTTATGCTGTCGACGGTCTTCGGCATGCCGTCGACGGAGTCGAACTCCCTCTTGCCGACGAGCGCGAGCACGACCGCGACAATCGCCCAGATGGCCGCGACGACCACGGCCGACCAGGCGTTGCCGATGAGGTAGCCGAGGCCCCACCACACCGCGATCGAGAGGAAGAGCGCGGTGAGCAGTCCGGCCACGCCGGCTGCGCCGTACATCCCGGCGCCCTTCCCGGCGCGGATCGCCGTCTGCCTGATCTCGGCCTTGGCGAGTTCGACCTCTTGCCGCATCAGTGTCGAGACGTCGCTGCTGACCTCGGCGATGAGGTCGCCGAGCGACGTGTTCGCGGCGTGTTGCTCCGACGGGGTCGGCAGGTCGGCGTCCAAGTTGTTCGTCATCACAACCCGCCTCTCGGTGGAGTGGAGCCCGTTCCGCCGAAGCGCTCTCCGGGGAACGGCGCCGTGGCGGCATCCGTGTCCTCGGTGAAGATCGGCGTGCTCGGGCTCGTCGGCACTGCGGCGCGGGGGCGCGCCGTGCCCGTTGGCAGGCCGCCCCGTGATGTGCCGCTCGTGAGCTCATCCTCGGCGGGGGCCGTGAGGGCCCGGGTCATCCGGCCCGCGATGACACCGGCGCCGAGGGCGATCGCGAGGAACACGCCCGGACGGCGCCGGGCGAACCCCTTGACCTCTTCGAGCAGGGATCCCGGGTCGCGGGCGTCGAGCCATCGGGCGACCTCATCGGCGCTGTTGCCAGCTTGCCGAACGATATCGGTGGCGTACCCCGACTCCGTGGAGCTCTCGGCCATCTGGGAGAACTGGCTGCCGACGGCTCGCAAGCCGCTCGCGACGCGTCGCTGTTGCACGGCGGCCTGGTCGCGGAGTTCGTTGCTCGCCTGGTCGGCGAGCTGCCGAGCCTGACGGCGCGTCTCGGAGGCGACCGACTTCGTCTCCTCCTTCGCGACGTCGGCCACGCGCCGGCCTGCTTTTCCGGCGTCTTCCGCGAGCATCGCCGCTTCCTCGCGCAGCTCAGGGGTAGTGCCGACGGGCGGCGTTCCCGCGGTCGTGCCGGCGGGAGGCATCGTGCCGGCGGGTTGCATGGTGCCCGTCGGCGGCGTCGTGCCGGTGGGCGTAGTGCCGCTCGGTGGGGTTCCGGTGGGAGGCGTGGGGGCGTCTGGAGACATGCTGTTCGTCATCGTCGACTCGCTTTCTCGGGTTGCCTGCGCCCGCGGCGAGGCCGCGGAACACCGGTAGGTACCGACACGGTAGGTCGGCGGTCCTCGCTGGAGAAGGCCCTTGCGAGTTCGAGAACCGCGGCGTATAACGCAAGCGGATCGCGGCGCATTGTGGCGGCATCCGACCCCGCATGCAACCGCTGCCGGCACGGATGCCGCGGGCGTAACGTCGCCCCTGTCGAAGGGAGACGACCATCATGCAGTACGGCTACAAACTCTCGGCAGAAGGCTTCGGACCGCAGGAACTCGTGCGTCAGGCACGCCTCGCCGAGGAATCGGGGTTCGACTTCGTCGAGATCAGCGACCACTACCATCCGTGGCTCGACTCGCAGGGGCATTCCCCGTTCGCATGGACGGTGCTCGGGGCCATCGCCGCGACGACGGACTCGCTCGGTCTCGCCACCGGGGTGACCTGCCCGACGCTGCGGTATCACCCGGCGATCATCGCCCAGGCCGCGGCGACCCTCTCGCTCGTCTCGGACGGCCGGTTCACGCTCGGCGTCGGCTCCGGCGAGCGCTTGAACGAGCACGTGGTCGGCAGCGGGTTCCCGGCGGTCGCCGAGCGCCAGGCGATGCTCCACGAGGCGCTCGAGATCATCCGGTTGCTGTGGTCGGGCGGCTACCACTCGTATCGGGGCAGGTACCTCCGCCTCGAGGACGCTCGCGTCTTCGACCTCCCCGAGGAGCTCCCGGTGATCGCGGTGGCTGCGGGCGGACCGGATGCCGCGAGGCTCGCTGCCGAACTCGGCGACGGCCTGTTCGGCAACGAGGCGAAGCCCTCGATCCTCAAGGCGTATCGAACGGCCGGCGGCGACGGACCGCGCTATGGCGAGGTCGGACTCGCGTGGGCGCCCGACGAGGAGTCGGCGGTGCGCGCCGCCCACGAGTCATCCCGCTGGTCGCTCACCGGCTGGAAGGTCATGAGCGAACTGCCCAACCCGGCGAACTTCGAAGCCGCGTCGGCGCTGATCCGAGAAGAGGACGTGGCTGCCAAGTTGCCGTGCGGACCGGATGCCGCCAAGCACCTCGAGGCGATCGGCGAGTACGAGCGCGTGGGCTACGACCACGTCGTGCTTGCGAACTCGGGCCCGGATGTCGACGGCTTCATGGACTTCTTCGCCCGGGAGCTCAAACCCGCACTGAGTGGGTGAGCGCGGCGGCGCTCGGCGGCCGGTCGCGTCGCCGTCCGCAGAACTTTCGCCGTTCTTCTGTTTGCGGCATCCGCTCACCCGTGTGACCATCGGAGACATGGTCATCGCCGATCGCACCACCCAGACGGCTCTCGCAGCCGCCCCTGCCGCGCCTTCGGGTGCCGACGGCCATGAGCCCGACGAGGTCGACGCGCTCACGCTCGGCCGGCGCATCCGCGAACGCCGCACCGCGCTCGGAATGACGCTCGGCGAACTCGCCACGGCGATCGACCGCGCCCCCTCGCAGGTCTCGTCGATCGAGAACGGCAAGCGCGAGCCGCGCCTCTCGATGCTGCGCACGATCGCCCTCGCGCTCGGCACGAGCGTCGATGAACTGCTGCGAACGGATGCCCCGAGCCAGCGCGCCGCACTCGAGATCGCCGTCGAGCGCGCCCAGCGCGGGCCCGTCTTCGCCGCGCTCGGACTCGCGCCGTTCCGCGTCGGCAAGGCGTTCAACGACCAGACGCTGCAGACCATCCTCACGCTGCACAACGAGATCGATCGCCTGCACCGCGAGCGTGCCGCGACGCCCGAGGAGGCACGTCGCGCGAACGCCGAGCTGCGTGCCGAGATGCGCGCTCGCGACAACTTCTATCCCGAGCTCGAGGCGAAGGCGGCCGAATTGCTCGAGGCCGTGGGGCATGCGGGCGGGCCGGTGTCGCACCAGCTCGTCGCAGACATGGCGAGCCACCTGGGCTACTCGCTGCACTATGTCGGCGACCTGCCGCACTCGACGCGATCGGTCACCGACAAGCGCCACGGCCGCATCTACCTGCCCACGCAGCAGTCGCCCTCACGCGACTCCCGCTCGCCGATCCTGCAGGCGCTGGCGAGCCACATCCTCGCCCACGAGGAGCCGAGAAACTACGGCGAATTTCTGCGCCAGCGCATCGAAACGAATTACCTCACCGCGGCGATCCTCCTGCCCGAGCAGGCCGCCGTGCGCTTTCTCACCGAGGCGAAGAACCTGCGGCGCATCTCCATGGAGGAGCTCCGCGACGCGTTCGCGGTGTCGTACGAGACGGCCGCGCACCGCTTCACGAACCTCGCGACGGCTCGCCTCGGCATCCCCGTGCACTTCATGAAGGTGCACGAGTCGGGAACGATCATCAAGGCGTACGAGAACGACGCCGTTCGCTTCCCGTCGGATGCGTTGGGTGCAGTGGAGGGCACGACCGTCTGCCGCAACTGGACGGCGCGCACGGTGTTCGACGTCGAAGACCGCTTCAGCCCCTGGTACCAGTACACCGACACACCCTCGGGCACGTTCTGGTGCACGTCGCGCATCGAGAAGGCCAAGGAGGGCGAGTACTCGGTGTCGGTCGGCGTGCCCTTCGAGCACGTCAAGTGGTTCCGCGGCCGGGAGACCTCGCACCGCGCCGTGTCGCGCTGCCCCGATGAGACCTGCTGCCGCCGCGCACCGGGTGCGCTCGCCGAGCGGTGGGCCGATCAGTCCTGGCCCGCTGCACGCACCCCGACCTCGCTGCTCGCAGCGTTGCCGACGGGCACCTTCCCCGGCGTCGATCAGACCGAGGTGTACCAGTTCCTCGAGGCGCACGCGCCGCGCGGATGAGGAGCTGTGCCGGCTCGCGAAGCGGGCGATAGCCTCCCGCTATGGGATCAATGAGCCATTTGTACGCTGTCGTGCCGGTCACTGATCGAGCTGAGTGATGCATCAGATCGAGTTCCCCAAGATCCTGGCCGAGTACGGCCTCCACGCAACCGGTGATCCGAAGCCGCTCGAAGGCGGCGAGGACAACGGCAACTTCCGCATCGCGACCGACAAAGGCGAGGTGGTGCTGCGGGAGTACCGGGTGTCGGGCATCGAGAAGATCCGCGCCGAGCTCCGGCTGGTCGCGTTCCTTGGCCAGAACGGGTACCCGACGCCGGCACCGTTTCACACCGCCTCAGGTGAGCTGGTGATCGAGGCCGCTCGCCCGATCGCCGTCTTCCCGTGGGTGCCCGGCGACGTCCCGCCCGAGATGACCGCGCCGCTGGCAGGGCAGCTCGGTGGGCTGCTGGCCCGGATGCACCTCCTCACCGCCGACTGGACCGACGAGCGGATTCCGGTGATCGACCGCCTCGGCCTCCTCCACCAGGGCTTGGCGTCCCGGCCCGAGCTCGACGGCGTCGACGACTGGCACGATCGCGTACGGGACTTCCTCGAAGGCCGAAGCGAAGAGCTGGAACGCTTGCACGAGCTGCCCTCCGGTCCGCTCCACCATGACCTACACCGCCAGAACCTCCTGGTCGCCGACGGGGAGGTGACCGCAGTGCTGGACTTCGACGAGCTCAACCACGGTCCGCTCGTCATCGACCTGGCGCGCGTCTTCCACTACCTCGCCGTCGACGACCCCGACCGGCGGCTGCCGCGCGATCTCGCCGACGCTGCGGTAGCCGGATATGAGCGGACGAGGGCCCTGTCCGATGCCGAGCGCGAGCTGCTGCCGGTCGCCTTCGACCTGGCGGGAATGGTCGACGCCGCAGCCTTCATCATGTGGGCCGCACCCGCCATCGGTCTGACGCATGTGGACGAATGCAACAGCTGGATCGCCTACCTGCACAACGTCGACGCGCTCTCCTGACGACTCGCCGAGGCGCCCGCTGAGCCTGAGTCAGCATTCGTGACATCCGTGGCAGTATCTCGACTGTGTCAGCGTTGAAGCTCGCGTCGGTCGTTGCCGTTGTCCTGCTCGCAGGAATGGGGCTTGCCGGCTGCATCAGTCCCGCATCGGGATTCGCCGTCTTGGATCGCGCGGCGGAAGCCGGCGACGCCCTCCCGAAGGATCTGCCGGACTACGCCGATGACAGCCTGGATCCGACGACGAGCCGCTTCGTGGGCGAGCATGACGGCGATCGCCTCTACTTGGCAAGAGGTGACAACTCCGCGATCTGCCTCGTGATCTACCCGAACAACGAAGAATGGGTCGTCGGATGCGGCGAAGGTGGCGGACTCACGGCCGTCAGCGGGCCGTCGGGCACGTATGAGATCCGGCCAGATGGCGCCCCGGCACCGACCGGAGCCGAGGAGATCTCGCCGAACGTGTTCACGGCCGGCTAGAACCTGGAGTCACTCGACGAATTAAGAATCCGCCCATTCCGGACATGTCCTATATGAGGACACTCCGCGAAGGGGCAGGCTGATGGATTGGTTGGATGAGGCGGTGCGGGGCGCTGCGCCGCGGGCGCTGGGCGCCGAGCAAGCCGCCGCGGACAAGGCTGAAGCCGTGGCGCGCGCCGTGGTTGCAGGATCTCGCGAGCGCGCCCGGGTATCGCGTCTCCGGAGGTTCCTTACCGGCGCTGCGCTCGGGATCAGCGTTGTCGGGCTCGGCGTCACGGCTGCGACGGCAGGGCCGGCTGTCTTCGACTGGCTGGGTTGGACACCGGATGTCGTCGCGCAGCGCAGCTTCGAGTTGAAAGACGGTACGGAACTCGGACTGTGCGAGGTCTTCTTCAGCGTGCAGCCCTACTATCGCGACCACGACGTGTCGGACGAGGAAGTCGACCGGCGCACCGAGGCGGCGCGGAAGTTCCTCGCGGAACACGACTGGGATCCGCTCATCGCATCCATCACCAGCGCTGAGATCGAAGTCGAGTACGAACTCGAGGTCGAACGACGCGCCGCATTCACCGACCCAGCGAGCATCGCATCCGGTGCCACCCCGCCGCCCCCAACCTATTCAGTGGCGGCCACACACGTGATGGGCGAGCGCATCTCTGCCGAATTCGAGCAGGCGGGCCACCTCACGCACGGCGTCGGACTGGAAGTAGCAGCACGGCCGTGCGACGGCGCGACCGAAGGCCCGGCACAGTGATGCGGCGACGGCGCCGCTCAGCGCAAGAAGATCACATCGAGAGCGCCTACCTGGCCAACGCCGCCGACCTGCTGAGCTACTTCGGCCGCCGAGTACAGATTCCAGCCGATGCCGCAGATCTGCTCAGCGAGACGTTCCTGGTCGCGTGGCGGCGAGGCGACCGGATGCCGGCAGAGCCCGAGCAAGCAAGGATGTGGCTGTTCGGAGTCGCCAGGCGCGTGCTCGCCAACGCCGCCCGCGGCGCCATCCGTCATTCCGATCTCACCCACAAGCTGCGCGCACATCTCGAGACGCTTCCCACCGAGCACGTCGACACGGAGACCCTCGACATCCGCGCCGCGCTCGACGCGATCCCGGCCGATCAATCCGAACTCGTACGACTCGTGCTGTGGGACGGATTCACCCTGCCCGACGCAGCCACGATCCTCGGGATCAGCGAATCGACCGCGCGCGGCCGCTACCAACGCGCCCGGACTCAGCTCCGCGAACTCCTCCGCGAGCACGAATACGAATGGAGGACACCATGAACGCAGGATGCAAGCGCTCAGCGCCTCCGGAACCCCCGTACCCGCTGCACGCGGAACTCCTTCGGGTATGCGCCGGCGTCGGCGCCACCCGCCTCGGGCGGGAAGTCGAAGATGTCGAGCATGAGCTGCATCGGGTAGTCGGGCGACTGGGTCGTCGAACGCACGAGCTGACCGTCGATGAAGAAGCGCACGCCGCCGGGCGTCCACTCGATGGCGTAGTCGTGGAAGTCGCGCACGTCGAGCTCGACGGGAACCTTCTCGAAGTCGTCGGCGATCGTTGGGTCGTTGAAGGGATGCACGCCCATGCCGACGAGCGCCGAGGCATCCGTCACCTCGCTGCCGAAGATCTCCATGACGCAGATCTCGGCGGAGTGCTCGGGCACGTCTTCGATACCGATCATCCAGAGGGCGACCATGCTGTCGGGGTCGGCACTGGCGGCCGCGCGCACCTCGATGATGCCGTACTGCGGCGTGTACAGCCGCTGCTCGCGCTGCGCTTCGCGCACGACGAGTCCGTCGCGGAACGGATGCTGCCCCTCACGGCTGCCCACCGGCCCCGATCGCACCCCGGTCTGCAGGTTCGACACCCGCACGATGCCGTCGTACTCCGCCGACCACGGCGGCTGGTCGGCGTCGACCCGCAGGGTGAGCAGTCCGTCGCCCACGTCGTAGCGTGCGCGAGTGGCGTCGCGGCTGCTCCACTGCGGCAGGTAGTGCGGCAGCCACTGGGCGGGGTCGAGGTCGGGGCCGGAGAAGTCGGCGTCGAACTCGAGTTCGTAGCGGGCGTAGTCGATCGTCTCGGGCACACCTCATCGTGCCAGGTGCCACCGACACGGGGCATCCGGCCACCCTGTCCGGCGGCGAGCGGATGTCGGGACACCGCGCCGCTGGCGCGTCCGCCTCGCCGCGCGGGAGGATGGAGTACCAGACCGCGATGGAGTGATCCCAGTGGGAACGACCGTATTCGAACGGCGCCGGCCAGCGGCATCCGTCGTGCAGCACTCGCTCGAGCACACCGCGCAATCGGTGTTCTGGCTCGACGACCTCGGCCGCGTTCCCGCGCGCCCGAAGCTCTCGGGCGAGCGGGTCGCGCACCTCGCGATCGTCGGCGGCGGCTACACCGGGCTCTGGACTGCGGTGCTCGCCAAGCGCCGCAACCCGAACGCGCACGTCGTGCTCATCGAGGCGAAGACGATCGGCTGGGCGGCATCCGGCCGCAATGGCGGCTTCTGCGAGGCGAGCCTCACCCACGGTCGCGAGAACGGCCTCGCCCGCTGGCCCGATGAGCTCGACACGCTCGACCGGCTCGGCCTCGAGAACCTCGATGCGATCGAGGCGGCCGAGGCCGAGTACGGCATGGACTTCGAGTTCGAGCGCAGCGGTTCGCTCGAGGTCGCCGTCGAGCCGCACCAGCTCGAGTGGTTACTTGAATCGGCAGCGGATGCCGCGGCGCGCGGTGACGCGACCGTTCGGTTCCTCGACGAGGCCGAGACCCGCGCCGAGGTGGACTCGCCCACCTATCTCGGTGCCGCCTGGCATACGCGCACGAGTGCGACGCTGCACCCCGCGAAGCTCGCCGTCGAACTCGCGCGGGTCGCAGAGGAGCTCGGCGTCGAGATCTTCGAACGCTCCCCCGTGCGAGGCATGGACACGCCGGGCTCGACGGGAGCGGTCACCCTTGTGACCGACGGCGGCCGGGTGGTCGCCGAGCACGCGGTGCTCGCGACGAACGTGTTCCCCTCACTCCTCAAGCGCAACACGCTCATGACCGTGCCGGTCTACGACTACGTGCTCATGACCGAGCCGCTCTCGGCCGATCAGCTCGCGGCGATCGGCTGGTCGAACCGCCAGGGCATCGGCGACATGGCGAACCAGTTCCACTACTACCGGCTCTCGCGCGACAACCGCATCCTCTTCGGCGGATACGACGCGATCTACCACTACGGGGGTCGCGTGCGCGACGAGTACGAGCGCCGGCCCGACACGTTCGCGCGCCTCGCGAGCCACTTCTTCACGACGTTCCCGCAGCTCGAGGGCTTGCGCTTCAGCCACCAGTGGAGCGGTGCGATCGACACGTGCACGCGCTTCTGCGCGTTCTACGGCACGGCACGCGACGACCGCGTCGCCTACGCGGCAGGATTCACCGGACTCGGCGTCGCCGCCACGCGCTTCGCCGCCGAGGTCATGCTCGATCGCCTCGAGCGCCGTGAGACCGAACGCACGCGACTCGAGATGGTGCGCGATCGGCCGCTGCCGTTCCCACCCGAGCCGGCCGCCGCGCTCGGCATCAACGCCACCCGCTGGTCGCTCGACCGCGCCGACCACACCGGCGGCAAGCGCAACGTGCTCCTGAAGACGCTCGACGCGCTCGGACTGGGGTTCGACTCGTGAACGGCGAGATCCGGCTCGACGCGGGCACGGTGACGGATGCTGCAGCCATCGCCCTCGAGCACGAGCCCGTGCCGGCCGAGCAGGTCGTCGCGGGTGGGCCCACCACTGGACTTCACGTGCTCGATTCGACCGACGGCCGGATCGTCGGCGTGTGGGAGATGACGCCGGGCGCGATGCGCGACATCGAGGCCGACGAGGTGTTCATCGTGCTCTCAGGTGCTGCGACGGTGGAGTTCCAGCATCCGATCGCCGACCCCATCGTGCTGGCGCCGGGCTCGGTCGTGCGGCTCGAGGCGGGCATGCGCACCCTCTGGACGGTGCGGCAGACCCTGCGCAAGCTCTACGTCACGCCCTGACCCGCCCCGGTGGTCGAGTGCCGCCGCCGGAGGCGACTCTCGAACCCGGTCGGACGCATGAGTTCCCGATTGCTCATGTCAATCCCGCCTCACATGAGGCGGATCTCACACGAGACTCGGTGAACACATACTCCGGTGGTCGAGTAGCGCCGCCGACGGCGACGCGTATCGAGGCCACGCTCGATCGCTCGGGTGGTTTCGATACGGCTGCTTCGCTGCCTACTCAACCACCGGGGCGAACCATCGAGGGGCGCCTCAGGCGGCGGATGCCGCGGCGGCCTCCGTCGGCGGACCGGCCGGCTCGATGCGGAAGGTGCGCGTGAAGCGCACCAGCGCCTCAGTGTCGCCGGCGAGGATCGACACGTCGCTCGGCTCTAGCGCGCCGGAGATCAGATCGCGGAATCCCGCGGGATGGATCATGAGCTCGAGTTGCGACTCGAACGCCGCTTCGGGCGTGCGCTTGCGCTGAGGCTGCGGCAGCGCGCCCGGGCCGATCGGCACGACGTCGAGTGTGCCGTCGACGACGACCGCCACCACGGAGACGTCGCCGACGTGCAGCACGTACTCGGTCGGCGGCATCCCGGCTGCGGCATCCGCCCGGAACGCCGCTCGGAGCGCCACGGTCAACGCGTCGCGGGTGATCAGGTCACCTTCGGCCGGCTCGCCGAGCACCGACCAGCCCCACCGCTCGAGGGCGACGACGACAGGTTCGAGTGCCTGCCCGAGGGCCGTGAGCTCGTACCCGCCCCGCACCGTCGGCACGCGCCGGATGACGCCCGACTCCTGCAGCTCTTTGAGCCGGTCGCTGAGGATGTTCGTGGGGATGCGCGGGAGCCCCGACTTCAGGTCGCCGTACCGGCGCGGGCCGACGAGCAGGTCGCGAACGATGAGCAGCGCCCACCGATCGCCGACCCGCTCGAGCGCCCGAGCCGTGCCGCTGTACTGGCCGAAGCCGCGTGCCCCGCGAGTGGCCACGTGGTCGACGTGTCAGGCCGAGGCCGACGAGGCCGTAGCGCCCTGCTCGGCCAGGTAGGCTTCGGGGCCCTTCTCGGCGGCCGCGGGCTCCATGAAGAGGAACCCGAGGATGTTGCCGTCGGGGTCTTCGAGGTCGCGCGAGTACATGAAGCCGTAGTCCTGCGCCTCGCGCGGCTCGCTGCCGCCGGCGGCGAGTCCCTTGGCGAGCACCTCGTCGACCTCGTCGCGGGAGTCGCGGGTGAACGCGAGGCTCACCTGCGCGTGCGTCTTCGGGTCGATGATCTGCTTGTCGGTGAAGGTGCCGAGGTACTCACGAGTGAGCACCATGAAGTAGATGTTGTCGTCGAGCACGACGCAGGCCGCGTTCTCGTCGGTGAAGAGCGGGTTGATGCTGAACCCGAGCGAGGTGTAGAAGTCCTTCGACCGCTCGAGGTCGGTCGTCGGCAGGTTCACGAAGATTGAGGTGGGCATCAGTGACTCCAGTTCGAATCGGTCGGAATTGGCGTTGCACGAATTAGCTTGCTCTTTGCAAGTGCACTTGTCAATAGCAAGTAACTTCGCGGCCTACTCGACCACCGGGGCGCTGCGCCGCACGAGCAGCGCGAGATGCAGCGCGGTGAGCGTCTCGCCGTCGTCGAGGTTCACCCCGAGCAGGTCGCCGATGAGCCCGAGCCGCTGGTAGAACACCGACCGCGAGAGGTGACTCGCGGCGGCGGCTGCGGTGCGGTTGCCGGGGTGGGCGAGCATCGCGCCGAGCACGTCGAGCAGGTCGCCGCCGCGCGCGAGGTCGTATTCGATGAGCGGCGCGAGCATGCGCTCGCCGTGCCGCTGCAGCCGGTGGTCGTCGCGCAGCGAGGTCACGAGCCGCATGAGCGGGCGGTCGTCGGCGCGGCGCAGCACCGGGCCGCGCGTGCCCCGCGCGACCGGGCCGCGGGCGAGGTCGATCGCCTCCTGCACCGAGCCGAGCAACTCGTCGAGACCGGCAGCGGGCGTGCCGATCGAGAGCACGAGACGATCGGCGGATGCCGCATCGCCGTCCGTGAGCGAACGGGCGAAGCCGCGCGCCGCGGCGTCGTCGAGCTCCACGCCGCCGGGCAGGGAGAGCAGCACGATGCACGCGGGCGCGGGCAGGATCCGTTCGGGCGCGGCACCGGCGACGGCCCGGCTGCCGAGCGCGCGGGC
>NZ_SDPN01000050.1 GCF_004134825.1 Agromyces albus
CGGTATTAGCTCCGATTTCTCGGGGTTATCCCAGAGTCCAGGGCAGGTTACTCACGTGTTACTCACCCGTTCGCCACTAATCCCCGAAGCAAGCTCCGGTTCATCGTTCGACTTGCATGTGTTAAGCACGCCGCCAGCGTTCGTCCTGAGCCAGGATCAAACTCTCCAAAGAAAACTGTTTGACCTGACCAAAGAACTGTCAACAACTGACAATCCATCAATCTCAAAGAAATCCCAAACACCAACCAAAAAGGTCGATGCCCGAGGATATTTGGCATTGAACATAGTGCACGCTGTTGAGTTCTCAAGAAACGGACGCACCCGGTTCAGCGCCGATCTCGGCGCCTCTTCCGAGGCAGTTTCGTTCTTCTCATCCGGTCATCCCGAAGGACGCATCCGAATGCATCAAGCTCACGGAGATTTCTCTCTTCGAGGCTTGGAATGTTCCCGCTTGAGGCCGATAAGCCAAGGTCTTCATGGACCCTGTCGCTCTTCGTTCCTTTGGGGCAACGAGTGATTACATTACGTGGAATCGGGGGTGCCTGCAACTCAGCCCCACATCCCGGGCGTGTCGCGCTTCGATCGCCGATTCGGGGCGGTCGCGCCTACTCCACGAAGACGCCCGCGAGCGTCTTCTTGCCCCTGCGCAGCACTGCCATGCCGCCCCGCGAAACGCGCCCCTCGAGCGTGGCCGTCTCGTCGTCGACGCGCACGTTGTCGAGCGAGACGCCCCCTTGGGCGATTGCCCGCCGGCCCTCGCTCTGGCTCGAGACGAGGCCGGTGTCGACAAGGAGCTGGACGATGGGCGCATCGGGTGATGTCGTCGTGTTCGGCAACTCGCGAAGAGCGGCTTCGAGGGTGCCTGGATCGAGTGCCGCGAGATCGCCCTGCCCGAACAGCGCTTGCGATGCGGCGATGACGGCGGCCGTGGCATCCGCCCCATGCACCAGGGTCGTGACCTCGGAGGCGAGCACCCGCTGCGCCTCGCGCTTGAACGCCTCACGCTCGACTGTCGCCGCGAGCCGTTCGATCTCGGCTCGGCTGAGGAAGGAGAAGACCTTCAGCCGGTCGATGACGTCGGCATCATCGGTGTTGAGCCAGAACTGGTAGAAGGCGTAGGGACTGCACATCGCGGCGTCGAGCCAGATCGCATTCCCCTCGCTCTTGCCGAACTTCGTTCCGTCGGCGTTCGTTACGAGCGGGGTGCCGATGGCGTGCACACTCGCTCCCTCGACCTTGTGGATGAGGTCGGTGCCGCTCGTGAGGTTGCCCCATTGGTCGCTGCCCCCTGTCTGCAGCACGCAGCCGTAGTGGCGGTAGAGCTCGAGGTAGTCGAAGCCCTGGAGGATCTGGTAACTGAACTCGGTGTAGCTGATGCCCGCCTCGGAGTTCAGCCGGGAAGCGACCGCGTCTTTCTTCAGCATCGTGCCGACGCGGAAGTGCTTGCCGATCTCGCGAAGGAAGTCGATCGCGGAAAGGCCGGCGGTCCAGTCGAGGTTGTTGACGAGCCGCACCGCGTTCTCGCCTTCGCCCGAGAGGAACCGGCTCACCTGGCCCTGCAGGTAGCCGACCCATTCGGCGACGGTCTCACGCGTGTTGAGCGTGCGCTCAGCTGTCGGCCGTGGATCGCCGATCAGCCCGGTCGATCCGCCGACGAGGCCGAGCGGCCGATGGCCGGCGAGTTGGAGCCGTCGCATGACGATGAGCTGCACGAGATTGCCGAGATGCAGGCTCGGCGCGGTCGGATCGAAGCCGCAGTAGTACGTGATGGGCTCCCCTGCGAGCAGCTCCTTCAGCGCGGCCCGGTCGGTCGACACGTGCACATGGCCGCGCCACACGAGCTCCTCCCAGACATCGTCGAACGAGGCGTCGTTCTCTTGGAAGGCGAGGATCACGGGGTCTGGCACCCCGACAGATTATCAGCGGGATCCGGTCGAATCGGATATAGTCCTCAGCATTGAGTCAAGCCGCGTAATGATGTAGCCTTGACCACCTGAAGAACTAAGCTCCAAGATTCACTGCCTCACCTCAATGCCTTGGCCTTCAGTGGAGGAGACAAGATGTTCGTCATCACCGCCGATCAGGTCGGGAGCCGCCGGGAGCCGGATCGAACCGGCGCACTTGTCGCCGACCTCACCGAGAAGTTCGGCGACGGGCTCATGCTCCCGGTCGACCAGACCGCCGGCGATGAGGTGCAACTCGTGACCCGGTCGGCGGAGACCGCGCTTGCGATCGTGCTCGACACCACGCGCACCGGGCGCTGGAGCGTCGGGCTCGGCGTCGGCGACATCCGCTATCCCGTGCCCGACGCGGCACGAAAGGCGAGCGGCAGCGCATTCATCGCCGCCCGCGACGCCGTGGGCGCCGCCAAGCGCGCCGATGGGCGATTCGCCTTGCGGGCGGCACCGCTCACGACTCGCGTCACCGTGGCTGACGTCGAACCGCTCGTTCGGCTCCTCGTATTGCTGCGCGAACGCAGGACGGAGCCGGGCTGGGAGGTCGTCGAGCTCGTCAGGTCGGGCCGACAGCAGAAGGAGGCCGCCGCCATCCTCGACATCAGCCCAGCGGCGGTCAGCGCACGTCTGAAGGCGGCGATGTGGCGAGCCGAAGAGGAGGCTGTTCCTCCGCTCGTCCGACTGCTGCAGGAGCTCGACGGCGAGGCCACGCACACTCTCCTCGAATGACGAAGCGGGAGTCGACGGCCTCGCTATGCTGCTCGAAGGCCTCGGACCGCACGGTCCCTGGACCGGAAGGAGCTGCGTGAACCTCGTCGACCTCGCCGACGTCATGACCTGGTCGGCACTGCTGCTCGCGCTGATCGCGGCGACGGCATTCTCGGTACTCGCGTACCTGCGGCCGCGCCGCTCCTACGTGTGGTTCGCGGCCGGCACCCTCGGCATCGCGCTCCTCGCAGCAGCGACCGCGAGCGCACCGGCGCAGTTCGGGCTGGCGCCGCTCGTCACCATCCTGGGCCTCACGATCGCCCTGTTCGGCGGCAGCCCGGCCGCAGCGACCGCACTCGACCTCGCGATGGGCGGCACGGTCGCTCCCGGCCTGCACGGCGGCATCATCGTCGCCGAGAAGCCCTCCGCGAGTGAGGAGCGCCAGGGAATCGCCTCGACGAAGCGCCGTGAGGTGCTCCGCGGCGGGCTGACCATCGGCGTGCTCGAACGCATCGCCACGGCGGGCGCCATCGTCGCCGGCTTCCCGGAAGCCCTCGCCATCGTCGTCGCCGTGAAGGGCGTCGGCCGATTCACCGAGCTCGAGGCACCGGAGGCCCGCGAGCGTTTCATCATCGGCACGTTCGCCAGCCTCATCTGGGCGAGCGCGGCAGCACTCGTCGTGCATCTCGCGATCCGCTGAGTACGGCGCTCGCGACGTAGCGCAACGCCCCGCCAACCGCTACAACCCGGCGAAATACCGTCGGCGCAGGAACCGGTCCGTGCCGGACGTGAAGTACCCGGCATCCGCCCACGCCGTGGTTTCGACGAGATGCTTGCGACGGAGTGCCTCGACAGGGCTGGTGGCGCCGCTGAACTTGAGCGACTCGCGGAACGCGTAATGGGAGAACAACCGCATGTACTCGCCCAAGTAAACGTCGGCGACGGCGGAGTTGCCGCGGATGACCAGCATGTTCTCGTCGTTGGTGTCGGTGGAGGCTTTCGAGAAGTTCGCCGAGCCGACGACCACGATGGGGTCGGAGCCCAGTGGATCGATGAGCATGTACTTCGTATGGATGTACAGCACGTGCGCTTCCGCTGTGGCGCGATCGGTCTCGGCGAGCCAACGGTCGAAGGTGTTGATCTGCACTCGGGCGCCCACTGAGACGGTGGTGTTCGGACGTCGACGGATGCGGTCGATCGTGGCCGCCTGCGCCGCGAAGGTCGCCCCGTTGCCCTTCTTCTCCATGAGTGCGAAGCGCAGCACGTCATCGGTCCGGTCGTAAACATTGACGAACCGGTCGTCCATCCCGAAGGCGAACGTCATGAAGAGCGCACGTGACGCGTCGCCGGCGAGTTCGGCATACCAGTCGAGCGCCCCGAGATCGGTGCGAGGTGAGAAGACCACGTCAGTGTCCGTCGCGCCGACCGGCACAGGTGCCGGCGTCATCGCGGTCGCTTCGGTCGCGGTCGGCTTGCGGGTGACGTCACGCTCGAGCAGGGACCAGTAGCCGGCGAATGTCGCCGCGACACCCGGATCGCGCACGACGTGGGCGTTGTTAGAGTGGCCGAAGATGCCGTTCTGCGACAGGTTGGTCGAGCCCGTCCACACCTCGGCGGGAGCGCCCGCACGGCTCAGGACGAAGAACTTGTTGTGGGCGAAACGCCCCGACCGCTCCCGGGCCACGACGGCGCCATCGAGACCGCTGCCGACAAGCGCCGCTTCATTGCCGGCCTTCTGCGAGTCGCCGTCGTAGAGCACCTTCACCGTCGTGCCACGTGCACGGGCCGCGGCGAGCGCGGCGAACACGCGCGTGTTCTTGAACTCGAAGATCGCACCGTGGAGGACATCACCCGAGCCCGCTTGACCGATGAATGCCTCGAGTCCCTCCACGAGACCGCGCGAGAGCCAGTCGAACGCGGCCTGGCCGACTTCATCGGGCGGCCGGTTCTGGAACCGTCGCGCGTACTCCTGCGATGCGATGGAGCCCCGGTTGAAGAAGACAGCATGGCGGCCGAGGTCGACCGGTTCAGTGATGACCGTGACGTCGACCGTGGCACCCGGGACGAGCGCTCCGGGGGCGCCCATCATCGCCGAGACGCGATACGTGTAGTGCTCGTTCGGGCTGACGGAGTAGTCGGCCCACTGGAACGATTGAAACGGATGCTGCCGCGACGAGCGACCCACACCGGGCGGCGGGTTCGGTTCGACGCTCGCGAACGTCTTCATGCCCGTCATCCATCGAACGTCGCCATCGGAGTGTCGCGTGCGGCGCACGGCGAAGCCGAGCACCTTCTCGGTACGGATGTCGGAGCGCTCCATGTTGAAGCCGAGGAGCACTACGTGGTTGCCGGCGATCGCCTGCACGGTGAGACCGTCGCTGATGTCGGAGTTGCGCATGAGTGCAGCGTGGCGCAGCCGCTCCACTCCCACAACAGGGCGGACCCGGAGCGCGTCGGGCGGCTACTCCGCGGCGAGCCGGTGCCGCCGGTACGGGGAGACGCCCGGTTCGCCCACGAGCCAGAACCGCCAGGGGAACGCGGCTCCCCCGCCGGCGCCGCTGACGCCCGTGCGCGGTCCGCTCTCGAACGGCAACGGTGCGGCCGGCACTCGCACCGAGAACGGCGGCGAGAGCAGGTCTGCGCCGGTGGCCGAGAGCGGCACGCCGAGCGTGAGTGACAGTCGTGCCGGGCCGCGAGCGAGATCCCGATCGGATGAACCGGCTCGCCGCAGGCGCGCCAGCTCGAGGCCTTCGACCACGGTGCCGCCCCGCAGCAGTACAGCGGCCGAGGCGCCCGGATGCCCCGCCACGATGTTCAGGCACACGTGCATCCCGTAGCTGAAATACGCGTAGAGATGCCCGGCCTCCCCGAACATCACCGCGTTCCGAGGAGTCTTGCCACGAAAGGCGTGCGAACCGGGATCATCACCGCCACGGTATGCCTCGACCTCGGAGAGCCGCACGGCGACGCGGCCCTCGTCGGTATCGTGCGCCAGCACCGCCCCGAGGAGCAGGGGCGCCAGTTCGAGCGCGTCGCGGGCGAAGAACTCCCGGCTCGCGTCGACGAGTTCGAGGCCCGACGCGCCGGTCAGGGGCGCTCCTCGGGAAGCCCGGCGACGAGGTGCCGCACTCGGTCGGCGAGGCGCGCGAACTGCTCGGCCACGCGCACCGGGGCCGTGCCGCCGATGCCGTCGCGGCTCGCGACCGAACCTTCGACCGTGAGCACCTCGCGTACATCGGGTGTGAGGTGGGGCGAGATCGCGGCGAGCGCGTCGTCGTCGACGGCGTCGAGCTCGAGCGAGTGCTCCTCGGCATAGCGCACGAGCGCGCCCGTGATCTCGTGGGCGTCGCGGAACGGCACGCGGCGCTTCACGAGCCACTCCGCGACATCCGTCGCCAGTGAGAACCCCGCGGGGGCGAGCTCGGCCATGCGCTCGGTGTGGAAGGTGAGCGTTGCGATCATGCCCGTGAACGCGGGCAGCAGCACTTCGAGCGTCTCGACCGAGTCGAAGACGGGCTCCTTGTCTTCCTGCAGGTCTCGGTTGTAGGCGAGCGGCAGCGCCTTCAGCGTCGCCATCAGGCCCGTGAGGTTGCCGATGAGACGGCCCGACTTGCCGCGCGCGAGCTCGGCGATGTCGGGGTTCTTCTTCTGCGGCATGATCGACGATCCGGTCGAGTAGCCGTCATCGAGGGTGACGAAGCCGAACTCCCGCGTGTTCCAGAGGATGATCTCTTCAGCGATGCGCGAGAGGTCGATGCCGATCATGGCGGTGACGAACGCGAACTCGGCGACGACGTCGCGGCTCGCGGTGCCGTCGAGCGAGTTCTCGGCCGGCACGGCGAAGCCGAGGTCGTGGGCGACGGATGCCGCATCGAGCCCGAGCGTCGAACCCGCGAGCGCTCCACCGCCGTAGGGCGAGACATCCGCGCGCCGGCCCCAGTCGACGATGCGCTCGAGGTCGCGCGAGAGCGCCCAGCCGTGCGCGAGCAAGTGGTGCGCGAGCAATACGGGCTGGGCGTGCTGGAGGTGGGTGCGACCCGGCATGACGGCCGCGCGATGCGTGTCGGCCTGGGCCGCGAGCGCGTCGATGAGGTGCACGAGCTGTTGGCCGATGACCGTGGCGTGGTCGCGCAGGTAGAGGCGCACGAGCGTGGCGATCTGGTCGTTGCGACTGCGGCCGGCCCGGAGCTTGCCGCCGAGCTCGGGCCCGACGATGCCGATGAGCGCCGTCTCGAGGGCGCCGTGCACGTCTTCATCGGTCTCGGCGGCGGTGAGCTCACCCGAGTCGACCTGCTCGGCCAGGCGATCGAGGCCGGCGAGCATCTCCTCGAGTTCTGACTCGGTGAGATACCCGGCCGTCGAGAGGGCGCGGGCGTGGGCACGCGAGCCGGCGATGTCGTACCCGGCGAGTTGCCAGTCGAAGTGCGTCGACTTCGAGAGTGCCGCGAGCTCGGGCGACGGGCCCGAGGCGAAGCGGGCGCCCCAGAGGGAGCCCTCGTTCGTTCCCTGCTGATCCGTCATCAGGCGTCCTTCCGCTCGAGCAGCCACACGAGCAGCGCCTTCTGCGCGTGCAGGCGGTTCTCCGCTTCGTCCCAGATGATCGACTGCGGTCCGTCGATGACGTCGGCGGACACCTCGTAGCCGCGGTCGGCGGGCAGGCAGTGCATGAACACGGCGTCGGATGCCGCGAGCGACATGAGCTCCCGGTCGACCCCGTACGCGCCGAACGTCGCGACGCGATGCGCCTTCTCGTCTTCCTTGCCCATCGAGACCCACGTGTCGGTGACGACGACGTCGGCTCCGGCGACGGCCTCGGCTGCGTCGGTGAAGAGGGAGACCGAACCGCCGGTCGCCTCGGCGATGCGGTCGCCATCGGCGACGACGGATGCCGCGGGCACGAACTCCTCGGGCGACGCGACACGCACGTGCATCCCGGCGGTGGCCCCGGCGAGCACGTAGGACTGCGCCATGTTGCTCGCCCCATCGCCGAGGAACGTCACCGTGAGCCCCGCCAGACGACCCTTGTGCTCACGGATGGTGAGCAGGTCGGCGAGCAGCTGGCATGGGTGGAAGTCGTCGGAGAGGGCGTTGACGACGGGCACCGAGGTGCCGGCGGCCATCTCCTCGAGCCCCGCCTGTCCGTACGTGCGCCAGACGATCGCGGAGACGAGCCGCTCGAGCACGCGCGCCGTGTCGGACGGCGTCTCCTTGCCGCCGAGCTGGCTGTTCGCCGTCGAGATGATGAGCGGCGAGCCGCCGAGGTCGGCGATGCCGACGGCGAACGACACCCGCGTGCGGGTGGACGACTTGTCGAAGATCACGGCGACCGTCTGCGGGCCCGCGAGCGGCTGCTCAGCCCAGCGGTCGTGCTTCAGTCGTGCCGCGAGATCGAGGATCTCGGCCTGCTCGGCCGGGGAGATGTCGTCGTCGCGGAGGAGGTGGCGGGTCATGCGGTTCCGTTCGGTGTGGGTCGAGGAAGGTCAGAGGGTGGCGGCGACGGCGGCGAGCGAGTTGCCGAGTCGTGCGGCGAACTCGTCGATGTCGTCGTCGTCGATGATGAGCGGCGGCGCCATCCGGATGGTGGAGTCGTTCGCCGCGTTCACGATGAGGCCGCCGTGCATTGCCTCGGCGACGACGGCTGCAGCGACGGGCTCGGTGAGGGCGATGCCGATGAGGAGGCCGCGGCCGCGGACCCCGGCGACGAGCGGCGATTCGAGTGCCGCGACACGTTCGCCGATCTGCCGCCCACGTCGCGTCGCGTTCTCGAGGAGACCGGCGCGCTCGATCTCGCCGAGCACCGCGTTCGCGACGGCGGTCGCGAGCGGGTTGCCGCCGAAGGTCGAACCGTGCTGGCCCTTCGAGTAGAGCGAGGACGCCCGCCCGAACGTGACGAGTGCGCCGATCGGGAAGCCACCGCCGATGCCCTTCGCGACGGTGATCGCATCTGGCGTGATCCCGGCGTGCTGGAAGGCGAACCACTCGCCGGTTCGCCCCGCGCCCGTCTGGATCTCATCGACGATGAGCAGCGCGCCGTGACGGTGGGTGAGCTCGCGCGCGGTCTCGAGGAAACCGTCGGGAAGCTCGACGACGCCGGCTTCGCCCTGGATCGGTTCGAGGAAGAGGGCCGCGACCGCATCGTCGATGTTCGCCTCGAGCGCCTCGATGGTCGCGGGGATGTGCTCGACGCCGCCGGGCAACGGCTCGAAGGCGTCGCGCATGTGCGCCTTGCCGGTGAGCGCAAGCGAGCCCATGGTGCGTCCGTGGAAGCCGTCGACGAGCGAGAGCACGCGAGTGCGTGCGCCGCCGGAGTTGTTGAGGCGGGCGAGCTTGAACGCCGCCTCGTTGGCCTCGGCGCCAGAGTTGCCGAACCACACGCGTCCGGCGTCGCCGGCCCCCGCGAGGCGGGTGATGCGCTCGGCGAGCTCGAGCGCGGGCTCGGTGGTGAAGTAGTTCGACACGTGGGCGAGCTTCGCCGCTTGCGCCGAGACCGCCTCGACGAACACGGGATGCGCGTGGCCGAGCGCATTGACGGCGATGCCGGCGAGGAAGTCGAGGTACTCCTTGCCAGTGTCGTCCCACACTCGGGAGCCCTCTCCCCGCTCGAGCTTCGCGAGCGGCATGGCCATGGAGCGCATGAGGCGTCGGTCGAATCGGTCCTGCCAGGCGTTCATGCGGGCACGACCTCCGTTCCGATGCCGGATTGCGTGAAGACCTCGAGCAGGATCGAGTGCGGGATCCGGCCGTCGATGATCGCCGCCTTCGCGACCCCGCCCTCGACGGCATCGAGGCACGCGCGCATCTTCGGGATCATGCCCGATTCGAGGCCTGGCAGCATCGCCTCGAGCTCGGGCACCTCGATGACCGAGACGAGCGACTCGCGGTTCGGCCAATCTCGGTAGAGGCCCGCGACATCCGTGAGGATCACGAGCTTGGCCGCGCCGAGCGCTGCCGCGAGCGCGGCAGCGGCCGAGTCGGCGTTCACGTTGAGCGATTGGCCGGGCACGTCGCCGTCGGGCGCGATCGACGACACGACGGGGATTCGCCCTGCGGCGAGGTCGGCGTGCACGGCCGCAGGATCGACGGAGATCACATCGCCGACGAGTCCGAGGTCGACCTCTTCGCCGTCGACGACCGCACCGCGACGGCGACCCGTGAAGAGGCCGGCGTCTTCGCCCGAGAGGCCCGAGGCGAACGGTCCGTGCTCGTTGATGAGCGACACGAGCTCGCGGTTCACCTGGCCCGAGAGCACCATCCGGACCACGTCCATGGTCTCGGGCGTGGTCACCCGGTAGCCGCCGCGGAACTCGCTCTCGATACCGAGTCGCGCGAGCATGGCGGAGATCTGCGGCCCGCCGCCGTGCACGACGACGGGCTTGATGCCCGCGTACCGCAGGTAGACCATGTCTTCCGCGAAGGCGCGCTGCAACTCTGGGCTGACCATCGCGTTGCCGCCGAACTTCACCACGATCGTCTCACCGTGGAAGCGCTTGAGCCACGGCAGCGAGTCGATGAGCACTTGCGCCTTGTCGGCCGCGGTGGACGGAGCCGTGCCGATCTGCTCGGCGTCGTCGATCTGGGTCACATCGTTCCCGTTCATGCTCAACTCGCGTACGCGCTGTTCTCGTGCACGTAATCGTGGGTGAGGTCGTTCGTGCGAATGGTGGCGGATGCCTCACCGGCATGCAGTTCGATGAGCACGTGCGTGGCTCGTGGCGTGAGGTCGACCTGTTCGCGCGGTGCGTCGGGGCGACCGGCATGGCAGACGCGGACCCCGTTCATCGAGACGTCGACGAGATACGGGTCGAACGGCGCCGTCGTCGTGCCGATCGCGGCGAGCACACGGCCCCAGTTCGGGTCGTTGCCGAAGATCGCGGCCTTGAACAGGTTGTTGCGCGCGACGGAACGGCCCACCTCGACGGCGTCGTCTTCGGTCACGGCACCGCGCACCTCGATCGCGATGTCGTGGCTCGCGCCCTCGGCATCCGACTGCAGTTGCAGCGCGAGTGACGCACACGCCTCGGTGAGCGCGGCCGTGAACGCCTCGAGCGAGGGCGCGACCCCCGATGCCCCCGAGGCCATGAGGGTGACCTGGTCGTTCGTCGACATGCAGCCGTCTGAGTCGAGGCGGTCGAACGTGACCCTCGTCGCGGCGCGCAGCGCTGCATCGAGATCGGCGGCCGCGAGATCGGCATCGGTCGTGAGCACGACGAGCATCGTCGCGAGCCCCGGTGCGAGCATGCCGGCGCCCTTCGCGATGCCGCCGATGCGCCATCCGTCGCCCTCGATCACGATCGTCTTCGGCACGGAGTCGGTGGTCATGATCGCCCGTGCCGCGTCGTCGCCGCCGGTCGCCGAGAGCCGGGCGGCCGCCGACAGCACGCCCTCTTCGAGCACCTCACCGTCGAGCTGGTCGCCGATGAGCCCGGTCGAGCAGACGAGCACGTCGCCGGCGGCGATCGAGAGTGCGGATGCCGCGGCCTCGGCCGTGCGATGGGTGACCTGGAATCCCTCGGGGCCGGTGAAGCAATTCGCGCCGCCCGAGTTCAGCACGATCGCCGAGACCTGCCCATCGTCGATCACCTGCTCGGACCAGAGGATCGGGTTCGCCTTCGCGCGATTCGACGTGAACACCGCGGCCGCCGAATGCAAGGGGCCGCGGTTCACGATCAACGCGAGGTCGAGCGCTCCCGAGCGTTTGATGCCGGCGGCGATGCCGGCCGCCTCGAATCCGGCGGGAGTGGTGACGGTCACGGGGCGACTCCGTTCACGGGCAATCCGGTGGACTCGACGATGCCGAGCGCGATGTTCGCCGACTGGAGGGCGGCGCCGGCCGTGCCCTTCACGAGGTTGTCGACCGCGGCGACGACGACGACCCGGCCGGCGACCTCATCGATCGCGAGACCGAGCAGCGCGGTGTTCGCACCGAGCACGTCGGCGGTGCGCGGGAACTGACCCGCCGGCAGGAGCTGCACGAAGCGCTCGCCCGCGTAGGCGTCTTCCCATGCAGCGCGAACCGTGGCGGCGTCCGTTCCGGGCACGATTCGGGCCGTCGACGTGGCGAGGATCCCCCGCGACATCGGCACGATGACCGGGGTGAACGAGATCGTCGGCGACGCCGCGCCCGCCCACCGCAGCGCCTGGGTGATCTCGGGGATGTGCCGGTGCACGCCGCCCACGGAGTAGGGGTTCGCGGAACCGAGGATCTCGCTCCCGAGGAGGTGCGCCTTGAGGCTCTTGCCTGCGCCCGAAGGGCCGACGGCGAGCACCGAGACGAGGTCGCGGTCTTCGATGACGCCCGCACGGATGCCGGGAGCGAGCGAGAGCGAGACCGTCGATGCGTTGCAGCCCGGTGCGGCGATGCGGCGCGTCTTCGTGAGACGGTCACGCTGAGTGCCGTGCATCCGCGGCAGTTCGGGCACGCCGTACGTCCACGCGAGATGGAAGTCACCGCCGTAGAACTCGGCCCACGCCGTTTCGCTCTCGAGGCGATGGTCGGCGCCGCAGTCGATGACGAGTGTCTCGGGCGAGAGCTGTTCGGCGATCGCTCCCGACGTGCCGTGCGGCAGCGCGAGGAAGACGACGTCGTGGCCGGCGAGCGTCTCGGCGGTGGTCTCCTGCAGCGTGAGGTGCGTGTACGTGCGCAAGTGCGGCTGCACCGAGACGAGGGGCTGACCGGCGTTCGAGTGCGCGGTGACCGTGCGCACCTCGAACTCGGGATGATCGGCGATGAGGCGCAGGATTTCTCCTCCGGCATAGCCGGACGCGCCGGAAACGGCGACGGAGTACGTCATGAATCCACCTTAGGGTCTGAGCGGTCGAGGGATGATCCGGCGACTCCCGCGGCAGACGGTCTAGACCGCAGCAGGGGTCGCCGAGATTCGGCGCTCGCCCCGGCGTCGGCTGCGCACGATTGCGGCACGCGAAGCGCGCGCGGCAGTGGCGAACCGAGCGGTGGACATGCAGCGACCCTATCTGCCGGGAGGGACGCTTCGCAAAACGAGGGGGCCCCTCCGACGATCTCCACCTCAGCGATCCGGCCACGTATCCCGCAGGCATAGGCTCGGATCTGCGCCCACCATCGTCGTTCGAGGAGGATCCATGGCCCTGCGAGTGCTGTTCATCGGCGGCAACGGCATCATCAGTTCCGCATCGAGTGCGCTCGCCGTCGAGCGCGGGCACGAGCTCACCCTGCTGAACCGGGGAACGAGCACGCTTCGGCCCCGGATCGACGGCGTGCGGCACCTCGTCGGAGACGCCGGCGATGCAGCATCCGTCGCCGCCGCGATCGGCGACGAGACCTTCGACGTCGTCGCGAACTTCCGGTCGTTCTCGCCCGCCCAGGTCGCCCGCGACATCGAGCTGTTCGAGGGACGCTGCCGCCAGTACGTGTACATCTCGTCGGCATCCGCCTACCAGAAGCCCGTCGCCCGGCTCCCCATCACCGAGTCGACGCCACTGCGCAACCCCTACTGGCAGTACTCGCGCGACAAGATCGCGAGCGAGGACCTGCTCGTCACGGCCTACCGCGAGCGCGGGTTCCCGACGACGATCATCCGCCCGTCGCACACCTACGACGGCACGAGCGTTCCACTGCTCGGCGGGTGGACGGCGATCGAGCGGATGCGTCGTGGTGCGCCCGTCGTCGTGCAGGGCGACGGCACGAGCCTCTGGACCATGACGCATACGCGGGACTTCGCCGTCGCCTTCGTCGGACTGCTCGGCAACGACCGCGCGATCGGCGAGGCGTTCCACATCACATCCGACGAGGTGCTGACCTGGAACCAGATCACCCAGCTGCTCGCCCGCGCAGCCGGCACGAGCGCCCGCATCGTGCACATCGCGAGCGAGTCGATCGCGCGGGAACTGCCAGAACACGGGCCAGGGCTCCTCGGCGACAAGGCGCACTCGGTGATCTTCGACAACAGCAAGGTGAAGTCGCTCGTTCCGGAGTATCGCGCGATCACGCCGTTCTGGCAGGGTGCGCGGGAGATCGCCGAGTGGCACGATGCCGACCCCTCGCGGCGCATCGCCGACCCGCAGCTGGATGCCGCGTTCGACCGCCTCGTGGCACGTTTCGGCGGCTGACGACTGGGCGTCGGCTGCGTCGGCTGCTTCGGCGCGGCTGCCGGAGCTACTCCCTGATGGCCGCGCCCGCGCGCTCGGCGGCGAGGGCGGCACCCGCGAGCTTCGCGTCGCTCGCTTCCGCCGCCGTCAGCGTGCGATCGGGCGCGCGGAAGCGCAACGCGAAGGTGAGGCTCTTCGAGCCTTCGGGGACACCGGATCCGCGGTAGTCGTCGACGAGCCGCAGGTCTTCGAGCAGCTCACCGGCGCCCTCGCGCACGGCTTCGGCCACGGCTGCAGCCGGCACGTCGAGCCCGACGACGAGCGACAGGTCTTGCGTCGCGGCCGGGAAGGTGCCGATCTGGCGGGCCTCGAGGCCGGGCTCCGTGAGTTCGATGACCGCGTCGAGGTCGAGCTCGACGATGGCCACCACGCGAGGCAGGTCGGCCTCTTCAGCAAGCGTGGGCAGCAACTCGCCTGCGTAGCCGACGGTGCGACCTGCGACGCGCAGCTGGGCGGTGCGGCCCGGGTGCAGCGCGTGGTGCGATCCCTGCACGACCTCGATCTCGGCGCCGGTCGCGAGTGCGATCTGGCGCACGGTATCGAGTGCGTCGACGATGCCCGCGGGAATGGCGGGCTGGCCTGGCTGCTTCGCCACGGCGTCGCCGAGGAGCAGCACGGCGACGTGGCGCGGCTGCGCCGGGATGCCGGCCTGCAGGGCGTCGAGCTCATCGTCGCTCGGCTTCGCGTTGCCGACGGGCAGCTCGGCGGTGCCGTACTTCCGGTCGGGCTCGGGCAGGAAGACGAGCCCGAGTTCGAACAGCGAGAGGTCGGTGAGTCCGCGCGAGAGGTTGCGTCGGGCCGCGCCGATGAGTCCGGGCAGCAGCGAGCGGCGCATGAAGGGTGCTCCCGCGTCGAGCGCGTTCGCGAGGCGCACGGATGCCACGGGGCCACCGTCGGCGCTGCCGTACGTGGCGTTCTCGTGCTCGGTCGCGAACGGGAAGGCGAGCACCTCGGTGGATCCCGCCGAGGCGAGCGTGTCGGCGACCCGGCGGCGCAAGCGCTGCGAACGCGTGAGCCCACGGCCGGGGGGCGCAACGGGAAGCACCGACGGAATGCGGTGATACCCGGCGAGCCGGGCCACTTCCTCGGCGAGCTCGGCCTTGCCGGTGAGGTCGGGTCGCCACGACGGCGGCACGACCTCGAAGCCGTCGTCGGTCGCCGTGATGATGCCGCCGACCTCGGCGAGTGCGTCGTGCACCTCCTGGTCGGTGTACTCCACCCCGATGAGCTCGGAGACGAAGCCCCTCGGCAGCGTGATCGCCTCGCGTGCGGCGACCTCGCTGAAGATCGAACCGCCGCCGTCGGCGGTGCCGCCGGCGAGGTCGACCATGAGCTGGGCCACCCGCGACACTGCGGCCGGCGGAATCTCGGGATCGACACCGCGCTCGTACCGCTTCGCGGCCTCGCTCGGAAGCTTGTGCCGCCGCGCGGTGCGGGCGATCGAGACGGGATCCCAGTTCGCCGCCTCGATGAGCACGTTGTGCGTCGACTCGCCCATCTCGGTCTCGCCGCCGCCCATGACACCGCCGAGGCCGATCGGGCCGCGGTCGTCGGTGACGACGAGATCCTCGACGTGGAGCGTGCGCTCCTTGCCGTCGAGCGTCGTGAGCTTCTCTCCTGGCAGCGCACGACGGACCCGGATTCCGCCGCGAAGCGCGTCGAGGTCGTACCCGTGGATCGGCTGGCCGAATTCGAGCATCACGTAGTTGGTGATGTCGACGAGGAGCGAGAGCGAGCGGATGCCGGCGAGCTTCAGCCGCGCGACCATCCATGCCGGCGTCGGGCGTGTGGGGTCGACACCGCGAACGATGCGCGTCGCGAACACGGCCGAGCCGGCCCTGCCGCGGATCGGCGCGTCGTCGTCGATGACGACCGAGAAGCCGTCGGCAGTGGCATCCGTCGCCGTGACCTGCTCGACGGGGTCGCGGAACCGCGCACCCGTGGCATGGGCGTACTCGCGCGCGACGCCACGGATCGAGAACGCGTAGCCGCGGTCGGGGGTGACGTTGATCTCGACGGCGGCGTCGTCGAGCCCGAGCAGCGCGATGGCGTCGGTGCCGACGGGCGCGTCGATGCCGAGCGTCGAGAGGCGGAGGATGCCGTCGTGGTCGTCGCCGAGACCGAGTTCGCGGGCCGAGGCGATCATGCCGTCGGAGACGTGCCCATAGGTCTTGCGCGCCGCGATCGGGAACGGGCCGGGCAGCACGGCGCCCGGCAGCGTCACGACGACCTTGTCGCCCTGGAAGAAGTTGCGGGCGCCGCACACGACGCCGTGCACCGCGTCGCCGCCGTCGGCCGCCGTCTCGCCCTCGGGCGCCACGCGCACCTGGCACCAGCGGATGGTCTTGCCGTTGGACTGCGGCTCCTCGACGAACTCGAGCACCTCGCCGACGACGATCGGGCCCTGGAGCTCGAACGTGTGCACGTCCTCCTCTTCGAGGCCCACCTTCACGAGGGCGGCATGCACGTCTTCGGGCGTCGTGCCCGGCACGAGTTCGACGTACTCCGCGAGCCAGCTGAGCGGCACTCGCATGTTCTAGACCACCATTCCGAACTGCTGGGAGAAACGGATGTCTCCCTCGACCATTTCGCGCATGTCCTGCACGTCGTTGCGGAGCATCAGGCCGCGTTCGATGCCCATGCCGAAGGCGAACCCGGTGTAGACCTCGGGATCGATGCCGGCGGACTTCAGCACGTTCGGGTGCATCATGCCGCAGCCGCCCCACTCGATCCAGCGCGCGCCGCCCTTGAAGGTCGGGTGCCAGAAGTCGAGCTCGGCGGAGGGCTCGGTGAACGGGAAGAAGCTCGGCCGCAAGCGGATCTTCGCCTCGTCGCCGAAGATCGACTTCACGAAGTGGTCGAGCGTGCCCTTGAGGTGCGCCATGGTGAGGCCCTTGTCGACCGCGACGCCCTCGAACTGCATGAACACGGGCAAGTGGGTCGCGTCGAACTCGTCGGTGCGGTACACACGACCCGGCGCGAGCACGTAGAGCGGCAGCTCGCGTTCGAGCATCGAGCGGATCTGCACGGGGCTCGTGTGGGTGCGCAGCACGAGGTGCGCCTCGGGCGGGTCGACGAAGAACGTGTCCTGCATCGCGCGCGCCGGGTGGTCGGCGTCGAAGTTCAGCGCGTCGAAGTTGAACCATTCGCTCTCGACCTCGGGGCCTTCGGCGATCTCCCAGCCCATGCCGGTGAACACGTCGCACACCCGGTCTTGCAGGAGGGAGAGCGGATGCCGCGCGCCGGGCGTGTAGCGCGACGGCAGCGCCGTGACATCCACCGCCTCGGCCTCGAGCTGCGCGGCGGCCTCGGCCTCGACGATCTCGGCCTCACGAGCGGCGAACGCCTGGTTCACCCGACCGCGCGCGCCGCCCACGAGCTTGCCGAGCGCGGCCTTCTGGTCGTTCGGCACATTGCGGAGCTGGGCATTCAGCTGCGCGAGGGTCGACTTCTCCCCCGCGTGCTCGCTGCGGACGGTCTTCAGCGCGGCGGAGTCGCCGGCCGATGCGATCGCCTGGAGGGCGGCATCGACGGCCGATTCGACGGCGTGCTCGGTGATTTCGAGGGGCTCGGACACGAAGAACGAGTCTAGTCGGCTTGCGCAGAAGGCTCCGCGCTCCGAGCAAGGTCAGCGGCTTGCGAACCCGTCATTTGCTTCCGACTGACGCGCCGCAGCCGACGCCTGCGCCACGAGCATCGCCTGGCCGGGATCGGTCGGATCGAGCCGCTTGCCGGAGGACTTCGACGCCGTGCGCTTCGACAGCCATCTCGCGAACCGCGACAGCGAGAGGTTCATGATGAGGTAGAGCACGAGCGCGACGACGAAGAACGAGAACAGGTAGCGATTGCCGTAGAAGGTCGCCAGCTGGTTCATGGTCACGCGCAGCAACTCGACGTATCCGACGATGAAGCCGAGCGAGGTGTCTTTCAGCAGCACGACGAGCTGGGCGACGATGATCGGGAGCATCTGACGGAACGCCTGCGGGAACTCGACGAGCATCTTCGACTGCAGCGGCCGCATGCCGAGGCTGAGTCCCGCTTCGCGTTGGCCCCTGGGCAGCGATGCGAGCCCAGCGCGCAGTGCCTCGCCGATGAGCGCGCCGTTGTAGAGCGTGAGGGCCGCGACGACCGCCACGAATGCACCCGTGTTCAGGACGAGCAGGATGAAGAGCATCATGAGCAGCACCGGCATGCCGCGCACGAACTCGAGCACGACGGCCGTCGGCACGCGGATCCACGCGATCTCCGAACTCCGCAGGAGCGACAGGATGATGCCGAGCACGATCGCGAGGACGGCTGCCGTGAGGGCCGCGGAGAGCGTTCCGCCGACGCCGACGAAGATGATGCGTTCCCATACGGCCGGGTCGGCGAAGACATCCCACCGGCTCGGGTCGAAGTACCCGGGGAGAGTGATGCCACCGCTCTCGCGAGGTGCAGCGAGGGTGAGTGCGATCCAGGTGAGGCCGGCGAGAATCAGCACGCCGGTGACGATCGAGGAGATGAGTGAGAGTCGGCGCGCCCTGGGACCCGGCACGTCGAAGAGCACGATCGGCACGCTCATCGCTGCACCACCCATTTCCGTTCGAGTTGGCCCGCGAAGATGCCGAGCGGCACCGTGATGACGAGGTAGAGGGTGGCGGCTGCCAGAAGGATCGCGATGACCGCGTCGCCGTTCGCGTTCGCGAGCTCGCGCGCGGAGGCGAAAAGCTCGAAGACGAAGAAGCCGCCCGCCACCGAGGTGTTCTTCGTGAGGGCGATGAAGACGTTGATGAGCGGCGGGATCGTCATGCGGAACGCCTGCGGCATCACGATCAGTCCGACGGTCTGGCCGAAGCCGAATCCGACGCTTCGCGCCGCCTCGGCCTGTCCGACCGGCACGCCGTTGATTCCCGAGCGGAGGGCCTCGGCGACGAAGGGCGAGGTGTAGACCGAGAGGCCGATCATCGCGGCGGTCTCGTACTCCAGATCCGAACCGAGATACGGGAGCACGATCGCGCAGAAGAACAGCACGAGCGTGAGCGGAGTGTTCCGCACGAGCTCGGTATAGACCGTGGCGAATGCGCGCAGCGACGCCACCGGGGAGATGCGCATGGCGGCGATGATCGTGCCGAGCACGAGAGCCGAGATGCCGCTCACGCCGAGCAGCAGCAGCGTCATGCTGAAGCCGCGCCAGTACGTCGGCAGATTCTCGATGACCGCGTCCACGAGTCTCCGTTCCTGTCAGATGTGGGTGGGGTGCGGCCCGGGCCGAGCTGGCCCGGGCCGCAGACCGATCAGTAGCGGTCGACTGCCGGCGGCTCGACGTACGGCAGCACCGTGCCGGCCGTGGAGTTCCACGCCTCTTCGTAGCGACCGTCTTCGTAGGCCTCCTCGAGGACGTCGTTGATCCAGTCACGGAACTCGGTGTCGTCCTTGGCGAGACCGATGCCGTAGGGCTCTTCAGTGAAGGGCTCTCCGACGACCTTGAACTCGCCCTCGTTCTGGGCTGCGAGGCCCGCGAGAATGACGTTGTCGGTCGACACCGCGACGACATCCCCCTGACGCAGGGGCTCGAGGCAGTTCGTGTACGTGTCGGTGAGCACCGGCTCCGCGCCAATCTCAGTGAGCTTCGCCGCGGGCGTGGAGCCCGTCACGGAACACACCGGCTGGCCGACGAGATCTTCTTCGCTCTCGATGTCGTCGTTGTCGGCGAGCACCAGGATCGACTGGCCAGCCATGTAGTACGGGCCGGCGAAGGAGATGACTTCCTTGCGCTTGTCGTTGATGGTGTACGTCGCCACGACGAAGTCGACCTGGCCGTTCTCGATGAACGGCTCACGGTTCGCCGAGACGGTCTCGACCCACTCGATGTTCTCTTCGTCGATGCCGAGTTCGCCCGCGATGATCTTCGCGATCTCGACGTCGAAGCCGACGGGCACGCCGTCGGGGCCGATGAGGCCGAACAGGGGCTGGTCGAACTTCGTGCCGACCGTGATCGTGCCCGCCTCGGCGAGCTCCGCCATGGTCGTGCCGGCCTCGAACGTGGGCGCCGGCTCGGCCGTCGGCTCCTCAGCCGCGTCGTCGCCGCCTCCAGCGCAACCGGCGAGCGCGAGCGCCGACACCGCGGCGGCCGCGACGAGTGCGATTCTCATGCGTTTCATGTCTCTGCCTCTTCTTCCTGTGGGTGTTTCCTCGCCGCTCGTGGCAGCGCAGGTCTAGTGCTCGAGGATCTTCGAGAGGAAGTCCTTCGCGCGGTCGGACTTCGGGTTGTCGAAGAACTCCGCGGGAGTCGCCTCCTCGACGATGCGGCCACCGTCCATGAAGAGCACCCGGTCGGCCGCCTTGCGGGCGAAGCCCATCTCGTGGGTGACGACGATCATGGTCATGCCGTCTTTCGCGAGGCCGACCATGACGTCGAGCACCTCGTTGATCATCTCGGGGTCGAGCGCGCTCGTGGGCTCGTCCATCAGGATGAGCTTCGGGTTCATCGCGAGCGATCGCGCGATCGCGACACGCTGCTGCTGGCCGCCCGAGAGCTGGGCGGGCATCTTCTTCGCCTGGTTGGCGACACCGACGCGGTCGAGTATCTCCATGCCCCTGGCGTCGGCGTCTTTGCGCGACATCCGCCTCACGCGGATCGGGGCGAGCGTCACGTTCTCGAGCACGGTCTTGTGCGCGAACAGGTTGAACGACTGGAAGACCATACCGACGTCGGCTCGGAGCTTCGCGAGCGCCGCCCCCTCTTCGGGAAGTCGTTCGCCGTCGATCGTGATCGTGCCCGAATCGATGGTCTCGAGGCGGTTGATCGCGCGGCAGAGCGTGGACTTGCCCGAGCCGCTCGGTCCGATCACGACGACGACCTCACCACGATTCACCACCGTGTTGATGTCGTTCAGCACGTGCAGATCGCCATAGTGCTTGTCGACCTGGTCGACCACGACAAGGGGTTCGCCGCGACGAACGGAGATGTTCGAGGTCGCGGGCGCCGGTTGGGTTGGCTCCATATCCCCAAAACTAGTGGTCTGACGGAGCCCGCGACCAAGCAACCGGGCGGAGGTTACCTATTCGTAACCCGGCTGCGCTGCGCGAAAGCACTCTCATAGAGGCAGACGGATGCCGCCGTCGCGAGGTTCATCGACTCGGCATGCCCGTAGATCGGCACCGTGACGACGCGATCGGCGAGCGCGAGCTTGTCGTCGGGCAGCCCGTGCGCCTCATTGCCGAAGAGCCACGCCGTCGGCTCGGCGAGCATGCCCTCGTTGCGCGAGGCGAGCAGGTCTTCGCCCTTGACGTCGGCGGCGATCACCACCAGACCCGCTGCACGGGCGCGCTGCAGCACGTCTTCGAGTTCGGCGCCGACGGCGACCGGGAGGTGAAAGATCGAGCCGGTCGAGGCCCGCACGACCTTGGGGTTGTAGAGGTCGACGGTGCGGCCGGTGAAGACCACGGCGTCGGCGCCGGCGGCATCCGCTGCCCTGACGATCGTGCCGGCATTGCCCGGGTCGCGCACCTCTTCGAGGATGGCCACGAGCTTGGGGCTGCTCGCGAACACGTCTTTCACCGCCGTCGGGAACTGGTGGCACACCGCGACGAATCCCTGCGGCGTGACCGTGTCGGCCATCGAGTCGAGCACCTCTTCGGTGACGAACTCGACGTCGACGCCCGCGTCGACCGCCGTCTCGGCGATGTCGGTGTAGCGCTCGAGCGCGCTCGGCGTGGCATAGAGCTCAACGACGAGCTGCGGGCGGAACGTGAGCGCCTCGGCGACGGCCTGCGGACCCTCGAGCAGGAAGAGCCCGCTCTCGGCTCGCGCGGGCTTCTTCGCGAGCTTCGCAACGGCCCGCACGCGCGGCGATCTGGGGTTCTCGAGCATGGCACCAGTCTAGGGTCGAGACGCAGAACGACCCGGCACCACGAGGGGTGCCGGGCCGTTCTGAACAGACGTGCCTACGCGGCGGTCTTCGGGGCCGAGGTGTCGGCCGGGAGGGCCTGCTTGGCGCTCTCGACGAGCGCCGCGAACGTCGCGGGCTCGTTGACCGCGAGCTCCGCGAGGATGCGGCGGTCGACCTCGATGCCCGCAAGGCCGAGACCCTGGATCAGGCGGTTGTACGTGAGGCCGTTCGCGCGCGACGCGGCGTTGATGCGCTGGATCCAGAGGCGACGGAAGTCGCCCTTCTTCTGGCGACGGTCACGGTACGAGTAGACGAGGGAGTGGGTGACCTGCTCCTTCGCCTTGCGGTACAGGCGCGACCGCTGCCCGCGGTAACCTTCGGCGCGCTCGAGAATGACCCTGCGCTTCTTGTGGGCGTTGACCGCCCTCTTCACTCTTGCCATGACTCTGTTTCTTCCTTAATCCGACGGCTCAGCGGCCGAGAAGCTTCTTGATGACCTTGGCGTCGGGAGCCGACACGACCTTGTCCTGGTTCAGTCGGGCCTTGCGCTTCGAGGCCTTGACCTCGAGGTGGTGGCGCATCCCGGCCTGCTGCTTCTTGATCTTGCCGCTGCCGGTGATCTTGAAGCGCTTCTTGGCCCCGGAATGGGTCTTCTGCTTCGGCATCTCGTCTTTCTCCTTGATTCTGCCGCCACGCGAGTGGCGGACGGGGGGTGCTGGCCTAGCCCTCGGCGGGCTCTGCCGTCTGCGGCTCTGCGTCGGCCGGGGCATCCGCCGGTCGCGCCTTGGCCGCAGCACGCTGTGCGTTCGCCTCGGCCTTGGCCTCGGACTTGTTCTTGAGGGGCCCGATCACCATGACCATGTTGCGGCCATCGATCGTGGGGTTGTGCTCTACGGTGCCGTACTCTGCCACGTCTTCTGCGAAGCGCTGCAGGAGGCGCACGCCCATCTCGGGGCGCGACTGCTCGCGGCCTCGGAAGAGGATCATGGCCTTGACCTTGTCGCCGGTCTTCAGGAAGCCGATGGCGCGCTTCATCTTGGTCTCGTAGTCGTGCTTGTCGATCTTGAGACGGAACCGAACCTCTTTGAGGATCGTGTTCGCCTGGTTGCGCCGGGCCTCTTTCGCCTTCTGCGCAGCCTCGTACTTGTACTTGCCGTAGTCCATGATCTTGGCGACCGGCGGCTTCGAGTTCGGCGCGACCTCGACGAGATCGAGATCGGCCTCCTGCGCGAGCCGCAGGGCCACCTCGATCTTCACGACGCCGACCTGCTCTCCGCCGGGGCCCACGAGGCGGACCTCGGGGACGCGGATACGGTCGTTTGTACGGGGATCGCTGATGCGTGTACTCCTCTACTCAAGCTGTTTCGCTCGACGGGAGGCGGATGCCGCCCGTCGACGAGAGCGGAAGATCCACGCAAACCTGCACGGATTCACACCGTGCGGAACTGCGGCACCCTATCTACTTCCGCGCCTTGCGACGCGGAAGCGGAGTGCAATCGACCCGGTAACCTTGATGAAGCGGTATGCGCGGGTGGGAGAATCTCCACTTTCGTACCGGGGACTGGCCCCGGGCCCGCAGTAGTCTAACAGAGGATGTCCGTGAGCGACAGTTCAGACGAGTCCACCGTCGTGGGGGCCACCCGTGACATCGCCGAGGTCCCCGCGGTCGAGATCATCACGACCGCTGCAGTGCACCTCATGAGCGCCGCCGCGGTCAAGGTCGGCCTCGCCGACGATCCCGGCGAGCAGGTCGATCTCGACGAGGCACGCAAGCTCATCAACGCTCTCGCGGGACTCATCACCGCCGGCTCGCCGGAGATCAGCGACATGCACGCCCGGAGCCTGCGCGACGGCCTGCGCTCGCTGCAGCTCGCGTTCCGCGAGGCATCTGTGATTCCCGACCCCATCGGGCAGGGCCCCGGCGAGAAGTGGACCGGACCGGTCACCTGAGCGCGCCCCTCGGCTGAACAGGCGCCCTGCTCGACGACTCAGGCGCGCGAGCAGCCTCGCTCAAGTCTGGCAACTCGGGCACCACCAGGTCTCGCGTCGTTCGACGTCGATGCGACCGAGGCGACCGTGCTCGATGCGCGTGCCGCAGCGCCGGCACGCCTCACCGCCGCGCCCGTAGACCCACAGCCGCGCGCCGCGCCGGAGATCGCCGGTGGTCGTGCGCTCGAGGCGCTCGCGATTGGCGCGCATGACGCGGCTCGCGAGGTCGACGAGCGGCTCGAGCGGCACCTCGCCGGTGGGCCGCGTCGGCAGGACACCGCGGAGGAAGCACAGTTCGTTGACGTAGACGTTGCCGAGTCCGGCGAGGTTGCGCTGGTCGGCGAGCGCGACGGCGATCGGGGTCTCGGGAGCCGCTGCGAGCCGGCGCGCCGCTTCTGCGGCATCCCAGTCGTCGCCGAGGAGATCGGGACCGAGGTATCCGAGCCGCTCGCCCTCCTCGGCCGCCGGGAACACCTCGAGGAGGCCGAGGTCGAAGCCGACCGCGAGCACTCCCTGCGTCTCGATCACCGCGCGCGCGTGCCAGGCCGGCCGGCGCCACCGCTCACCCGGGCGATAGACCCACCACTCCCCCTCCATCTTCAGGTGCGAGTGCACGACGTGATCGCCGATGCGCATGAGCAGGTGCTTGCCGCGGCTGCCGACCGATCGCACGGGATCACCCGAGAGGTCGACCGTGGCGAACGCCGGCACGCGGAAGTCGGAGCGGGTCACGAGCTGACCCGCGAGCACATCGTCGAGGAGTCGTGCCGACCGGAACACCGTGTCACCTTCTGGCATCGAAGCGGAGCCCCCTCGGCGTCTCGCGGAATCCGGCCGCACGCAGCGGCTGGTCGAGAACTGATCCGTAGATGCCGGCACCGTTGACCGTCTCCACCCGGAGGCGCGGCACGCGCGCTCGCGCGAGCGCGTCGGCGAGCGCGGAGGCGCCCGCGACGAGCGTCTCGTCGTCGCTCGAGAAGACGAGCGCCGTGCGCCCGCCCCGCTCGAGGTAGAAGACCGCCTCGCCGTCGACCAGGGCGACGAAGGCTCCGGCCTTCCGCGCCGGGCGATGGCCGTCGGCGGCGAGCTCTGGCCAGTCGAGCGCGGCGCCGAAGGGATTCGCGGGATCGGTTGCGGCGAGGGCGATCGCCGCGCCACGCGGCGCGCTCCGCAGTCGGTCGACGGCCGCACCGGTGGCGAACTGCGCGCCGCCCTGGCCATCGATGAAGTAGCCCCGGCGCACGCGACCGGACTCCTCGAATCCGGAGAGCGTGCGGTACGCGAGCGCGAACCCGCCGACGACCCCCTCGGCCATGACGGAGCCTCGAGTGACGATGCCGTAGCGCTCGAGGAGGGTCTCGCCGAGCGCATGGGCGCGCGGGGTCGCGGCGGAACTGGCGAGCGGCAGCACGGACCACCGCCCGGCCGCGCGCGGGGGGTTGGCCCGCGCCGTCGCGGCTCGGCTG
>NZ_SDPN01000051.1 GCF_004134825.1 Agromyces albus
GTCGCCGACTCGGCGAGCGCCGCCGCCGTCACGAGCCGGGCGCCGACCCGCAGCTGCGCCGCCGCATCGACGCTCGCCCGCGCCGCCGCCACAAGGGTCTCCCCATCGCGGGTGAGCCATCCGACCGTGTCGAAGCTCGGCGCGAGGGGCAGCACACCCTCGGTGCTCACCGCACCATGCGTCGTGCGCAATCCCCACAGCCCCTGGTACGAGGCCGGGATGCGGATCGACCCGGCCGTGTCGGTCGCGAGGCCGATCGTCGCGTGCCCCATCGCGACCGCAGCGGCCGGGCCACTCGACGAGCCGCCCGAGATCGCGCCTGGCACGGCGGGATTCGGCGGAGTGCCGTAGGCCGCGTTGCGTCCGGCGATGCTGTAGGCGAACTGGTCGGTCTGTGCGATGCCGCGAACGGATGCCCCTGCCGCGATCAGCGCCCGCAGGCTCGCCGCCGAGCGCGGCTCGGGCCGCGCGCCCTCGAGGTACGCGGGCACTCCCGCCCCGAGCGGGAACCCCTCGACCGCGAATACGTCTTTCACGGCGACGGTGAAGCCGTCGAGCGGGCCCGACGCCGACGCACGGATGAGCGGCTCGCCGACCACGCGCCACACGCGCGGGTCGAGTGCCCGCGGCGGGGCCGAGACGTGCGCAGCGGCGATGCGCCACGCGCCGTCCTGGCGCTCCCAGAGCTGGGTGACGAGCCCTCGACCGCCCGCGAGCGGGGCGGTGACGGCGGCGACCCACGCGTGGTCGTCGCCGATGGGCCGCACGTGCAGCGCGTCGATCACGCGCTTCGGCGCACCCCCGCGGCGGCCGCGGAACCGCGTGATCGTGTCACGCCCGACGAGCAGCCCGCCCTCGTCGCCGCGAAGCGTCGCGCCACCGGGCGCGAAGAACCCCTCGAGCGTCGTGAGGTCGTCGGACATGAGCGCGGCCTCGTATCCGAGTGCCGCCTCGACGAGACCGTCGGGCGCCAGGGCGCCCCCGGGGAGGTGCACGGGCACGCCGTCATACACGGGCACACCATCGGCGCTCGGCTGCGGCATCCGCTCAGCCACGCTGCACCGCGCGGAAGTCGGAGGTGCGGATACGAGCGTGCACGCCCTTCACGAGATCGACGACCTGCGAGATGTCGAAGTCGGTCGCCGCGCTGAGGTACGCGTAGGCGAGGTGCGGCGCCATGCCGTATCGCGCGCCGAGGAGACCGATCGCCTGGCGCACGCAATTCTGCATGGCGAGGTCGAGATCGGCGTCGAGACCCGTGGGCACGAGGTACTCGCTCGTCTCGGCGAGCGGCCCGGCGATCTCGCCGAAGTCGCGCAGCGCCGTCTCGGCGGGCACGACGTCGAACCGGATCGTGGCGCGCAGCGATGCCTCGAGCGCGGTGAGGGCGACCTCGCCGCCGCCTTGCGCGAAGTGCGGGTCGCCGACGTACGCGAGGGCCCCGTCGACCTGCACGGGCAGGTAGAGCGAAGCGCCCTCGGTGAGGAGGTTGATGTCGATGTTGCCGCCGTGCGGGCCTGGCGGCACGGAGTGCGGCCGCACGTCGTCGTCGACCGCGACGCCCATGATGCCGAGGAACGGCGCGAGCGGGAACCGGATGCCCCGCTCTCCTCCCTCGACGAGCGGCAGCACGCCGAACCAGGCGCCGTGCTCGTCGCGCTCGATCGGGGTGAAGACGCTGACGTTGCCCTCCCCCTGCGGGTACTCCCCCGGCAGCGCGCCGCGACCGTGGCGATTCGAGATGACGCCGTAGGGCACGCGCGGGGTCGTGTCGACGACCGTGAGCTTCAGCAGGTCGCCCGGCCGGGCGCCGCGCACCCGGATCGGGCCGGTGACGACGTGCGGGCCGTCCTTGGCCGGGTCGCGCGGATGATCGGATGCCGCGAGCGCCACCGCCTCGTCGAGCACGTGCTCGCGCTCGACACCGTGCGACCGGAAGAACGCCGCGGGATCACGCCCCTGGTCTTCGAGGATGCCCTCATGGCTCACCGTGTCGATGACGACCTCGGCGCCGGCGTCGACGGTGAGCACGGGCGAGTCCCCGCGCGCCGGCAGGCGGCCCCACCCGAGTGCGCCCGGTTCGGCCGGGAGGTACGTTCCGCCTCCGACGCCGGATCCGGCCTGCAGCACTCCCTGAAACTTGCCCATTCAGCGCCCCGTCCGTGTGTCGCCACGACTGTCGTGTGTCATTCTTGGTCGAGAGTACCGTCCCGCCCGCCCGGTGCTCGCCGACGGCGTCGACACGGGGCCGACCTGCAAGGAGACCCCGTGATCTCGACCATGCGACGCCACCCCGCCGGCACACACCTCGGCCTGATGCTCGCCCTCACTTTCTCGACGGGCGTCATCGACGCGGTCGGCTTCCTGGGGCTCGACCGCGTGTTCACGGGCAACATGACGGGCAACATCGTCATCCTGGGCATGGCCCTCACCGGCGCCGACGACCTGCCGATCCTCGGCCCGGTGCTCGCACTCGCGGGTTTCATGGTCGGTGCCGCGGTCGCCGGCCGCCTGCTGCGCGACCTCGTCGCCGGCTGGAGCACGAAGACGACCGTGGTGTTCTCGCTCGTCGCGCTCGTGCTCGTCGCGGCGGGCGTGACGATGATCGTGCTCGCCGATCCCGCCGAGCCGGTGCTGCTCGGCGTCACGACGGCGCTCGGCCTCGCCATGGGCGCTCAGGCCGGCGCAGCACGTCACATCGCGGTGAAGGATGTCACGACCGTCGTCGTCACGTCGACGATCACGGGCCTCGCCGCCGACTCGGTGTTCGGCTCCCGCGTCGACAAGCACCCGTGGCGCCGCCGCGCCGGCGCGATCGCGCTCATCGGCGCCGGAGCCGCCGTCGGCGCGCTCGCGCTCAACGTGCACATCGCCTTCGGCATCGCCCTCTCGGCGGCCATCACGATCCTCGTGGCCCTGCTCGGCCACCTCGGCCGGCCGCGCGAGGAGTAGGCGGCGCGGCGGGCGATCTCGGCGGAGCCGACCGCCGCCTGCTCGCCCGAGCACGCCCGACCCCGCACACGCCGAAGGGCGCCTCCCGGAGGAGACGCCCTTCGCGTAGTGACCTGGGCCCGAGGGCCGGAGATCGGTTCGGACTAGAAGTCCATGCCACCAGTGGGGTCGCCACCGGCCGGAACGGGGTTCCGCTCGGGCTTCTCGGCGACGACGGCCTCGGTCGTGAGGAAGAGGCCGGCGATCGATGCCGCGTTCTGCAGCGCCGACCGAGTCACCTTGGCGGGGTCGATGATGCCCTGCGCGATGAGGTCGCCGTACTCGCCGGTCGCGGCGTTGAGGCCGTGACCCGCGGGAAGGCCCGCGACGCGGTTCGCGACGACGCCCGGCTCGAGGCCGGCGTTGAGTGCGATCTGCTTGAGCGGCGCCTCGATCGCGACGCGCACGATGTTCGCGCCGGTCGCCTCGTCGCCCGTGAGCTCGAGGGTCGCGAATGCACGCGCACCCGCCTGGATGAGGGCGACGCCACCACCGGCGACGATGCCCTCTTCGACGGCGGCCTTCGCGTTGCGAACGGCGTCTTCGATGCGGTGCTTGCGCTCCTTGAGCTCGACCTCGGTCGCAGCGCCCGCCTTGATGACGGCGACGCCGCCGGCGAGCTTCGCGAGGCGCTCCTGGAGCTTCTCGCGGTCGTAGTCCGAGTCGGTGTTCTCGATCTCGGCACGGATCTGCGCCACGCGGCCGGCGATGGCCTCGGGGTCGCCCGCGCCCTCGACGATCGTGGTCTCGTCCTTGGTGATGACGACCTTGCGAGCCTGGCCGAGCAGGTCGAGGGTGACGTTCTCGAGCTTGAGGCCGACCTCCTCGGAGATGACCTGGCCGCCGGTGAGGATCGCGATGTCCTGGAGCTGCGCCTTGCGACGGTCGCCGAAGCCGGGAGCCTTGACGGCGACCGACTTGAAGATGCCGCGGATCTTGTTCACGACAAGGGTCGCGAGTGCTTCGCCGTCGACGTCCTCGGCGATGATGAGGAGCTGCTTGCCGGTCTGGATGACCTTGTCGACGATCGGCAGCAGGTCCTTGATGTTCGAGACCTTGCTGTTGACGATCAGGATGTACGGGTCTTCGAAGACCGCTTCCTGGCGCTCGGGGTCGGTGACGAAGTACGCCGAGAGGTAGCCCTTGTCGAAGCGCATGCCCTCGGTGAGCTCGAGCTCGGTGCCGAAGGTGTTCGACTCCTCGACGGTGACGACACCCTCCTTGCCGACCTTGTCGATCGCCTCGGCGATGATCGCGCCGATCTCGGGGTCGGCGGCGGAGATCGATGCGGTGGCCGCGATCTCTTCCTTGGTCTCGATCTCCTTGGCCGCCGAGAGCAGCTCAGCGGTGACGGCTGCGACGGCCTTCTCGATGCCGCGCTTCAGCGAGATCGGGTCGGCGCCTGCGGCGACGTTGCGAAGGCCCTCGCGCACGAGCGCCTGGGCGAGCACGACCGAGGTGGTGGTGCCGTCGCCGGCGACGTCGTCGGTCTTCTTCGCGACCTCCTTGACGAGCTCGGCGCCGATCTTCTCGTACGGGTCGTCGAGCTCGATCTCCTTGGCGATCGACACGCCGTCGTTCGTGATGGTGGGCGCGCCCCACTTCTTCTCGAGCACGACGTTGCGGCCACGCGGGCCGAGGGTCACCTTCACCGCGTCGGCGAGCTGGTTGAGGCCACGCTCGAGGCCGCGGCGGGCCTCCTCGTTGAAAGCAATGATCTTTGCCATGTGTGTTTCTCGTCCTTTCCCGGACGTCTTCAAAGATTCGTTGGTTTAGCACTCAAAACGAGTGAGTGCTAAGACGATTCTGGCACTCGACCGCCGCGAGTGCAAGCGAGCTCGACCCGCCTCAGCAGCGCCCGTCCCCATGCCGGTCTCGCCGTCGCGACCGACTCGGATGTGCGGCCTACGGGTGGAACGTCACCGATCCCTCGTTCGGCACGAGCTCGACCCACGTGTTCCCGGGCGCGAGTCGCAATCGGCTGCCGTCGTCGGCGGTGAGCACGATCGGCGAGCCTGGGGCATCCTTCGACCAGGTGCCGTGCGCCGTACGGCCGCCGGCCGAGACCCACGCCTCGCCCGAGCCGACCATGACCGTACGCGGCACCTCGCCGAAGCTCCAATCGATTCCGACTCGCAGGGTCACCACGTTGGTCGCCCGCACGCGCTCACCCGACGCCTCGAGGTCGGGCTCGCCCTCCTGCCAGCGCAGCCAGGCGGATGCCGCGGCATCCCACTCCCACCCCGGGAACCGCGCGTCCGAGAACGCGAGGTCGAAGCTCGAGGTGGGCGTCGCCGCGAGAGCCGGCGCGGCGAGCGGATCGGCCGAACCGTAGGCGAACTGCACGGGCGGCGGTGCGAGCTCCGAGTAGCGGGCCACGGCTTCTTGGGCGGCGAGGATCACGTCGTGCGGCCCGGGGCGGTCATCGGCGCGATGGAACAGGCCGGAGTCGTCGTAGTCGAACACGAGGTTGACGAGCTCGGTCGCCATCATCATTCCGACGAAGTGCTCCTGCCCGCCGGAGTAGGCGATGATGCCGCCGAAGGGCGCGGCGATGTCGGGATCCATCGGGCGGATCGAGCGCACCGGCCCGACCTCCTCGGGCACGTCCGAGTGCCAGACCGCGAGATATCGGGTGATTCCGCCCTCGACGAGCTCTTCGAAGACGATGTCGCTGCGATTCAGGGCGATTTGCGGCCGTGCCGCCTCATGATTGTCGATCTTCACGCCGAGGGCGGGATGACCGAGCGGTGCTTCGATCATCGTGCCTCGCAACGGCGCGAACGACACCGAGATGGGCGGCGTGGTGGTCACGGGGCGGCCGGGCTCGCTCGGCACCGGAACGAGCTCGAGTGGACTGCCTTGGCATCCCGAGAGCAGCAACACGGATGCCGCGAGCGCACCGAGCGTGGCCAGTCGTCGTCGCGATGGCTCCCCTGCCGGCCCCCTCATGGCGTCATGGTAGTCGTCGGGCGCGGCGGCAGAGCGCGCCGCCGCGGCGCGCCCTTCCCGAGGTGCCGGCGAAGCGCGAACGCGCCGCCGGACTGCCGGCAGCGCGTTCATCAGCGCGACTCAGGCGGGGCGAACCGCCTCGGCCTGCGGACCCTTGGAACCCGTGCCGACCTCGAAGACGACCTGCTGGCCTTCCTCGAGCACCTTGTATCCGGACATATCGATCGCGGAGTAGTGGACGAAGACGTCTGAGCCGTCACCGTCGACGGTGATGAACCCGTACCCCTTCTCAGCGTTGAACCACTTGACGGTTCCGTTCGCCATGCGTTGCTCCCATGTTGCCGTGTTGGATCAGCACGTGCCTCTCGCCTGTACCGGGTCTCAGAATCGTGCTGGCGGGCACCGCGAGCGGTACCGGGCGTTCACACGGGATTGAGCGACCAATTCCAGATAGTAACGACGTGACGCGCGGGCACAAGAGGCTGGGCGCAAGGAATGGTCGCAGATTGGCAACGATTCGCGCGAGATCAGCCTGCAGTGGCGTCTGCGTAGTCGGATCCGAGCACGACGACGAGCGGCGTCTCCGTTCCCGCGAACTGGTCGGAGAGGCGCACGTCGGCTTCGGGCAGGAGCTGGGCCACGCCTCGAGCTGCGCCCTCGAGCTCGGCAGCGGTGTAGTAGACGATCGTCTCGGTGAGGTCGTTCGCGCTCGCGTTCGCCGTCGTGCCGACCGGCACGCCGCCTGCTGTGAGGGTCTCTGCGGCTCGCGCCGCGAGCCCCGAGGTCGACGTTCCGTTGAGCACGAGCACCGCGATGTCGGGGGCGATCGTCGGCTCGGCGGTGGCGACCGGCTCGGGGGTCGGGGTGGCGACGGGCGGCGCGAGGAAGTTCAGCCGATCGTTCGAGACCACGACCGCGCCGATGCCCACGGCCGCGAGCAGGATCGTCGCCAGCGCGGCCCAGCCGAACGCCACCCACCCGGCGCCGCGACGCGTCGGCGCGCGATGCGCCCCCACCCGCTCGATGCCGTGCGGGATGGAGTCGAATCGATCGCGGGGGAACTTCTGCGCCATGGGTCCAGTCGTCGGTTCGGGGCCGGCTCAATCGAGCGGTCGGCCGATCGAAAGCGAACGCCGGGAGCGCGCCGCCACGCGCGCCTCACGCATCCGCTGGAGTCGTTTGATGAGCATCGGGTCGTGCCGGAGAGCCGCCGGCGAGTCGATGAGCTCGCCGAGAATCCGATAGTAGCGGGCGGCCGAGAGTCCGAACTCCTGCCGGATCGCGTCGGCCTTCGCGCCGGGATGCTGCCATGCTCTCGCCTCGAATGCGAGGATCTGCAGCTCCCGCTCGTCGAGCGCCGCATCGTCGCGGTGGGAGGGCACGCGCTCGGCGCTCATCCGTTCCTCCCGTCGCAGCGGATGGTCCGCCTGCAGCACATCCTAGGCATCCCGGGCATGGAGTGCGCCGAGCGCCGACGGCGTGTGAGTGCGCGGAACAGTGGGCCACCGGCCGACGTTGCAGTTCCTTGCAGCAAGACCTGCGAGCATGGTGGGGCCACCGTGGCCGACGCCGAGAGGAGTGCTCATGGAATACCGCGTGAACAAGACCGACGAGGAATGGCGCGCCGAGCTCGATGCCGACCGGTTCGCCGTGCTCCGCGAATCGGCCACCGAGCGGCCGTGGACCGGTGAGCTCCTCGACGAGGAGCGCGCCGGCGTCTACTCGTGCGCGGCATGCGGCGCTGAGCTGTTCAAGAGCGGCACGAAGTTCGACTCCGGATGCGGATGGCCGAGCTTCTACGAGTCGGTGCGGCCAGAAGCGGTCGAACTCCTCGAAGACACCTCCCTCGGCACGGTGCGCACCGAGGTGCGCTGCGCCGCCTGCGGTTCCCACCTCGGCCACGTGTTCCCAGACGGCTTCGGCACGCCCACCGGCGACCGCTACTGCATGAACTCGATCGCTCTCGACTTCACCGCCGAGTCCTGAGCGTGGCTTCCGCGCGCGAGGCTGCGCTGACGAGGCGGTCGTCGTCGAAGGTGACGGATGCCGCTCCCGACGATGACGCGATCGTGTCGCTGCTCGAGGCCGCGGCACGGGTCGCCGACCACGCCTCGCTTCGCCCCTGGCGGGTGATCGCGCTCCGCGGAGCGGCGCGCGCCAGGCTCGGCGAGGCCCTCGCTGCAGCGGCCGGTCTTGAGGGCGAGCACGCGTCACGCCTGGCGGCGAAGCCGCTTCGGGCGCCGCTGCTGCTCGCGATCGTCGCCGTCACGACGACGCACCCGAAGGTTCCCGAGTGGGAACAGGAGGCGTCGGCGGCGGGAGTCGGGCATGTGCTGAGCCTGCTGCTCGACGAGGCCGGATGGGGTGTGATGTGGCGCACCGGGCCGTACACGCGGCATCCGGTGGTCGCTCGCATGCACGGGCTCGGCGAACATGAGCGGCTGCTCGGCTGGCTCTACGTCGGCGGACGCATCGCCCGCCCGCGCGGCGATCGCGACGCCTCGATCGCGGCCGGCCGGTTCAGCTCGCTCGGCTGACCCCTGCTTCGACCTCGCCGGCCTGCGCCACCGCAGCGTGCTTGCGCCGCGACCACCTGATGCTCGCCACGACCACCGCGACGAGGGCGAGCGCCGTGCCGCCGACGGTCGCGACATCGACGGGGCGCCCGCCAGTGGGCAGCACGAGGTCGAGCGTGAGCGCGGCGGCGAGCTGGCCTGCCACTCCGCAGAGCGCGAGCAGCAGCACGCCCACCATCCGCACGAGCGCGGCCTGGCCTGCGATGAAGATGCACCCGATGGCGCCGCCCGCGTAGAGCCACGGTTCGCCGGGCAGCGACTCGGGCCAGCCGACGATCGCCGCGCGCACGAGCACGACGACGACGAGCGCAGCGGTGCCGACCGCGAAGTTGAACACGGTCGCCGTGAGGGCGCTGCCGGCCTCGATCTTGACGCGGCCGTTCACCGCCTGCTGCCAGCCCACCGCGATGCCCGCGAGGAACGGGAACAGCATGAGCCAGAGCGGCACCTCGTGCGCGAGTTGCGCCGAAACCGCCCAGCCGATCGCGGCGAGTGCGAGCACGGCGCCGATGACGCGGGTGACGGTGAGCGGCCTGCGGCCGCCCGGCCCGAGCCCGACGAGGTCGAAGACGATGCCGCCGATGGTCTGGCCGGCGACGATCGCGACCGTGAAGAGCGCGACCCCGATCACCCCGGCCGAGAGGCCCTGCGTCGTGACGAACCACGCGCCGGAGAGGCCGCCGAGCACCATCCACCAGGCGAGGCGGCGCTCGCGGAGCGCTGCGCGCACGCGCGGGAATCCGGCACGTCCTGGTCGCCAGAGGGCGAGGCTCACGAGGAGGATCACGAGCCCGCTGCCGAACGAGATGGCGGCTGCGGTGAACGCGTCGTCGATCGCTCCCGCGAGCTGGCCGTTGATGCGGGACTGCACCGCGGTGAGTGCCCCGCACGCGAGGGCGAACACAACCGCAAGCCAGAGCGGCAGTCGTGCGCGCTCGGCGTGGTGGTGTGTGCTCATCTGGAGCCGCCTGCGGGACTCGAACCCGCAACCACCGCTTTACAAGAGCGGTGCGCTACCAATTGCGCCAAGGCGGCGAGGGCGTTGCCTCCCCGACATCCTACCGACAGCACGAAGGCCCGGCACGATGCCGGGCCTTCGTGGTGGTCGAGTGGGTCGCCGCTGCGACTGCTAGGGAGCAGGCGTCGGGGTCGGCGTCGGGTTCGACTCGAAGCTCTGGCCGGCCGCCTGGAGCACGAACAACTGGAACTCGGCCGGGTCTTCCAGCGAGCCCTTGTACTGGTTGCCGTTCACGAGCACCGTCGGAGTGCCCGTGATCGACTCGAGGTCGGAGTTCGGCACCTTCGAGGTGAGCGCGCGGTTCGTGGCATCCCCCACCCACGCCTTGAACTGCTCGTCGTCGATGCACTTGTCGATCGTCGAGCGCGAACTCACGCCCGCCTCTTGCGCGAGGGCCTTGATCTCGTCGTTCGTGAGCCCCGTGGAGCCCTCGTCGGGCTGGTTCTCGAAGAGCAGCGCGTTGAAGTCGAAGAACGACTCGGGCGACGAGTTCGCGACGCACGCCGCCGCATTCGCCGCTCGCGCCGAGTACCGCGTGCCCGCCGACTTGTTGGTGAGGATGGCGATGGGGTGCACCTCGAGGGTCGCGGCGCCCGACTCGATCATGGTGCGGATCGATTCGGAGTTCGTCTTCTCGAACTGCCCGCAGAAGGGGCAGAGGTAGTCGATGTACATGACGATGTTCGCGACCGTGCCGCTGTCGTCGGGGACCGTGGGCGTCGGCGTGGCCTCGGGCTCCAGCGCCGGCGTCTCGACGGCCGAGATGCCGGACTCGCCGCCGACGAGCACGATGCCGTCGCTCGCCATGTTCCGCGGGCCCGGGCCGGCGGGGCGCTGACCATCCATGATCAAGCCGAAGATGAGCGCACCGATCGCGATGACCGCCACGATGACGCCGCCCTGGATGAGCGCCTTGTTGCGGCGTTCCCGCTTCTTCTGTCCTTCGCGGAGGACCTTGGCCTTCTCCCGTGCCGCTTCCCTGCGGTCGTTACGGGTGGGGCGTGGCTGCATTCCGCCGCTGGTCATCGATGGTCACTCCGGTCGCTGTGTGGCGCGCTCCTGTGCGAGCGAACGCACCCACGATAGTAGGTCCGGTGTCTGGGAATCCCCCAAACGGATGCCGCACGCGAGCCGTGTCCCCGCTGCATCCCGTCACCGCGTCCCGCGCGACGGTTCCCCACACCCGTACGACGACGCCGCGTTCGCGTGCGATACTGAGTGGGCGTCGACGTCGACGCAGTCCATCACTACGGATCGTCCGGCACGTACCTGCCGGTGAAGGAGAACAGAACCATGGCGTCAGTCACGTTCGACAAGGCCACCCGCCTGTATCCCGGCGGGAATCGCCCGGCCGTCGACAAGCTCGACCTCGAGGTCGCAGACGGCGAGTTCCTCGTACTCGTCGGCCCTTCCGGCTGCGGCAAGTCGACCTCGCTCCGCATGCTTGCGGGTCTCGAAGAGGTCAACGAAGGCAACATCCTCATCGGCGACCGCAACGTCACCGACGTGCCCCCGAAGGATCGCGACATCGCGATGGTCTTCCAGAACTACGCGCTCTACCCCCACATGACCGTCGCCGAGAACATGGGCTTCGCGCTCAAGATCGCGGGCGTCGGCAAGGAGGAGCGCGCAGCTCGCGTCCTCGAGGCGGCCAAGCTCCTCGACCTCGAGCCCTACCTCGCTCGCAAGCCGAAGGCGCTCTCGGGCGGCCAGCGTCAGCGCGTCGCCATGGGCCGCGCGATCGTGCGCCAGCCGCAGGTGTTCCTCATGGACGAGCCGCTGTCGAACCTCGACGCGAAGCTCCGCGTGCAGACCCGCACGCAGATCGCCTCGCTCCAGCGTCGTCTCGGCGTCACGACGGTCTACGTCACGCACGACCAGACCGAGGCGCTCACCATGGGCGACCGCATCGCCGTGCTGAAAGACGGAATCCTGCAGCAGGTCGGCACCCCGCGCGACCTCTACGAGAAGCCGCAGAACGTGTTCGTCGCGGGCTTCATCGGCTCGCCGGCCATGAACCTGTTCCACGCCGACCTCGTCGACGATGGCATCATGTTCGGCACCGCAACGGTTCCGGTCGACCGCGAAACCCTCGCCGAGTCGACCGGCAAGGTCGCGACCATCGGCGTGCGCCCCGAAGACATCGTCGTGTCGCCTCACGAGGGCGAGGGCCTCGCGGTCGACGTCGACCTCGTCGAGGAACTCGGCGCCGACGGTTACCTCTACGGCCACTCCACGGTCGAGGGCAAGCGCACCGACATCGTCGCTCGCGTCGACGGCCGCCTGCACCCGAACGCCGGCGAGCGCGTGTACCTCACGGCCACGCCGCACCACGTGCACATCTTCGACGCCGAGTCGGGTCTCCGTCTCAGCAAGAAGGCCGTGGTGAGCTGATCGTTCACCTGTTGAACACCGATGCCGGCCGGGGCGACCCGGCCGGCATCGGCGTTTTTGGATACGCTGAAGCGACAATGAGCGGTTCTCTCTCCATCACGTCGGCCATGGCCGACCCGGCGCTCCTCGACCTTCCGTGGGATCTCCCCCTCGAGGCGTGGCCCAACGAGACCATTGCGGCCCTGCCGAAGGGCATCTCGCGACACCTCGTGCGCTTCGCCCACTTGAGCGGCCACATCGTGGCCATCAAGGAGACCACCGACGACATGGCCAAGGGCGAGTACGAGATGCTGCGCACCCTGCAGCGCCTCGAGATCCCGTGCGTCGAGCCGGCCGCGGTCATCACCAATCGCACCGACTCCGAAGGCGATGCGCTGAAGCCGGTGCTCGTCACCCGCCATCTCCGGTTCTCGCTCCCCTATCGGGCCCTCTTCTCGCAGACACTCCGCCCCGACACCGCCACCCGGCTCGTCGACGCGCTCGCAGTGCTGCTCGTGCGGCTGCACATCGTCGGGTTCTTCTGGGGCGACGTGTCGCTCTCGAACACCCTGTTCCGCCGCGATGCCGGCGCGTTCGCCGCCTACCTCGTCGACGCTGAGACCGGCAAGCTCTACTCCGGCGGCCTCTCGAACGGGCAGCGCGAGAACGATCTCGAGATCGCCCGGGTCAACATCGCCGGCGAGCTCCTCGATCTCGAGGCCGGCGGCCGCGTCGCCGACGAACTCGACCCGGTCAACATCTCCAACGGCATCGTCGACGCCTACCGCAGCCTCTGGAAAGAGCTCACCGGGCCCGAATCCTTCCCCGGCGCCGAGCGGTGGCGCATCAACGAGCGAGTGAACCGCCTGAACGACCTCGGCTTCGACATCGAGGAGCTCGCGATCAAGACCGACGGCACGGGCACCACGGTGCGCATCCAGCCGAAGGTCGTCGACGCGGGCCACCATCAGCGCCGCCTGCTGCGACTCACGGGCCTCGACGCCGGAGAGAACCAGGCGCGGCGCCTGCTGAACGACCTCGACTCGTATCGGGCCGCATACGGCAAGTCCGACCTCGACGAGGAGATGGTCGCCCACGAGTGGCTCATGCGTGTCTTCGAGCCCGTCGTGCGCGCGATCCCGACCGACCTGCGCGGCAAGCTCGAGCCGGCCGAGGTGTTCCACCAGCTGCTCGAGCACCGCTGGTACCTCGCGCAGCAGTCCGGCAGCGACGTGCCGCTCGCCGAGGCCGTCACCTCCTACGTCAACAACATCCTGCGCCATCGACGCGACGAGGCGACCGTCATCGACCCGCCGACCGGTGCGTTCACGCTCCCGATCGAGACCATCCCCACCGACACGGCCGCCATCAGTGCGATCGACCCTGACGACGAAGACGACTGGCGCCTCAAGGTCTGAGGCGCCAGTCGCTCACTGCTCCGCGCGGAGCTTCGAGATCTCGTAGAGGGTGACGGATGCCGCGATGCCGGCGTTCAGCGACTCGGTCGCCGCCTCGATCGGAATCGACACGATGGCGTCGCACGTCTCGGTGACGAGCCGCGACAGTCCCTTGCCCTCGCTGCCGACGACGACCACGATCGGCCGGTCGGCCCAGGAGAGACCGGGCAGCGAGACATCCCCGCCGCCGTCGAGGCCCAGCACGAACACGCCGCGATCCTTCAGCGCCTTGAGTGTCTGCGTCAGGTTCGGCGCCATCGCCACGGGCGTACGCGCCGCGGCACCTGCCGACGTCTTCCATGCCGCGGCTGTGACGCCGACCGAGCGGCGTTGCGGCACGATGACCCCGTGCCCGCCGAACGCGGCGGTCGAACGGATGATCGCACCGAGGTTGCGCGGGTCGGTGATGCCGTCGAGGGCGATGAAGAGCGGGGTCTCATCGCGTGCGAGCACTTCGTCGAGCAGCTCGATGGGATGCGCGTATTCGTAGGGCGGCACCTTGAGCGCGAGGCCCTGATGCACACCGCCCTCGCCCGCGAGCCGGTCGAGCTCGGGGCGCATGACCTCGAGGATCGGGATGCCGCGATGGGTCGCGATCTTCAGCGCCTCCTTCACGCGGTCGTCCATCTCGACGCGAGACGCGAGATAGAGCGTCGAGGCGGGAATGTACGCGCGCAGCGCCTCGACCACGGAGTTGCGGCCGGTCACGATCTCGGACTCGTCACCCGCCTTCGAACGCCGTGCGGCGCCGGATGCCCCACGCGGCTGCCCGGCGCGCTGGGCCGGCTTCGCCCCTCGGCCGCCGGCCGTGGCTGCGAGTCGCTCCTGGGCCGCCTTGCGCTTGCCGGCGACGTGGTAGCTGCGCTCCTCGGCCTTCGGCGTCGGCCCCTTGCCCTCGAGCGACTTGCGCCCGTGGCCTCCGGTGCCGACCTTCTGGCCCTTGCCCTTCTTGCGCACTGCTCCGGCGCGCGGCTTTCCGGTATTGCCTTTCATGATCCGAGGCTCCAATGCGTTCCGGTCTGACTGTCTTCGATGGTGATCCCGGCGGCTGTGAGCTCCGCTCGGATCCGGTCTGCCGCGTCGTAGTCCTTCGACTCTCGCGCGGCCTGGCGATCCTCGATGAGGCGGGCGACGAGCGAGTCGAGAGCGGATGCCGCGGGCCCGGTGTCGAGCGTCCACTGCTGGTCGCGGGGGTCGATGCCGAGCACCTCGACCATCGCGACCACATGCCCGTGGGCGACCGCCGCGTCGTGGAGCTCTTCGTCGTCGAGCGCCTGGTTGCCGCTGCGCACGGTGTCGTGCAGCACGGCGAGCGCTTGCGGAACGCCGAGGTCGTCGTCCATGGCCTCGCCGAACGCTTCGGGGATGACGGGACTGCCGACGCCCGCGAACCGCGTGCCGGCGAGACGTCGCTCGACCCGGCTGAGAAACGCGCTGAGTCGATCGACGGTGGCCTGGGCCTCGGTGAGCGAACCGGGCGTGTAGTCGAGGGTGGAACGGTAGTGCGCAGCGCCGAGCAGGTAGCGGACGGCAAGGGGCGAGGCGAGCCCGAGCAACTCGGACGCGTAGACGGAATTGCCGAGCGACTTCGACATCTTCTGCCCGCCGACATTCACGAGCCCGTTGTGCACCCAGTAGCGCGCGAAGGGATCGCCCGCGGCCGTCGATTGCGCGAGCTCGTTCTCATGGTGCGGAAAACGCAGGTCGAGTCCGCCGCCGTGGATGTCGAATTCGGGTCCGAGGTAGCGCGTGACCATCGCCGAGCATTCGATGTGCCAGCCGGGACGCCCCGCCCCCCACGGCGAGCTCCAGCTCGCTGACGCCGGCTCGTCGGGCTTCGTGCCCTTCCAGAGGGCGAAGTCGCGGGCATCGCGCTTGCCGCGGGGGTCGGCGTCGGCGGCGGCCTCCATGTGGTCGCGCGACTGGCGGGTGAGCTCGCCGTAGACGGGCCAGCTCGCGGTGTCGAAGTAGACGTCGCCCGAGCCATCGGGTGCCGGATACGCATGCCCGCGTTCGATGAGCCGGGCGATGAGCTCCTGCATCTGCTGCACACTCGCCGTGGCGCGCGGCTCGTAGGTGGGCGCCAGGATGCCGAGCGAGGCGTAGGCGGCCGTGAACTCGAGCTCGACGCGGTAGGCGAGCGCCCACCACTCCTCGGCGCGCTCCTCGCTCGCGGCCAGGAGGATCTTGTCGTCGATGTCGGTGACATTGCGCACGAACGCGACGTCGTAGCCGCGATAGGCCAACCACCGCCGCAGGATGTCGTAGACGAGCGCGCTGCGGAGATGTCCGATGTGCGGGCTCGACTGCACCGTGGGCCCGCAGACGTACATGCCGACATGCCCCTCACGGAGGGGCACGAAGTCACGCAGGGCCTGGGCCTTGGAGTCGTAGAGTCGCACGGTCACTCGCCAAGCCTACCGGCGACGATCCGGGCGTCCGACGTGTGACGCGGGCGCACCGCCTGGCGGGCGGGACGACAGGCGCCGGCCCCGCGTGCGTCACGCGGGCAGGAGCAGCGCGGTCGCGATCGCGGAGACGCCCTCGCCGCGACCGGTGAAGCCGAGGGCGTCGCTCGTCGTCGCCGCGACGCTCACGGGAGCGCCGAGGATGCCCGAGAGCAGCGCCTCGGCCTCCGCCCTGCGCGGCGCGAGCTTGGGGCGGTTGCCGATGAGCTGCACCGTGACGTTGCCGACCACGAAGCCGGCCTCCCGCACCCGCTTGAGCGACTCGCGGAGGAACACCTCACCGTGAGCGCCGTCGAGAGCCGGGTCGCCCGTGCCGAAGATGCCGCCGACGTCGCCGAGGCCGGCGGCCGCGAGGAGCGCATCGCAGATCGCATGGCAGGCGGCGTCGCCGTCGGAGTGCCCTGCGAGCCCGCGCTCCCCCGGCCAGTGCAGGCCGGCGAGCCAGAGCGGGGTTTCGGGGTCGTCATCGAAGGCGTGCACATCGACTCCGGTGCCGATGCGCGGCGCACGTGCGGCTGCGGAACCGGCGGAGGTCGACCCGGCGACGGCGGTCTTGCCTTCACGCTCGGCAACGAGCTGCTCGGCGCGGTGGAGGTCGGCGGGGAGCGTGATCTTGAACGCGCGCGTGTCGCCGTGCACGACGTCGACCTCCAGCCCCGTGGATGCCACGAGCGCGGCGTCGTCGGTGTATTCCTCGTCGGCGTGCGAGTACGCCCAGTCGAGCGCACCCCGCGGGAAGCCCTGCGGAGTCTGCATCGCGGCGAGCTCGGAGCGGTCGACCGTCTCGAGCACACGCCCTGAGGGGTCGACGCGCTTGACGGTGTCGACCACGGCGAGCGCGGGCACGACACCGCGGCCCCGAGCGCGGACGGCGGCGGCGACCTCCTCGAAGACGGCGGGCGGAGTCAGCGGACGCGCGGCGTCGTGCACGAGCACCGTGTCGATGAGGCGGGGCAGGACGGCGAGTCCACGGGAGACGGACCCCTGGCGGGTCTCCCCGCCGGGCACGACGTCGAAGGGGGCGGATGCCGCCGCCGCGACGGCCGCATAGCGCTCGCGCGCCTCGTCGACCCGTTCAGCAGGCACGACGAGCACGACGTGCGGAGGCTCGCGCATGCCGAGCACGGCATCGAGCGCGACGCCGAGGATCGTGTCACCGCCGAGCGGCACGAACGCCTTGGGCTCTGAATGCCCGAGGCGGGTGCCGCTGCCGGCGGCGACGACGATGACGGCGGTGGTCACGGAGCTCACGACTCGAGCGTATCTCCGACCGGTTCAGCGAGCGCGCCGAATACTGCCGGCGACGGCCACCGAAGTGCTGCGCCTAGGAGGCGAGCACCTCGTCGAGCACGGTCGACGCCTGCTCTTCGTCGGTCTTCTCGGCGAGCGCGAGCTCGGAGATGAGGATCTGACGTGCCTTCGCGAGCATGCGCTTCTCACCAGCGGAGAGACCGCGATCCTGATCGCGACGCCACAGGTCGCGGACGACCTCGGACACCTTGATCACATCGCCGGAGGCGAGCTTCTCGAGGTTCGCCTTGTAGCGGCGAGACCAGTTCGTGGGCTCTTCGGTGAAGGGAGCGCGCAGTACCTCGAAGACCTTGTCGAGGCCCTCTTTGCCGATGACGTCACGTACGCCGACAAGGTCGACGTTCTCAGCCGGAACCTCGATGACGAGGTCGCCTTGCGTGACGTTCAGCTTGAGGTAGAGCTTCTCTTCACCCTTGATGATCCGTTTCTTCACCTCGGTGATCGTTGCGGCTCCGTGGTGGGGATAAACGACGGTTTCGCCAACCTCAAAAAGCATGAATAAATGTCCTTTCGGCAACTTTCAGGATATCACATCGGGATCATGCTAAGGTTCGCCACCCCTCCGGGACGGGGTCGGACCGTAGGCTACACTCGGTCTCGATCCCTTCGCGCACGGGCTATCAGGGCCCATGCGCACGCTCGCACTTGGAGGTTCTGTGAAGGCGCGTCTTGCGGCATCCGCTGCTCTCGCTCTCGGTCTCGCACTGGGCAGCAGCGGCTGCGCGATGCTCACCTATCAGGCCACCACCGAGGCCTACACCCCGAGCGACGGCATCGCTGCCAACATCGGCGACCTCGACGTGCGCAACGTGCTCATCGTGAGCGACGACGGCGTCGACGGCAACCTCATCATGACGGTCGTCAACACCGGCGAAGAGGATGTCTCGCTCGGTCTGCAGTTCGGCGACGGCGACTCCGAGACGCTCGAGGTCGAGGTCGAAGCGGGCGAGTCGCTCGTGCTCGGCAGCGACGACGAAGAGCCGCTCCTCCTCGAGGGCATCGACACGGAGCCCGGTTCATTCCTGCCCGTGTACTTCCAGTACGGCGACGCCGAGGGCGTCGAGAAGCTCGTGCCGGTGCTCGACAGCAGCCTGCCCGAGTACTCCTCCTTCGCACCGTAGAACGGGCTCAGCCCGTTCCCACGCTCCCGCCGGAGCAGCTGGCGCCCGCGCCCTCAGGCTTCGAAGCGATAGCCGAGGCCGCGCACGGTCACGAGCTGTACGGGTTCCGACGGTGCGACCTCGATCTTCGAGCGGATGCGCTTGATGTGCACGTCGAGCGTCTTGGTGTCGCCGAAGTAGTCAGAGCCCCACACCCGGTCGATGAGCTGACCTCGCGTGAGGACCCGGCCCGGATTGCGCATGAGCAGCTCGAGCAGCTCGAATTCCTTGAGCGGCATGGGCACCGCGACGCCATCGACCTCGACGGTGTGCCGGTCGACGTCCATGCGCACACGGCCACCCTCGATGACGGCGTCGTCGAAGTCCTCGACCTCGATACGGCGACGCAGCACGGCACGTATGCGAGCGAGCAGCTCCCTCGTCGAGTACGGCTTCGTCACGTAGTCGTCGGCGCCGAGCTCGAGCCCCACGACGATGTCGATCTCGGAATCCTTGGCCGTGAGCATGATGATCGGCACCGTTGACCGCGTGCGGATCTCACGGCACACCTCGGTGCCGGGCAGGCCGGGCAGCATGAGGTCGAGGAGCACGAGGTCGGCTCCATGTTGGTCGAAGGCGGCGATGGCGGCCGGGCCGTCAGCGGCGACCTCCACCTCGTACCCCTCGCGTCCGAGCAGGAAGCTCAGCGGATCGCTCAGTGCGATCTCGTCTTCGACGAGCAGGATGCGGGTCACGTGCGGTCTCCTCGGTTCTTCACGGCGGGCGTCGCCGTCGTTGCTGGTGCGACATCCGTTGCGGCGATGACGGCGTCATCTGCGCTGTCTGGCTCGATGGCGGGCTCGGCCACCGGAAGCCGGATCATGAAGGTCGATCCGCGCCCCGGCTGCGACCACACGCGCACGTCGCCGCCGTGGTTCTGCACCGTGTGCTTCACGATGCTGAGCCCGAGCCCGGAGCCGCCCGTGTTGCGCGCGCGTGCCTGGTCGACTCGGTAGAACCGTTCGAACACCCGGTCGAGCTCATCTTCGGCGATGCCGATGCCCTGGTCGGTGACGGCGATCTCCACGAGGTCGCCGTTCACCTTCGCCCCCACCCCGACACGACCGCCCTCGTTCGAGTACGCGATCGCGTTGGAGACGAGATTGTGCACGGCCACCACCATGAGGGCCCGGTCTCCGTACACCTTGGCGCCCGTAGACGCGCGCACTGCGATGTCCACACGCTTCGCCGCCGCGATGACCCGGTTCTGGTCGACCGCGGTCGTGACGGCGTCGTCGACGTCGACGAGCACGTCGGGCCTCACGGCATCGTGCGCCTGCAGCCGCGACAGCTCGATGACCTCGTTCGTGATGTTCGCGAGGCGCGTGGCTTCGATCGAGAGCCGGCCTGCGAACCGCCGAACCTGCTCGGGCTCGTCGGCCGCCTGGTCGAGGGCCTCGCCGAGCAGGCTCACCGACGAGATCGGCGTCTTCAGCTCGTGGCTGATGTTCGCGACGAAGTCGCGGCGCACCTCGTCGAGCCGATGCGCCTCGGTGCGGTCTTCGGCGAGCAGCAGCACGAATCGGGTGCCGAGCCGTGCCACGCGCACGCGGAGCCGGAGCTGCGAATCGCCGAAGGGCCCGCGTGGAAGGCTCAGCTCGGCGTCGACCGGCTCGCCACCGCGGCGCACCGAGACCACGAATTCGAGCAGTTCGGGGTGCACGAGCGCCTGCTGCCGCACGAGCCCCATGGCGAGGGCGCCCGGCGAGGCCTTCAACACGTTGTTGGACGGGTCGAGCACGACACCGGCCGACTCCAGCACCTCGAGCACGTGCTCGACTCCGTCGGGAATGGTCGGCGCGGCGACACGCGCGGCACTCGAACCACGGCGTTCGGCCATGTGCAGCACGATCATGAATGCGGCACCGAGGAAGATGCCGAAGGCGAGTGCGGTGAGCACCAGCCACGTGGATTCCATGTCATAACACTAACGAGCCGGATGGCTCCAATAGACCGTTGTCCGGCCGTCCGGCGGTACGTTAGTGAGTGTTCAGGGTCCCAGAACCTATTGTTCATGTGCAGCCGGGAGGATGTCCCGGGGCCGGATCGACCCCATGCTCGCCGTGCGCGGGCCCGAGCAGACAAGGATTTCGTACATGCGTGAGGTGTTCCAGCAGGAACTGCGCGAGGTGCAGGACCGACTCGTCCAGATCGCCGATCTCGTCGCCGAATCGATCGAGAAGGCGACGAGGGCGTTCAACGAGTCCGACGTGAGCCTCGCCGAGGAGGTGATCGCCGACGACGACCGCATCGACCACAACACCGTCGCGCTCGACGAGCTCGCGATCACGATCCTCGCCCGGCAGCAGCCGGTCGCGCGCGACCTGCGCATCGTCGTGAGCGCGCTTCGCATCAGCGCGTCGCTCGAGCGCATGGGCGACCTGTCGACGCACATCGCCCAGCTCGCCCGCTACCGGTTCCCCGACAAGGTGGTGCCGAAGTCGCTTCGGCCGACCTTCGCCGAGATGGGCCGCCTCGATGTGGAGATCGCACGCAAGCTCGTCGAGCTCCTCCGCACCGAAGACGTGCCCCTCGCCGAGGCGATCCGCAACGAAGACGACAAGATCGACGCGCTGCACCTCTCGGTGTTCGACAAGGTGCTGGGCGAGACGTGGAAGGGCCAGGCCGTCGACACCGTCGACGCGACGCTCGCGAGCCGGTACCACGAGCGGTTCGCCGACCACGCCGTCGCGATCGCGAAGATGGTGCAGTACCTCGCGACCGGCGACTGGGATCCCGAGAAGTCGGCGGCCTGACCGAGCAAGGGCATGACGAAGGGCGGGGGATGTCGCATCCCCCGCCCTTCGCGTTGCCGTGGTGGCGCCGCTACTTCCTGCCCTGCGCGGCAACGGCCGCGGCGCCTGCCGCGGCGGCCTCGGGGTCGAGGTACTTCCCCGGCTCGAGCGGCATGAAGTCGTCTCCCAGGCGGTAGACCAGCGGGATGCCCGTGGGGATGTTCAGCTCGGCGATGTCGGCGTCGCTGATGCCGTCGAGGTGCTTCACGAGCGCTCGCAGGGAGTTGCCGTGAGCCGTGACGAGCACGACCTTCCCGGCTTCGAGGTCGGGGATGATGTCGCTGCGCCAATACGGCAGCATGCGGGCGATGACGTCTTTCAGGCACTCGGTGCGCGGCAGCTCGCCGTCGGCGAGGTCCGCGTAGCGCGGGTCGCCGAACTGCGACCACTCGGCGCCGTCGGCCAGCTCGGGCGGCGGCACGTCGAACGAGCGACGCCAGAGCTGGAACTGCTCGGGCCCGTACTTCTCGAGCGTCTCGGCCTTGTCGAGGCCCTGCAGCGCACCGTAGTGGCGCTCGTTGAGGCGCCACGAGCGGCGCACGTCGATCCACGCGCGGTCGGCGACGTCGAGCGCGATGTTCGCGGTCTGGATCGCTCGCGTGAGCACCGAGGTGTGTTGCACGTCGGGCAGCACGCCGTGCTCGACGAGGAGCTCGCCGGCGCGGTTCGCCTCGGTCTCGCCGAGCTCGCTGAGTCGCACGTCGACCCAACCGGTGAACAGGTTCTTCTGGTTCCATACGCTGTTGCCGTGACGCAGCAGCACGAGGGTGTGAGGCATGCCGAACAGCCTAACCCGGCGGCATCCGGTGGCCCATTTCGAGGCGACGGATGACGCGGGCCCAGCCGACCTCGGCCGGGTGCCGGCTGCACGTGGCAGCTCGTCAGCCGGGCAGCAGCGCCCTCGCCTCATCGACGCTCAGCCCGGTGGCCGTGAGCACGTCGACGAGGTAGGGGCGAATCGCATGCACAGCGTTGCGGTCGCCGACCGGGGCGTCGGGCAGGATGCGCTCGGGGTCGAGATGGCGCGTGATCTCGGCGAACGCCTCGCGCGCGATCGGCTGTGCGGCCACGTCGCGGAGGGAGTCGGCGAGCACACTGAGCGCGACCGTGATGCGGCCCAGGAGTTCGGCGATCTCGGGGCGCGGGGTGCCGTCGCGCAGCGTCCACTCGACGCGCCGCGCCACGAGCCGGAGATTGCGCGTCGCGAGGTCGAGACCCGCGAGCATGACGCGCAGCCGCTCGAGGTCGAAACGGGAGCGGCGCACGAGTGGGGAGACGCGCGCGATCGCGAGTCCGGAGTCGACGGATGCCGCCCAGGCCTCGACGAGCGGCTGGGTGGCTCGCGCCCTCGACAGCGCGTGGCCTGCGGCATCCGGATCACCGGCGCGCAGCGACGCCACGAGCTCGCCGAGCACCGCCACGTGCTCGTCGAGGAGCCGGCGTCCGTCGCGCATCGCGGTGCGGCGCGGATCGCGCGGGATCACCGCGGTCGCGAGCAAGGCGAACGCACCGCCGACGACGGCGTCGAGCGTGCGCACGAACGGGCCGCCGTCGGGCGCCGGAACGAGCATGACGAGCGAGCACTGCACCGCCGCGGCGATCGCGAAGGCCGCGTTGCCCGAGAGCAGGCGCGCGACGGCGAGCGTCAGGGCGAGGGCGATCGCGTACTGCACGATGCCCTCGCCGAAGCCGAGCAGCAGCGCCTCGGCGAGCGCGATGCCGAGCGTCATCCCGATCACCGTCTCGAGCACCCGCACAGGCCGGGCGTCGCGCACGAAGCCGAGCGCGGTGATGGCGACGATCGCCGCGATCAGGGGCTGCTCGTGCCCGAGCACGAACCGCGCGAACGCGTAGGACGCGACCGCGGTGACCGTGATCTGCAGGATCGCAGGGAGGGAGTCCCCGAGCCGCCGTGAGCCCGCCGCGAACCGCGCTGCGAGCCTCTCGGCGGCCGTGGTCACTTGCGGACGCCGAGCCGAGGCAGTCTCGGCACGTCGACCGCCGCGCCGGCATCGGCGGGGACGATCTCGACCTGCGCCGCCGCGACGTCGATGCCGTGGCTCTCGACGATGAGGGTCAGGCCGGGCGGCACCTGCCGCTTCACGACGGCGAGGGCGATCGGCCCGAGCTCGTGGTGCATCGCACTCGAGGTGATGTGGCCGACGGGGCGGCGCTCGGGTTCGGCGCCCGGCTCGGGCTCGGGCCGCACCTTCTCGCCGACCACGGCGTCGCCCGCGACGGGCAGCACCGTGTCGCTGCCGTCGAGGTGCAGCAGCACGAGCCGGCGCGGCGGCTTGCCGAGGTTCAGCACCTTGGCCACGGTCTCCTGACCGCGGTAGCAGCCCTTGCCGAGGTCGACGGCGCTGCGCAGCCAGTCGAGCTCGTGCGGGATCGACTTCTCGTCGACCTCGGTCGCGAGGCGCGGCCGCCACGCGGCGATGCGCAGGGCCTCGGCGGCGAGCGAACCGGCGGGGGCGACCCGGCCCGCCTCCACGGCG
>NZ_SDPN01000052.1 GCF_004134825.1 Agromyces albus
TGCCCCGGTGCTGCGGTCGGGCGCTCGGGTCGGCGACGTCGTCGCGCACGCGGGCGCTCGCGGTGCAGCGGCGCGCGGACTCGCGCTCCTCTTCGCCGAGGCGACGGATGCCTCAGGAGAGCCCGACCGGCTCGCGACGCGCGGCGTGCGGGAGCGGCATCCGGAGCTCGTGCGGGCGCAGCTCGCCCCCGAACCCCCGGTCTCGGCGGGCGTCATCGCCGCACTCGCGGGGGCGACGTCGATGCTCGACGTCTCCGACGGCCTTGCCCGTGACGCCCGCCGGATCGCCGAGGCGAGCGGCGTCGGCCTCGACTTCGACGGCGCCGCACTCGGCCCCGATCCGCGACTCGCGCTCGCGGGTGCCGAGGACCACGGGCTGCTCGCGACCTTCCCTCGGGGAAGCGCTGTGCCGGCGCCCTTCGAGGTGATCGGTCGCGTCATCGAGGCGCCAGGGGAGTTGCGGGTCGACGGCCGCGCCGTCGGTGCTGACGGATGGGATCCGTACTCCGGCTGGGACGGCCGAGCGGGCTGAGGCAGTCAGTCCGCGGACTTCCCGCCATCCGCGTTGTTGGCCTCGTCGGTGCGGCTCGCCCACCAGAGGGTCGTCTCGCCGTAGTCGCGGCGCCGGTCGAGCGTGATGCCGTCGGGCCACGCGGGCTCGGGGGAGCGCGAGCTGCGTTCGACCATGACGATCGCATCGGGGGTGAGCAGCGGCACGAGCAGCTCGAGATCGCGCGAGAGCGCCCCGTCGCCGAGGTCGTAGGGCGGATCGATGAAGACGACGTCGACGCCGGCCGCGGCGCTCTCGAGGTAGGCCGCCACCGGACGCGGCACGACGCGGATGCGCAGCCGGCGACCTCGCGCGGCCCTGAGCACGGCATCGGCGTTGCGCCGGCACACGTCGGCGGCGGGTTTCGCGCGCTCGACGAGCACGACGTCGACCGCTCCGCGGCTCGCCGCCTCGAGACCGAGCGCACCCGAGCCCGCGTACAGGTCGAACACGCATGCGCCCTCGAGCACATCTCGCGCCTCGAGCGCGGAGAAGATCGCCTCGCGCACCCGGTCGCTCGTCGGACGCGTGCCCGATCTGGGCACGGCGAGGGTGAGTGAGCCGGCGAATCCGGCGATGATGCGGGTCATGCTTCCGGCAGCATAACGTCGACCGTCCGGCGCTGCCATGATGGAGGGGTGGATGACTCGACCGACCAAGTGCCCGCCGAACCGTCCCGACACCGGGTCGCAGAACAGCTCATGCTCGACCGCATGTGGGACTTCAGCGACCCGGCCGCGAGCGAGGAGCGGTTCCGTGAGGCAGCCGACGACGACGACCACCCCGCTCACGTCCGCAGCGTGATGGCGACCCAGCTCGCGCGTGCGCTGGGCATCCAGGGCAAGACGGCCGAGGCACTCGCGGTGCTCGACTCCGTCGTCCTCGACGGCACTCCCGGCGAGCCCGAGACGAACGTCGCGGAGCTCAGGGCCCGTGTGGCGATCGAGCGGGGCCGGCTCGCAGCGACCTCGGGCAACCCGGCCGACGCCGTGCCCGAGCTCACGCGCGGCGTGCGCCAGGCCGCGCTCGCCGGCTCGACGTTCCTCGTGCTCGACGCGCTGCACATGCTCGCGCTCAACGACGCCGGGCACGAGGAGGAGTGGGCGGCAGAGGGATTCGACGTGCTCGAGGGCACTCGCGATCCGCGCACCCTCCGCTGGGGCGTCGCACTGCACAACAACCTCGGCTGGACCCTGCACGATGAGGGTCGCGCCGAGGCCGCGCTGCGTCACTTCGAGCAGGCCGTCGAGGCCGCCGACGCCTACGGCACCGCCGAGCAGCAGCACGTGGCGCGCTGGTCGGTTGCGAGGTGCCTGCGAACCCTCGATCGCGCCGAGGAGGCCCTCGACATCCAGCGCGAACTCGCGCGCGCCCGTCCTGACGACCCGTATGTGCAGGCCGAGCTGGCCGAACTGACGGGGGCGGAGCCTACGATCGAGGAATGACGGGCGAGAACGCAGGCGCGACCGGCGCGCGCGGCACGGGCAGCGGCACCGGCACGACCAAGAATGCCGCTGCGGCGCCCGCCCCCGGCTCCTACACGCTCGACTCGAAGCTCTCGGGCGCGCTCGGCGGCCGCACCGCGCAGGCGATCGAGCGCGCCTTCGGCTACGCGACCGTCGGCGACCTGCTCGCGCACTACCCCAGGCGCTACGCGCTCCGCGGCGAGCTCACGGCGCTCGCGAGCCTGCCGCTCGACGAGAACGTCACGATCGTCGCCGAGGTGCTCGAGGTGCGGGTGCGCGAGATGCGCCAGCGCCGCGGGTCGATCCTCGAGGCCAAGATCTCCGACGGCACCGGCATCCTCACCCTCACCTTCTTCAACCAGAAGTGGCGGGAGAACGATCTTCGCCCCGGACGCCGCGGCATCTTCGCCGGCAAGGTCGGCGACTACAAGGGCAATCGCCAGCTCGCGCATCCCGACTACGAGCTCTTCGACGAGTCCGAGACCCTCACCGCCGGCGATGCGGCGGCGAAGCGCTGGGCCGAGGCGCCCATTCCGATCTACCCGGCCACGGGCACGCTCGCGAGCTGGCAGCTCGCGAAGTCGATCGCGCTGCTGCTCGAGGGGCTCGGCCCCGTCGACGATCCGCTGCCCGCCGACGTGCGCGAGCGCCGTTCCCTGCTCGCCCATCGGAGCGCGCTCGAGCAGATCCACCGGCCCGAGCGGGAGTCCGACTGGAAGGCGGCTCGCCGCACGCTGCGATTCACCGAGGCGTTCGTGCTGCAGACGGCGCTCCTCGAGCGGCGCGCCGAGCTTCGCAGGCACACCACGACCGCGCGGCATCCGTCGGCCGGCGGCTCGCTCGAGCGGTTCGACGCGAGCCTGCCGTTCTCGCTGACGGGAGACCAGCAGGCGGTGGGTGCCGAGATCACCGACGATCTCGAGCACCCGGTGCCCATGAACCGCCTCGTGCAGGGCGAGGTCGGCTCGGGCAAGACCGTCGTCGCCCTGCGCGCCATGCTCGCCGTCGCCGACTCGGGCGGGCAGTCGGCGCTCCTCGCTCCCACCGAGGTGCTCGCAGGCCAGCACCTGCGTTCGATCGCGCGGATGCTCGGGCCTGACCTGTCGGCCGAGCTCATGCCCACACTCCTCACCGGGCAACTGCCCGTCGCCGATCGCAGGAAGGCGCTCCTGCGCGCCGCCGCCGGCCAGTCGCGCATCGTGATCGGCACGCACGCCCTCATCGGCGACGCCGTCTCGTTCGCCGACCTCGGCCTCGTCGTCGTCGACGAGCAGCATCGGTTCGGCGTGGAGCAGCGCGAGGCACTGCGCCTGAAGGGGCAGCATCCGCCGCACGTGCTCGTGCTCACCGCCACCCCGATCCCGCGCACGGTCGCCATGACCGTGTTCGGCGATCTCGACGTCTCGACGATCCGCGAGCTGCCCGCCGGGCGCGCGGGCATCGAGTCGCACGTCGTGCCGCTCGCCGACCGGCCCGGGTGGCGGGCACGGGTCTGGGAGCGGCTCGCCGAAGAGCTCGCCGAGGGGCGTCAGGGGTTCGTCGTGTGCCCCGCGATCGAGGCGCGCGTCGCCGAAGACGACGGGGCAGAGGAAGGCGAGGCCGCGGATGTCTCGGGGCCCGCGGCATCCGTCGCCTCGGTGCTCGCCGAGCTCACGGCGCATCCGCGATTCGCCGACGCCCGCGTGGCACCGTTGCACGGCCGCATGAGCGCCGACGAGAAGGACCGCACGATGCGGGCCTTCGCGGCGGGCGAGCTCGACGTGCTCGTCGCGACGACCGTCATCGAGGTCGGCGTCGACGTGCCGAACGCGAGCGCGATGGTCGTCGTCGACGCCGACCGGTTCGGCGTCTCGCAACTGCACCAGTTGCGCGGCCGGGTCGGGCGCGGGAGCGTGCCGGGGCTGTGCCTGCTCGTGACGTCGGCCGAGGCCGGGTCGCTCGCTCGGCAACGAGTCGAGGCGGTCGCGGCGACCCTCGACGGATTCGAGCTCGCTCGCGTCGACCTCGAGTTGCGGCAGGAGGGTGACGTGCTCGGGGCGACCCAGTCGGGCGGACGCTCCTCGCTCAAGCTCCTGCGGGTGGCCCGCGACGGCGACCTCATCGCCGACGCACGCGACCTCGCCGAGGAGGTGCTCGCCGCCGACCCGGGGCTCACCGCGCATCCCGCGCTCGCCGCAGCGGTGCGCCGTCGTCTCGACGACGAGTCGAGCGGCTACCTGAGCAAGGGCTGAGACTCGCGCAGGGCCCTTCCGGCGCGGCGCGCGGGCAGTACGCTTGACGCTATGCAGCGGATCGCCGTCGTTCCTGGTTCATTCGACCCCGTCACGCTCGGCCATCTCGATGTCATCGCACGGGCCGCCGGGCTCTACGACGAGTTGCACGTCGTCGTCGTGCACAACCCCGACAAGACCGCCCTGCTGCCGATCGCCCAGCGCGTCGCGCTCATCGAGCGCGCCGTGGCCGACGCGGGCATCGAAGGCCGCATCGTCGTGGCGTCGTGGAGCATGGGACTCCTCGTCGACTACTGCACCGACGTCGGGGCGACCGTGCTTGTGAAGGGCGTCCGCTCGCAGGTCGACGTCGCCTACGAGACGCCCATGGCGATCGTCAACCGTCATCTCGCCGGGGTCGAGACCGTGTTCCTCCTGCCCGATCCCGGCAACGCGCACGTCTCGAGCTCGCTCGTGCGCCAGGTCGCCGCGCTCGGCGGCGATGTCACCCCGTTCGTGCCACCGGCGGTCGCCGACTACCTGCAGGCGGCGATGACGTTGTGAGCGAGGCGACCGTGACACTGGGGGAGTCAGGCGGCACCACGCCCGACATGGGCATCGACGAGGTCGGCGCCCGCGCGGCCGGCATCGTGCAGAACGTCGAGGCGGTCATCGCCGGCAAGCGCGAGGCCGTCACGGCATCACTCACCGTGCTGCTCGCCGAGGGCCACCTCCTCATCGAAGACGTGCCGGGCGTTGGCAAGACCATGCTCGCGAAAGCGCTCGCGCGATCGGTCGACTGCACGGTCAGCCGCATCCAGTTCACGCCCGACCTGCTGCCGAGCGACGTCACTGGGGTCTCGGTCTTCGACCAGGCGAACCGGCGATTCGAGTACAAGCAGGGTCCCGTGTTCGCCAACATCGTCATCGGCGACGAGATCAACCGCGCGAGCCCGAAGACGCAATCCGCCCTGCTCGAGTGCATGGAGGAGCGCCAGGTCACGGCCGACGGCACCACCTACCGGCTCGAGCAGCCGTTCACGGTCATCGCCACGCAGAACCCGGTCGAGATGGAGGGCACGTACCCGTTGCCCGAGGCCCAGCGCGACCGCTTCATGGCGCGCATCTCGATGGGCTACCCCGCCTCGGCCGACGAGCTCGCGATGCTCGCCATGCGCGAGACCGGAAGTCCCCTCGAGAAACTCGAATCCGTCGTCACGATCGCCGAGCTCCGCGGCATGATCGAGGCGGTGCAACGCGTCTTCACGTCGCAGCCCGTCAAGGAGTACGCGGTCGAGCTCGCCCGCGCCACTCGCGCCGACCGCCAGCTGCGGCTCGGCGCGAGCCCGCGTGCCACGCTGCAGCTCGTGCGCGCGGCGAAGGCACATGCGGCCATGCACGGTCGCGACTTCGTGCTTCCCGACGATGTCGACGCGCTCGCGGTGCCGGTGCTCGCGCACCGCCTCGTGCCGACGAGCCGTGCCGTCGGCTCCCACGACCGTGACAGCGGGCCGCTCATCGACGCAATCGTGCGCCGCATCGTAGGGGAGACGCCGGTTCCGGTCGGCAGCGCACGAAGGAACTGACATGTCCCGCTCCCGCTCCGCGCGCGTCAAGGCCTGGCCTCGACTCAGCCGGCGCGGCACGACGCTCGTCGTCGTGGGAGTGCTGCTGCTCGCCGTCTCGCTCTGGTTCGACCTGCGTGACATCCTGCTGCTCGCCTTCGTCGGCATCGCGATGCCGCTCGTCGCGATCGCCTTCGTGGCGCTGCGCACCCCGCGGCTCGCGGTGACGCGCATGTTCGCTCCGCCCGTGGTGGGCGCGGGCGGCGCCACTCGCGTCGCGCTCATCGTGAAGAACCGCTCACGCCGCACGTTCGACGGCGCGCATTGGCGCGACCGCGTGCCCGACGGGCTCAAGGGCCCGGCCGAGGCGATCCTGCCGGCCGTCGGCCCGTACGAGGGCGTGCTTCCGTCTGGCGATGACACGCTGCGGCTCGAGTACCGGCTCAGGATGCCGCGGCGCGGCGTCTTCTCGATCGGTCCGCTCGTCATCGGCATCGCCGATCCGTTCGGACTCGCGCGCATCGACCGTGAGGTGGGCACGGGGCACGAGGTCGTCGTGACGCCGCGGGTGACGCCGCTCGACGCCGCGCTCGGCACCGCCGCGAGCGTCGACGGGGTGCTCCACGGCCTGCAGCGACGCACCCACCCGAACTCCGACGAGCTCATCGCGCGCGAGTACCGCTACGGCGACCCGCTGCGGCGGGTGAACTGGGCGGCGACCGCCCGCCGCGGCGAGCTCATGGTGCGTGAAGAGGAGCAGCGCGGCGACCCCGAGGCGAGGCTCATCCTCGACACGACGCTCGCCGGGCGGCCGAAGGCGTCCTCGCTGCGGCGTGAGCGCGACGACGGCGGGCATATCGGCTACGAGCTCGGCATCGAGATCGCCGCATCCGTGGGGGTGCACCTGCTCGAGCGTGGCTACCGAGTGCGCTGCGACCACCTCGCCGACCCCGAGCACGGTGCCCTCTCGCCGGCATCGCCCGGCGGCTACCGCATGCCGGGCGGCGACCGGGCACTGCTCGAGGATCTCGCCCGGCTCGAGGGGCCGGCTCGGATCGGATCGGGTGCGGCCTTGGAGGTCGCTTCCGACGCCGAGGCCCGCCCGCGAGCGCGAGAGGCGCGGATGCCCGGCGTCGTCGTGCTCGTCGATCCCGACGAGCAGGACGCTCGCTCGGTCATCGCCATGCGGTCCGGATTCGAGCCGGCGATCGCCTTCGTGCTCGAGAGCGTCGCGCAGGGTGTCGTCGACGCGCTCGAGGAGGCCGACTGGCGCGTCGTGCGCGTGCGCCGGCCCGCCGAGATCGCCGGGGCCTGGGCAGGCACAGCGCTCCCCGCACGACATCAGGCTCCGGCGCGAGCCGCACGATCGCGCGCCGTCGTGCCTCGCCCCGAGGCGGTGACGCCCGATGAACCTTGACCCGGTGCCGCTCACACGGGCGCAGCGCCTCGCTCTGACGACGGCGTCGTTCCTGTTCCTCGTGGTCGCCACGATGTCGCTCGGCCCGCTCATCGCGGGCAGCGGCTGGTGGTGGCTGTGTGCGTTCATCGCCGCCGGGGTGCTCTTCTCGGGCGTGGGACTGCGTGCCCTGCGCACCACGGCCGCACTCGTGCCGGTGCTCGAGCTCGTGGTGCTGCTGCTGTTGCTCACCCTCGTGTTCAGCGCCGGGTCGAGCATCGCGCTCATCATCCCGACGCAGGGCACGTTCGAGACGTTCGCCCAGCTGATCTCGGGCGCAGCGCGCACGATCGAGCAGCAATCGGTGCCCGCGATCCCCGTGCCGGCGCTCACGTTCGCGCTCGCGTTCGGCGTGGGCGTCCTCGCGGTCCTCGTCGACATCCTCGTGCAGACCGTGCGGATGCCCGCCCTCGCGGCCGCACCGGCCCTCGTGCCGATCCTCATCCCCGGGTTCATCATAGAGGCCGGCGCCGAGGTGCCCACGCTCGTGCTCGCCGCCGCCGCATATCTCCTGCTCCTGCGCATCGACGTGCGAGTGCGCCGGCGGGCGCGGCTCGCGGCGGGCGATCTCGACGACGACGCCGCCACGGTCGTGCCGCCCAAACGCGTGCCGATCGCCTCGACCCTGGGCGCGACGCTCGGGCTCGCCGCCGTCGGCATCCTCACGGCGTCGCTGCTCGCGGCGTCGACGCCGAGCATCTCGACGAGCCTCCTGCTCGGCACGCCCGGGCAGGGCACGCTGTTCGCCCGAGGCGTGAGCCCGTTCATCGACCTCGGTCGTGACCTCCGCAGGCCCGCGCCGAGGCCCGCGTTCCACTACCTTGCGCGCGACGGCGACCGCCCCTACTTCACGCTGCTCACGCTCGACCGCTTCGAGGGCGAGGTGTGGGGCGTGACCGAGCAGGCGGTCGACGGCGACAACACCGTCGACGCGATGCCACGCCCCGACGGCCTCTCGAGCGCCGTCGAGACGTCGGAGCATCCCATCGACGTCGTCGTCGACGAGGTGCGCACGACGTGGCTGCCGGTGCCGTATCCGGCGACGAGCATCGAGGGACTCGACGGTTCGTGGTTCTGGGATGATGGTTCACTCACGGTCCGCAGCGTCGACACGAACACGGCCGGCCAGCGATACCGCGTCAACCGGCTCGAGATCGACCCGACGCCGGCGCAGTTGCGAGCGGCCCCGCGCGACCTCCCCGACGAGCTGGCACCGTTCCTCGAGCTGCCCGACGAGCTCCCGGCGATCATCGGCGAGACCGCGGCATCCGTCACGGCCGGAGCCGGCTCGCCCTACGACGCCGCTGTGGCGATCCAGGCCTACCTGCGATCCAACGAGTTCGACTACTCCACGGAGGCACCGGTCGCCGAGGGCTACGACGGCGGCGGATTCGACGTGATCGCGAAGTTCCTCGAGGTGCGCGCGGGGTACTGCGTGCAGTTCGCCGCCACGATGGCGGTCCTGGCGCGAGAGTCCGGCATCCCGGCGCGCATCTCCATCGGCTACACGCAAGGCTCCCCTTCCGATGACCGGGTCAACGGGGTGCAACGCGTCGAGGTCGACACGCATGACCTCCACTCGTGGCCCGAGCTCTACTTCGAGGGCGTCGGGTGGGTGCCGTTCGAGCCGACTCCCGGCCGGGGCACCGTGCCCGGGTACTCGCGGCCCGGCGCCGGTGAGGGCACGAACACGCCGACGCAGAGCGCGGCCCCCGCCACGCCCGGAGCGTCGGATCGTCCCGACGTCGACGCCGATCGCGGACTCGCGGGCGGCACGAGCGATCCGTTCGCCACGAACGCCTGGTGGATCCGCGGCGGGTCGCTCACGCTCGCCGTGATCGCGCTGCTTCTCATCCCCGCGGCGATCCGTGCCGGCCAGCGGCTGACGCGACGGCGACGCATCCGAGCGGGGGAGTGGGCGGCGGATGCCGCGTGGGAGGAGCTCACCGCCACTGCGGCCGATCTCGGGGCGGGCGTCGCCGACGTCGAGACGCCGCGTGCGGTGGCGGCGCGACTCGGCGAGCGCGAGGCGTTCATCGCAGCTGAGCCTCGAACCGCCCTCATCGCCTTGCGCGATGCCGTCGAGCGCGAGCGCTACGGGCCGGCGCAGCTCGGACCCGGCACTCCCGGGCAGGACCTCCTCGACGAGCTCTCGGTCGCCCTGGCCGCGCTCGCAGCCGATGCCGGGCCCGCCGAGCGCCTGCGGGCGGCGCTCGCGCCACGATCGCTCTTCGCGCGGGTACGGAGGGCGTTCGGCGAACGCCCGCCCGCCGGCGCGTAGAATCGTCCATCGTGGCCATTCAGCATTCACCGTTCCGACTGAACGTGCGCGACATCCTCAACCGACCGGGTGAGATGCGCGAGCAGCGACTCGCCGTCGCCGTCGTCGACCCGATGGGCGAGGGCCTCGTCGCCGTACGAGCGGGCTCCGAGCTCGACGTCGACGTGCGACTCGAGTCGGTGCACGAGGGCATTCTCGCGACCGCTGAGGTCGACGCGATCGCCGAAGGAGAGTGCGGTAGGTGCCTCATCGACATCGCCCTGCCCGTTGAAGTCGAGTTCCAGGAGCTTTTCGCGTATCATTCTGGAGAAGCTTTCGAGTATGAGGTTCAAGACGACCACGTGGATCTTGAATCACTCATCCGAGATGCGGTAGTGCTGGCACTGCCGTTCCAGCCGGTGTGCCGGCCGGACTGCCCGGGTCTCGACCCTGAGACCGGGCTCCGGCTAGCCGATCATCCGGAACTCGTCACCCCTGAGCACGTCGACCCGCGATGGTCGACGCTCGCTGGGTTCGCGGCTTCCCGAGACAACGGTTCGGATGACGCATCCGATACCGACCAGCAGAGAGAAGAGAGATAGACATGGCTGTTCCGAAGCGGAAGAAGTCACGCTCGAACACGCACGCGCGCCGTTCGCAGTGGAAGGCCGAGGTCCCCACCCTCGTCAAGACCGTCGAGAACGGCAAGGTCACCTACAGCCTCCCGCACCGTGCGAAGGTCGTCGAGGACTCCGCGGGCACCCCGCTCTTCCTCGAGTACAAGGGCCGCAAGGTCGCCGACGTCTAGTCGGCCGGAACCAAGCCTTCGACCGGTCGTGACGCGAACGGAGCACGCAGGGCACGGGGAGTACACGCTCGACGAGCTGCAGCAGCGACTGCACATCGCCGTAGACCCCGAGCTGCTGCTGCTCGCGCTCACGCACCGGTCGTTCGCGTACGAGAACGGTGGCATCCCCACCAACGAGCGCCTCGAGTTCCTCGGCGATTCGATTCTCGGGCAAGCCGTCACCGTCAAGCTCTTCCGCGACCACCCCGACCTCGAAGAGGGCGAACTCGCCAAGCGTCGAGCGAGCCTCGTCTCGAGTGCTGCACTCGCCGAGGTCGGCCGGTCCATCGGTCTCGGCCCGTTCATCCGGCTCGGTCGTGGCGAGACCATGACCGGCGGCGCCGACAAGCCGTCGATCCTCGCCGACACCGTCGAGGCGATCATCGGAGCGGTCTACCTCGATGCCGGCGGCGATGCAGCCACGGCGCTCGTGCTGCGACTCGTCGCGCCGCTCCTGCTCGACCCCGCCCGATTCGGCGCGGCGATGGACCCGAAGACGAGCCTCCAGGAGATCGCCGCACGTCGCGGCGCCCCTGCGCCGGTCTACACGGTCGTCGAGAGCGGCCCCGACCACAACAAGCACTTCGTCGCGACGGTCACCGTCGGCGGGCTCGCCGAGGCATCCGGCGAGGGTTCGAGCAAGAAGCAGGCCGAGATGGCCGCGGCGCTCGAGGCGTGGACCGCCCTGAGCTCGCACTGACGCCCGGCACGACGTAGCCCGCCCGCTCGGCGTCCCCCGGGTGCGGTCCGTGTCGCACGACGAGACATCCGCCACTCGAACGGCATACTGGTGACAACCGGCTCGAGGGGGTGACGCGCGTGCGACGAGGCACGAACGTCCATGCGCTCGGCGGATTCAACCAGATCGTCATCCTCGACACGATCCGGCGCAACCGCGAGGGATTGAGTCGTGTCGAGATCGCCGAGCAGACGGGGCTGAGCGCGCAGACCGTCTCGAACGTCTCGCGCCGGCTGCTCGATGACGGCATCATCCGGGAAGCCGGGCAGCGGATTCTCGGCGTGGGAAAGCCGCGGATCATCCTGCAACTCGACCCATCGGGCGGCTACGCGATCGGGGTCCACCTCGACCCAGCGGTGATCACCTACGTCGTGCTCGACCTCGACGGGCGCGTGGTGGCGCACACGGCCACGAGAACGCCGTCGGGCGTCGCGCCTGAACGGGTGATCGCCGGCATGCGCGATTCCATCGACGCCATCATCGCCGACGCCGGCGTGGATCGTTCCCGGGTGCTCGGGGTGGGCATCGCAGCTCCGGGCCCGCTCGACCTCGAGCAGGGAGTGGTGCTCGACCCGCCGCTCCTCGAAGGATGGCACGGTGTCGCGCTCCGCGACGCCCTCGCCGAGTCGACGGGGCTGACGGTGCTGCTCGAGAAGGACGTCACCGCGGCCACCGTCGCCGAGCTCTGGATGAGCTCCGGACACGAGCGCGACGACTTCATGTTCTTCTACTACGGCACCGGAGTCGGCGTCGGGCTCGCCATCGCGCACGAGGCCGTCCGGGGCGCGACCAACAACGCGGGTGATGCCGGGCACATCATCGTCGACCCAGACGGGCCGGTCTGCAGCTGTGGGCGCCGCGGATGCCTCGGCGACGCCATCATGCCCCGCGCGCTCGTCGGGTCCGCGCTGTCGAGTGGCCTGATCACCGCACCCGCCGGTCGCCTCGACGGGGTCGGCGTCGATGAGGGCCTCGCGCAACTGGCGGCATTGGCCCTAGCCGGTGAGGCCGACGCATCAGCTGTGCTCGAGAAGATGGCCGGTCGCATCGCGAACGCCGTCGTGACCATCGCGAACCTGCTCGACCAGGACACGGTGGTCTTCGGCGGCCCGTACTGGAACCGCGTGTCACCGCTCGTGCTCGCGAGGGTCGCCGAGCTCGTCAACTCGTCCGATGCGCTCGTCACGACCCACCCGATCGCGGTGACCGAGTCGGCGATCGGCGATGACGTGGCGGCGGTCGGCGCGGCGTGCCTCGTGCTCGACGACGTGCTGTCGCCTCGGCCGTCGGCCTTGCTCATCGCCACCTGACGCCGTTCCGCGAGGGCACTCGGAGCCCAGCGGAGCCGCGACTGAGGCGCGCAGATCAGGGTTGACAAGAATTAGTCCATGCATTTTAGTTATAGCCAGCCCCTTGGCATGACGCCGACGTGGCAGCCACTTGGAATCAAAGGAGATCCATGAAGAGAACACTCTCGGCGACCGTCGCACTCGGCGCCGCAGGCCTGCTCGTGCTCACCGGCTGCGCGGCCGGCGAGAGCGAGGCATCCGACACCATCAAGGTCGCCTACCAGAAGTTCGGCACCTTCACCCAGCTCGACGCCCACATGAAGCAGGTCAAGGACGCGTTCGAAGCGGAGAACGAGGGACTGACGGTCGAACTCGTGCCGATCGAGGCACAGCAGAACGACTACTTCACGAAGCTCGCGCTCATGAACCAGTCCGCCGCGACCGCCCCCGACGTGATGTACGAGGACACCTTCATGGTCGAGTCCGACGCGGACGCCGGCTACCTCGCTCCGCTCGACGAGTACACCGAGGCCTGGGACGAGTGGGACATGTTCTACGACAACGCGAAGAGCGCTGGCCTCAGCTCCGACGGCAAGACGTATGGCATCCCCATGGGCACCGACACCCGCGCCCTCTGGTACAACAAGGACCTCTTCGAGCAAGCGGGCCTGCCGGTGCCGTGGGAACCCGCGACCTGGGAGGACGTGCTCGACGCGGCCGCGACGATCAAGGCGAAGCTGCCCGACGTCGTCCCGCTGAACGTCTACTCGGGCAAGGCCCAGGGCGAGGCCGCGGCGATGCAGGGCTTCGAGATGCTGCTCTACGGCACCGGTGACACCCTCTACGACGCCGACGGGAAGAAGTGGGTGACCGGCTCGCAGGGCTTCGAGGACTCCCTGGCCTTCATCGGGGACCTCTACCAGGGCGGGCTCGGCCCGACACCCGAGCAGGCGCTCGACAAGAACATCGGCAACATCGTCGCGAGCGAGTGGCTCCCGCAGGGCAAGCTCGCGATCAACCTCGACGGCTCGTGGCTGAGCGGCACCTGGCTCGAGACCGGCACCGCGCCGTGGCCCGAGTGGAACGACGTCATGGGGCAGGCGCCGATGCCGACCCAGAACGGCGACGAGCCCGGAGCGAACAGCATGTCGGGCGGCTGGACCCTGGCAATGGGCTCGAAGTCGAAGAACAAAGACGCTGCATGGGACTTCATCGCGCTGGCCCTCGACAAGGACAACTCGCAGTCCTACGACATCGCGGCGAGCCAGATCGCGGTGCGCAGCGACGTCTCGGAAGACCCCGACTACCAGGCGGCCAACCCGACGTTCGGCTTCTTCTCGGAGATCGTGGCCGTCACGAACTTCCGGCCGGCCACGAGCGACTACGGCAAGATCTCGAGTGAGATCACCATCGCGATGGAGGCGGTGATGACCGGTCAGCAGAGCCCAGCCGAGGCCGCGGCCGCCTACGACGAAGCCGTCGTGAGGATCGTGGGCGAAGAGAACACCACGAGCTAGCCGATGGCCATCGTCGCAGAAGAAGCACGACCCGTCGCCGGGCCGGGCCGGGGACCAGTTCCCCGGCCCGGCCGGTCGAGGGCCGGAGTCCGCCGCTCGCTCGTGCGGAGCGTTCCGCTGGTGCCCGCGATCGTGCTGCTCGCGATCTTCCTGCTCGGACCGGTGATCAGTTCGTTCTACGGGTCGTTCACCGACGCATCCCTCACCGGATCGGCGGCCCAGGGCTCGTCGTTCGTCGGCTTCGCGAACTACGCGGAGCTCTTCGCCGACCCCGACTTCCCGAAGTCCATCTTGCTGACGCTCGTGTTCCTCGTCGCGTCGGCGATCGTCGGCCAGAACGTGCTCGGCCTCGGGCTCGCGATCCTGATGCGCTCCTCGAGCCGGTTCACCCGCGGCATGGTCGGCACCTTCGTGGTGACCGCATGGGTGCTTCCCGAGATCGTGGCCTCGTTCGCCGCCTACGCGTTCTTCAACGACACCGGCACGCTCAACACGCTGCTCGCCTCAGTCGGCCTCGAGGGGACGAACTGGCTCTACGCGACCCCGATGCTCGCGGTGATCCTCGCGAACATCTGGCGCGGCACGGCATTCTCGATGCTCGTGTACTCGGCGGCGTTGCAGGACGTGCCGCCCGAGATCACCGAGTCCGCCGAGGTCGACGGGGCACGCGGATGGCAGCGGCTCGCGTTCATCACCGTGCCGATGATCCGGCGAAGCATCTCGACCAACCTGATGCTCACGACCCTCCAGACGCTGTCGGTGTTCACGCTCATCTTCGTCATGACGGGAGGAGGGCCGGGCACCGACAGCTCGACTCTGCCGGTGCTCGCCTACCAGGAGGCGTTCCAGTTCGGCAAGCTCGGCTTCGGAACCGCGATCGCCACGATCCTGCTGCTCGTCGGAGCCGTGTTCTCCGTGGTGTACCTCCGAGCGCTCAAGCCGGAGGTGGACTGACCATGGGCATGACCTCTCCCAGTCGGCGCAGTCTCCGCGCCGTGTCGAACGGCGTGCTGCTCCTCATCGGCGCCGCCTTCGCGCTGCCGCTCGTCTGGCTGGTGCTGGCCTCGGTCGACGAACGCGCGACGCTGTCGATCAAGCTGCCCGACGCCGTCTCGCTCCAGAACTTCGTCGACGTGATGACGCCCGAGAAGGCCTTCGTCCCGCTGCTGAACAGCCTCGTGCTCTCAGGCGGATGCGCCCTCATCACCGTCGTCGTCGCCGTGCTGGCGGCCTACCCGCTGTCGCGCTACCGGATGCGCATCAACAAGCCGTTCCTCTATGGGGTGCTGTTCGGCACGTGCCTGCCGATCACCGCGATGATGGTGCCGGTCTACAGCCTCTTCGTCGCCTTCAACCTCATCGACTCCATGGGCGGCACGATCCTCTTCCTCGCGGCCACGAGCCTGCCGATGGCCATCTACATGACGAAGAGCTTCATGGACAGCGTCCCGATCAGCCTCGAGGAGGCCGCGTGGATGGACGGCGCTTCGATGATGACGACCCTCACGCGCGTCGTCGTGCCGCTCATGCGGCCGGGCCTCGCGGTGGTGTTCATCTTCGTGTTCATCGGAGCGTGGGGGAACTTCTTCGTGCCGTTCGTGCTGCTGCTCTCGCCCGACAAGCTCCCCGCCGCGGTCAGCATCTTCGCCTTCTTCGGCCAATACGGCACCGTCGCATACGGCCAGCTCGCCGCCTTCTCGCTGCTCTACTCAGTTCCCGTCATCACCCTGTACGTGTTCATCTCACGCGTGCTCGGCGGTTCGTCCGCACTCGCAGGCGCCGTCAAAGGCTGACCCGCACCCGATCCACTAGGAGCCTCCCATGCACGACAACTCCGCCCTCGTTCGCGCCCGGATCGCCCGGTTCGCGCAGGAACGCGTGAAGCCGGCCATCTACCGCGACACCGCTGCGCTCACCCTCAGCGCGTGGGAGGTGCCCGACGAACCGGTTCCCTTCGCCGAGGCGATCGGGCAGACTTTCGAGCCGTTCACGGTCGGGTCTGCGTGGGGCAAGCCGTGGGGAACCACGTGGTTCCACGTCACCGGCACCGTCCCCGAGGCATGGCAGGGCCTCGACGGAGTGGTCGAACTCGTCGTCGACCTCGGTTTCCTCTCGGGACAGTCGGGCTTCCAGGCCGAAGGGCTCGTCTTCGACCCGGCCGGACGCATCATCAAGGCCATCGAGCCGTTCAACGACCACGTGCCCGTCGAGGTGGGTCCGGGCGGAACGGTCGACGTCTACATCGAGGCGGCCTCGAATCCAGATGTCGGGAGCGACTGGAGCTTCCGGCCGACACCGGTCGGCGACAAAGCGACCGCGGGCACGAAGCCCATCTATCGGTTGCGCAGGGTCGACGTCGCGCTGCTCGACACCCAGGTGTGGGAGCTGCAGATGGACATCTGGACGCTCACCGGCCTCATGGACGTGCTCAGTCCCGACCTGCCGCGCAGGGCCGACATCCTGCGCGCCCTCGAGGCGGTCGTCGACGCGATGGATCCAGATGACGTGTCGGGCACGGCGGCGGCGGGCCGGGCGATCCTCGCGCCCGTACTGGCGCAACCGGCGTACGCGAGCGCCCACCGCGTCGTCGCCGTCGGTCACGCGCACATCGACTCGGCCTGGTTGTGGCCCGTGCGCGAGACGATCCGCAAATGCGCGCGCACGTTCTCCAACGTGCTCGACCTGATGGATCGCGACCCCGGCTTCGTCTTCGCGGCCTCCTCGGCGCAGCAGTACGCCTGGATGAAGGAGCACTATCCCGAACTCTTCGAGCGCATCCGCGCACGAGCGGCCGAGGGCCGCTTCGTGCCGGTCGGCGGGATGTGGGTCGAATCTGACACGAACATGCCAGGAGGGGAGGCGCTCGCGAGGCAACTGGTGGCCGGGAAGCAGTTCTTCATGCGCGAGTTCGGCATCGAGCCGCTCGAGGTGTGGCTTCCGGATTCGTTCGGCTATTCCGCGGCATTCCCGCAGATCGCGGTCGCGGCCGGCTCGAGGTACTTCCTGACGCAGAAGACGAGCTGGAACGAGACCAACACGATGCCGCACCACACCTTCTCGTGGGAGGGCATCGACGGCTCGCGCATCTTCACGCACTTCCCGCCCGTCGACACCTACAACGCGATGCTCTCGGGGGAGGAACTGGCCAAGGCGCAACGGCAGTACGCAGAGAAGGGAGCTTCGAACATCTCGCTCGTGCCCTTCGGCTTCGGCGACGGGGGCGGTGGGCCGACTCGCGAGATGCTCGCCGCGGCATCCCGCACCGCTTCGCTCGAGGGATCGCCGACCGTGACCGTCGCGTCGCCGCTCGCGTTCTTCGAGGAGGCCGAGCGCGACTATCCCAACCCTCCCGTCTGGTCGGGCGAGCTCTACCTGGAGTTCCATCGCGGAACCTACACGTCGCAGGCGCGGACGAAGGCCGGCAACCGCCGCAGCGAGCACCTCCTCCGTGAGGCCGAGCTCTGGGCCGCGACCGCGGCGGTGCGTACCGGCGCCGACTATCCCTACGAGCGCCTCGCCGAGCTGTGGCAATCGGTGCTCCTCTTGCAGTTCCACGACATCCTGCCGGGCACCTCGATCGCCTGGGTCCACCAGGTCGCGGAGGAGAACTACCGGCGGATCGCAGCAGAGCTCGAGGACCTCATCGGTGCCGCGGTCTCCGCGCTCGGTGCCGGCTCCGCCGAGGCGAGCTCGGTCGGCCCGGTCGCCTTCAACGCCTCTCCCTTCGCCGTCTCGGGGGTTGCCGCGATGTCTGCAGGTCCCGTCGACGCGCCGGGTACGGTGAGCGTCGAGCGCGACGGTGCGGGCTACGTGCTCGAGAACGGGCGGCTTCGCGTCTCGATCGACGGGCAGGGACTCGTCACCTCGCTCGTCGACGTGCGCACCGGGCGCGACGCCATCCCGGCCGGGCAGCCCGGCAACCTCCTGCAGCTGTTCCGGGACACCCCGACCCAGTGGGACGCGTGGGACATCGACCAGCACTACCAGCGCTCGGGCACCGAACTCCGCGATGCCGAGTCGGTCGAGTTGGTGACGGATGCCCCCGAACGGGCGAGCATCCGCGTCGAGCGCCGGTTCGGGGCATCCGCCGTCACGCAGACACTGACGCTGGAGGGCGACGGCACCGCCCTCGAGATCGAGACCATCGTCGAGTGGCATGAGCAGCAGAAGCTGCTGAAGCTCGCGTTCCCGCTCGACGTGCACGCCGACCGTGCGGCATCCGAGGTGCAGTTCGGTCACGTCCACCGGCCGACGCACGTGAACACCTCGTGGGATGCGGCTCGCTTCGAGACGTGCGCCCATCGATGGGTGCACGTCGCGGAGCCGGGCTTCGGCGTCACGGTCGCCAACGACTCGACCTATGGCCACGACATCACCCGCACGGCGAGAGCCGATGGCGGAACCACCACGCTCGTGCGGCAATCGCTGCTGCGTGCGCCGCTCTTCCCCGACCCGAAGAGCGACCAGGGTCGTCACCGCCTGCGCACCTCGGTCGGCATCGGCACCGACGTGCTGGATGCGGTCGGCGAGGGCTATCGGCTCAACCTGCCGCTCCGGCTGGTGGAGGACGCGAGCGCCGTGGCACCCCTCGTCCGCAGCGACTCGCCGAGCATCGTGGTCGAATCCGTGAAGCTCGCGGAAGACCGCTCGGGCGACCTCATCGTGCGCGTCTACGAGGCTCGCGGGGCCCGCGCAGTGGGCACGGTCACGGCCGGATGCGAGGTGTCGGGCATCGTGGAGACCGACCTGCTCGAGCGCGCTGCCGCGGAGCCTGCCGCGCTCGTCGGTGTCGATGGTGCGAGCGCGCAGTTGCGACTGCGTGCGTTCCAGCTCGTCACGCTTCGGTTCCGTCGCAACTGAGGCTCCGGCTCCGCCGAGCACTCGCGGGGGGAATAGGCTCGAGAGATGCCCGAACTGCCCGAGGTCGAGGTCGTCAGGGCCGGGCTCGCGCCTGCCGTCACCGGCGCCCGGGTCACGGCGGTCGACGTGCTCGACGTGCGTGCCCTGACCCGCCATGACGCGGCATCCGGCGACTTCGAGGCGCTCCTGACCGGGGCGAACATCGAAGCGGCGGTGCGGCGCGGCAAGTTCCTCTGGCTGCCGATCGGCCGCGACCGCGCCATCGTCGGCCACCTCGGCATGAGCGGGCAACTGCTGCTGCGCACGCCCGACCATCCGGGAGACGACCGGCACGCCCGCATCCGGCTGCACCTCGAGCATCCCGAACACGGGGAACTGCGCGTGGACTTCGTCGACCAGCGCACCTTCGGTTCGCTCGCCGTCGATCGACTCGTGCCCGCCGCCGACGGTGAGATCGCCGGATTCTCGGCGGGCGTCACGGGGGAGTGGTCGCGATCACTGCCCTCGCAGGTCGCGCACATCGCGCGCGACCCGATCGATCCGGCGTTCTCCGATGACGCGTTCGTCGACGCGCTCGCGCGCAGGGCCTCGGCGGTGAAGCGAGTGCTCCTCGACCAGGGCGTCGTGAGCGGCATCGGCAACATCTATGCCGACGAGTCGCTCTGGCTGGTTCGGCTGCACGCCGAGCAACCCGCCGCCTCGCTCGGGCGGCGCCGCTCGCGTGAACTGCTCGCCGCCGTGCGCGAGGTGCTCGAGCGTGCGCTCGCCGAGGGCGGCACGAGTTTCGACGCACAGTACGTCAACGTCAACGGCGCCTCGGGCTACTTCGCGCACTCGCTGAACGCCTACGGGCGGGTCGGCCTGCCGTGCCCCCGCTGTGGCACGCCCATGGTTCGCGAGCCGTTCATGAACCGGTCGTCGCACCGCTGCCCCCGATGCCAGCGGCTCCGGATGCCGCGTCACGCCGCCTCGGCCTGAAGGTCGGCGCGAGCACCTTCCAGCCGGCTCAGCGGCGCTGCCAGACCGCCTCGAGGCCGCACCGGCGGAAGCCGAGTGCGACGTTGATCGCGAGCATGTGCTCGTTCTCGTCGGCGTTCCACGTATAGACCTCGGTGCGTTCGGGCGCGACCTCGGTGAGCCGTGCCAGGTTCGCGAGCTTCGTGAGCATGCCGAGACCGTGCCCCCTGTGCGCGACGACGACGAGGGTGTCGCTCTGGAAGGCGAACTCGCGTCCGAGCGGCAGCTCGAGCTCGGTGTATCCGGCGACGGCGCCGTCGGCAGCCAGGGCCGCGGCGACGAGCAGGGTCCTGCCGCCGTCGAGTGACTCCTCTTCGCGCTCGCGGACGCGCGCGGCATCCCAGTGCTCCTCGTCGATCGTGATGCCGCCCGCCGGGACGGCGAGGGCCATGCGCCCCCTGGCCGCTGCGTACGCGTCGACGAGCCGCGCCGGGGTGCGATCGGTCCAGAGCTCGAGCCGGTAGCCGATGGCATTCGCCTGTGCCGTTCGCGCATCGAGTGCGCTGCGGAACTCGTCGGCTCGGCCGCCGACGGTCAGGCTGCTGATGCGCTCCAGCTGGGCGAGGTCGTAGCCGTGCGCCGCGGCGAAACCGGCGGCGGGAACGGATGCCGGCAACGCGGCGTCCCCGTCGGGCGCGTGCAGCACCGGGCCCTCAGCCGGGGCGCTGCCGGCATCCGCATGATCGGAGTACGCGACGATCGTGGAGCGGCCGAGGTCGCGAGCGGAGTCTTCGGCGGCGGCGAGCAGTCGCGAGCCGACGCCGCGTCGCCGATGCCGCGGCAGCACGCCGAGGGTGAGCTCGACGGTGGTCGCCCCGGCGTCGCGCTCCCATTCGAGGCCGGCCCGGCCGATCATCGCGTCGCCGTCCCAGGCGCCGATCCAGGCGTGCCCGCGGTGGCGATCGTTGCGCTGCGCGGCGAGGAGCTCGGCCGCGCTGTAGGCGAAGTCCTCGTGTCCCCAGTTCGCGCGCTCGAGCCGGGAGCCGAGCTCAGCGGACGACTCGAACTCCCGGGCAGCGGGCGTGCCGAGGGCCTCAGGTACGGGCACCGGTCGGATGTCGATGGGCATGCGCACTCCTCCCGTCGCCGATGGGCAGCCGCCCAGACTAAACCCCGCGCCGTGGTCGTGGCAAGGGCGATCCGCGTTCTCGCGGCGAGGGCGAATGGGGAGGGGGCCGAACCTCGGATACGGTAGTCCGCAGCGCGCTCGCGAGTCGGAAGGGTGGGACGTGTACCTCAAGAGCCTGACGCTGAAGGGATTCAAGTCCTTCGCGCAGCCGACGACCTTCGCCTTCGAACCCGGCGTGACCTGCATCGTCGGCCCAAACGGCTCCGGAAAGTCCAACGTCGTCGACGCCCTCGCCTGGGTCATGGGGGAGCAGGGTGCCAAGACCCTCCGCGGCGGCAAGATGGAAGACGTCATCTTCGCGGGCACCTCCACGCGCGGCCCGCTCGGCCGCGCCGAGGTGAGCCTCACGATCGACAATGCCGACGGTGCGCTCCCGATCGAGTACAGCGAGGTCACCATCTCGCGCACGCTGTTCCGCAACGGCGCGAGCGAATACGCCATCAACGGCGAGATCTGCCGGCTCCTCGACGTGCAGGAGCTCCTCAGCGACTCGGGCCTCGGCCGTGAGATGCACGTCATCGTCGGGCAGGGACAGCTCGACGCCGTGCTGCACGCCACCCCCGAAGACCGTCGCGGCTTCATCGAAGAGGCCGCGGGCATCCTGAAGCACCGGCGCCGCAAGGAGAAGACCCTCCGCAAGCTCGACGCGATGCAGGCGAACCTCACCCGGCTCTCCGACCTCGCCGGCGAGATCCGGCGCCAGTTGAAGCCGCTCGGACGCCAGGCCGAGGTCGCCCGCGAGGCCGCGACGATCGCCGCCGTCGTGCGCGATGCGCGCGCCAGGCTCCTCGCCGACGAAGTGGTCGGCCTCCGCCGCGCGCTCGAGGAGCACGGCAAGAGCGAGCATGAGCGGCACAGCGAGCGCCTCGTGCTGCAAGACGAGCTCGAGCAGCACGAAGCGCGCGTCGCGCGACTCGAGCAGGCGCAGGGCGGCGACGCCGTCGACGCGGCCCGGTCGACGACGCATGCGCTGGAGTCGGCGCAAGAGCGGCTCCGCGCGCTCGACTCCCTCGCCCGGCAGCGCATCGCCCTTCTCGGCGGAGCGAGCGAGCAGACGGATGCCGCGCCGAGCGTCACCCGCTCGATGATCGACGACGCCGGGGCCGAACTCGACACGATCCGCGCCGGCGTCGGCTCGGCGGCATCCGCCCTCGACGTCGCCGTCTCCCGGACTCGCGAGGCCCGCGAGGCGCTCGACCTCGTCGACGAGCAGATCGCGGCACAGAGCGCTCGCGTCACCGCCTACGACCTCGAGGTCTCGAAGCTCGCCGGACAGGCCGACACCGCTGCCTCGAAGCTCGCCGCCGCGCGCGGCGAGGTGCTTCGGCACACGAACGCCATGGAGGCATCCGCCGCCCGCGGGCGGACCGCCGCCGAGGAGCTCGCACGGATCGAGGCCGAAGCCGACGCCGGTGAGATCGGCGAGACCGATCTCGACGAGGCCTACGAACTCGCGCAAGCGGCCGTCTTCGAGGGCGAGGGCGAGATCGAACGCCTCCGAGAAGAGCTGCACGTGCGCGAACGCGAACGCGATGCGCTTGCGGCACGGACCGCGGCGCTCTCGCTCGCCCTCGACCAGAAGGACGGCTCGGCAGCACTCGTCGCGGCGGGTGTCGGCGGCGTGCGCGGGCTCCTCGCCGAAGCTCTGCACGTCGAGCCGGGCTTCGAGCCGGCGATCGCCGCCGCGCTCGGCTCGCTCGCCGATGCCGTGCTCGTCGACGATCGTGCCGCCGCCTACCGGGCGCTCTCGCACGCCGAAGAGGGCGCGATGGGCCGGGTCGCGCTCGCTTTCGCCGACCCGGGCGTCGCTCCGGCGGCAGCGCCCGCGATCGACGGGCTCACCGCGGCATCCGAGGTCGTCACCGCTCCCGCCGGCGTGCTGGGCCTGCTCGCCGAGGTGCTCATCGCCGACGACCTCGCCGCCGCTCGCGCCGCCGAGGAGCGGGTTGCAGCGCTCGACCGGCCCGCGACGGTCATCACGAAGGACGGCACGGTCGTGGGCCGCTTCATCCTCCGCGGTGGAACCGGCCAGCAGCAGAGCCGCATCGAGCTCTTCGCCGAGCGCGACCGCGCGAGTGCGGGGCTCGAGGAGGTGCGCAGCGAGATCGAGCGCTCGCGCTACGACCTCACCGAGCAGCGCGCGATCGTCGAGCGATCGAAGGAGCAGTCCAAGCAGGCCCTCGCCGCGCTTCGCGAGTTCGACGCGCAGCTCGCGCAGCGCACCGAGCGGCTCAATCGTGCTCGAGTGCAGGTCGAGGCGGCGACCGCTGAGACCGAACGCCTCGAGCAGGCAGCGCAGAAGGCCCAGGAGCGCGTCGCCGACGCCGAGCTCGCGGCGACCGAGGCGAAGGCGGCACTCGATGCCGCCCGCGCCGTGCCGCGGCCGATGCTCGACGCGTCCGAGCGTGACGGAGCGCTCGCCGCGCTCGAACGCGCACGCGAGGGCGAGGTCGAGGCGCGGCTCCGGCTCGAGACGGCGAAGGAGCGGGTGCGCGCTGAAGAGGCACGCGTCCGCGCGATGGAGCGCCAGTTCGAGGCCGAGCAGCAGGCCGCCGCGGATGCCGCGCGCCGCGCCGTCATCCGTCGCGCC
>NZ_SDPN01000053.1 GCF_004134825.1 Agromyces albus
CAGCGCCGGCAGCGCCGGCAGCGCCGGCAGCGCCGGTGGCGATGAGGCCCCCGCCACCGCCCGTTCCCTCCGCGGCCGCGGCGGTCGCCGAGCAGACGGTGGCGAAGCCATCGGAGCGATCGGCTTCGCCGGCCCCGTCAACGCCGGCCGAGCAGACCATGGTGTCGGTCGAGGAGACGGTCGCCGGGGTCTCGACACCGGCGACGCCGATCTCGGCGATCGTTCCCCCGGCCGGATTCGCCCCGAGCGCGCCGGACGGCGCTGCCGAACCCGAGTTCGACGGCGACCACGACGGCATGACCGTCGCAAGCGTCGACATCCGCCGTCTCCGGGAGCAGCGCGCCGCGCAGGCAGGCGCAGACGCCGCGACGCCGGCGGGCGGCGTTGCCGCGGCATCCGTCACTCCACTGGCAAGCGTCCGCATGCCCGACGGCACCCTCGAGCCGATCGGTCACGAGGTCGTGCTCGGGCGCGCGCCCAGTGTCAGCAAGGTGTCGGGAGGCCGCATTCCTCGGCTGCTCACGATCGGTGTCGGCGACCCCGACATCTCGCGCAGCCACGTCCGCCTGACCCTCGAGGGCGACACGGTCGTGATCACCGACCTGCATTCGCGCAACGGCACGCACGTGGTGGCCCCGGGCAAGCCGCCCGTGAAACTGCGCGCTGGTGATCCCACCCCGGTCCTCACCGGCACGGTCGTCGACCTCGGCGGCGGCTGGACCGTGCAGGTGGTGGGCGGTTGATGCGCCGAGCACCGTCGACACCGCCCGAACTCCCGGGTTACACCTCGCTCGGCCTCCTCGGATCGGGCGGCTTCGCCGACGTGTTCCTCTACGAGCAGCGGCTGCCCCGTCGCAAGGTCGCCGTCAAGGTGCTGCTCACCGAAGAGCTCGGGCGCGACACGAGGGCGCAGTTCGTCGCCGAGGCGAACCTCATGGCGCAGCTGTCGGCGCACCCCTTCATCGTCACGATCTTCCACGCGGATGTCTCGGCCGACGGCCGCCCGTACTTCGTCATGGAGTACTGCTCCGGCCCGAGCCTCGCCGAACGGTACAAGCGCGAACGATTCGCCGTCGAAGACGGGCTCCGCACCGGCATCCGACTCGCAGGCGCCATCGCCACCGCGCACGGCGCCGGAATCCTCCATCGCGACATCAAGCCGGCGAACGTGCTCACGAACGACTACGGCTGGCCCGCCCTCACCGACTTCGGCATCTCCTCGAATCTCGAGGGTGAGCTGCCGGTCCACACGATCACGGCGGCGCCCGACAGCTCGTCGACCGGGTCGGCCCAATCGGCGGTGGGCATGAGCGTGCCCTGGTCGCCGCCTGAGATGTTCGAAGACGACCCGAAGCCCGACACGCGCAGCGACGTCTTCTCGCTCGCGGCGACGGTGTACACCCTGCTCGCGGGGCGCACCCCGTTCGAGATCGCGGGGCGATCGAACGGTTCGCTCGACCTCATCGGGCGCATCGAACGCGGTGCCATCACGCCGATCGACCGAGACGACGTGCCGCGCAGCCTCAAGACCGTGCTCGCAAAGGGCATGGCGACACGGCGCGACGAGCGCTACCCGAGCGCCGTCGAGTTCGCGCGCGCCCTGCAGCGGGTCGAGCTCGAGCTCGGCTACGCGGCGACGAACATCGAGGTGCCGAACCTCGCCTCCACCCGTGCAGAAGCCGACGAGACCGACGAAGCGGATGCCACGCGCGCTCGCTCCGTTCGCACCGTCGAGGCCCAGTCGCCGCGACCGGTGGCACCGGCGCCGGCTGCCATGGGCGACGAGGATGCCACCCGCGCGCGTTCGCCCCAGCGGGTCGACCCGCAACCGCGGGTTCCCACGGGCGCGTCGCCGGCGGGAACGCCCGTCGACGACCACACGGTCGTGCGCACTCGCGGCGCCGCGGCATCCGCACCCGCTCATGGCCGTGCCCCGGCCGCTTCGCCTGCGATCACGAACACCTCGATCGCCGACGCGACGGTCGTGCGACCGCCAAACGCGGCGAGGGCGGGTGCCGCTGCGGCGTCGCCCGGCGAGACCAAGGCGAAGTCCCGTCGGCCGAGCGTCGGCGCCGTCATCGGCGTCGCTGCCGGCGTCGTCGTGCTCGCCGTCGTCGGCATCGCCATCGCGCTCTCCGGCACGCTGTCGATGCCCACGCCGCCGACGACGCCGACCGCGAAGCCCGACGACGCCCTCCTGGCTGCCACCGTTCCGATGCCGACGATCTCGCCCGGCGTGCCGAGCGCCGACGGCGCCTCCGTCGCGTTCGAGGTCTCCCACGAACCCATCGAGAACGGCGACGTCTACCGCTGGAAGCGCGCCGACGGCAGCGGGAGTGCGCAGGTCTCCGAGGGGCCGACCATCACGATCAGCGGGGCGACGCCCGGAGTGCCGCTCTGCATCGACGTGCAGGTGCAACGAGGCAGCAAGACCTCGGAGCCCCAGCGGGGGTGCTCACCATGAGGCCCCTGCGCGTCGAGTACTGCGGGGAGTGGTACACCGTCGAGGCGGGGGAGCCCTTCACGATCGGCCGGGAATCCGACCTCACGATCGATGACAACCCCTACCTCCACCGCACCTTCCTGACCCTCTCGGCCGAATACGGACTGTGGTGGCTCTCGAACGTCGGACAGTTGCTCTCGGCAACGGTCTCCGACGCGACGGGCAGCGTGCAGGCGTGGGTGGCGCCCGGGGCGAAGCTCCCGCTCGTGTTCCAGGCCGTGCACGTCATGTTCAGTGCCGGCGCGACGACGTACGACTTCACGGTGCACGCCGAAGAGGACTTCTACAACACCTCGCTCACCGCGACTCCGGTCGACGGCGGCACCACCGTGCTGCCGGTCACGCTCACGAGCAGCCAGCGGCTGCTCGTGGTGGCGCTCGCGGAGAACCTGCTGTCGCAGCCATCCGCCGGCCGGGCCGTGGTTCCGAGTTCGGCCGAGGCGGCGGCACGCCTCGGATGGAGCATGACGACGTTCAATCGCAAGCTCGACAACGTCTGCGAGAAGCTCGACAAGATCGGGGTCAACGGACTCCGCGGCGGCCGCGGAAAGCTCGCGACGAATCGGCGAGCGCGGCTCGTCGAATATGCCGTGGCGACGCGGCTCGTGAGCATCGACGACCTCGCCCTGCTCGATACTGATCGCGAGGAGTCCAAGCAGGTTCCGTCGGAATGAGCGACGCACGGCGAGGGGAGTTCTCCCCATGTGGCACCCGTCATCACCCGTGTTAGCGTGTACCCCGGAGTTGGGGGCCGATCCCGATCTCATGCTCGTATCTGCAGTGAAAATCAGGGAGTGACGGTTGGGTACCTTCTCGTCCTGGCTTCGCCCTCGCAAGACGTTGGCCACGACCGTGGCCATTTCCGTGCTCGCAGGTGTGCCGCTCACGTTCGCCGTGCTGCATCAGGGGTTCCCGGTCACCGATCCCGACCTGCGTGCGCGTGAGGTGTGGGTGACCAACGGCGAGGAGCTGCTCGCCGGTCGCCTCAATCGGCAGATCGAAGAGCTCGACGCCGCCGTGAGCACCGTGTCGAACGACATGGACGTCTTCCAGAACGGCGACGACGCGTTCCTCTACGACGCGAGCGCCGGTTCGATCGAGCGAATCGACCCTGCGTTCACGACCCTGACGCAACGGGTGGACGTGCCGCTCGGCTCCGAGATCGCCTACGGCGGCGATGTGTTCGCGATCCTCTCGTCGAAGGGCGAGCTGTGGACCATGCCCGCGGGCGGGGAACTCTCGTTCGACCCGCGCGGCACCGATCCGCTGGTCAAGCTGGGCGAGGGCGCCCAGGTCGCGGTGACCTCCAAGGGAGAGGTTCTCGCGACGTCACCGTCGAAGCAGACCCTGTACCGCGTCGCGCCGGGCGGAGGCGATCCGACGCCTTCGGAGATGCCGAAGCTGGGTGAGCACCAATTGGCGGCGGTGGGGGATCGTGCGGTCATCTTCGACGTGCAGCGCAACGCACTCGTCGTCGATGGGCGGGTGACCGAGCTGCCCGAGGATGGGCTGAGGCTGCAGCAGTCGGGTGCCGAGCACGATTCGGCGTTCGTGGCGTCGGCGTCGGCGTTGCTCGAGGTGCCGCTCGGCGGGGGCGACGTTCGGGTCGTCGAGAACGGGGCCGACGTTGCAGCGGAGGCGGCCGACGAGGTTGCCGCGCCCGTGTGGCTGAACGGATGTGCGCACGGGGCGTGGGCGACGTCGTCGATGTATCTTTCGGCGTGCGAGGGCGGGAAGCCTGCGCCGCAGCAGATCGAGCAGCCGACGGTGGGCTCGCGGCTGGAGTTCCGGGTGAACCGGGATGTGATCGTGCTGAACGACCTGACCAACGGCAACGCGTGGCTCGTGGATTCGGATCTTCGGCTGGTCGACAACTGGGACGAGGTCACACCGCCCGAGGAGTCCGACGAGCTCGAGGGCGACGAGAAGAGCGCCCAGCAGACCTTTGAAGACACGCTGGCCGAGCGCACCGAGGCGAACCGTCCGCCGCTGGCACGAGACGACGACTACGGCGTGCGTCCTGGGCGCACCACGGTGCTGGAGGTGCTCGAGAACGACACGGATCCCGATGGCGACGTGTTGACGGTGAGCGGCACGTCGGAGGTCGCGGAGTCGCAGGGGCGGCTCGAGCTGATCGATGGCGGTCGGGCCTTGCAGTTCACGCCGGCTGAGGGTGCTGCCGGCACGGTCTCGTTCCGATACGGCGTGGATGACGGCCGGAAGGGCGCATCCGAGGCGTCGGTGAACGTGCGGGTCGTGCCCGAGCCTGAGAACGCGGCGCCGGTGTCGCTCCGTTCGGGTGCGGTGAGCGTGGAGCAGGGCCAGCAGATCTCGTACAACGTGCTCGCGGACTGGATCGACCCCGACGGCGACGACGTGTTCCTCGTCAACGCCTCGCCGACGAGTGGCGATTCCGCGCGGTTCAGCCCCGATGGTTTCGTGACGTTCGATCACCAATCGGGCGAGCTCGGGCTCAAGGAAGTGCAGTTCACGGTCTCCGACGGTCAGGCCACGGCGGCCGGCGTCCTGACGGTCGACGTCAAGCCCACGGGCACGCTGAATCCCGTCGGAACGCCCGACTTCGCCAAGGTGTTCACGGGCGAGACGGTGCTCGTGAACCCCCTCGAGAACGACTTGACACCGTCGGGCGCGCCGCTCTCGCTGCTCGGCGTCGCCGACGTGCCTGGCGGGGCATCCGTGACACCGAACCTCGAACGCGGCACGATCGGCTTCACTGCCAACGCGCCGGGGGAGTACATCTTCGTCTACAACCTCGGAGCGGATGCCGCGGTCAGCGTCGGGCTCGTGCGCGTGCAGGTCGTGGATCCGCCCGCCGAGGCGCAACCGCCGATCGCCGTGAAGGACACCGCCTACCTGCGGCCCGGTGAGCCGACCTCGGTGCCCGTGCTCGCCAACGACGTGTCACCCACCGGGCGCGTGCTCGCGGTGCAATCCGTCGACGATTCGATGACCGACGACCTCGTCTCCGTCGAGATCATCACGAACACCGTCGCCCGCGTGACGGCCTCTGCGGCGCTGGATCGACAGCTGCAGTTCAGCTACACGATCTCCGACGGCATCGAGACGGCCACCGCCACGGTCATCGTCGTGCCGGTGCCGCCGCTCGTGAACAACCAGCCGCCGGTGGCGCTCGACGACAACGTCAACGTGCGCGCCGGAGACATCGTCACGGTTCCCGTGCTCGACAACGACTATCACCCCGACGGGGCGAAGATCCACGTGCTGCCAGATCTCGCGGAAGCGCAGACCCCCGAGGGGCTCGCCTTCGTGAGTGAGGAGACGGTGCGCTTCCAAGCGCCCGAAGCTGCCGGCCAGTATTCGGTCGTCTACACGATCGGCGACGACTTCGAACAGACCGCTCGCGCACAGGTCAATTTCACCGTGGTCGCGAAGGATGCCGGCGAGAATCGGCCGCCACTGCCCACGCCGCTCACCTCGCGCACCTTCGCGGGATCCGCCGTGAAGATCGACGTGCCGCTCGACGGACTCGACCCCGACGGCGACTCGGTCGTGCTCACGGGAATCAAGGCGGCGCCGAGTCTCGGCCGCGTCGCCGACCAGACCAGCACCTCGTTCACGTATGAGGCGTTCGCGGGCTCGACGGGCACCGACACCTTCACCTACGAGCTTCGCGACACGCAAGGCGAGGTCGCCATCGGCACCATTCGCATCGGCGTCATTCCGCGGCCGGCGGTCGCGTTGCCCCCGAAGGCCGTCGACGACACCGTCGAGATGAAGCCCGGCCGTACGGCATCCGTCGAGGTGCTCCTGAACGACTCCGATCCGAGCGGCTACGCACTGAAGGTGACCGGTCTCGCCGAGGTCGACGAGGGCATCAAGGCCAAGGTGCGCGAGCAACGCCGCGTCGTGGTCACCGCTCCAGAACAGGAGGGCGCGTTCACGATCCGCTACGAGATCTCGAACGGGCACGGCGGCGCCGACAGCGCGTTCCTGCAGGTCGCGGTGAAGGAGAATGCGGTCATCCTGCCGCCGACCGCCGAAGACCAGGTCATCGAACCCGAAGACGTGCTCGACGTCGACTCGGTCGAAGTGAGCCCGCTCGACGATGCCACGAACGCGGGAGGTCTCGTCGAGGACCTCGTCGTGTCGGTCGAGGGCCCCAACGCGAACCGGGCCGAGGTGCAGGCCGACGGCAGCATCGTCGTGCGCCCGGCGAAGGAGCGCTTCGCCGTCGCATACCGGCTCACGAACGAGCTCGACGACCTCGACGCGATGGCCTTCGTCATCGTTCCGCCGTCGGTGAGCGCCACGGAGGACGCCGCCGAAGAGGAGCCGACCATCCCGGGGCCGCATCTCGCCGACCTCGAGCCCATCGTCATTCCCATGAACGGCAAGATCAGCTGGAACGTCGCAGACATCGTGGTCGTCCCCTCGGGCAACCCTGCGCTCATCCTGTCGGCCACGAGCACCAACGCCGGGGAGTCGGCGTTCATCGATGGCGAGAACCTGCAGTACGTGCCGGCGAAGGACTATCGCGGCGAGGCGTCGGTCACGTTCGAGGTGACCGACGGCTCGTCGGCCGATGACCCGAAGGGACGCAAGGCGATCCTCACGATCCCGATCACGGTCGGCGATCCGAACTTCGAGGACACGCCGCCGGTGTTCACGCCGCGCAGCGAGACGATCGAGGCGGGCGAGCCCGCGCTCCAGGTCGATCTGAGGTCCTCGAGCGACCACCCGAACCCCGATGCGATCCAGCGGATCAGCTACTCGATCACCGGCGGCACCACCGCCGACATCCAGGCGACGATCGACGGCGGCACGCTGAACCTCTCCGCGCCGCTCGGCGTTCAGCCCGGCACGTCGACGCGAATCACCTTCGACGTGAAGTTCAACGAGTTCACGGTTCCCGGCTACGTCGACGTGAAGGTCGTCTCGTCGACGCGAGCTCCGGCACAGGCCGTCGACGACGGGCCCGTCGAGATGCAGCGCAGCCAGACCCAGGCGGTCGATGTGCTCGCCAACGACTTCAACCCCTTCCCCGAGGTGCCGCTCCGGGTCGTGGGCGCGGCGATCGACCAAGCGGATGTCGGATCGAGCGCCTCGGTGAGCTTCACCGCCGAGGGCATCACCGTGCGCACCGGTGCCTCGTTCACCGGAACGCTGAGCGTGATCTACCGGATCCAGGACGCCACGAAGGACCCGGCGCGTGAGACGCAGGGCCGCGCGACGATCATCGTGCGTGCGGCTCCCGATGCGCCGAACGCCCCGACGGTCAACGCGGGCGATGCCGCGGCGACCGTGACGTGGAGGGCCCCGGCGAACAACAACTCGCCGATCACGAGGTACGTCGTCGAGTACAACGGCAGAACCGCCGACTTCCCTGCGTCCGCGGCGGGCGTCGGGCAGCGGATCGACGGCCTCACGAACGGCACCACGTACACGTTCACGGTGCGCGCCGTGAACGCGATCGGCACGTCGGCTCCCTCGCCCGGCACGGACGGTACGCCATACGGCACGCCGAGCGCGCCGCGCATCACCTCGTTCACCGCCTCCGGCGACGCACCCGCCGATCTCACCGCAAGGTGGGATCCCCCGAACTCGACGGGCGGCGGCTCCGTCAAGTACGAGTGGCGGCTCGACGGCGGCGGCTGGAACCAGACGACGAGCCGCTCGGCCACGATCAACAACAGGGGCGCCGGCACGTATCGCATCGAGGTGCGGGCCATCAACAACGGCAGCAACCAGACGGGCCCAGCAGATGCCGCCGCCGTGGGCGTCAGCAACCCTCCGAAGATCGTGTCGCTGTCGAAGGGCGCCCGCACCGGCTACATCCCACCCGGCCCGAACGGCTCGTGCGAGAGCAGCAATTGCTGGTTCTACAACGTCTCGGTGTCGGGCTTCCCAGATGGCACCGCATCCGGGTACGCGTACTGCAGCGGAACCCAGCTGAGTACGAACATCCGGATCCAGGTCAACGGCGGACGCGGCAGTTATTCCGGCAGCTACCCCGACTCCTGGTGCGGGTTCTCCGACGCGTACGTCATCATCGACGGCGTCAGGAGCAACAATTGGTGAGCGGGCGTGAGGGCCCGGCGTTGAGGTCGCAGCAGTCAGGTGCCGTGGAGTACGGCAAACGGGCAGTCGAACGCGGCGCCCGCAATGGAGGGAGAGTCCGAACGTGTCCGTGACGCAAGAACAGGCCCTGTGGTACCAGGACGCCTTCAGCAAGCTCGTCGACAACGTCGACCAGGCCATCCTCGGCAAGCGGGAGGTCATCGAGCTCGTCGTGACCGCCATGCTGGCCGGCGGGCACGTGCTGCTCGAGGACTTCCCCGGAACCGGCAAGACGGTGCTCGCCAAGGCGCTCGCGAACACGCTCGACGGCACCCACTCGCGCATCCAGTTCACCCCCGACCTGCTGCCCTCAGACGTCACGGGCGTCACGATCTACGACCAGGGCAAGGCTCACTTCGAGTTCCACCGCGGCCCGATCTTCGCGTCGATCGTGCTCGCCGACGAGATCAACCGCGCGAGCCCCAAGACGCAGTCGGCGCTCCTCGAGGTCATGGAGGAGGGCAAGGTCACCGTCGACGGCGTGAGCTACGACGTCGGCAGCCCGTTCATGGTGATCGCCACGCAGAACCCTGTCGAGCAGGCCGGCACCTACACGCTCCCCGAGGCGCAGCTCGACCGGTTCCTGATCAAGACGTCGCTCGGATATCCCGACCACGACACGGCCGTGACGCTGCTGCTCGATTCGGCCAACCGCGCCCGCGCATCCCGCGTCTCGCCGATCATCGCCTCGAGCTCGATCATCACGATGGCGCAACTGGCCTCCGACGTGTACGTCGACGCATCCGTGCTCTCGTACCTCAACCAGATCGTCGCCGCGACGAGGGAGCACCAGGACACCGCCCTCGGCGTCAGCATGCGCGGCGCACTCGCGCTCGCGCGAGCGACGAAGTCGTGGGCGATCGCCCACGGCCGCACCTACGTCACTCCCGACGACGTGCGCGATCTCGCCGTGCCCGTGCTGGCCCACCGCATCATCGTCGACCCCGAGTCCGACTTCGCCGGCATCACCGCCGAAGACATCGTCTCCCGAGTGCTCGTCGAGATCGCTCCGCCCGCGTACCGGGCGGCATGAGCGGGGAGACCGCGGCGCGACCGGCCCCATCGCAGGCGCGCATCGCAGTGCGCACGATCGGTCGAGCCGTCGCGACATCCGCTCGATCGATGACGACGCGTGCCGCCGGCGCGGCGCAGACCGCCGCCCGGTTCGCGTCGCCCGTCGTCGACGTCGTCTCGACGACGGGATGGCTCGTGCTCTCGGCAGCGATCGTGTCGCTGCTGCTCGCGTGGTCGTTCGGCTGGATCGAGTTCGCGTTCCTCGGCTTCACGTTGCTTGCGGCGCTCGTCATCGCCGTATCGTTCGTGTTCGGCCGCATGAGCTACCGGGTCGGAATCGAGCTGCAGCCCGCGCGCGTCGTGGCAGGGGAGCGAGCGCTGGGCCGGATGCTGGTCACCAACGCCGGCACTCGCGCGTCGACGCCGTCGCGACTCGAGCTGCCCGTCGGAGCCGGTCTCGCGGAGTTCATGGTGCCGGCGCTCGCGCCGGAAGCCGAGCACGAGGAGCTGTTCGCCGTGCCGACCAACCGGCGGGCTGTCATCGTGGCGGGCCCGGCTGAGTCGGTTCGCGGAGACCAGCTCGGCCTGCTTCGGCGCACCGTGCGCTGGACCGATCCCGTGGAGTTGTTCGTGCACCCGATCACGGCGAGGCTGCAACCGTCGGCGGCAGGGCTCATGCGCGACCTCGAGGGTGAGATCACCAAGACCATCACCAACAACGACATCTCGTTCCACGCCCTGCGCGCCTACGCGCCGGGCGACGCACTGCGCAACGTGCACTGGCGCACCTCGGCGCGCACCGGTCAGCTCATGGTGCGCCAGTACGAGGAGACGCGGCGATCGCAGCTCACCCTCCTGCAGACGACCGAACGCAAGTTCTACGCGTCCGATGAGGAGTTCGAGCTCGGCGTCTCGGTGCTCGCCTCGATCGCGGTGCAGGTCATTCGCGACGGCACGCGACTCGCGGTGGTCACAGAGGGCCTCGCCCTTCGCACGGCCACGCCGACGACGCTGCTCGACGACTCGTCGCGAATCGAACCGACGGGCGGCGAGTTCGCCTCGGTGCGAGACTTCGTTCGCGAGGCCACGAAGCGGTTGCCTCCGCCGAGCGTCGTGATCGCCGTCGCCGGCTCAGCCATGCCCGTTGCGGAGTTCCGCTCCATCGAGACGGTCTTCAGCGCCGACACGACGATGGTGGCGATGCGCGTCGAGCTCGGCGCGGCATCCCGCATGTCGAAGATCGCCGGCGCGGTCATCGTGACCATCGGCGACCTCGCCGATCTCCCTCGAATCATGCGGAGGGTGCGGCCATGACCAGGCTTTCCCGCAGCGTCGTCGGCGACATCCTCGTCCTCAGTGCGCTCTCCCTGATCGGCGTACTCGGCTACGAGACGTCGTTCGGCGACCTGAACTTCCTCCTGGCGGCCTTCGGCGGGCTCGCCGTCGGCACGTTGGCCGCTGTCGCGGGATCGCTCTGGCGACTCGGAGTGCTCACCACGGTGCTCCTCGGCCTTGCCGGGTACTTCCTGCTCGGCACGCCGTTCACCATGCCGGGCGCGGGCACCTTCGTCGTGCTGCCGAGCCTCGAGTCGATCGTGGGCCTCGCATTCGGCGCCGTGTTCGGCTGGGCCGACATCGTGACGATCGGCACGCCCGTCGAGGCGCCGTACTATGTCGCGGCCGTCCCGTACTTCGCGGCCTGGGTCGTCTCGCTCGTCGGCACCATGCTCGTCACGAGATGGCTCGTGCGGCGCCGCACTGCACTCCGATCGAGCGTGCTGCTGATCGGACCGATCCTCCTGTACGTCTCCGGCATCCTGCTCGGCACCGACGAGGCCTACTTCGCCGGGGTGCGTGGCGTGACCTTCGCGGTGCTGGCCCTGGTCTGGATCGCCTGGCGTCGCGGCGCGACCGTGGAGGCGAGCGGCGAGGGGGCGCAGCGCCTGCGCAAGCAGAAGCTCGCAGGCACGGCGATCGTCGTGGCGGGCGCCATCGCCGTCGGAACGCTCGCCGGGGCAGCCCTCGCACCCGTGACGCCCGACCGGTTCGTGCTGCGCGAGGAGATCGTGCCGCCGTTCGACCCGCTCGAGTTCCCGAGCCCGTTGGCCGGGTTCCGCAAGTACACCAAGACCCTCGCCGAGACGCCGCTCTTCGAGGTCACCGGACTCGAGCCGGGAGACACGATCCGCCTGGCGACGATGGACTCGTACACGGGCCGGCTGTGGAATGTCGCCGGTCCCGACGACGTCGGTGCAGAAGGCGGCGGCTATGCGATCGTCGGTGAGTCGCTCCCCGAGCCGTTGCTTGCGAGCCTCGGGAGCCGGCGTGAGGTCGAGGTCGAGGTGGCCGGCTACGACGACGTCTGGATTCCCATGGCGGGTTACGGGTCATCGCTCCAGTTGCTCGACGACGAGACGGCCGCTCGCGAGGGCGATCTCCGATACAACCCGGCCGCCGGTACCGCCGTGCTCACGAGCGGCCTCGGTGACGGTGCCAGATACCGGCTGGACGCCCGCATCCAGGAGGAGCCCGAACTCGAGGAGCTCATCGACGTGCCGGTTGCGAGCCTGACGCTGCCCGTCGTGGCGAACTCGCCCGACGTGGTCGCAGCGAAGGCCGATGAGTTCGTCGGCGATGCCGCGAGTCCGATCGAGCAACTGCGGAACATCGAGCGTGCGCTCAAGACCGGCGGATTCCTCAGCCACGGGCTCGCGTCCGACGCCGTGCCGTCGCGAGCCGGACACGGTGCCGACCGCATCATCGAGCTCTTCACGCGATCCCAGATGGTCGGCGACGAGGAACAGTACGCCTCCGCCATGGCATTGATGGCTCGGCACCTCGGCTATCCCGCCCGGGTGGTCATGGGATTCGCACCCGAGGTGCCCGCCGAGGGCGGGAGCGTCGAGGTGACCGGCGGTGACATCACCGCGTGGGTCGAGGTGCCGTTCGAGGGAGTGGGCTGGATCTCGTTCCGCCCCACGCCCGACCAGGTCGACGTGCCGCAGGAACAGACGCCGAAGCCGAAGTCCGAACCCCAGCCGCAGGTCCGCCAGCCTCCGCGAGCGGAGGAGATCGAGGACGACCTGCTCACGACCGTCGAGATCGACGAGACGGAAGACGATCGTGACGAGGCGTTCGCCGTGCCCGGCTGGGTCTGGGTCGTCGTCGGTGTCGTCGGCATCCCGCTCGCCATCGTGTTCCTGCCGATCCTCGCCGTGGCCCTCATGAAGCGGCGACGCAGACGGATGCGGCTGAAAGGTGCGAATGATCGGCGCGCGGCCGCCGCGTGGGAGGAACTCATCGACCGATACGCGGAGCTCGGCTTCGAGCCGCCCGAGCGAGGCACTCGCCTGCAGTCCGCTCGCATGCTCGAACGGCAGGCGGCCGAGCAGGGTCTCGATCATTCGGGGGCGAACGGATCGCCCGGCGAACAGCCCACCGAGCCGGTGCGGCTCGCGTCGCTCGCCGCGACGATCGATCGCGACGTGTTCGGCGGCACCGAGGTGTCCGACGAGGTCGTCACGGCGCGCTGGACCGAGGCGGATGCCGCGACCGCTGCGGTCTACGCCGCCGCGGGACGAATCCGTCGGGCCATCAGCCGCTATCGGATCCGCTCGCGCCGCTAAAGTGGTTGCGTGGCCGCGCCCGACTTCATCGTTCCCCCTCCGGGGCTGATTCCGAACGCGCCTGAGAACACCGAGCCCGAACGCACCGTCCAGGTGGTTCCCGGGCGCGCGCTGCCGTCGTTCGTGCCGACCGCGCCGCACCTCGCGCCGCCGGCGGCGATGCCCCCGGTGCTCCCGATGCCTGGGCCTGCCCCGACGCCGTCCGCTGCGAACGCGACGCCGGCACCCGGTCCATGGCGACTCACCGGCGAGCGGGGCTTCGAACTCGTCGTCGAGGGGCGACTCGTGCTCGGTCGCGACCCGGTCGCCGCACCGCCACATGCCGATGCGAAGGGCGTTCCCATCGTCGATCCGGCGCGATCGGTCTCGAAGACCCATGCGCTCGTCGAGGCGGCGCCCGATGGCGTGTCGGTCACCGATCTGCATTCCACCAATGGCGTGCGAATCCGAACGGCCGAGGTCGAACTGCACGATCTCGCCCCCGGGATGCCCGCCGTCGTCCCGCCGGGAGCCTCGTTCCTCCTCGGCGACCTCGAACTGCACGTGGATCGTCTGCACAGGGACACGGTGTAATCTGTGAGCGTGCGCGCTCCACGACTTCTTCGGTGCCGCGGCGGGGCCTCGTCCTAGGCCCTCCCCGCCGCGGAGTCCGTCGACGGCTGACACTGATTCTGAGGAAGACGAACGCATGACCACCACGATCCCCACGGGCGAGCGCCCGCGTACCCTGGCCGAGAAGGTCTGGGCAGACCATCTCGTGAAGAAGGGCGAGGCCGGCACTCCCGACCTCATCTACATCGACCTGCACCTCGTGCACGAGGTCACGAGCCCGCAGGCCTTCGATGGTCTCCGGCTCGCCGGCCGCCCGGTGCGTCGCCCCGATCTGACGATCGCGACCGAAGACCACAACACCCCGACCCTCGCGATCGACAAGCCCATCGCCGACCCGACGAGCCGCACCCAGATCGAGACCCTGCGGCGCAACGCCGCTGAGTTCGGCATCCGTCTGCACTCGCTCGGCGACGTCGAGCAGGGGATCGTGCACGTGGTGGGCCCGCAACTCGGCCTCACCCAGCCCGGCATCACGGTCGTGTGCGGCGACTCGCACACGTCGACGCACGGGGCGTTCGGAGCAATGGCGTTCGGCATCGGCACGAGCGAGGTCGAGCACGTGCTCGCCACGCAGACCCTTCCGCTGAAGCCGTTCAAGACGATGGCGATCAATGTCGAGGGGTCGCTCCGTCCGGGGGTGACGGCGAAAGACATCATCCTCGCCGTGATCGCCAAGATCGGCACGGGCGGCGGGCAGGGTTACGTGCTCGAATACCGCGGCAGCGCCATCCGCGCGCTCTCGATGGACGGCCGCATGACGATCTGCAACATGTCGATCGAAGCGGGTGCCCGCGCAGGAATGGTGGCTCCGGATGCCACGACCTACGAGTACCTCAAGGGCCGCGCCCATGCACCCGAGGGCGCCGACTGGGACGCCGCAGTCGAGTACTGGGAGACCCTCGCGACCGACGACGGAGCGCAGTTCGACGCCGAGGTCTTCATCGACGCCGACACCCTCGAGCCGTTCGTCACGTGGGGCACGAATCCCGGCCAGGGCGTCTCGCTCAGCGAGGCCGTGCCCGACCCGGCGACCATCACCGACCAGCACGAGCGCGCCGCCGCCGAGCGTGCCCTCGAGTACATGGACCTCGCCCCCGGGACGCCGCTGAAAGACATCCGTGTCGATGCCGTGTTCATGGGCTCGTGCACGAACAGCCGCATCGAAGACCTGCGGGCCTTCGCCTCGATCATCAAGGGCAAGCACAAGGCCGACGGCGTGCGCGTCATGGTCGTGCCGGGCTCCGCTCGCGTGCGACTCGAGGCCGAGGCCGAGGGCCTCGACAAGGTCATCACCGAGTTCGGCGCCGAGTGGCGCTTCGCGGGCTGCTCGATGTGCCTCGGCATGAATCCCGACCAGCTGGCTCCCGGCGAGCGGTGCGCGTCGACCTCCAACCGGAACTTCGAGGGCCGGCAGGGCAAGGGCGGCCGCACGCACCTGGTGTCGCCGCTCGTCGCCGCGGCCACCGCGATCAGGGGCACGCTCTCGGGTCCGTGGGATCTCGAAGCCGCGAGCCAGGCGGAGGGCAACTGACCATGGACAAGATCACGACCGTCACGGGCACCGCGGTGCCGCTGCGCCGCTCCAACGTCGACACCGACCAGATCATCCCCGCCGTGTTCCTGAAGCGGGTCACGAAGACCGGATTCGAGGACGCCCTCTTCTTCGCGTGGCGCCAGGATCCCGAGTTCGTGCTCAACCGTCCCGAGTTCGCGGGTGCTCGCATCCTCATCGCGGGGCCCGATTTCGGCACCGGATCCAGTCGTGAGCACGCCGTCTGGGCGCTGCGCGACTACGGCTTCGACGTCGTGATCAGCTCGCGCTTCGGCGACATCTTCCGCGGCAACGCGGGCAAGCAGGGTCTCGTCGCCGCGCAGATCGCGTACGAAGACGTCGAGCGCCTCTGGGAGACGATCGAGGCGGAGCCGGGAATAGCCGTGACCGTCGATCTGGTTGAGCGTACGGTGGGCGCGGGTGCGCTCACCGTGCCGTTCGACATCGACGACTACACTCGGTGGAGGCTTCTCGAGGGGCTCGACGACATCGGTCTCACCCTGCGGGATGAGAACGCCATCGCCGAGTTCGAATCACATCGAGAGGCCTGGCGGCCGAAAACGCTCCCCATCCGGGAGCCGGCGGAATCAGGGAGTCTGTGAACACGCTCGGGCAGGATGCAAAGAACCACGGAACGGCAGTCGGGTTGAACGTCGACAAGATCACGATCAACGGCGGCAAACCGCTCCGTGGTCGCATCGAGTTGAAGGGCGCCAAGAACCTCGTCACGAAGGCGATGGTCGCGGCCATCCTCGGCGACACCCCCAGCGTGCTGAAAGACGTGCCGAACATCAGCGACGTGCGCATCGTGCGGGGCCTCCTCGAGGTGCACGGCGTCACGGTCACGCACGGCGTCGACGAGGGTGAGCTCATCCTCGACCCGTCGGCGGTCGAGACGGCGCACATGGCCGACATCGACGCGCACGCGGGGTCGAGCCGCATCCCGATCCTCTTCTGCGGGCCGCTCCTGCACCGCCTCGGCGAGGCGTTCATCCCCGACCTCGGCGGTTGCCGCATCGGCGACCGCCCCATCGACTACCACCTCGAGGTGCTGCGCAACTTCGGCGCGATCGTCGAGAAGCTCCCGAGCGGCATCCGGATGTCGGCACCCAACGGGCTGCACGGCGCCAAGGTGTCGCTGCCGTACCCGAGCGTGGGCGCGACCGAGCAGGTGCTGCTCACGGCGGTGCTCGCCGACGGCATCACCGAGCTCTCGGGCGCTGCGATCGAGCCCGAGATCATGGATCTCATCAACATCCTCCAGAAGATGGGTGCGATCATCACGGTCGACACCGATCGCGTCATCCGCATCGAGGGCGTCGCCAAGCTCGACGGCTACACGCATCGTGCGCTCTTCGACCGGAACGAGGCGGCGAGCTGGGCCGCCGCGGCGCTCGCGACCGAGGGCGACATCTTCGTGGGCGGCGCACGCCAGGCCGAGATGCTCACGTTCCTGAACGTGTTCCGCAAGGTCGGCGGCGACTTCGAGATCCAGGAAGACGGCATTCGCTTCTTCCACCCGGGCGGCGAGCTCAAGCCCGTCATCATCGAGACCGACGTGCACCCGGGCTTCATGACCGATTGGCAGCAGCCGCTCGTGATCGCCCTCACGAAGGCGAAGGGCGTCTCGATCGTGCACGAGACCGTCTACGAGCAGCGATTCGGCTTCGTCGATGCGCTCGTCGAGATGGGCGCGTCGATCGAGGTGCACAAGGAGTGCCTCGGCGGTCGTCCGTGCCGTTTCGGCCAGCGCAACTTCAAGCACTCCGCGGTCATCTCGGGCCCGACGGCGCTCGTCGGCGCCGACATCGAGGTGCCCGACCTGCGCGGCGGCTTCAGCCACCTCATCGCGGCGCTCACGGCCGAGGGCCGGTCGACCGTGTCGAACGTCGGCATCATCGCGCGCGGCTACGAGGACTTCATCACGAAGCTCGAGTTGCTCGGGGCGGATTTCGAACTCGAAGGATAATGGGGGAGTGCCACACGACGACTCGTCTCCCGACGCTCCTGCGAAGCCACGTTCGGAGACCCGCCGCCCCTCCATCTTCTGGGTGCTCGCCGGGCTGGTCCTGCCGGTGATGAACCTCGCCATCCGCTTCCGGTTCCACCACCCCGAGCGGATGCCGCAGTCGGGCGCGTTCGTACTCGCGCCCAATCACTACAGCGAGATCGACCCGGTCGTGATGGGCATCGTGAGCTGGAAGCTCGGGCGCGCGCCGCGATTCCTCGCGAAGGCGTCTCTCTTCAAGGTGCCGGTGGCCGGCTGGCTCCTGCGGAAGTCGGGCCAGATCCCCGTCGATCGCGCCGGCAGCAAGAGCCATGCCGCGCTCCGCGCAGCCGAAGAGCTCGTCGAGAAGGGCCGCATGGTCGTCGTCTACCCCGAGGGGTCCCTCACGCGCGACCCCGGGCTCTGGCCGATGCGCGGCAAGACCGGCGCCGTGCGCATCGCGCTCGAACGCGACATTCCGATCATCCCCGCCGCGCACTGGGGCACGCAGGCGCTCATGCCGCGCTACGGCAAGAAGCTCAGCCTCTTCCCGCGCAAGACCATCGACGTCGCGATCGGCGAGCCGCTCGACCTCAGTGCGTATCGCGGCAAGCCGCTCGATCAGGCGACGCTCATCAAGGCCACGAGCGAGCTCATGGAAGCGATCGCCGGCCTCCTCGCCGAGTTGCGCGGCGAACCCGCTCCAGCCGAACGCTGGAACCCGAGCGCGCACTCGCAGAAGGAGACCGGTCGCTTTGAAGGGTAGAACCAACGCCCGTCGCGGCCCGGGCAAACGCGTCGCCGTGCTCGGTGCCGGAAGCTGGGGCACGACCTTCGCGAAGATCCTCGCCGACGGCGGCGCCGATGTCGTGCTCTGGGCCCGACGGCCGGAGCTCGCACGCGAGATCCAGGAGGCCAAGCGCAACAGCGACTACCTCCCTGGCGTGAACCTGCCGCTCGGCCTCAGGTCCACTTCTCGGCTCGATCTCGCGCTCGCGGGCGCCGAGCAGGTGTTCGTGTCGGTGCCGAGCCAGTCGCTCCGTGAGAATCTCAAGGTCATCGCCCCGCACCTGCACGCCGAGGCGATCGTCGTGTCGCTCATGAAGGGCGTCGAGAAGGGCACCGGCCTGCGCATGAGCGAGGTCATCGCCGAGGTGCTCACGATCGATCCCTCCCAGATCGCGGTGATCTCCGGGCCGAACCTCGCGCTCGAGATCGCGAAGGAGCAGCCTACGGCGGCCGTCGTCTCCTCGACGAGCCTCGAGACCGCCCAGGCCGTGGCATCCCTCGCGACGAACCGTTACTTCCGCTCGTTCGTGAACACCGACGTCATCGGTACTGAGTTCGGCGGGGTGCTCAAGAATCTCATCGCGGTGGCGATCGGCATCGTCGACGGCGTCGGCTACGGCGAGAACACGAAGGCGTCGATCATCACGCGCGGACTCGTCGAGATGACCGACTTCGCGGTCGCCTACGGGGCGCACCCCGAGACGCTCTCCGGGCTCGCCGGACTCGGCGACCTCATCGCGACGAGCCAGTCGCCGCTCTCGCGCAACAACACCGCGGGGCGCCTCCTGGGCCAGGGGTATCACCTCAACGACGTCGTGAAGCAGATGCAGCAGACCACAGAGGGGCTCGCGTCGGTCGGGCCGGTCCTCGAGCTCGCGCGGGCGAAGGGCGTGGAGATGCCCATCGTCGAGCAGGTGCGGCAGGTGCTCGCCGGCACGCTCGATCCGAAGGACATCGCACCGCACCTCACGACCGATGACGAGCCGCAGGGCGAAAGGACATTGGATGGACAAGCTCAGGGTGGTTCTGCTCTTCGGCGGGCGCTCAAGCGAACACTCGATCAGCTGCGCCACGGCGGGCGGAGTGCTGCGGGCGATCGACCGTGACCGCTATGAGGTGATCCCGGTCGGCATCACCCACGAGGGTGCGTTCGTCCTCGAGACGGATGACCCCGAGCGCTTCGGCCTCGACCCCGAGCACCTCCCCGAGGTCGCCGACAACGGCACGCGCGTGCACTGGCCCGAGAGCTCGGCGTCCCGCGAGCTCACCGTCGTCGCCGATGGGGAGGTGTCGTCGCTCGGCGACGTCGACCTCGTGTTCCCGATCCTGCACGGGCGGTTCGGTGAAGACGGCACGATCCAGGGCATGTTCGAGCTCCTCGGGCTTCCGTACGTCGGCAACGGGGTGCTCGCGTCGGCGATCGGCATGGACAAGCACTTCACGAAGACGGTGCTCGAGAGCGCGGGCATCGCGGTCGCGCCCTGGGTGACGGTGACGCGCGCGGCGCTCGAGGCCGATCCCGAGCTCTGGACGCGCCGCACCCACGCGTTGGGCCTGCCGGTCTTCGTCAAGCCGGCCCGGGCCGGTTCCTCGGTCGGGGTCACGAAGGTCGGCGAGTGGACCGAGCTCGAGGCCGCTCTCGACGTGGCGTTCGCCGAGGACCGCACGGTGCTCATCGAGGCGGCGGTCGTCGGGCGCGAGATCGAATGCGGTGTGCTCGAGGGCCGCGACGGTGAGGCTGCACGCGTGAGCGTTGCCGGCGAGGTGGTTGTCTCGGGGCGGGACTTCTACGACTTCGAGGCGAAGTACCTCGACGCACCCGGCGTCGAGCTCATCTGCCCCGCCGACCTCGGCGACGGCGAGCTCTTCGAACTGCAGCGCATCGCACGCCGGGCGTTCGAGGCCATCGGGGCGGAGGGCCTCGCGCGCGTCGACGTGTTCCTCACGGGGGAGGGGTTCGTCGTCAACGAGATCAACACGATGCCGGGCTTCACCCCGATCTCGATGTTCCCGACGTGCTGGCTCAACTCGGGGCTCGACTACCCCGAGCTCATCACCGAGCTCATCGAAGTCGGCCGCACTCGCGGCATCCGTTAGCCGGCGTCGTCGACCGACGTGCACGCGCGCTCGGCCGGGATGACCGAGACCGCCGACGAGAGGTCGGAGATCGCCGTCGTGCCTGAGACGACGTCGTTGTCGACGAGCACCTCGACGGCGGGCGTGCGCCCATAGGTCGTGAAGAGGAAGCGGGGAGCGTCGGACTCGTCGATGATCCAGTCGACGCCGTCGACGTTCACGCAGCGCAGGGTCGTTGGGCCGGGCGACGGCACGCCGCACCTCAGCAGCACGGAGGCCGGTGTTCCCCAGGCCCCCGTGCCCTGGGCATCGGTCTCGCGCGCCGTCAGCTCGGCGACGGCGTCGGGCAGCCGGACCACGACCGCCGCGCAATCGGGATCGCTCGCGTCGGGCGCCGCCTCGAAGGGCACCGCCTGGGTGCACCCGGGGAGGATGAGCGCTCCCGCGAGGGCCGCGATGCCCGCCGCCGGCACGCGGATGCGGGCGCGGCGAGGCGCGGGCACGAATGGGTGAGGCATCCTGTTCAGGCTACCGTGAGGGCATGGAGAATCCTGCCCCGACCGACTCCCCACGCACCGGCCCGACGGTCGGAGAGCTCGGCGAGTCGGCGGTGCTCGCGCGCATCCTCCCTCGATTGCGCCCGGGCGACGCGGCGATCCTCGGAGCCGGCGACGATGCAGCCGTGGTCGCGGCGGCCGATGGCCGATTCGTCGTCACGACGGACCTCATGGTGCACGGCCCCGACTTCCGGTTGGCCTGGTCGACCCCGTTCGAGCTCGGCTGGAAGGCCGCCGCGACCAATCTCACGGATGTCGCGGCGATGGGTGCTCGCCCGACGGCGCTCGTCGTCGCGATCGCCGCACCGCCCACCACGGGGGTGTCGGTGCTCGAGGGCATCGCCGATGGGCTCCGGGAAGGACTCGCAGCCATGGCACCCGGGGCGGGCGTCGTCGGCGGCGACCTCTCGGCGTCGCCGGTGCTCACGATCGCGGTCACGGCGTTCGGCGACCTCGACGGCCGTGCCCCGGTGCTGCGGTCGGGCGCTCGGGTCGGCGACGTCGTCGCGCACGCGGGCGCTCGCGGTGCAGCGGCGCG
>NZ_SDPN01000054.1 GCF_004134825.1 Agromyces albus
CTCGGCGCCGACGCCGGCCGAGAGGCCCGCCACCGCGGCCCCCGCGGCGGCTGCCGCGGCGCGCAGACCCGCGCCCACCGTGAACACTTGCGATCGGAGCGATGGCGGGCTCTGCTGCTTGCGGAGGAGCAGCATCGCCGCTGCGCTCGACGCCGTGAACAGTCCGGAGATCCCGATGGCGGCGATCGTCCACTCGGTGCCGAGGTCGAGGGCGGCGAGCACGGTGACCACCCCCGTGGCGGCGAAGCCCGCACCCATGATGAGCTCGGGCCGGAGCCGCGCGGGATATGCCGAGTTCGCGAGCGCGCCGAGGAGACCGCCCACCGCGAAGGCCGTCACGATGACGGCGCCGGTGCCTGCATCGCGGCCGCGGTCGACCGAGAGGGCGACCGCCGCGATCGCGAGGCCGCCCGCGCCGAACTGGCTGGCGGTGCCGCTCGCGGTGATGACCGCGAGCGGCCGGTGCGTGGCGATGTGCCGGAATCCCGCGGCGATGGTGCCGATCATCGAGCCGTGCGGCTCGCCGGCGATCGGACGAAGCCGCAACGGAAGCGTCCCGATCGCGCCGAGCAGCGCGCTCGCCGCCATGAGCAGCGTCGCGAGCCGAGCGGAACCCAGGGCTGCCGCTGCCGCGACGGCGGCCGGCCCCGCCACCGCCCCGAGGTTGTAGGCGAGCGCATCGATCGCGTAGGCCCTCCGCTCGTCAGGGATCCCCTCCGTCACGAAGCTCGACAGGCCGCCCATCAGGAACGGCGTCGCGATGCCGGCGACGATGAGGGCGAGCGCGACGACCCACGCGGGCACGTCGCCGAGGAAGGCAGCGACCGTGAAGGCCCCGGCGGTCACGAGTCCCGCGCCGGCCATGAGCAGTCCCGGCCTGCGCGTGCGGTCGAGCACCGCGCCGACGATGGGCGCGGCGACGATGCTCGGCCCGAGTGCAGCGGCGACGAGCAGGCCGCCGAGCGCGACGTCGCCGAGCTGCTCGACTGCGAGCACAGGGATGGCCACGATGATGCCGCCGACCGCCAGTCGTGGCGGCGTGGCCGCAGTGAGATACGTCGCGACGCCCACTCAGCTCACCGGCGCACCAGGGCACGCCGGAGAAGGCGCGAAAGGGAGCGAGGCGGTATCGAGGAGCATCAGTCGGTTGGCCACACCGAGATCCTGTCACGGTCTTCGTATGGTCGCGATGACACATCTCCCGCGAACTGGGGCGGGCGGGCGGCGTCTGTCGCGACTATCCTGTCGTCGTCGCGGCCAGGCCGCGGGGGCGGGGAATCCGATGCCACATAGAAGAATGTCCATCGCTGCGGCGGGCGTCGTGGCGGCCATGACTGCATTGAGCGGATGCACCTTCGGCGCGGGGGAGTCCTCCGCCCCGACCACGCCGCCCCTGTCGACTGAGCGACCGGGTTACGGCAACCCGCCCGCCGACGCCGTCGCGACGGTCACCGACGAACGCGTCGAGGGGGCGGTCGACTCGCTCCCCGACTCCATCGGGCAACTCATGGACGAGACCGGCATGCCGGGACTCGCCGTCGCGGTCGTGTACGGCGGCGAGCTGATCTACTCCGAGGGGTTCGGTGTGCGCAACGTCGACAGTGGAGAGCCCGTCGACCCCGACACCGTGTTCCAGCTCGCGTCGGTGTCGAAGTCGGTCGGTGCGACCGTCGTCGCGCACGAGGTGACCGAGGGCGTCGTCGAGTGGGACACGCCGGTCGCGCAGCACCTGCCGGAATTCGCGCTCGCCGACCCATGGGTCACCGAGCATGTGACGATCGGCGACCTGTTCGCGCACCGCTCGGGGCTCTTCATGCATGCGGGTGACGAGCTCGAAGACCTGGGGTACGACCGCGCTGAAGTACTGCAACGCCTTCGGCACACGCCCCTGTCGCCGTTCCGCTCGACGTACGCGTACGGCAACTTCGACATCACCGCGGCGGCGGAGGCCGTCGCACGGGCCGCAGGTACCGACTGGGCCGACCTCTCGGAGGAGGTGCTGTACGAGCCGCTCGGCATGAGGTCGACGAGTTCGCGGTTCGACGACTTCATGGCGGAGGAGAATCGCGCCGACGGCCACATCCTCGACGACGACGAATGGGTCGTGACTCCCAGCCAACGTCAGCCCGACGCGCAGTCGCCCGCCGGTGGTGTGAGTTCGAGCGTCACCGACATGGCGGCGTGGATGTCGATGGTACTCAGCGCTTCCGGCCCCGACGGCGAGGCGAACGACGTCGTGAGCCCCGAGGCGCTCGTTCCGGCGATCACCGCCCAGTCGGTCTCGGGCCCTGCGGCGCTCGGTTACCAGCGCTCCGGGTTCTACGGGTACGGCTTCAATGTGGGGTCGACAGCGGGAGGCCTCGCCTCCGTCACCCACTCGGGCGCCTTCTATCTGGGTGCCGGCACGACGTTCAGCCTGCTCCCGGAATCAGGGCTCGGCATCATCGCCCTCGCGAACGGGTCCGCCAACGGCATCACGGAGGCCGTCGCCGCCCGCTTCATGGATCTCGCCCAATTCGGGGAGATCCGCCAGGACTGGTTCGCGCTGTACACGGCCCTTCTCACCGCGGAGACCGGTCCTACCGGGGAACTCGTCGAGGAGTCGCCTCCCTCGGATGCCGCGCCGGCTCGTGCGCTCGCCGAGTACGCCGGGGACTACGTGAACGACTACTTCGGCACCGCACGCGTCACGGTCGTGGGCGAGGGCCTCGAGCTCACCGTCGGCCCGGGCACAGTTGTCTGGCCGCTCGAGCATTGGGACGGTGACGTGTTCGTCTTCGAACCGTTCAGCGAGAACGCAGCCCTCGGCAGCGTCTCGCAGGCGACGTTCGACGGGTCCACGCTCGTGATCGAGCTGCTCGACGAACATGGGCTCGGCTCGTTCACCCGGTCGGCGGGCTGAACAGCGAACCCGCTGCGGCTCGTCACAGACTCAGCTCACCGGCGCACCGGGCAAGCGCAGCACGCCGTCGACGCGGCGCGGGATGCCGAGCGGATTCGACTCGCGGAGCTCGGGCGGCAGCACGGCGTCGGGTGCATCCTGGTACGCGACGGGCCGGAGGAAGCGGCGCACCGCGGTCGCGCCCACCGAGGTGTGGATCGACGTCGTCGACGGCCACGGGCCGCCGTGCTGCTGCGCCCAGCTCACGGCGACGCCGGTCGGCCACCCCGCGAAGAGCACGCGGCCGGCGATCTCGGTGAGCACCTCGACGATGCCGCCGAGCTCCTCGCCGGGCTCGGCGTGCACGGTCGCCGTGAGGCTGCCGCCGATGGCGCGGATCGCGTCCAAGGCATCGTCGACGCGGTCGTACTCGACGACGAGCGTCGACGGGCCGAAGCACTCGACGAGGAGCGCCGACGGGTCGGCGAGTACGGCGGCAGTCGTCGTCGAGAGCACGACGGCCGATCCGGTGCCCGGCTGCTGCGCGGCGTCGCCCGCCACGACGGTCACGCCGTCGTGGGCGGCAAGTCCCGAGAGCCCATCGGCGAACGCCGCCGCGATGCCGTCGGTGAGCATCGGCACGGGGGCGGTCGCACCGACGGCCGCGCCGACGCGCTCGGCGAAGCCCGAGCCGGTCGGCACGAACACGACGCCGGGGTTCGTGCAGAACTGGCCGGCCCCCAGCGTGAAGGATGCTGCGAGTCCTGCAGCGAGGTCGTCGGCGCGCGCCTCGAGCGCGGCGGCCGTGATGAGCACGGGGTTCACGGCGCTGAGCTCACCGTAGAAGGGGATGGGATCGGGCCGGCCCGACGCGAGGTCGAAGAGCGCGCGGCCGCCGTGCAGCGATCCGGTGAAGCCGACGGCACGGATCGACGGATGCTGCACGAGCGCGACGCCCGTCTCGCGGCCTTCGACGAGGCCGAACACGCCATCGGGCGCCCCCGCGGTGGCGAGCGCACTGGCGACGACGTCGGCCGTGCGACGCGAGAGGCGCGGATGCGCGGAGTGCCCCTTCACGATCACGGGGCATCCGGCAGCGAGCGCCGACGCGGTGTCGCCGCCGGCGACCGAGAAGGCGAACGGGAAGTTCGAGGCACTGAAGACGGCGACCGGGCCGAGCGGCCGCAGCATCCGTCGGAGGTCGGGGCGCGGCGGGATCGTCGCGGAGTTCGGGTGGTCGACGGTGGCCTCGAGGTAGGAGCCCTCGACGACGGCCTCGGCGAAGAGCCGCAGCTGCGAGGTCGTGCGGGCGAGCTCGCCGGTCAGGCGAGCGGTGCCGAGGTGGGACTCCTCGTCGGCAAGGGCGATGAGCTCGGGTCCGTTGGCGTCGAGGGCGTCGGCGACCGCGCTGAGCCACGCTGCACGCTCGGCGGCGGTCGACGCCACCGTGACGGCGAAGGCCCGGCGAGCGGCATCCGCGACCTCGTCGAGGGTGGCGCGGGTGGCGGTATCGGTCGTGGTCATGATTCCTCCGTGGGATCAGCGGATGCCGCGGCATCCGCTCGGTCATCGGTGAAGCGGATGCCCAGTCCAGTCTGCCCCGTCGTGCGCACTCGCGTGCCGTCGACCACGACGGGCGATGGCGATGCGAGCACGCCGAGATCGGCGAACGAGGCGTCTTCGACGGATTCGACGAGGTGCTCGCCCGGCAGGGTCAGCGCGAGCTGGGCGGAGAGCTCGAGGAGCAGGTGCGGCGCGAGCTCGACGCCGCGATCGCCGGCGAGCGACGCGATCTCGAGGAACGGGGTGATGCCGCCGACGCGCACGATGTTCGGCTGCACGACGTCGACGACGCCCGCGACGATGAACTCGGCGAACCGGTAGCGCGTGTGCAGGTTCTCGCCGAGGGCGATCGGCAACTCGATGCGGTCGCGCAGTGCCACGTGTGCAGCGAGGTCGTCGGCGCGCAGCGGTTCCTCGATCCAGGCGAGGTCGAAGGGGGCGAGGGCGTCGAGCGCGCGCTCGGCCTGTTCGAGGCTCCACCGCTGGTTCGCGTCGATCATGAGGTCGCGGTCGGCCCCGATGACGTCGCGCACCGCAGCGATGCGCCGCACGTCGTCGTCGAGGAGCGGGCTGCCGACCTTCACCTTGACGGCGTCGAATCCCGCGGCCACCCAGCGTTCGGCTTGCGCGACGAGCTCGTCGAGCGGGTAGTGCAGGTTCACGCCGCTGCCGTAGACCGCGGCGACGTCGTGGCGGCGGCCGAGGTGGTCGGTGATGCCCACGCCGGCCCGGCGTGCGGCGAGGTCCCAGAGCGCGAGGTCGAGCCCGGCCATAGCGATCGTCGTGATGCCGCCGCCACCGCCCTCGTGCAGGTGGAGCCAGAGCGGGGTCCAGAGCGACTTGGCGTCGGCATCTCGCCCGACGGCGAACGCGGCGATGTCGTGGTCGAGGTGCGCCTGCACCGCCGCGGCGCCGATCGAGGGGGTCCACGAGAAGCCGTATCCGACGTCGCCGGCCGAATCCTCGACGACGACCTCGATGAGGGAGATGTCGGTGACGTCGGGCCCCCACGGGCGCCGCAACGGCACGCGCACGAGCCGCGTCGACAACCGCCGGATCGAGGTGGTCACTGCGCGGCCGCTGCCGCCGTCGCCGTCCCTGCCGAGGTCGTCGAGGCCGTCGCCGCCGTCGCGAGCCGCGCGGCGAGGGCGAGACCATCGTCGAGGATTCCCGCGAGCCGGGACTCCTGCTCAGGCGTCGGGTCGACGAGCGGCGGGCGCACCGAGCCGACGGAGAGGCCGCGCAAGCGCAGTCCCGCCTTGATGAGCGATACCCCGAAGCCCGGAGTCTCGTCGCGGAGCCGCACGAGCGGGGTGTAGAACCCGCGCAGGAGCGACATCCGTGTCTGCTCATCGCCGTCGGTGCAGGCGCGATAGTGCAGCCCGGCGAGCTCGGGGATCATCGCGAAGGCGGCCGACGAGTAGAGGGGTATGCCGATGCCGCGGTAGGCGCCCTGGCTGAGCTCGGCCGTGAGCAGGCCGTTGAAGAACTGAAGGTCGCGCCCCGTCGCCTGCGCCGCGAGCACGATCTCCTGCGCGAGCCCGATGTCGCCCGTGCCGTCCTTGAAGCCGATGATGCGCGGGTTGCGGGCGAGCCGCGTGATCGTGTCGGCGGTGTAGCGCGCGGTGCCCCGGTGGTAGACGATCACGGGCAGCTCGGTCGCCGCAGCGACGGCCTCGACCCACGCGACGAGGCCGTCAGCGGTGCCCGAGACGAGGTACGGGGGCAGGAGCAGCAGGCCGTCGGCTCCCGCGTCGGCTGCACTCCGTGCGAGCTCGATCGCGTGACCGAGCGGGCCGCCGGTGCCCGCGATCACGGGCACGCGCCCGGCCACGGTCTGCACGGTCGTGCGCACGACGTCGACGACCTCGCCGGCGGAGAGGGCGTGGAACTCGCCGGTGCCGCACGCCGGGAACACCGCGCCGGGGCCGAACGGGAGCCGGCTCTCGACGTGTTCGGCGAGCAGGTCGAGCTCGACGCCGCCGTCGGCGCCGAACGGCGTGACGGGGAAGAAGAGCACTCCGTCGAATCGGGGAGCGAAGCCTGGGGCGGATGCGGTCATGAGGCCCTCGTCTCGTGCGGTCGGATGACGGATGCTGCGACGGGTGCGACGGAGGCGACGGATGCCGCGTCGAGCTCGGTGCGCCAGCTGCGCGTCGGCTGCCATCCGAGTCGCCGTTGGGCTTTGCCGATGTCGAACACGGGCCGCGTGCCCGTGAGCAGCTCGGCGGCCTCGCCGAGCCCAGGGGCGTGGTCGCGCCAGAGCTCGGCGACGGGACGCACCGCCAGCGAGTCGGCGGCGCCGACGAAGAACCCCTCACCGTCGACGGCGGCAGCGGGGGCTGCAAGCCAGGCGTTCACGAACTCGGCGGCGTCGCGCGCGTCGACGTAGTTGAAGAGGCTCACGGCGGCGAGGGCGGGGTCGGCGAGCCGCTCGGCGATGGTGTGGCCCTGTTGCGTCGGGGCGCCCGCCCATTCCTCTGGGGAGACGACGTAGCAGGGCCGGAAGAAGCCGAACGCACCGTTCGACGTGCGGGAGAACATGCGCACGGTGTCTTCGATGACGACCTTCGAGAGGGCGTAAGCGTTCGTCGGCGCGAGCGCATGGCGCTCGTCGATGGGAACGGATGCCGCGCGCCAGCCGGGTGAGCCGTAGCCGATCACCGTCGGACTGCTCGCGGCGAGCACCCTCGCCACCCCGCCCCGAGCCGCGGCGGCGAGCACGATGTGCGCGAGGCTCGTGTTCGTGAGCAGGATGTCGCGCTCGGGCGCGCTGAAGGGCACGGCGATGCCCGCGAGGTGCACGAGCGCATCAGGTCGCACTTCGTCGAGCAATCGTTGGACGCCCCGATCGTCGGCGAGGTCGATCGCCCGCTCGTCGACGCCGTCAAGACCGCCCAACGTGCGGTCGGCGCCGACGACGACGTGACCGGCGGCCACGAGGGCGGCGCAGACGTTGCGGCCGAGACGACCGGAGGCACCGGTGACGACGACGTGCATGGCTCGTGCTCCCTGCTGAGAAACCGCTTTCTCGCTGAGAGCCTAGGCGAGGGGCGTGTCGTGGGCAACTCTCGCGCTAGACTGGGGAACCGGTTTCCCGTGTCGTCGGCACGCCGGCGCCGCACAGACGACAGCGCTGAGGAGCGAGATGAGCGATCGGAACCGAGCGGTCACGATCGCCGACGTCGCCGCGCGGGCGGGGGTGTCGCAGGCATCCGTCTCCCGTGTGCTCAACGGCAAGCAGTCCGTCGACCCCGCCATCGTGCAAGCTGTGCAGGCCGCGATCACGGCGCTCGGATACACCCCGAGCGTCGCCGCGCGAAGCCTCGTGCACGGGCGCAACGACACGATTGCGATGGTCGTGCCCGACCTCGAGAACCCGCTCTTCCAAGGCATCCTCAGGGGACTCAGCCGAGCGGCGGCGGCCGACGGCTATCGGGTGCTCGTCGCCGACACGGCCGAGCAGGTCGACGAAGAGGAGGCCACCGCGCTCGAAGCGCGCCACCGCTGCGACGCGATCGTGCTGTGCGCGCCGCGCATGCCCGAGGAGCGCCTGCAACGACTCGTGGCCCGCATCGCGCCGGTCGTCGTCGTGAACCGGCCCCTTCCCGGCGCGCAAGTGCCGATCGTCGGCGTCGACTACGCACGCGGCATCCGCGATCTCGTCGACCACCTGCACGGGCTCGGTCATCGGCGCTTTGCGTTTCTCAGCGGCCCGGAGCTGAGCGCCTCGAACGCCGAGCGCCTGCGGGGCGTCGCCGACGCCGTGGCCGCCGAGCCCGGCATCACGATCGACGTCATCGAGGGCGGCTCCCGGCTCGACGACGGCTACGAGGCCGCCGAGTACGTCGATGCCGCGCGACGCGAGGGCGTGACCGCGGTCATCGCCTTCAATGACCTGGTCGCCCTCGGTCTCATGACCCGGCTGCGCGAGCTCGGCGTCGAGGTGCCCGGCGATCTCTCCATCGCGGGCTTCGACGACGTGCCGATGGCGCGGTTCGCCACGCCGCCGCTCACGAGCATGTCGGTGCCGCGAGGCGAGATCGGCGCGCAGGTGTGGACACGGCTTCGCACGCTCATCGCCGGCGGGCCGATCGAGCACACTGTGCTCTACCGGCCGCGCCTCGAGGCGCGAGAGAGCACGTCTCGCGTGTAAGCTCGGGATAGCAGGTGGGATAGCGCTTTCCCGCGCAAGCAAGCTCGACCGACATGAGACCGACGACGACTCGCAGGAGTTCCAGATGAGCCGCATCCGCATCGACACCATGGATGGCCGCCTCGGCTTCACGGCAGGCTCGGTCGTGCTCGCTGAATACGTGCACCGGCCCGACAACCCGCAGCTCGAGTCCCCGCGGCCGTACTTCAGTCCCATTCGCACGCTCTCGGGGGAGCTCGTCTCCCTCTACCGCCCGCACGACCACGTCTGGCACAAGGGCATCACGTGGTCGCTGCCCGTCGTCGGCGACGAGAACTTCTGGGGCGGACCCACGTTCGTCAAGGGCCAGGGCTACGTGCAGCTGCCGAACAACGGCACCCAGGGCCACCGCGAGTTCCCGGTGGTCGACGACGAGTCCACGGCCCGGTTCGTCGAGGCGCTCGATTGGGTGACCGAGGGCGGCGAGCAGCTCTTCGAGGAGCAGCGCACGGTGGCCGCCACCCTCCTCGATGACGACTCGTGGCTCCTCGCCTTCGCGACCAGCATGCGCAACGTCAGCGGCCGCCCGATCCCGATCGGCTCACCGACCACGCGCGGCCGGGAGAACGCCGGCTACGGCGGACTGTTCTGGCGAGGCCCCAGGTCGTTCACCGGCGGATCGGTGCTCGCCCCCGGCATCGCCGGCGGCGACGAGCTGCGCGGAACGCGGGCGCCCTGGATGGGCTTCACCGGTCGCCACGACGTCACCGGCGCCGCCTCGACGATCGTCATGATCGACGACGCCGGCAACCTGCAGCATCCGCCGCAGTGGTTCGCGCGCAGCGAGGAGTTCGCGTGCCTGTGCCCCGCGCCGTTCTTCAGCGAGGAGCACGTGGTGGAGCCGGGTGCGACCCTCGACTTGCGCTACGGCGTCGTCATCGCGGATGGCGCGAGCGACCCCGATCGCGCTGCGGCGCTCGCCGCGGCAGGGTCGGCCCGGCTGCCCGACCTGTTGAGCCCGTGAGCGCCGCCGTGCCCGAGACCGGCCACCCCGAAGGAGCCCGATGACCGAGATGCCATCACCCGCGCCATTCGCACCGCCCGCGCCGTCGACGTCGTCCGCCCCGTCCGCCCCGCTCCGGGCCGCGATCGTCGGCACCGGCGCCATCGCGAACTCCCATGCCGCGGCGCTCGCGGCGACATCCGACGCCGAGCTCGTCGCCGTGGTCGACCGCGACCCCGCGCTCGCCCGCGCCTTCGCCGAGCGCTGGGGCGGCCCTGCGGTGTTCGATTCGCTCGACGAACTCCTCGCGAGCGGCACGATCGACGTGCTGCACGTCTGCACGCCTCCGGGCGCTCACGCCGAGCAGTCCATCGCCGCGCTCGACGCGGGAGTGCACGTCGTGTGCGAGAAGCCCGCCGCACTCTCGCTCGACGAGCTCGACGCGATGACGGATGCCGCTGAGCGCAACGACCGTCGCTTCGTCGTCGTGTTCCAGCAGCGCACCGGCTCCGCCGCGGCACACGTGCGCCGCCTGTTCGAGTCCGGCGCGCTGGGACGACCGCTCGTCGCGACGTGCCAGACGCTCTGGTACCGCGACCCCTCGTACTTCGCCGTGCCGTGGCGTGGCAAGTGGTCGACCGAGGGCGGCGGCACGACCCTGGGGCACGGCATCCACCAGATCGACCTGCTCGCGTGGCTCCTCGGCGACTGGGCGAGCGTGCACGGCGGCCTGTGGCGGCTCGACCGCGAGACCGAGACCGAAGACGTCTCGACGGCGGTCATCACGTTCGAGGGCGGCACCGTGGCATCCGTCATCACGAGCGCCGTGTCGCCGCGCGAGGTGAGCTCGATCCGCATCGACACCGAGCTCGCCACCGTGACGGTCGAGCACCTCTACGGCCACGGTCACGAGCACTGGCGCATCACGCCGGCTCCGCACGTCGGCGAAGCGGATGCCGCGGCGTGGGCACTCCCCGATCTCGAAGAGCCGAGCGGGCACGAGCCGCTCCTGCGCGACGTCTACGCGGCGCTCCGCTCAGGCGGCCCGCTGCCGTCGACGGCGTCGGATGCCGCGCGCTCGTTCGAGATCGTGACCGCGATCTACTCCTCGGCCGCGACGGGCCGAACCGTGACGCCCGCGACGCTCCGTGACGACCCCGACCGGATGCGCAGCCTCGAGAGCCCGGTCATCGATCTCCGCCGTGCCTGACTGACGAACCCTGCGCGTAAACACCGTCTGACCAGAGCTTCGTATCCACTTCGGCGCCATCCGCGCCACTCGAAGATAACGAATTGAAACGATTTTCTGTCTGAGGTTGACTCGGCGCACGAGCGCGGGTTAGCTTTGGGAAGCGCTTTCCCGCACACAACGTGGAATTGCATCAGGCAGACAGAGACGTTTCCGGGAGGAACAACGATGTTCAACATTCGCAAGCGCCGCGTGGTGGCCGCCGCAGCGGCACTCACCGCGAGCGCGGCCCTCGTACTCACGGGCTGCTCGGGCGGCGGGTCGGAAGCCGCTGCCGAGTACGACCCCGACGAGAAGGTCACGCTGAACCTCGCGTTCTGGGGCAACGACGTGCGCGCCGCCATGTACGAAGAGGCGATCGCGGCGTTCAACGAGGAGTACCCGAACATCACGGTGAACTCCTCGTTCCTCAACTTCCCCGAGTTCTGGGAGAAGCGCCAGACCGAGGCTGCCGGCGGTGGCCTGCCCGACGTCATGCAGTTCGACTACTCCTACCTCCGCCAGTACTCCGAGAACGGGCTGCTCCTCGACCTGAGCCCCTACCTCGGCGACATCATCGACACCGAGCCGCTCAGCGAGAACATCCTCGACATCGGCGTCGTCGGCGACGAGACCACCGGCATCCCGACCTCGACCAATGCGTGGGGCCTGTACACGAACCCGAAGCTCCTCGACCAGCTCGGCGTCGAGGAGTTCGAGGGCGGCGACTGGGCCGACTACGACGCCTGGATGAAGGAGATCACCGACGCCGCCGCGGCGCAGGGCGTCACGATCTGGGGAGGCACCGACTACACCGGCCGCATCCAGAACTTCGAGCTCCAGCAGCGCGCCAAGGGCGAAGACCTCTTCACCGAAGACGGTGAGCCGAACTTCACCGAGGAGGACCTCGCCGAGTTCTGGGAATCGGGCTCGGGCATCCGTGAAGAGGGGACCGTGATCGACCAGCAGCGCCTCGAGGAGATCTACCCGCTCTCGGCCTTCGACTCGGCGCTCACCGCGAGCGAGCTCACGTGGGACAACTTCGGCGCCGGCTACCTCGGCAACCTGGGCGAGGGATACACCGAACTCGGCCTCGTCGCCCCTCCCGTCACCGAGGAGGGCGCGAAGGACCTCTACCTGAAGCCCTCGATGCTGCACTCCATTTCGGCGAAAACCGATCACCCCGAGGCGGCGGCCACGCTCGTGAACTTCCTCGTGAACTCGCCAGAGGCCGGCGCGGCGTTCGGCACCAACCGGGGCATCCCGGCATCCGAGACGATGCTCGAGGGTGCAGAGCTCGATCCGCTCGGCGAGCAGATCCGCGAGTATGAGGAGTCGATCTCCGACCGCCTCGGCGACGCACCGCCGGTGCCGATCGTCGGATACGGCTCGCTCGAGGAGAAGTTCCGCCTGATCGGCCAGGAGCTCGCCTATGGCACCCTGACCGTCGACGAGGCCGTTGACCAGTTCTTCGGTGAGCTGGACGTCGTCCTCAACGAGTAGCAGCACGGACAGCGACTCCGGGCCCGATGGGCTGCCCCGGGCCCGGAGCGCTGTTCTCACAAGGACCGGAGAACCACGTGAGCACGGAAACCCAATCGATCGTCACGGCCGAGGCCGAGTCGAAGAGCGTCCGCCAGGCGATGCGCCAGTTGCGTCGCTCAGAGTACGGCAAGGTCCCGACCACCGAGGGCAAGCGATCGCAGAATCGCCGGGAGACCGTCGCTGGCTACGGCTTCCTGCTCCCGTGGATGCTCGGATTCCTCGGGCTCACGGTCGGCCCGATGATCTTCTCGCTCTACCTCGCCTTCACGAAGTACAACCTCTTCACCGCGCCCGAGTGGATCGGCCTCGACAACTTCGTGCGCATGTTCACCGAAGACCCGCAGTTCATGCAGTCGGTGCAGATCACCCTCGTCTACGTGCTCGTCGGCACCCCCATCAAGCTCGCCGCGGCCCTCGCCGTCGCGATGCTCCTGAACTATCGCAACAAGGGCAGCGGCTTCTTCCGCTCGTCGTTCTACGCGCCGTCGCTCATCGGGGCATCCGTCTCTGTCGCCATCGTGTGGCGTGCGATGTTCTCCACCGACGGCCCCGTCGACAGCTCACTGAGCCTCTTCGGCATCGAGCTCGGCGGCTGGGTCGGCAACGTCGACCTCGTCATCCCGATGATGATCCTGCTCGCGGTCTGGCAGTTCGGCGCCCCGATGGTCATCTTCCTCGCCGGGCTCAAGCAGATTCCGCAAGAGCTGTACGAGGCGGCCGAGGTCGACGGCGCGGGGCCGGTGCGCAAGTTCCGCAGCGTCACGATCCCGATGCTGTCGTCGGTCATCTTCTTCAACCTGCTCCTCGAGACGATCAACGCCTTCCAGGTGTTCGCGTCGGCGTTCATCATCTCCAACGGCTCGGGCGGCCCCGCCGGCATGACGAACTTCTACACCGTCTACCTCTACAAACGAGGATTCGCCGATGGGCAGATGGGCTACGCCGCGGCCATGGCCTGGGTGCTCGTCATCGTCGTGGCGATCATCGCCTTCATTCTGTTCAAGACCCAGAAGTCCTGGGTGCACTACGCGGGAGAGAACCGATGAGCACGATCGAAGTCCCGCGCGCCGAGTTCCTCGAGGTCGCGACCGAGCCGCGGCCCCCGCGGCGCCGGCGCGTCAAGCGCAAGACCGTCAACACGATCATCTGGTTCGTGGTGCTGTTCGCAATCACGGCGGTGATCCTCTACCCGCTCGTCTGGCTCGTGTTCTCGACGTTCAAGCCGTCGAGCGAGTTCGGCCAGAACCCAGGCCTGATCCCCGACAATCCCACGGTCGACAACTACGTCAAGGTGCTCGAGGGCATCGGCGGCACTCCGCTCTGGCGGTTCTTCGCCAACTCGCTCTTCATCGCCCTGATGGCCGTGATCGGCACGCTGTTCTCTTCAGCACTGGCCGCGTACGCGTTCGCACGCATCAAGTTCAAGGGCGCCGGGGTGCTGTTCGCCGCGATGATCGGCACGCTCCTGCTGCCGTTCCACGTCATCATCATCCCGCAGTACATCATCTTCAACCGGCTCGAACTGGTCGACACGTACTGGCCGCTGATCCTGCCGAAGTTCCTCGCCACCGAGGCGTTCTTCGTGTTCCTCATCGTGCAGTTCATCCGCAACATCCCGCGCGACATGGACGAAGCCGCGCGCATCGACGGCGCCGGGCACCTCCGGATCTTCTTCTCGATCATCCTCCCGCTCATCAAACCGGCCCTCATCACGAGTGCGATCTTCACGTTCATCTGGACCTGGAACGACTTCCTCGGCCCGCTGCTCTACGTGAACTCGCCCGAGCAATACCCGCTGCCGATCGCGCTGCGGCTCTACAACGACGCGACGAGCACATCCGACTACGGGGCGACGGTCGCGGTGTCGTTCCTCGCCCTGTTGCCGATCCTGATCTTCTTCATCGTGTTCCAGCGCTTCCTCGTCGACGGCGTGGCTACGCAGGGCCTGAAGGGCTAGGTTCCGGATGTCTCGAGCCGCCGATCGCGCTGCACACCGGGCCGCCCTCTCGGGCAGCGGTCCGACGCGCGACGACGCCGCGACGGCGGCGCGCTTCCCGGGTGCACGCAGTGCGTTCGGCCTCCTCGGCGAGGTGCTCCTCGTGGGCGTGCTCGTGGCGCTCGTGTCGCTTCCGGTGGTCACCCTGCCGGCGGGGCTCGCCGCGGGGGCGCGGCACCTCCGCCGGTTCCTCCGCGCCGACGACTCGAGTCTCGAGTGGTTCTGGCGCGACGTGCGGGCAGCGCTGCTCGGTGGCATCGGCGTGGGCGCGGCATCCGTCGTCATCGCCGCCGTGCTGGCCCTCGACATCGACCTCGCCGCCACGGGCGTGCTGTCTGGCGGCCCCGTCGTCGCGTTCGTCGGCTGGGCCGGCCTCGCAGCGCTCGTGCTCGTGCTCTTCGTGGCCGGCGGGCGGTGGACGCCTGAGCTCGGCTGGCTCGGCGCGCTGCGTGCCGTGCCGAGTGCGCTCCGCGACGACCTCGCGGGTGCCGGGTACCTCGTCGCGACTGCGGCGTTCGCCGTCATCGTCACGTGGCAGCTCGTCCCGCTCGTGATCGCCGCGCTCGGCTGCGTCGCGCTCGCGATCGTCGCGGTGCCCGAGCGCCCTCGACGCGCCCGCGGGGCGGCTGAGTAACTCACGCCGTCGAGGTGACGGATGCCGCGTGGTGGCGCGCCTGGGCCACGCCGAGTGGGGTCGTTGCGGTCGTCGACGGCGACGCGGCATCCGTGCGGGCACTCGACGAACGCCCCGTGACGGTCGTGTCGTTGCCGAATTGAGACCTGCTCGACCGGCCGCGACGTTGACCGATTGAATCGTCTCACGCTACGCTGCGGGAAGCGCTTTCCCCCTGCGATTCCCGGGCCGCGCCGATCACAGAGAACCGACCTACTGGAGGACGATGATGTTCACGACTGGAGCGCGACGGCGCATGCTCGCCGCTGTGGCGATGACCGGGGCGGCGGTGCTCGCCCTGACCGGGTGCGCCGGGAGCGCCGGCGACGGCGAGGCGGCCTACGACCCCGAAGAGGAGGTCACGCTGCAGTTCACCTGGTGGGGCAACGACGACCGCGCGACGCGATACCAGTCACTCATCGACGCGTTCAACGAGGAGCACCCGAACATCACGATCGAGGGCACCTTCACCGACTTCCCCGCCTACTGGGAGAAGCGCAAGATCGAGGCCACCGGCGGCGGCCTGCCCGACGTGTGGCAGTTCTCCGACTCCTACCTGCGCGAGTACGCGGAGCCCGGCATGCTCCTCGACCTCGGCACGGTGAGCGACTACATCGACTTCGACGCGTTCGAGGAGTCGCTGCAGCAGACCGGGCAGCTCGAGGGCGTGCAGTACTCGCTTCCCACGGGCTACAGCTCGTGGGCGGTGTTCCTGAACGACGGCCTGATCGAGCAGGCGGGCGTCGAGCCCTATGAGGGTGGCACGAGCACCGAGGAGTACACGGCCTGGATGAAGTCGGTCACGGATGCCACGGGCGGCGCCGTCTACGGCGGCACCGACATGACCCAGCGCATCCAGACCTTCGAGAACGAGCTGCGCCAGCAGGGCAAGAACCTCTACACCGACGACGGTGAGCTCGGCTTCACCGAAGACGAGCTCCGCGATTTCTGGAACTCGGGTGCGGAGGCGCGCGATGGCGTCACAGTCCCGCAGCAGCGCCTCGAGGAGACCTTCCCGAAGTCGGGGTTCGCTTCGAACCTGACGGCAAGTGAGGCGAGCTGGAGCAACTTCCTCGGCGGCTACCTCGCCGACTCGGGCGCCGCGAGCGTCACCCTCGTCGCGCCGCCGACCGACGAGCCCGGCTCGAAGGACCTCTACCGTCAGGGCGGCCTCCAGGTCGCGATCTCGGCCGACACGGAGCACCCCGAGGCGGCGGCGCTCTGGCTCGACTTCATCGTGAACAGCGAGGCGGCCGGTGAGATCTTCGGCACGACGGTCGGCTTCCCGGCCTCGAAGACGAAGCTCGCCGGTACGACCCTCGAAGGGATCGACGCCCAGGTCGCCGACTACCTCGAGTCGGTCGCCGACCGCATCGGCGAGGCGCCGCCCGTGCCGGTCGTGGGCTACGGCTCGCTCGAGCAGACCTTCTGGGACCTCGGCAAGTCGATCGGCCTCGGCGCGCTCACCGTGGATGACGCGGTGGAGCAGTTCTTCGGCGAAGCCAAGGTGATCCTCGGCTGAGTTCGAACAGGATCCGGGTGTCGGCGCGCAAGGGCGTCGGCACCCGGTTTTCGTCTGCTGGCCGGTTGGGGGTCGTTCTGGCCCGCAAGAAGAGCCCAGACTGGTGTGTGGTCATGCGACGACGCACGTTTCGGCGCCGGCCGATGGAATACGCTTTCCCAAGGGAGCAACGGAGCAACGGAGGACGAATGCACTACGGCGCCGACTACAACCCCGAGCAGTGGCCCGAGGAGATCTGGCCCGACGACGTGGCGCGAATGCGCGAGGCGGGCGTCACGATGGTCAGCCTCGGCATCTTCTCGTGGTCGCGCATCCAGCCGCGCGAGGGCGAGTTCGACTTCGACTGGCTCGACCGGGTGATCGACCTGCTGCACGACGGCGGCATCGCCGTCGACCTCGCGACCGCGACCGCCTCCCCGCCGCCGTGGGCGTCGGCGAACTATCCCGAGCTCCTCCCGCAAGACGAGAACGGCGCCGTGTACTGGCCCGGCAGCCGGCAGCAGTTCGCTCCGTCGTCGCCGGTGTACCGCAGGCTCGCCACCGAGCTCGTGACGGCGATCGCCGAGCGCTATGCGCAGCATCCGGCCGTCGACATGTGGCATGTCAACAACGAGTACGGCTGCCACGTCCAGCTCGACTACTCGGATGCCGCGCGCGACGCCTTCCGCGACTGGCTCGAGCGCCGCTACGTCACGATCGACCGGCTCAACGAGGCCTGGGGCACGAACTTCTGGTCGCAGCGCTACGGGAGCTTCGCCGAGGTGTTCCCGCCGCGCAAGGCGCCCTACAGCCACAATCCGGGCCAGATGCTCGACTTCCGGCGGTTCACGAGCGACATGCTCCTCGAGTGCTACCTCATGGAGCGCGAGATCATCCGTGCCGCGGGAGCGACCCAGCCCATCACGACGAACTTCATGGGCGCGTTCAAGCCCGCGAACTACGCGCAGTGGGCCGAGCACATGGACGTGGTCAGCGACGACTGCTACCCCGACCCGAACGACCCCGAGAGTTTCCGCGCTGCCGCGTTCCAGCGCGACCTCATGCGGTCGTTGAAGCCCGAGGTGCCCTGGCTCCTCATGGAGCAGGCCACGAACGCCCTCAACTGGCGGCCCACGAATGCCCCGAAGGCTCCCGGCCAGATGGCCGCGCTCAGCGCGCAGGCGATCGGTCGCGGCGCCGACGGCATCCTCTTCTTCCAGTGGCGCCAATCGAGGGCGGGTGCCGAGAAGTTCCACTCGGCGATGCTCCCGTACGCCGGCACGCGCACCCGCACGTGGCGTGAGGTCGCCGCGCTCGGCGAGCAGCTCGCTGCCCTGCCCGAGCTGCCCGCGGGCTCCCGCGACGCCCGTGTCGCCCTCGTCTTCGACTGGGAGAACTGGTGGGCCGTCGAGGCCTCCGACCACCCGATGAACGAGCTCGACTACGTCGCCGTCGTGCAGCGCTGGTACCGGGCACTCCACCGTCGCCACGTGCAGGTCGACATCGTGCCGCCCGAGCGCGTCGACGGGCAGTACGCGCTCGCGATCGCCCCGCTCCTCTACCTCTTGCGCGACGAGGGCGCCGCCGCGCTCACGACGTTCGTCGAGGGCGGCGGGCATCTCCTCGCAGGCCCCTTCACCGACGTCGTCGACGAGTTCGACCGGTTCCGCGACGGGGGATTCCTCACGCAGCTCGGCGAGCTCTGCGGCATCCGCCTCGACGACTTCGGGGCCCTCGTCGCACCCGGCGCCGCCGGCCCGGGCGAGCGCGAGGCGCGCTTCGCGGGCGACGCGCTCGGCGAATCGGTCGGCACGCTCGTCGCGGAGGAGATCGAGATCGAGGCAGCGGATGCCACGGTCGAGGCGTCGTTCACGAGCGGCCGCCTTGCGGGGCATCCGGCCCTCACCGTGCGCCGCACCGGAGGCGGCAGCGCCCGGTACCTTGCGACCGTGCCCGACGAGGCGGGCGCTCTCGCCGTGGTCGACCACGTGCTCGCCGACGCGGGCGTGGCCCCGGTGTTCGCGGGCCTTCCCGAGCACGTCGAGGCGGCGCGCCGCGGCGGCCTCCTCACGCTCGTGAACCACGGTGACGACGAGGTCGAGGTCGCGGTCGCCGGCACCGACGCCGTGACGGGCACGCCGGTCGAGCGCGTCGTGCTCGGCCGATTCGAATGGGCCATGGTGCTCGATGCGTGAGACCGGGCGCGCAAGCGGTGCAGGTCACGGTGGCCGCACCGGCGACGGCGTGGCAGTCTGGGGCGACGGGCGACAGGTGACGGCGATGAAGGAGCGACGATGACGAAGGCGATCATCCTGAGCGGAGCCGGCCGGTACGCCGATCCGTGGCATCCCTATCCCGAGACGAGCGCCGTGCTCGCAGAGCTCACGCGAGCGGCCGGGTTCACGGTCGAGATCTCCGATGATCCCGACGCTGCGCTCGCCGGCCTCGCCGACGACGTCACCCTGCTCGTCGTGAACGCCGGCGACCCCGAGGGGCCAGACGACACCGCGCGCGTGCAGCCCGCGGCATCCGTCACCACCGAGGCGAACGCCGCGCTCGACGCCGCGATCGATCGCGGCATCGGCATCCTCGCGCTGCATGCCGCGGCGGCGAGCCTGCGCGCCTACCCGGCGTACGGGCGGGCACTCGGTGCGCGCTGGGTGCGCGGCGAGTCGTGGCATCCGCCGATCGACGAGGCGCACGTGCACGTCGTCGGCAACCACGCCATCGCCGAGGGGCTCGGCGACTTCACCGTCTTCGACGAGCGGTACACCGACTTCCACCTGCACGACGTCATCGAGCCGATCGCCGAGCACGACGAGGGCGGCGGCCGTCACCCGCTCGTGTGGGCGCGTGAGTTCGGCCGGTCGCGCCTCGTGTACGACGGGCTCGGGCACGACACGCGTTCCTACGAGTCGGCTGGGCACCGCGAGCTCATCACGCGATCGCTCGAGTGGCTCTCGCACGTTCCGGCGGCCACCGCGGAGGTGGAGTGAGCCGCATCGTCGTCGCGCCCGACTCGTTCAAGGGAACGGCGAGCGCAGCGGATGCCGCTGCCGCCCTCGCGCGCGGCTGGCACGCGGTGCGCCCCGACGACGAACTCGTGCTGCGCCCCATGGCCGACGGCGGCGAGGGCACCCTCGACGCGTTCGCGGCGGCGGTGCCGGGGGCGCGGCGGATGCCGGTCA
>NZ_SDPN01000055.1 GCF_004134825.1 Agromyces albus
ACGGCGGCCGCCGCGGCCGCCGCGACCGCCGACCTCCTGCCGCGCATGGGCCGCGCCCGCCCGCACGCCGAGAAGAGCCTCGGCACGCCGGATCCCGGCGCCCACTCGTTCGCCCTCATCGTGCACGCGGTAGGGGAAGTGCTCGTCGGATCGACCGACGAGGGGAAGGAACACGAGCATGCCTGAACAGCTCCGCATCGTCGTCGGCAGTGACGACGCCGGGTTCGACTACAAGGAGATCCTGAAGCGCGATCTCGAGCAGCACGGCGGCGTGGCATCCGTCATCGATGTCGGCGTCGACGCCGAGGGCCACACGGCGTACCCGAGGGTCGCCGTCACGGCCGCCGAACTCGTCGCCGCCGGTGAGGCCGACCGGGCGCTGCTCATCTGCGGCACCGGCCTCGGCGTCGCGATCGCCGCGAACAAGGTGCCCGGCATCCGTGCCGCGACCGCGCACGACAGCTTCTCGGTCGAGCGCAGCGTGCTCTCCAACGACGCCCAGGTGCTCACGATGGGCCAGCGCGTGGTGGGCATCGAGCTCGCCCGGCGGCTCGTGCGCGAGTGGGTCGACTACCGCTTCGACCCCGCCTCGGCCTCCGCCGAGAAGGTCGCGGCCATCGGCCAGTACGAGACGACCGGATCCTGCTGATGCCCGCGAGCGTGTCGGTCGGGGTGAGCCTGAAGATGTACTTCGGGCACGCCGACGCGCGCCGCTGGTTCGAGCAGGTCGCCGAGCTTGCGGCGAGGCATCCGGCGGTCGTCGACGGCCGCGTCGAGTGCTTCGTGATCCCGACCTACGTGCAGCTCCTGCCGGCGATCGAGGCCTTCCGCGGCACGTGCGTCGTCATCGGTGCGCAGGATGTCGCGACCGAGGATGCCGGCGCGTACACGGGCGAGGTCTCCGCCGCCGAGCTCGCCGAGGTCGGCGTGCGGCTCGCCGAGGTCGGGCACGCCGAGCGGCGGCGGCTGTTCGGTGAGACCGAGGAGGTCGTGGCCGCCAAGACGGCCGCCGCCCTGCGCAACGGCCTCACTCTCGTGCTCTGCCTCGGGGAAGACGAGCGGGTCGAGGCGACGGATGCCGCGGCCGAGGTCGTGCGGCAGTTGCACGCGGCACTCGACGGCGCCCCCGCCGGGCGCGTCATCGTGGCGTACGAGCCCGTGTGGGCGATCGGGGCCCCCGAGCCCGCCCCCGCTGAGCACATCGCCGTCGTAGCGAGCGCGCTCCGCGACGCCGTCGACGCGCTCGACGACCGCGACGACAGCACGGTGATCTATGGTGGCTCGGCAGGTCCGGGACTGCTTACCCGGCTCGGCGAGGCCGTCGACGGGCTCTTCCTCGGCCGCTTCGCGCACGACCCCGACGCCCTCGCCGACGTGCTCGACGAGGCAGCGGCGCTCGCCGACCGACGAGCTGGGGTCGCCGCGTGATCGGCCTCGGCAGCTACGCCTTCTTCTGGCAGCAGTCGGAGCGGGTTCCCGCTCCGCTCGACCTCATCGGGGCGCTCGAACGCACCCGCGAGCTCGATGTCGACCTGTTCCAGATCTGCGACTACGCTCCGTTGCTCTTGATGTCGTCGGCCGAGCTGGGCGAGGCGGCGCTCGCGGCACGCCGACTCGGCATCCGGATCGAGCTCGGCACCAAGGGTGTCTCGCCCGATCACCTCATGACGTTCCTCCGCCTTGCGGAGCGGTTCGACGCCAACCTCGTGCGGAGCATGGTCTACGCGCCCGGCTTCCGACCAGGCCTCGAGGAGGCGGAGCGCATGCTGCGCGAGGTCATGCCCGCCTACGAGGTCGAAGGTGTCACGCTCGCCCTCGAGACCTACGAGCAGGTGCCGACCGCCGACCTCATCGGGCTCGTCGAACGCGTCGGCAGCCATCGAATCGGCATCTGCCTCGACCCGGCCAACGTCGTCGCGGGCCTCGAGCTGCCGCGCGACGCCGTCGAGCGGTGCGCGCCGCTCACCCGCAACGTGCACGCCAAGGACTTCGCCTTCTCCCGCCAAGAAGGATGGGTCGGCTTCACCTACAGCGGCGCCCCCATGGGGGAGGGGCTGCACGACTACCCGCACCTGCTCGCCACCGTGAATCCCGAGGCGCGCGGCGTGAACGAGATCGTCGAACACTGGCTGCCCTGGCAGGGCGACCCCGAAACCACCGTCCAGGCGGAGATCGCCTGGACCACCACCGCACTCGACTACCTGAGGAGCATCCGATGAGCACCACCACCACCACCACCACTACAGACACCTACAAGATCGCCGTCATCGGCGCCGGCGGCAAAATGGGGATGCGCGTCTCCGACAACCTCGTCAAGACCGAGCACACGGTCTTCTACAGCGAGAACTCGCCCGCCGGCCAGGAGCGCGTCCGCGCCGCCGGCCGCGACCTCACCGAGTCGCCTGAGGCCGTGCGCGATGCCGACATCGTCGTGCTCGCGGTGCCCGACCTCGCCCTCGGCCCCGTCACGGCCGACCTCGTGCCGCAGCTGAAGCCCGGCGCGATCGTGCTCACGCTCGACCCGGCGGCCGCGTACGCGGGCCTGCTCACCACGCGCGACGATGTCATCCAGGCGGTGGCGCACCCGTGTCATCCGTCGATCTTCCTGCAGCGCACGACCCCCGAGGAATATGCCGACACGTTCGGCGGCATCGCGGCGCCGCAAGACGCGATCGCGGCGATCGAGTCGGATGACCCGGCCAAGCGGGCCATCGTCGAGGCGACCGTGCGGGCGATCTACGCTCCTGTCATCGACGTGCACTGGGTCACGGTGAAGCAGCTCGCCCAGCTCGAGCCGACCCTCGTCGAGACGATCGCGTGCATGGTGGGTGCGCTCCTGAAGGAGGCGCTCGACGAGGCCGTGAACACCATGGGCGTGCACGAGGCCGCCGCTCGCTCGATCCTGCTCGGCCACACGCAGGTCGCGCTCGCGAACGGCTTGCGCGGCGACAACCCCTTCAGCGACGCGTGCCTCATCGCGATGGACTACGGGCGCGAGGCGATCATCAAGGACGACTGGAAGCGCGTGTTCCGCGACGACGAGCTCGACAAGAACCTCGCCCGCATGCTCCACCTCGACAAGATCGAACGCTGATCCTCACGTACGGCGAACGCACCCCTCACCACCTGCAAAGGAGCAGCACATGACCCGCCCGACCCGCAGACGCCCGCCGATCAGGCCGTGGATGGTGTGGACCGTCGCCGTGCTCGTGCTCGGTTCCGCCGCGGTGGCCAGCACGAGGTTCGTCACGACGGATGACGCGCAAGCGGCCACGAGCGGGAAGGCGTTCGACCCCGCCGGGTATGCCGCCGAACGGTACGAGTCGGAGATCGCGCCGCAGATCGAGGCCGACGCGATCGACCTCGCCGGCCTGCTCGAGGACCTTGCGGCCGGGGCCGACGAGGCGGAGTTCGGCCACACGCCTGGAGCGGGCAGCTCGTACAGCTTCCCGGTGGAGTTCACCGCCGTCGCGGGAGCCCCGAACGGATCGATCCTGCCCGTCACGGTCGAAGGAATGCCGAGCGGTGTCACCGTGCAGGTCCAGATCGGCCCGGCGATCAACGGAACGGCGATCCGCGACGTCACCGGCACGGTCTCCTTCAACGAGTTCAAGAACCAGCTCGAGTTCCAGGAGGTCGCGACCGAGCTGAACAACAGCGTGCGCGAGACGGCGCTGAGCGATCTCGACCCCGCCTCGCTCGAGGGGAAGACGCTGCACGTCGTCGGCGCGTTCACGAGGGTGAATCCGGCACTCGTGTCGGTCGTCCCGGTCGTGTTCGAGGTGCAGCCGTGAGCGACGCGGCGATCGAACGGGACGCCGTGGTGATGCGCGCACGGCAGATCACGAAGACCTACGGCGCCACGAGGGCGCTCAAGGGCGTGGACTTCGAGATCCGGAGCGGTGCGGTCACGGCGCTCTTCGGAGAGAACGGTGCGGGCAAGTCGACGCTCATGAAGATCCTCTCCGGTGTCGAGACGCCGACGAGCGGCATCCTCGAGCTCGACGGCCGTGAGATCCAGCTGGCCAGCACCGTCGACGCGGCGGAGCACGGCATCGCGATCATCCACCAGGAACTCAGCCTGTGTCCGAACCTGAGCATCCGGGACAACATCTACATGGGCCGTGAACTCGTTCGCGGGGGGATCGTCGTCGACGAACGCACCGAGAACGTGCGAACGCGCGAGCTCATGGCGCGGCTGGAGGAACAGCTCGACCCGCGCACTCTCGTCGCGGACCTCCGCCTCGGCCAGCAGCAGGTCGTCGAGATCGCTCGCGCGCTCGCCGGCGATGCTCGGGTGCTGATCATGGACGAACCGACGTCGGCGCTCTCGGGCAACGAGGTGGAAGTGCTGTTCCGGCTCATCCGCGAGCTGACCGACTCGGGGGTGGCCATCGTCTACATCTCCCATCACCTCGAGGAGGCACTCGAGATCGCCGACCACGCGGTCGTGTTCCGTGACGGCGAGCTCGTGGCGACGGGGGAACGCGACGCGATCGACATCGCCTGGGTGATCTCCAACATGGTGGGACGATCAGCCGACGACCTCAGCCCCGACCTGCGCGACGACTTCGGCGAGATCGCGCTGTCGTTGCGGAACGTGACCGTCGCCGACCCATCCAATCCCACCCGGCTCGCCGTCGACGACCTCAGCCTCGACGTCCGGGCCGGCGAGATCGTCTGCCTCTACGGACTCATGGGCGCCGGCCGCACGGAACTGCTCGAAGCACTCGCTGGCCGGGCGCCGATCCAGCGCGGCACCGTCACCGTCGGCGGGCGGGAGCTGCGCGGCGAATCGATCGCCGACCGCATCCGGATGGGGCTCGCGCTCGTTCCCGAGGACCGGCAGCGGGATGGACTTGTGCAGACCATGTCGGTGGGGGAGAACAGTTCCCTTGCGAGCCTGAGCGCCTACGTACTGGGCTTCTGGATCGGCGACCGCCGCGAGCGGGATGCCGTCGAGAAGGGCATCGCCGACGTTCGCGTCAAGACATCCGGTCCCTCAGCGTCGATCACCTCGCTGTCGGGCGGGAACCAGCAGAAGGTCGTCATCGGAAAGGTGCTCATGACCGAACCCGACGTCATCCTGCTCGACGAACCGTCGAGGGGAATCGACGTGGGAGCGAAGGGCGAGATCTTCGCTCTCATGGCCCGTGAGGCTCGGCGCGGCCTCGCCGTGCTCTTCGCCACGTCGGAGGTGAGCGAGGCGCTCGGCGTCTCGAACCGCGTCGTCGTGATGTCGAAGGGCCGCATCGTCCGCCAGTTCGAGCCGAAGAACGCCACACGCGAAGACCTGATGATCGCCTCCGGAGAGGCGACCGAGGAAGAACTGACGGGGAGCGCACACCGATGAACGCCATGACCACCCAACAGGCCGAACCCACCGCCACGAAGCCGGCGCCCGATCCGAAGCGGCCCTCCCGCAACGTCGACATCTGGTCGCTGCTCATGGAAGGACGCGCCTTCATCGCGCTGATCCTCCTCGTGATCGTCTTCGCGTCGCTGTCGGACTCGTTCCTGACGATGAACAACCTGATCACGATGACCAAGCACGTCGCCTACAACGCGATCCTCGCGATCGGCATGCTGTTCGTCATCCTCAAGGGCGGCATCGACCTGTCGGTCGGCTCGACCGTCGGACTGTCCGGCGTCGTCGCCGGCACCCTGCTGCAGGGCTGGCAGCTGGAGCTCTTCGACATCGTCGCCTTCCCGCAGGTCTGGGTCGTCGTGATCGCCTCGCTCGCCGTCGGAACCCTCGTCGGGGCCGTCAACGGGGTGCTCGTCACGAGGTTCAACGTCGCACCGTTCATCGCCACGCTCGGCATGCTCTACGTGGCCCGCGGCGCCGCCCTGCTGATCTCGAACGGCACCACCTACCCGCGGCTCGCGGGCAGCGAGGAGCTCGGCAACCAGGGATTCCTCCTGATCGGCGGGGGCCGTATTCTCGGGATCCCGACCGCCATCTGGATCATGGTGGTCTTCGCCCTCATCGCCGTCTTCGTGCTGCGCAAGACCCCCTTCGGCCGCTGGGTCTACGCCACCGGCGGGAACGAGCGCGCAGCCGAGCTCTCCGGCGTGCCGGTGAAGAAGGTGAAGATGCGCGTGTACATCATCAGCGGATTCTGCGCGGCCACGACCGGGCTGATCATCTCGTCCGAGCTCACGAGCGCGGCTCCGCAACTCGGCGAGACGTTCGAGCTGAACGCGATCGCCGCCGTGGTCATCGGCGGTGCGGCGCTCACCGGAGGTCGGGGCAACGTGCGAGGCGTGCTGATCGGCGCCTTCGTGATCGGCTTCCTCAGCGACGGTCTCGTGCTCCTCGGAGTGTCGACGTTCTGGCAGATCACGATCAAGGGTGCGGTGATCATCCTCGCCGTGATGCTCGACCAGGCCCAGCAGCGCATCAAGCGCTCCAAGAACGCCGCCCTCGCCGCGGCGGACCGACAGTCTTCGCGTCAGGCGCCGCAAGCGGACAACTGACCGAGAGGGCATCGGCCGTCGGTCGGTGCCCGTTAGTGAAACACCCGATCGAAAGGCAAGACATGCGACGCAGGATCATCGCGGCTGCTGCGGCCACACTCACGGCACTGGCGTTGGCGGGCTGTTCGTCTCCCAGCGGAGCGGATGGCGGTACTGGCGGAGACGGTGAGGCGGGCGGCCTCATCGCGATCATCACGCCATCTCACGACAACCCGTTCTTCAAGGCGGAAGCGGATGCCGCACAGGCCGAGGCCGAGAAGCTGGGATACGAGACATCCGTCGCCTCCCATGACGACGACCCGAACAAGCAGAGCGAGCTCATCGACGCGGCCATCAGCAACGGCGCCAAGGCGATCATTCTCGACAATGCCGGTGCGGATGCCTCGATCGGCCCGGTGCAGAAGGCGGAGGATGCCGGCATCCCCGTCTTCCTGATCGATCGTGAGATCAACGAGACGGGCATCGCGAAGGCGCAGATCGTCGCCAACAACGCGCAGGGCGCCGCAGCGGTCGCTGAGGAGTTCGTCGCTGCACTTCCGAATGGCGGCAAGTACATCGAGCTCACCGGCAAGGAGTCGGACACGAATGCCGGCGTCCGTTCCGAGGCGTTCGCCAGCGTCATCTCCCAGTACCCGAACCTGACCCAGGTCGCGAAGGAGACCGCCAACTGGAGCCAGGACGAGGCATTCAGCAAGGTCGAGACGCTGCTGCAGCGTGATCCCGATGTGCAGGGCATCATCGCGGGCAACGACACGATGGCGCTCGGTGCCGTCGCCGCCGTCGAGGCAGCGGGGCTCACCGGCAAGGTTGTCATCGCCGGCTTCGACGGAAGCCCTGATGCCGTGGCGGCCATCGAGGACGGCAAGCTCCTCGCCACCGGATTGCAGCCGGCCGTGCTGATCTCGCAGCTCGCCGTGCAACAGGCCGACAGCTTCATCACGACCGGCGAGACCGGCGAAGACGAGAAGCAGTCGATCGACTGCATCGTGATCAACGCCGACAACGCGGGTTCCTACACGCTGTTCGCACTCGAGTAGGACTGGCAACTGGAGAAGGCGCTCGCCGGACTGCGGGCGCCTTCTCCATTGGCCCACGTGTGTTTCGCTGGCGCTGGAGCTCTCTCGCGAGCCACAGCTAAGCCAGCTGGTCACGGCATCGGTCTGTAGCTCGCGAAGTAAACGACGAATGGGATGATGACCGCGACGAGGGCAACCACCACGAGGACAAGGAAAATCATGGCCCAGAGAAGCCAGCGTCTGCCTCGACGCGCAAGTATCGCGGAGCCCGCCACGCCAGCGGTCCAAAGCAACGGAATGACCAAAGCAGGGAGGGAATTCGCGATCATGGGCCAGAGTTCGGAATCGCCCCTCCCCATACTCGTATCCCGCATGTTCTTGGCGATCGCCCATACCCAGAAGAGGCACCACATCGCGACAGGAAGAAAGGTCACGCTATAGAGCACCTTCACAATGACCCTCGCCGCTGACTTCGCTTTGCGATCCATCGGTAATGGAGCGCCAGCTTCGGCGGAATCAGGCAACGTCATGCGACCGAGACTAGGCGAGTTCGGTGGTGCCTACCGGCACTGTCAGCGAATGGCCCCTCCGCCCCGGACGCGATCGACCGAGCGTGATGGGCTGACCGATCCGCGCTGATCAGGAGCGCCCTACCGGTGTTCGGTTGACGGCGTCCGAGGCGTCCTCACGACGCCGGTTCGGGATCGTCTGTCCGTGCCCACGCGATCGCGATCAGCCGGCGCAGCACCTCGAGATCGAGGTCCTCGAGCTTCTTCGCGTAGACGCAGCTGACGCCCTCCGTGAAGGTGCCCAGCTTCGGAACCAGCGCTTTGGCCTCCGGTAGGTCGTTCAGTCCGTAGAACGTCAACTGCGCCTTGCGAGGCGAGAACCCGGTCTTGAACCAGTTCCCGCGCGTGCGCGGGTTCGCACGCGAGATATAGCGGAAGCTTCCGTATCCCACCATCGTGGGACCCCACATGACCGGATCCGTGCCCGTGACCTCGCCGAAGATCTCGGCGATCCGAAGCCCTTCCTCACGGCGTCGGGGAGTCGCGGCCGCCTCGAGGAACTGGTGCACGTCGGCATCCGTCGGCACCGTCTTCGGTTCACCCATGGCTCAAGTGTGACACCCGACTGCTGGCACGTCACTCACGAGAACGGGCCGATCCGCACCGCGATCCCAAACGGACGGCTCGGCGTCCTCTCGTCCAGGGGTGCCACCTCGGTGGTCAGTCGTCGGGTGGACGCCGCAGTCGCTTGACGTCGGTTCGCCGTTTCTTCGCTTCCAGGCGCCTTTGCTTGGCACCGCGACTTGGACTCGTCGGTCGTCGCGACGGTGACGGCGGCCGCAGAGCGTCGGCCACGACGGCGGCGAGCCGAGCGAGCGCAGCATTCCTGTTGCGCAATTGCGCGCGGTGCTCGGATGCTGTGATCGTCAGTACTCCGTCGACAAGGCGACTGCTCAGACGCTCGAGCAGTCGCTCCCGCTGGAGCGGAGAGAGGACGGCCGAGCCTGCCACATCCCACACGAGTTCCGCTCGGGAGTCGGCAGTGTTCACACCCTGCCCACCAGGACCGGATGACCGCGAGAACCGCCAAGACAGCTCAGACTCGGGGATCGTGAGTCTTGAGTCGACCCGAAGACCGGGACGGTGGGCAGCGGGCATGCATCCATCATCCTCTTACGCTCGAGATGCGCCCCCAGACGGATCGGCTACCGGAGCCGGGCCCGCAATTCCTCAGCCCGCCGTGGGGAGGCGAACTCCTGATGCTCTCAACTCGAGGGCCGCGAGCTGCCTGATGACCTCAGTGTCGCCGCGGCGCCAGGCGCCGGCGACGTCCGCGTTCACGCGTGCGAGGTCCTGCGGCGACCGGGTGGCGAGTGCCCGGAACGCAAGCAAGTCCATGGATGTCGGGGAATCTGCGAGGCGCTTCGCCGTGGCGCGGCGAGCGATGCCGGTGATCCGAGGACGGATCCAACCGAACAACAAGATCAACACGACCAGACCAACAACCGTCCATCCGGCGAAGGCCGCGAGAGTGTGCACGGTCCGTTGCCAATCGGCGCCGGCGGCAGCGAGCGTCCCGCCCGCGTCGCTGGCGGCGTCGAACGGTGCCCGTATGCTCCCGCCGATCAGCGGTACCGCGGCCAGGCTGTCGCCGATGTCGCTCATCGTCGACGCGAGGCCGGTTCCTGACCGCTTCACATCCCGACCGATCGCATCGAACGCGGCGATCGCATTGTGAAGCGACACGGCCACAACGATTCCGCCGAGAAGCACCACGAGTGCGAAGACATCACCCACGATCTGCATCGTTCGTCGCCCGGGAAAATCTGAATACAGCGTCACCGTCATCCCCTTACTCGCGAACAAGAATGGTCCCACCATGCACCACTCCGAGAGAAGCGATGCCCGATACTGAGCCAGCCGGATCCCGAAGGCGACTACAAGTCCTTCATGTAGAACAGCGAGTTCCCGTAGGCGTTGTCCGGTTCTACTCGAGCGGTTTCGACGAATCCGAGTTTGGCCATCACACGTCGAGATGCGGTGTTCCAATCACGGACTGTGGCCCATAAGCGTCGGTAGCCTGACTCCTTGGCCCAGCTGAGCACTGCCCACGAGGCCTCAGTCGCATATCCCTGACGCCAGACTCTGCGGAGAAACTCGTAGGCCAGTTCTGGCTCGCCATCCTGTCCGTGGACGTTTTGAATCAAGCCGCAGTAGCCGATGACGTCGCCGGAACCTCTTCGCTCTGCCGCCAGAAGTCCCAGGGAGGTATCTGGGTCTCGGCGACGCATCCAGCCCTCGATATCCTCCAGCGTCGGGTGACCATCGGGGGCTATCCGACGATGCGGAGGGACGCGAGGATCGCGCTCCGTCCACAGCTCACGCTGAAGGGCGGCATCGGACACACGCCAACGCCGGAGCAGCAGCCGATCCGTCTCGAGGACGACCTCTCCCTCGGATACTCGCGCGCGGTTCATAGCGATCAGGTCAAGCCGTGACTCGCGTGGGCAGGTATCGCAGGGCGACCACCCCCGACCGGAACTCACGGCGGCCCACGAGCTCGAGCTGGATGCGCTCGCGCAGACCGGCGAGCAACGTCGGCCCGTGTCCGGCAAGGACCGGCTGCACAAGGAACTCGTACTCGTCGATCAGTCCCAGATCTGCCAACGCCAGCGGGAGCGTCACGCCACCCACCCACAGGCCCTCGCCTGACTCCTGCTTGAGCCGCTGAACCGCTGGTCCCAAGTCGCCTCGCACCAGCTCGGCACTCCAAGCGACCCCGCTGAGTGTGCTCGACACGACGTACTTCTTCGCCCGGTCGATGGTCTCGGCGAAGGGGACCTGCAGCTCATCCATCCAGTCAGGCCACGTGCCCGTGGCCGGCTTCCGCCACGCCGACTCCATCATCTCGTAGGTCACCCGGCCGAATAGCAGGGCGTCGGCTCGCTCCATCTCAGCGGTCCAGTAGCGCATCGACTCCTCGTCCGGGGGGAGCCCTGCCTCGTGATGGCAGCAGCCGTCGAGCGTGACGTTGATCGAGTATCGAAGTGGTCTCATCCTTGCTCTCCCTTGATGCGCGCCCCGCGTCACCCGGACCGTACTCAGACGACTGCCGGCGCCATTTCTCATCGGCGCCCCGATCGCACCTACATTAGACCGCAGTCGAGCCGGTAACGCGGCGGGCGCCCGCCCGCGTCGGCCGAGTCCATCTGGCATGGACTCACTCGCTGTCTGGAACGTCTCCGTTCTGGAGTGGCCGCGGTCGCCGCGGCGGGAATTGTCGCGCTGACCAAATGGCTTAGGCGCCGCATCGTGGGGCGCGGATACGCTGATGCGATGCGAGTATCTCGAAAGCCGGCCTGGCAGGCGGTAGGGCTGCTCGCTGCGGTCTGGGCGGTGGCCGTTCTCAGCGGTTGTGCACCTGTCTCCGAAGAACCTGTCCCCGAAGAACCGGCGTCCGTCGAACCGTCGACCGCTCCCACCTGGCCGCCCACCCTACCCACGGATGGCAACGTGGAGGAGTGCATTCAATACAGCATGGCTCTGTTCGGCGTCGAGGATCCTGAACAGCTCACCGAAGTGGACTGCAGGGGGATGGCGACCCTCGATGGCATCGAACAGCTCGCCGCACTTCCGAATCTCACCGAGCTGAAATTCATCGATAACCCGTCCCTCACCGATTTCGCCCCGTTGTCCGAACTGGCCGGCCATCCCACCCTTGCCACCCTCTGGCTGGTGAATAATCCGCACTTGAGCGATCTCACCCCGATTGCAGGGATGACCGGTCTCACTTACCTCGAGGTGACCGACGGCCCTCTCGCCGACCTTCGTCCGCTGATGGAGCTGACCGGGCTCAACAAGCTGACGCTCGCCGGTTTCGGCAACCTCACCGACGTCAGCCCGTTGGCTGGTCTGACCGGCCTCACCGATCTCGGCCTGTCCAGGAATCCTGCTGTCACAGACCTCACGCCGTTGGCTGGGCTTGGTGGCCTCAGCAGGCTCCTTGTAACGGAGAGCCCGGACTTGACCGACGTCACGCCCCTGGCCGACCTGACCGGCCTTATCGAGCTTCACCTGACAACCAACGTGAGCCTGTCCGACCTGACACCCCTGGCCGGACTGACGAATCTCGAGCGGCTCTACCTCGACGGCAACACGTCCCTCACTGATCTCTCCCCGTTGTCCGGACTGACCAACCTCACCGAACTCGATCTGACCGGCTCAGCTGCACAGGACGTCAGCCCGCTAGCCGGATTAGAAGGACTCTTCATCTACCAGTGACCCGGCAGTAAATCCCTTCGACCCGTTTTCGAGCAAGCGCCGACCGTGCCCTGATCCCCTTCGGCGTTTGCCGACTGCGCTTGGTGCTCTCTAGCTCCGACCGCCTCGGTTACCCTCACTCGCTGACGCGGACCCTGTGTCCATCGAAGCTGACGATGTCGCCGACCTGCAGCTGCCGTCCGCGTCGGCGATCAACCTCGCCGTTCACGGCCACATCGCCGTTGATGATGGCCTCTTTCACGTCTCCACCGGAGTCGAGGAGCCCAGCGAACTTCAGGAACTGCCCGAGGCGAATGACCTCACCGCCGATCGGGACGTCGTCGATCGGAGCCGGGTTCGTCATCCCCGAATGTTAGTCGACCAGGTGCCGGCTCCGAAGCCGGTTGCTCAGCGAGACGACTTCGCACTCCGTGCCGGCGGACACGCCGGCGGGATTGATGAACAGGAAACCACCGGCCGGTCGACCTACCAGATGGTGCCGCCACCGACCGAGATGCCGCCCCACGTGAGCGCGATGAAGATTGCGGCGAACACGACGGGCGCGATGCCCTTGCCGCTGCGCGCGAGCCCCTTGAGGAGGGCGATCACGGCGAGGATTGCGGCGACGATCGAGAGGCCGCCGCCGAGGATCAACCCGATGAACAGCGGGATCGGCATGAGCACGAGGCCGGCCAGCGCGAACCAGAACGCGGCCCAGGCAGCCCGGTTGGTGCGGCGTTCGACGGAGGTAGACATGCGCTCATTGTCTCGTGTCCGCAGCCCGCAGCCCGTACGACCCGCCCTGCTCGTCGAGTTGCGGCGACAACGCGATGATCCCCGTGTGGCAACGATCGGACGAGATAGGGCGGCTTGAGGGCGGTCGGTCTGCGGACGACCGCAAGCGGATCCTTCAGTGGTCATCGTCGGAGCGCGGCTGAGGGTCGTGGTGATGACGTGGATCTGCGATGAAGGCTCGCTCGTAGATGTCGTACACAGCCGCCGCCTTCAGATCGTTGTACCGTACGGACCCGGCCGCGTCAGTGGCTGCCGTTTTGGCGTCGTTGTATCGCTGACGGTCAGGCGCGTTCACGCGGAGCCACTCGGTGAACAGCGCATGCCGTTGCGGTTCGACGGCTCCCCGATTCCAGACATGCAGGTTCGTGTTCGGGATCGCGAACGTGAGATGCCGGTGTGGATCGCCGGCCATCTCGTCGCGGAAGATGAGTCGGAAGCCGGCCGCTTCCAATCGAGGCAGGTAGGCGGGCTCCTCTTCGACGTCGGGGACGGTCAGGTCGACGTCGATGACCGGCTTGGCGACGAGCCCGGGAACGGACGTCGAGCCGACATGCCGGATGGCGAGAACCTGATCATCGATCGCGTCGGTGACGACGCGACGCACCATCCGAAAGTCATCCAGCCAGGCGGTGGTGTGTTCCTGGATGACGCCGGGGTCAGTCTGACGGAAAGCGATGCGCTGCCGCTGGCGGGCTGCGTTCGCCCAAGGCGCGAAGGGTCGCCAGAGGGGATGTGTCGTCACCCTTCAACCATCTCCGGAGAAGAACTCGGAGTCGCTCATCCCACGCCGGTGGGGCCGCCGATCGCTGCCGGGCCCGACGGAGTTGAGAATGTCGCGGCGAGACCCGAGTCGCCCGGCCTGACGGCGATGGGGCCCACCACGTCGGCCACGAGCGGGCGAAGCGCCGCCACGTCGGGCGTGGAGATGCTCAGAGTGTCGAGGCGGATCCCCTTGTCGGGCAGGAGCGTTGCCGGCGGGGGTGTGTGCCAGAGGATGCGTGACGGCGCAAGCCCGGCCAGCGGCATCCGACCGTCTGGTGCGACGGTGAGTGCCCACCGGTTGCTCCCGCGACGCAACTCCATCACGTCCGGCTCGTCGGCGAGCGATGGGACGCGCACCACCCAGTGCACCAACCCGGGACCCCCGGCGAGCCGTGCCCGCATCGCCTCGGTGTCGAGCTCGAACCATCGCGCCCGGGCCGGCGCTGGCGCCTCGGGGTCGACGGCGATGACCTCGAGGTAGCAGTCGGGACCGAGAGAGAGGACGCCGTTGTGCGTGCCGAAGATCTCGTGCCTTCCACCGGCGTCCATGGCCACGCCGAGGCGCTCCTCGACCCAACGGGCGCCCTCGGCGAGGTCGGCGGCCGCCACGACAAGATGGTCGAGCTCGCTCACGATCGCCAGCCTAGGCCTCCCACAGCGAGAGCGCCGGGATCGCCCTCAGCGTCAGCCGGTCTCGTCGCAGCTCACGACTCCCGAGGGCGCACCGCGACCGGCTCGGGCAGCAGCTCGACCGACACGTGCTCGCCGAACTCGACGCGCTCCGACACCGGATGCTGCAGGCGCAGCAGTCCGCCGTCGGCCGTCTTCACGAGGGTGCGCCGCACACTGCCGAGAAACGTGCTCTCCTGCACGGTGGCCGACGCACCCGCGGGCGTGAGCCGCACGTTCTCGGGCCGCACGAACACCTCGGCGGGGCCGTCGCCGTGCTCACCGATGATCGGGAGGCGATGGCCCAGCACGAGCGCGACGCCCTGCACGATCTCGGCGGCGAGAACGCTCGACAGCCCGACGAACGCTGCGACGTTCGCGGTCTTCGGCCGGCGATAGAGCTCCTCGGGCGTGCCGATCTGCTCGATGCCGCCCGCGTGCATGACGGCGATCCGGTCGGAGACGGCGAGGGCCTCCTCCTGATCGTGGGTCACGAAGACCGTCGTGATGCCGAGCCGGAGCTGGATCCGCCGGATCTCATCGCGGAGCTGCACGCGAACCTTCGCGTCGAGCGCCGAGAGGGGTTCGTCGAGCAGGAGCACGCGCGGTTCGGTGACGAGGGCGCGCGCGAGGGCCACGCGCTGCTGCTGCCCGCCCGAGAGCTGGTGCGGGTAGCGGTCGGCGAGATGCGAAAGGCCGACGAGTTCGAGGGCGTCGGCTGCACGCTTCGCGGCCTCCGCGCGCGCGAGCTTGCGCATCCGGAGCCCGAAGGCTGTGTTCACCGCGACCGTGAGGTGGGGGAAGAGCGAGTACGACTGGAACACCATGCCGAGGTCGCGCCGGTTCGTGGGCACCCCCGAGACATCCGCGCCGCCGATGCGCACGACCCCGCCGTTCGCCTGCTCGAGCCCGGCGAGCACCCGCAGGGCGGTGGTCTTGCCGCACCCCGACGGTCCCAGCAGCGAGACGAACTCGCCGGGTTCGATCGCGAGGTCGAGGCCGTGCAGCACCCGCGTCGTGCCGTAGTCCTTCACGACGCCCTCGAAGCTCACGGCCGTGCCCGCGCCGCGGGTCGCGAGCAATGAGTTGTCGGATGTCGCGACATCCGCCGCTGCGATGGTGTCGTTGCCGGTCATGATGGGCTCTGCTTTCTGCGTTGGCGACCGCCCGTTCGCCCGGCCCGGCCGATCGCGATGAGCAGCACGAAGGCGAAGGCGAGGGCCGCGAGCGAGAGGATGACGGCGACGTACGGATCCTGCTTGTTCACGACGACGAGCGCCGTCTGCAGGTTCTGGCGGTTGAGGAGCGACGCGATCGTGTACTCGCCGAGCACGACCGCGACCGAGATGAGGGATGCCGCGAGCAGCCCGGGCCGCAGGTTCGGCGCGAGCACCCGCACGAGCACCGTGGGCCATCCGGCGCCGAGCGTGCGCGCCGCCTCGGCGAGCGTGCGGATGTCGGTGGCGTCGATCGACGCCTGGATCGAGCGGTACGCGAACGGCAGCACCGTGATGCCGTACGCGAACGCGAGCGTCCAGACGCCGGTGCCGAGGCTGCGGCCGATCACAAGGTAGATGGGCGCGAGCCCGACGACGAGCACGATCGCGGGGATCGAGATCGGCAGCAGCACGACGAACTCGAACATGCGCCGCAAATGCGGGAACCGCAGGTTCACGAGGATCATCGTGGGCGCGAGCAGGAACAGCACGATCGCCACGGTCACGACCGACAGCGCGAGCGAGTTGCCGAGCCCGATCCAGATCGGCTGGTAGCGCTGGGCGTTCGCGGGGTCGAAGAGTGCCGCCCAGTGCACGAGCGAGTGGCCCTCGCCGTCGCGCAGCGTGAACTCGACCATCGAGACGATCGGAATGGCGAACGTGCCCGCGACGAGGATTCCGATCAGCCAGCGGATGCCGCGACCGGGCGCATACCCGGTGGTCGCCCCGCTGCTCGATCCGCTGGTCGACCCGGCCACACGTGTCGCAGCCGCGCTCATCGTTGCCACCTCGCCGCGCGTCGCTGCACGAGTGAGTAGAGCCACATCACCGCGGCCATCACGAGGATCATGCCGAGCGCGAGGGCTCCAGCGAGGTTCTCGCGGCCGAGCACCGTCTCGCTCGTGAGGGCGGTGCGGATCTGCAGCGGCACGATCTGCGAGCCCTGGCTCGCGAGTGCCGCGGCGGTGGCGTACGACGAGAAGGCGTTCGCGAAGAGGAGCAGGAAGCTCGCGAAGAACGAGGGTGCGAGCACCGGCAGCCCGATCTTCGTCCAGAACCCGAACGGCGTGCCGCCGAGCGTGAGGTTGGCCTCGGCCCACTGCGGCTTCAGGGCGCTCATCGCGGGCATGAACGTGATGATCATGAGCGGCACCTGGAAGTAGATATAGGGGAGGATGAGCCCGGGCAGGCCGTAGATCCAGGCGCCCTCGGCGAAGAGGTCGATGCCGAACGCATCGCGCAGCAGGAGGGTGACGACGCCTTGCAGCCCCATGGTGGCGATGAAGGCGAAGGCGAGCATCACGCCGCCGAACTGGGCGAGCACGCCGCTCGCGGCATCCACGAGGGAGCGCATGCGCCCACCCGCCGGGAGGCCGAGCATCGCGTAGCAGGCGAGTGCGCCGACGACGGCACCGATCACCGCCGTGAGCAGTGACAGCCACGTGGAGTTCCAGAACGTCTGCACGATCACGGGATCGCCGAGGGCGGCGACGTTCTCGAACGTGAGCCGACCGTCATCGTCGATGAAGCCGCTGCCGATCGCGATGAGCGTGGGCAGTGCGAGGAAGAGCAGCAGGTAGACGGCGAACGGTGCCAGGCCGAGGAGGCTCGGAACGGATGACGCGCCGCGCCGGGCCGGGCTGGATGAGCCCGACCCGGCGCGGGTCGCTGCGGGAGCGAGGGTCGTCATGACACGGCGGTCAGTTGACCGCTGCCGCCCACTCGGTGCCGAGGAGCGTGCCGGCGTTCGTGCTCTGCTCCTCCGTCGGCACGACGGTGGTCTCCGGCGTCGCCGGAAGGGCCTCGAAGAGTGCCTCGTCGATCGTGCCGGCCTCGGCCATGGCTTCGGCGCGCACGGGGCGCGCACCGCCGGCGAGCCAGAGGTTCTGCACCTCGTCGCTGTAGAGGAACTCCTGCCAGAGGCGCGCCGCCGCCGGGTGCGGGGCATCCTTGTTGATCGCCTGGTTGTAGTAGCCGGCGTACCCGGTGCCCGGAAGGATGACGACCTTCCAGTTCGGGTTGGCGTCGGCGTGTGCGGCGTTCAGGTAGTCCCAGTCGAAGACGATGGGGGTCTCACCCGACGTCACGGTGGCGGTGGTCACGTCGACCTTCAGCAGGTTGCCCGCGGCATTCAGCTCCGAGAAGAAGTCGATGCCGGGCTGGAAGTCGTCGAGGGTGCCGTCGCTCTGCACCGTCGCGAGTCCGACAGCGGCGAATGCAGCGCCCGCTTGCGTCGGGTCGCCGTTGATCGCGACCGAGCCCTTGTACTCCCCGTTCAGCAGGTCGCCGAGCTCGTTCGGCGCATCGAACTTCGAGGAGTCGTAGCCGATCGACATGTATCCGCCGTAGTCGCCGACGAAGAGGCCTGAGGCCTCCTTGAGCGCGTCGGGGATGTCGTCCCACGTCTGCACCTTGTACGGCGCGAACTGGTCGGTGTTCTCCAGCGCGACCGTCAGCCCGAGGTCGAACACGTCGGGTGCGGTGTCGAGTCCGGCGTTCGTCTCGGCGGCCTGGATCTCCTCGGCGCTCGAGATGTCGGGCGACTGCTCGGTGATCGCGATCTCGGGGTAGCGCTCGGCGAACAGGTCGAGGATCTCGCCGTAGTTCGCCCAGTCGCGCGGCAGGGCGATGACGTTGAGCGCGCCCTCGGCCTTGGCGGCGGTCTCGAGGTCGGCGAAGCTGCCGAAGTCGGTGACGCTCGTGGCGCTCGCGGCGTCGGAGGCGTCGGCGGCCGGGGCGCACGAGCTCAGGGTGAGTGCCGCGACCGCGGCGAGGGCGGAGACCGCGAGGACACGGCGTGAAGAGCTGTCCGGCAGGCGGAGCATGGGCTTCCTCTCTCGGGTGCAGCCGTGGGCGGAGCACGCCGACGGCGTGCGCTGTGGCCGCCGTCGGCCGGGCACGACGCTAGGAGAGCCGGATGAACCGGCGGCCCTGTTCGCGTGAACGAGAGAAGAAGCGCAGCCGATCAGACCGGAGGGCGCGGCCGGGCGTCGCGGCCGAGGTGCGCGATGCCCGCACACCCGTACTGTTCTCTCGTGGGTGATTCAATGCACTTCGACGCGCGAGCCGATGACTACGCGAGGGCGCGGCCCGCCTATCCGGTCGCACTCTGGGACCGTATCCGCGACACCGGCCTCATTCGACGTGGCAATCGCGCACTCGATCTTGGAGCGGGAACGGGGCAGGTGACAGGGCCACTGCTGGCGGCGGGCATGAAGGTCGTGGCCGTCGAGCCCGGCCCCCGCTTGGCGGCCGCTTTGCGAAGCTTGCATCCGGACGCAGAAATAGTTCAAGCTCGCGCGGAAGAGTATGACGCCGAGGAAGCCTCGTTCGACCTTGCCCTGGCGGCTACCTCAATCCACTGGATGGATCTTGACAGCGTTCTTCCGATCGTTCACCGAGCACTCAAGCCGGACGGTCGATTCCTCGTGTGGCGCAACGTGTTCGGCGATCCCGCAGCCGCAAGCACCCGGTTCCGGGAACATGTCCAGCGAATCGTGGACCGGCGCGCCGCTCCTCCCCGGGAAGGCGACCCCGAGGACGTCAGCGCGACCTCAGAGGCGCTCACCCGATCCGGACTCTTCACAGTCGAGGACATTTGCACGTATCGCTGGGACATCACGCTCAATGAAGACCAGATCCGCCGGCTGTTCGGAACCTTCAGTGACTGGTCGGCCGGCGAAGTAGATGAAGCCGCGGCCGCGGCGCGCGAACTCGGGGGAACCATCGTTGAGCACTACACGTCCTGGCTGATCGTTCTGGCACCACTTCGCCACACCGCTCGCCGCGCTGCGAGCAGCGGCGCCCGATAGCCGATCCCATACGGACACGGATGTCGCTCGATCAGACCGGAGGGCGCGGGCGGGCGTCGGTGCGGCGCCGGTCGGCGCGCTTCGGCCGGGGCTTGGGGCCGGTGGCCGCCGGGCGCACCCCGTCGTGG
>NZ_SDPN01000056.1 GCF_004134825.1 Agromyces albus
TGCTCGGCCTGTGCAGCGGCTTCGGCGGCGGCCTTCGCTGCGGCCGCGGCCGCGGCGGCCTGCTCGGCTGCGACGCGATCGGCCTCGGCCAGTGCGGCCTGCACCGTCGCGGCGTGCGACTTCGTCGTCTCGACGAGATCGAACACCCGCTCGGGTGCGAGCAGCTTGTAGTCGTCGAGGGCGGCGACGGATGACGCGAGCTGCGTGGCATCCGTCTTGCCCTGCGCTGCGGCGATCGTGTCACCGGCGCCGGTGAGCGTGTCTTCGGCCAGTTTCACAGCGCGAGCCTCGAGGATGCCGGCGTGCGAGCCGAGCTGCTCGACGTCGAGGTCGCCGGCGGCGGTGAGGGCAGCAGTCGCCTCGATGCTCTCATTCTGCGCGGCGACCGTGGACTGCACCGCGAAACCGGTGCCGACCATGGCGCCGATCGCGACGACGGCGCCGGCTGCGATGAGGGGCCCACCGCGCCAGCCGCGCCGCGAGTGGCGACGACGGGGACGAACGGCCAAGGGGCCCGTTTCGGGCGTGGGATCTGAGTTCTGAGAGGAAGGAATCTGGTTCTGCATGACTTTCACATGGGCGAGTCGCGCGGCATTCGGGCCACCGGCGACTCTTGATCGGCGTTCCTCGGGCGGGGGCGCCCGGGCGAAGTGGCCAGTCTGGCGAGGACTTCTGGACAGAACCTCAGTTTTCCCTGTGAAAGTCATGCACGCCGAGAACGCGCTCCCACTGTTCAATTGCGTCTGACGAGCTCGGAACCGAGCCGCTTGAGCTCCAGTCGAACCGACTCGGGTTCGACCACTTCGAGGCGGTCAGCCCAGCCGGCGAGCGAGCGCGCGAGCAGCGATTCGGTCGGCGCCGTGACGCGAATCCGGGTGCGTTGTTCGTCGACGGGTTCCGCACTCATCGACCGTTCACCGAAGCGTTCACGAAGGAACGGCAGGATCGCCGTGTCGGCGATCACCACCGCCGACGCGCGTTCACGAAGCTCGTTCACCTCACGCATGACGTGCTCCCACGCGTCGGCGAGATCGAAGTCAGCGGGGCGTTGCGCCGCCTCATCGACGACGTTCGCCTCGACGATGCGATCGACGCGATACGTACGCTCGGCACCGTCGACCGCGCCGAGCAGATACCAGACCTCGTGCTTCTCGACGAGACCCCACGGGTCGACGAGGCGTACGACGGGCTCGCGATCCCAGCCGCGATAGCTGAGCCGCACGCGTTTGCGCTGCACGACCGCCGCCTGCAGCAGCTTCACGATCTCGGGCTGCTCCCGTGGCGGTCTTCCCCATTGCGCCGGGTCGATGACGACGGCTTCGGCGGCGGCCTCGGCCTCGGCGCGGAAGGTGTCGGGCAGCGCGCGAACGAGCTTTCGCAACGCGGACTTCGCCTCGGGAGCGACGGATGCCGCGGGCCCCACGATGAGGAACAGCGCACGCGCCTCGACCGAAGTGAGTCCGCTGAGGTCGGTTCGGGCACCGCCGAGCAATTGCCAGCCTCCGCCGCGGCCGGCTTGCGGGTAGACGGGAATGCCCGCCGCCGACAGCGCCTCGAGGTCGCGGCGAGCGGTGGCGACGGAGATCTCGAGCTCTTCGGCGAGCTCGGCAGCCGTGACCTTCCCGCGAGCCTGCATGAGCAGGAGGGTGGCTACGAGTCGATCGGCACGCATGGTCCAATACTCGCAAACAAAGTAGTCAGGAGGTGAGCACTTATGCGTTCGATACTTGATTCAGCACCACGAAGGCCGAACTCATCGTCAGAAAAGGGACACATCATGTTGCGAGGATTCGCCACCGTCAACTACTTCGCCGCCGATCTCGACGCCGCCACGAAGTGGTACACCGAGCTGCTCGGCGTGCCGCCCTACTACGACCAGGTGCCGGGATACCGGGAGTTCCGAATCGGCGACTACCAGGACGAACTCGGACTCGTCGACGCCGCCTACGGACCTGCCCCCACCGAGAAGCCCGCCGGCCAGGTCATCTTCTGGCACGTCGACGACCTCGACGCCTCGCTCGAGCGTCTCCTGTCGCTCGGCGCCACCCTCAACCAACCGCGTATCGACTACGGCGACTTCAGCACGGCATCCGTCGTCGACCCGTTCGGCAACGTGCTCGGCATCATGTACAACCCCCACTATGCCGAGATCCTGGAACTCGTGCGTCCCGACCGGGCCGGCCTCGACGCGCTCAAGAGCTGAGACGCCTCCTGCGGCCTGCCGTCACGCGGGCCCGGTCGGCCCCAGTCTTCGCGGTCCGACGCCGTCGTCGCCGAGGGCGTCGTCGGGGTTGAGCAGCCCGCACGCCTTCATCGAGAGGCACCCGCAGCCGATGCATCCGGTGAGTTCCCGCTCGAGCCGTTCGAGGCCGCGACGGCGTTCCTCGAGTTGCCGCTTCCAGCGGCGCGAGGCCCGCTGCCAGTCGGCATGGCTCGGCGTCGTGTCGAGCGGAACCGATTCGAACACCGCCTGCACATCGGTGAGCGGGATGCCGAGCCGCTTCGCGACCGCGATGAGCGAGACGCGCCGGAGCATGTGGCGCGGGTAGCGGCGCTGGTTGCCGGCGGTGCGCATCGACGCGATGAGGCCGAGCTCCTCGTAGAACCGCAGCGCCGAGGCGGCGACGCCGGTACGACGGCTCATCTCGCCGACCGTGAGGAGTTCGTCGGGTGCGTGCCGTGCCGATGCGTCGTGCTCTGGGGCGAGCTGGCGCTCAGGCGACATCCGATTCCCTCCGTTTTGACTTCAACCATACTTGAGGTTTTACGTTGGAGGGCATGCGACGAGCGAGTACGGTGATCCCCCGGTGACGGATGCCACGCGAGCGCTCGAATCGACGGCGCTCGCCGAGTCGTTCAAGGCCGCGTTCCGCGCCCAGCCCGCCGGCGTCGCCCTCGTCACGGCGGCAACGGAATCGGGCCCGGTCGGGCTCACCGCGTCGAGCGTGGCGTCGGTAGCGGTCGATCCGCCGGCCCTGTCGCTCTCGGTGACGCGAGCCACCGGGTCGGCGGGCCGACTGCTCGCCGCCAACACCCTGATCGTGCACTTCCTCGCCGACCATCACGTCGACCTCGCACGCGCGTTCGCCCGGTCGGGCGAACCGCGCTTCACGACGGAACAGGGATTCGCGCGGCTCGAGACCGGCGAACCGCTGCTCTCCGACGCCCGCGCAGCACTCCGCTGCCGACCGCTGCACATCGTTCCGGTCGGAAGCTCGTCGCTCGTCATCGCCGAGGTGCTCGACGTGAGCTTCGGACCGCCGTCACCGCCACTGGTCTACCACGATCGTCGATTCCATCGCCTCGACAGCGACAGCCCAGACCTCTGACCACGTCGGCCCGCACTCGGCGGGCCGGCTCGATGAAAGGAAACATCCGGATGCCCACCTACTCGCTGCCCGACCTGCCCTACGACTACGCCGCCCTCGCGCCGCACATCTCGGCGACGATCATGGAGCTGCATCACTCGAAGCACCACCAGGCCTATGTCACCGGTGCCAACGCGGCCCTCGAGCAACTCGCCGAGGCCCGCGAGAGCGGCGACCTCTCGAACGTCAACAAGCTCGAGAAGGACCTCGCGTTCAACCTCGGCGGGCACGTCAACCACAGTGTGTTCTGGCAGAACATGTCACCCGACGGCGGCGGCTCCCCCGAGGGCGAGCTCGCCGCGGCGATCGACGACGGGTTCGGCTCCTTCGACGCGTTCCGCGCGCACTTCACAGCGACCGCCCTCGGCGTGCAGGGCTCAGGCTGGGCGGTGCTCGCGTGGGACGACCTGGGCGCCCGACCGATGATCTTCCAGCTCTTCGACCAGCAGGGCAACGCACCGCTCGGCGTCACGCCGCTGCTGCAGCTCGACGTGTGGGAGCACGCCTACTACCTCGACTACCGCAACGTGCGTGCCGACTACGTGAAGGCGTTCTGGGAGATCGTCAACTGGGCCGATGTGCAGGCGCGGTTCAGCGCCGTTCGGCAGCGCGCTTGACCGCCGACAGGATGCGCCGGGTGGCGAGCACGTGCGCACGGCTGCGGATCACCAGCATCCGATAGATGGCGCCCTTCACCCCCGGGAACTCGGCACGGGTCTCTGCACGAAGGACCGTGCGGCCCGGGGCGACCTCGTCGAGGTGGAAGATCAGGGCGTAAACGGAGAAGAGATGGCGGCCGGCGAGCGCGAGGTGCTGCGGTTCGTCGGCGGCCACGACGTGGAAGCCGGGGAACGCAGAGCCCTCTGACAGCGGTCGAGGCCCGGATGCCGTGGTGTCGACGGCGCGGATCATTCGCGCATACCGGGCGAGCCCCGACGAGCCCGTCGCCTCGAGCACCCGCTGCAGTGAGACCCAGCCGGCCTCGCGGTCGGCCTCGATCGCCACCGAGTGCTCGTCGACGAAGGGCAGGGACGCGGGGGCGAGGCTCACGACTCGATGCTATGCCCGCTCAGGCTCTCGCCACGAGGACCGACCGCGATGAGCTGCAGTTCTCGAAGGCGGCCGTCAGCGGCCACCGCGGTCATGTACGTGCCGGTGGGCTGGCGCCGGCGATCCGTGGGCGATCCCGGATTCAGCAGCCGCATGCCGGCTGGCGAAACGGTGTCCCATGGGATGTGACGTGCGTGTCGGCGAGGATCACGAGGGACGTCGGCATCCCTCGATCATCCTCGCCGACCGCCGCGGCCGCACCTATCGGGTCAATACCGACGCCTGCTCTTGAGCGGCGGCGATCCCTTCCCGATAGGGCGTCGGGGCGATCCCGAACGTCGACTCGAAGGCGCTCGAATCGAACACGTACGGAGCCGTGTACTGGTACGCCATCTCGAGCGACTCGCGCGCCTCAGCGACGAACAGCGCGCCCACTCGCATGGTCGTGGCCGTCATCGTCTTGTGGGCGAGCTCGCCGCCCGTCGCGAGCTCGAGATACTCGGCGCCGGTCAGGGCAGGCGCCGCGGTCGGCAGGTGCCAGGTTCGCCCACGAGCGCGCTCGTCGGTGCCGAGCACCGCGAGCGCTTCGCCGATGTCGGGCGTGTAGGTCATCGAGTGCGGCTGGTTCGAGTCGAAGAGCCAGACCGGCGGCTTTCCCTTGGCGACGTAGTCGAGGGCGAAGGTGTTGAACGCGCTCGTCGCCGCTCCCGGCCCGTAGAAGTCGGCGCTGCGCCCGACCGTGACGTCGAGCCCGCGTTCCCGGGCGACGGCGTCGAGCGTGCCGAGCAGTGACGCGCGCAGGACACCCTTCCTGCTCGAGGGCCGGATCGGCGTCGATTCGGTCATCGGCGCATCCGTTCGGCCGTAGGCATAGACGTTGTCGAAATAGACGAGCCGCGTGCCGTGCGCGAGACACGCATCAATGGTGTTCTGCATGATCACCGGCCAGTCACGACGCCAGACCTTCGTCGAGTACAGGAGACCGACGGTGAGGTAGGCCACCTCAGCACCTTTCACGGCCTTCATGACGGATGCCGCGTCGAGCAGATCAGCTACGACGGACGTCGCCCCGGCCGACACGGACGCGGAGCGGCCGACCGACGAGACGGAGTGGCCTCGGGCGAGTAGCGCCGAAATCGTCTCGCGACCGATGACGCCGTTTCCTCCGAGCACTGCATGGTTGGTCATTTCGCATCCTTTTCGTTGTGGATCGTGGTGTGCACCGGAAAGAGCTCCGCCGTCTCGTTCTCTTGGGCGAGTCGTCGGAGTCCAGCGATGAGGGCATCGCCGAGCACTGTTCCGACCACCATGAGTTCGGCGACGAGCTCGGGGCGATCGCGGGTCGTCAAGGCCGCCAGGTCGGCTCTGGCGATGGTCGCCGCCGCCGAAGCGTAGGCATCGAGGAATTCGTCGGATGGCGCGAAGCCGATGGTCGAGAACGCGTCGAGCGCGCGCGCGGCGACGTCGAAGCCGGGGTTCTCGGCGGTCGTCCTCCAGCCGTGCTCTGTGGACAGAGCCGCGATCCGATCGCGTGATTCCGGCCGTCCTGTGCCGCTCGAAGCGCCGCCGACGCCGAGTGCGTGCTGGGCGGCCTCGAAGGTGTGGGCCAGGGACATGTCATCGGCATCGAGCGTGGCGAGCACCTGCTTCGTGTCGGCTATCGACAAGCCGCCCGTCTCGATGAGCGCCCGCACGAGCTTGACCCGACGCACATGCGTCTCGTCGTAGGCGGTCTGATTGCTCCCCACTCGCTCACCGCTGTGAACGAGTCCTTCGCGAAGGTAGTACTTCATCGTCGTGGCGGTGACGCCGGTTCGCCGGCTGACCTCGGAGATCTTCACTTGCTGATAGTAACACTATCGATAGTTTCAATACCAGTGGGACGGATGGCTCGTGCTCGCGATCTGCTCAGGAAGAGCAAGCGGTTAGAATCGCCGCATGCGAGGGCGTCGGAGCCTTCCCACTCCCGTCACGCTGTTCCTGTGCGGCGATGTCATGCTCGGACGCGGCCTCGACCAGATCCTGCCGCACCCGTCCGAACCGACGCTGCACGAGTCGTATATGCGGAGTGCTGTGGAGTACGTGGCGTTGGCCGAACGTGCATCGGGCGGGATCGCGCGGCCGGTGGCGTTCCCCTACGTGTGGGGCGATGCCTTGGCCGCGTTGGAGCAGCGGCGTCCGGCTGTGCGCATCATCAATCTGGAAACCAGCGTCACCCGCAGCGATCGTCCCTGGCCGAAGGGCATCCACTACCGCATGCACCCCGACAACGTGCCGTGCATCGCCGCCGCCGGCATCGACTGCTGCGTGCTGGCCAACAATCACGTCATCGACTGGGGACGCGAGGGGCTCGTGGAGACCCTCGGAAGCTTACGGCGTGCTCGGATCGAGGTCGCCGGCGCGGGTGCAGACCTCGCTTCGGCACAGGCGCCGGCAATCCTGCCGTTGGCCGGCGAGGCGCGGGTGCTCGTGTTCGCCGCCGCGACCGACGACAGCGGCGTGCCCGAGAGCTGGGCGGCGGGTGCGGATCGCTCTGGCGTGCACCGCCTGCCCGACCTTTCGGCAACGACCGTCTCGCACATCGCCGCCGACGTGCAACGCCACCGGCGATCCCATGACGTGGTGGTCTACTCGCTGCACTGGGGCGGCAATTGGGGCTACGAGATCTCGCCCGAGCAGCGCGCCTTCGCCCACCGCCTGATCGACACGGCCGGCGTCGATGTCGTCTACGGGCATTCCTCGCATCACGCCAAGGCGATCGAGATCTATCAGGACCGGTTGATCCTCTACGGGTGTGGCGATTTCCTCAACGACTACGAAGGCATCTCGGGCCATGACGAATTCCGCGATGATCTCGGGCTCATGTACTTTCCGGTGATCGATGCCGCCACCGGGCAACTGCGTGAACTGAGCCTGGTTCCGACCCGGGTTCATCGACTGCGCGTCAACCGCGCCGAGGGCGTCGATCGCCGCTGGCTGCTCGCCATCCTGCGGCGCGAGTGCGGCAGGTTCGGTTGCGAGGTCACGGATGGCGCTGACGGCGCATTCGCGGTGAGGTGGGGCGCTCATGCGGCATGAATCAGGGCTTGGCGCGCTCGGCCGATGATTGCGTGGGCGTCGCATCCGTCGACTGGGGGTGAAGCGGGATCCCGGCGGCTCGCGCCGGCTCCGCATACGCCCGGGCGAGGTCGGCGACGGTGGCATGGGCGTTCAGTCCGCTCGGGTTCGGCACCACCCACAGCAGCGCACCGCCGATCCGCTCGTCCTGAAGGCCGGCACGCGCCTTCGGGCGATCGAAGCCCGTTCGGTAGGCGGTGAGGCCCACGACCGCGACGACGCGCGGATGCCACCGGGCAACGTCGTCGGCAAGGCGAGCTGCACCATCGCGCAGCTCCGCCCGGTCGAGTTCGTCGGCGCGCGCCGTGGCCCGGTGCACGAGATTGGAGATGCCGATCCCTGCGTCGAGGAACATCCGGCGCTCCTCCTCGGTGAGCCCTGCAGAGAAGCCGGGCACGCGCGGGATGATGCCGGCGCCCGCGAGCGCCGGGTAGAACCGGTTGCCAGGATGAGCGAAATGGGTTCCCGTCGCGGCCGTCCACAGCCCGGGGTTGATCCCCACGAACACGAGCCTCGGATGTTCGGGCATGAGGTCGTCGACGTTCGCCCCGCGGAAGGACTCGAGATCGGCGCGCGAAAACCCCATACAGCGATTGTGCCGTGCGGAGCCCGTGGCGGCGGCGCTGAGTGGCCGAGTCGGAGTCGTGCTCGGGTCAGGAACCGGGCTCGTACTCGGATTCGACGAGCCGCTTGATGGTCTCGTAGCCCTGCTGCACGAGCGGCGTGATCTTTTCGGCCATCGACGGGTCTGCGCCGTAGATGTCCACGTGAGTCGTCAGTCGAGTACGGTTCGGCCCTTCGGCGGTGAGGGTCGCGCGCCCGGTCATCTCGGTCTGGCCGTCGTGGATCTTCGCGCCCATCGCCCGGGGAGGGTCGAACTCGACGATCTCCATGGTCCCTTCGACGAACACGCCGAAGCGGATGTAGCGCCGCTTGATGACGGTGCCGACACCGATCGGACCGCTCGTCACCTGCTCGAGCGACATGTCGGGATCCCAGCGTGGATGATTCTGCACATGATGCACGGCATAGAAATCCCAGACGGCGGCGGCCGAGCGATCGATGGTCGTGGAAACTTCGAACTCCATGAGGGGCCTCCTCCGACGAGGCGATTCTACGCTCGCGGAAGCACCGCGGCACTGGCGGGGAAGACGCTTGGATCAGCGCAACTGCCCGGTATCGGCGGCGAGCGCCTCCCATCGATGAGCATCGAACGACTGCGACGCTGCTCACCCTGCCGATGATGTGCGCGGCATCTACGGCTTCCCTCGCGCCTCACCCGCGAAGTCGGGGTATCCGGCGAATCGTTCCCGGCCCGTCGGCGTGGGGTCGTATCGGACGAGCTCGTTGGCTCGCTCGAGTGTCGCCGCGGAAGCCATCAAGACCTGCTTCGCGGGGTCGACGTCCCACTTGATGACGAGGTAGACGTCGCCACGCTTCACATCCCTGAATCGGCGGATGATCGCCTTGGGATGGGCTGGATCGTTCCGGATGCAGAGCCAGGTGTCGGCGTCGTAACGGATGGGTTTGCGGTCCAATGGTGCTCCTTGCTGATTCGAACATACATTCGAATTCAGGTGTCCGCCACACGAAGAAGCAGGATCGTGTGTGCTGGAGCGCGTGCGCCGCCGTCCAGTCGCGGGAAGCCCCCCGCACGGGGGTGATGCCGTCGCCTTCGAGCGGGTCTACCCTCGGATATGCCGTCGGTTGGGGCGACGGCAGGAATTCGGGGGGATTCCGCGCAATGGTCGCGCGGGTTGCCGACTCTGGGCAGGCCGGCGGAGTAGCGAGCGCGAGCTTGCGGCACTCCGCACGGACGGGCTGAGGGTCCACATGGTGGCGGCACGCGGACGTGCCAACGGCGAAACACCGAGGGCGACGGGCGGCCCATGACCGACATCGGCACAGGATTCATCAGGGGCATCGAGGCGTTCGGGAACTCGCGCCTCGGCGCACTCTCCGGCACGACCTTCAAGGACACGGGATCGTTCCTCGAGTCGCTCGTGACGAGCTTCTCCGCGGGCGAGATCAAGGACCGGTTCGACCAGCTGAAGGCCGACATCGAGGCGGCGACGCCGATCGTCCAGGCGATCGCGAAGCGCATCGAAAACCAGACCAAGACGATCAAGACGAACGTCCAGCAGTCGATCACCGACCTGCAGGACGACGACTTCAACCTCGACGTCGCCGGTCGCGTGGCGGTGCGCATCGGCACCGCGCTCGCGGCGATGGACCAGGCGTACACGATCATCGCCGAAGAGGTCGCGAAGAAGCCGGACGGCACGGTCGACGCGGCCATCCGCGACGGCCTCATGGACCTCTGGAACCCGTGGGCGCAGCCGTGGAAGGACCTCGGCGAGGGTTCGGCGAACCTGCTGAACGCATTCGGCTCGAGCGTGCTCGGCGTCGACGACCTCGTCGACAAGCTCGGCGACGTGCTCACGCTCGACCGCGCCGGCGGGCAGTTCGTGCTCGTGGCGCTCCTCGACGACCTGCCGACCGCGAACCTCGGGGCGATGAAGCTCGACCAGGTGAAGTTCGAGGCGTTCCTCCAGTTCAGCGACCGGGAGGTCGCCAGCCCGACCGAGGCCGAGAAGCCGGAGCTGATCGAACGGAACGGCAAGTGGTTCCGCGGCGACGTCGCGATCCTCGGCATCCGGCTGCGCACGATGCTGGAGCCGGGCATCACGAACGACCCGTTGCTGAAGAAGGTCATGCCGGGCTCGTCGGACCCGAAGACCACCAGCCACACGGCCGTCTCGCTCGACACGGCGCAGGGGTTCTACCTCGGCGACGGCCGCGGCAACGAGCGCGCCGTGCTGCCGGTGCGGTTCTCGTTCCCCGGCGTCGAGCTCCGCGAGGTTGCCCTCGGGATCCTCCGCAACCCCGATCGCGAGGCCACCGGCCTCGAGCTGACCACGTCGATCGCGGCGAAGCTCGGCGACGCCGTCGGCATGCAGGTCGTCGGCGCCGGGTTCATCGTCGACATGAACGGCGTGGCCGACCACCATGTGATGTTCGCCGACCTCCCCGTCACGCCCCGCTGGCCCGACCAGGTCGGCCTGCGGATCAAGGCCGGCCCCGTCACGGGCGGCGGGTTCATCCAGCGGGTCGAGCGCGAGTACACCGCACCCGACGGCACGAAGATCAAGCGCGTCGAGTTCGGCGGCGTCGTGCAGCTCGAGATCCTCAAGGTCGGCGTGTACGCGATCGTCGTGCTCTCCCCCGACCCGTTCTCGCTCGTGCTCGTCATGGGCGTGCGCTTCCCGACGCCGATCGAATTGAGCTTCGGCTTCACCCTCAACGGCGTCGGCGGCATCATCGCCCTCGACCGCGGCATCGACCTCGAGGCGCTGCGCGAGGGAATGAAGACGCACGTCATCGACAAGATGCTGTTCCCCGACGACCCCGTCGCCGAGGCGCCGCAGCTGATCGACAAGGTCGCGCACGTGTTCCCGCCGCGCGAGGGCGCGTTCGTGTTCGGGCCCATCGCCGAGCTCGGCTGGGGCTCGCAGGCCAAGTTCGTCGAGATCAAGGTCGGGGTGGTGCTCGCGCTGCCCGACTTCATGTTCGTCATCCTCGGCTCGCTCCGCGTGCGGGTGCCGACCAAGGAGAAGCCCATCACCGACATCCGCGCCGACGTATACGTCGCGGTCACCGAGGACCACCTCGAGCTGTACGCCCGGATGCGCGACTCGAAGATCGGCGAGATCAAGATCTCAGGCGATCTCGGCCTCTACATCGGCTGGAACGGGGGTGGCGCGTTCGAGCTGTCGATCGGCGGCTACCACCCCGAGTACGAGCAGCTCACGGGCCAGAAGCCGCGGCTGAAGGACCTCGAGCGCATCACGATCGACATCTCGCCGGTCAAGGTGCTGAAGATCCAGATCAAGGCGTACTTCGCGCTCACGGCCGGCAGCGTGCAGCTCGGCGTGCGCGGCGACCTGTGGGCCGACTTCGCGGTCGCGAGCGCGCACGCGTGGCTGCAGCTCGACATGATCTTCGTCTGGTCGCCGCGATTCCTGTTCAAGGTCTCGATCGATGTGGGCGTCGAGATCGAGGTCTTCGGATGCTCCTTCGCGTCGGTGCAGTTCAAGGGCTCCCTCGAGGGGACCACCCCCTACAAGCTCCAGGGCCACGTGCGCATCGACGTCTGGTTCCTGCCCACGTTCGACGAGGACCTCGGGCCGATCGAGTGGGGCGAGAAGCCCCGGCCTCTCGCGCCGAAGGTCGACGCCCTCATTCTCGCTGCCGAGGCGATGCGCGAGGACGACGCCTGGAAGGTCGAGCTGCCCGACCACGCCGCGCAGCTCGTGACCCTCGCCCAGGTCGACGATGTGCCCGGCCGGATGGCGCATCCGCTCGCCGCACTCGAGGTCGTGCAGTCGGTGGTCCCGCTCGGCGTGAAGATCAGCCACATCGGCGAGTCCCCCGTCGAAGCCGACATGGTCACGGTCGGCGACCCGACCACCTCGGCCGGCCAGCTCGCCGCCGTCAGCGAGGCGCGCACCGCGTTCGCACCCGGCCACTACTTCGACGTCGAGGGCGAGCAGCTGCTCGCCCGCTCGGGCTTCGAGGACCTTCTCGGCGGCTGCCGGATGGCCGCTGCCACGACGCCGAAAGTGGGAGCATCCGTCGACACGGACGTCGTCTACCACACGTACGTCCGCAACCCCGACGACCGGCTCGTGCTCACCGAGTTCCTCGGCGCCTTCGAGACCATTTCGACCGTGTTCGCCGGCACGTCGCTCGCCGGCCGCGCCTTCGAGCAGCGCCGGAACCCGTACCAGCCCGTCACCCCGCCCGACGACCCGGTGAAGGTCGCGCCGCACGGGGCATCGATCGTCGCCGACGCGGTGAGCGGCGCCGACCTGCTCTCGTCCGCCTCGATGGTCTCGGGGGCGGGCGCGCTCGCCGCATTCGGGGCGCTGAGCTCGAGCGAGGCGGCGCTCGTCGCCGATGCCGCCGCCGCGGCCGGCGTCCCGACCACCCGACTCATGGTGAGGAGCTGACATGGCCGACATCGACGCCGTGGCGAAGCACGTCGTCGCGCCGCTCGCCGCCACGGTCACCGGCACGAAGCTCGTGCGCGACGCGTGGAAGCTCGACCTCTCGCCCGACGAGGAGTACGTCGAGAGTGAGGTGGCGCTCGAGCAGCTGCAGTTCGCGGCATCCGCGCTCGGCGGGCTCGGCGCCGCGGCGGTCCCGCCGGCGGCCGGGGCGATCCGGTCCACCTCGACGATCACGGTACCGCTCGCCGATAGCGCCGGCGGCAGTGAGAGCGCGTCGCTCACGGTCACGCTGTACGGCCCAGGCGACGTGCGCGCGCTCGACGGCGCTCAGGTGATCCGCCGGTACCCCGCGCCGGGCGCGACGACCGCGGAGGAGACGGTGCTGGCGCACATCGAGTTCGACCGACCCGAGCTGCCGTGGGCGTTCAGCCCAGCAGCGGCCGCCGGGGCGCTCGTGCGGCCGTGGCTCGCCCTCGTCGTGGTGCCACGCGAGCTCGTCGAATGGGAGCCGATCCCGCCGGGCGCGTTCCTGCCGGTGCTGCAGGCGCCGCTCGACCAGCTGCCCGACCTCGCCCAGTCGCACCTGTGGGCGCACGCGCAGGCGTCGCGCAACGTCGCCGCCGACAAGCCGCTCGAGGTGCGCCTCTCCCCCGCGCATGCGCCCATCAACCTGTCGCGGATCATCTCGCCGCGTGTGCTGCGCGACAGCACCGCGTACGTCGCCGCGCTCGTGCCGACGACCGACGCGGGCGTGCGCGGCGGGCTTGGACTGACTGGCGGCACGCTCGACCCGGCGTGGGGGCCCGGGTCCGACGACCCGGTGCGGCTGCCCGCGTTCGACCGGTGGGAGTTCACGACCGGTCCCGACGGCGACTTCAAGGAGCTCGCGCTGCGACTGCAGGGCGTCGTCGCGCCCTACCAGGTCGGCCGGCGGTTCATCGACGCGTCGATTCCCGGCAGACCGCTGCGCGCGCTCGCAACCGACGAGCCGGGCGGCAAGCAGGTACTGCGGTGCGCCCTGTTCTCGCCGACACCGCCCTCGGCGGAGCAGGCCGTGGCCGAGACGGCAACGTGGCCGGACGCGCTCACCGAGGACCTCCGAGAGGAGCTCGACCGCCCCGGCGTGATCGAGCGGGCGGCCGCGGGCGACGGGCAGGCCCCGGCGATCCCCGACCTGCCGATCGTGGGCCCCCGCATCTACGCGAAGCTGCAGCGCGGCGTGGCATCCGTGGCGGGCGACGAGGACGCGGACTGGTTCGCCGAGCTCAACCTGCGGCCGGCGGCCCGTATCGTCGCCGGCCTCGGCACGCGCGTCGTGCAGAAGGACCAGGAACCGCTCATGCAGTCCGCGTGGGCGCAGCTCGGCGAGGTCGAGGCCGCGAACCGCGCGATCGCGCTCGCGCAGCTGGCGGAGCTGCTCGCGTCGCGGCTGCACGCACGCGTCGATGCGCTCGCGATCGATCGGCTCGTGCAGGTCGCCGCGCCGATGTCGACGAGGATCACGCTCGCCGCCGGCACGACGCTGTCGGCCGCCGTCGACCGCAGCGCGACGCCGGCGACCGTGAAGCTCGGCGCGTTCCGGCGGGTCACGCGGCCGGGTGGACCGCTCGTGCGGCGGGCGGATGTCGCGACCCAACGGCGCGCGGGGCGACTCGTGGCGGATGCCACAGGGCTGCGCGACTTCACGCGCGTGTATGCCAACCCCGAGGGTGTGGCCGCGATCTCGGCCGAGGTGCTGCGGACGTTCGACCGCACGGCGGTCGCCAAGGCACTCGACCTCTCGCCGGACGCCGTGCTCGCGCAGCTCGAGCTGGCGACGTCGAAGCTCGAGCTCGGCGGTCTCGCGAGCCACCTCACCCGCCCCGAGCGGTGGGGGGCGATCGACACGACGTTCGAACCGGGCCGCGTGTTCACCGAGCGCTGGGGCGACCGGCTGCTGCGGCGGTCGACGATCCCAGCGCTCGAGGCGGTGCGCGCCGAGCGACTCGGGCCGGTGATCGCCGGGCTCGGGCTCTCGAAGACGGCGGCGGGCACCCACATCGGCACCAGGCTGCAGGATGCGGCGGTGCGGATCAACGACGGACTGATCGACCGGCTCGGGCCGATCCTGCATCCGGGTGGGCCCGGCGGCGGTCCCGTGCGACCCCGCGACCCGGTGCGGCCAAGAGGACACGGCGGCGGCCCTGTGCGACCCGGCGGCCCGGTTGGACCTGTGCACCACGGTGGCCTGCCCGGCCGCGTCGAGCCGGGACGGCCGGTGGCCCGCGAGCCGGGCCGGATCGACTTCGATGGCATCGACGTCCGACCCGACCGCCTCCTCCGCCAAGGCGTGCGCATCGATGTCGGCGTACTGACGAAGATCGGGCAGGTGCAGGGCCGGGAGCGCATCGAGGCCATCGGCAAGCTGGGCGCACACGCCGATCGGAAGCTGGCGCCGGTGGTCGAGTCCATCGGCGGCATCCAGCTCGTCGAGGTTCGCGAGGCGATGACCGAGCTCGTCGACCCCGGCGGCCTGCTCCAGATCATGCCGGTGCCGCACCGCGACCGGCTGAGCGTGACCTCGGCGCAGCTGACGGCCGCGCTCGACCCGCGCGTCACGGTGCGTCAGTCGCTCGAGGGGCGCATCCGGCTCTCCGACCGCCTCGCCGAGCGGTGGCGGCTCAAGCCATTCATTGCGCCGATCATGGCAGCCCCGCGGTTCGACCGGCCCATGTACCGCGCGCTCGACGACTATGACCGCGACTGGCTGGTGCCAGGCCTGGGGCTCCTGCCGGACTCCGATTTCGTGACGGTTCTCTCTACGAACGACGAGTTCATGGAGGCGTTCCTCGTCGGCCTCAGCGACGAGTTCGGCCACGAGCTGCTCTGGCGCGGCTACCCCACCGACCGCCGTGGCACGTATTTCCACCGGTTCTGGAGTCCCCAGCACGACGAGGTGCTGGCGCCCATCCACGCCTTCCCGCGCACGCGACTCGGCCGGCACGTCGCGGTCGGCGGCGTTGCCGCCCCCGACGACGGCGACGACCGGCTCGGCCGCGCGGTGATCGTCGTGCGCAGCGAGCTCGTGCGTCGATTCCCCGACCTCGTGATCCAGGCCATCCGCAACCAGGGCACGCCCCAGGAGCCGGTGTTCGAGGCGCCCGGCAGCCCACAGCAGACGGCGAGCGTGCTGTTCGCCGAGCACCTCGAGCCCGACATCGCGGTGGTCGGCGTCGACCTGTCGGTCGAGGAGCTCGACGGACCCGGCTGGTGGATCGTCATCGCCGAGCACCCGAGCGCGACGCGCTTCGAGCTGCCCGACGGCGAGGAGGCGGCGCCGAACTCGCCCGACCACCTCGGCAGCACGAAGCCGAACGGCGCCGCCTTCGCGCTCGACCGGCTGCACCACCCGACCCGCGTCGCCTTCGAGGCGACCGACCTCATCGTGACGGGAGCGTAGCCATGCCCTTCGAGATCCCCGCCGAGCTTGCCGCTGCACGAGCGGAGGTCGCGCGGCTCGCCGAGGAGCGGCGCGCGCTCATCGCCTCGGGCGGACGACTGTCGTTCGCCGAGTTGGGGCGTGTCGACGTCGGCATCGCCACCGTCATCGACGCGCTCCGCGAGCGGGTCGACCCGTGCGACGCGGCACCCGAGGTGCCGCTCGTGCTGCTGCCGGTACGCGTCGAGACGAAGCTGAAGTCCGGCACGTCGACCCTACGGGTGCGGATCACCCCCGACGAGGTGCACGTCGACGCACTGCTGCGCGCCGTCACACCCGACGAGACGGCCGCGGGTCGCGCCTACTGGACCCGTCGGTGGGACGACGAGGACGATCCCGCCGCGTGGGGCGACCTCGTCACCGCGGTCGGCGCCCGGCGTGCCGGTTGGGTCGCGCAGGCCACCACGCCCGCGAACCTCGCCGATCGCGGCACCGCCGGCAGCGCGCCGGCGTTCCCCGACACCCCCGAGGAGGTCACGCGCGGCACGGTCGCCCGCTGCCTGCCCGATCGGTTCGTCGTGCGCGCGTTCCCGCGGGGCTCGGCGCCGGTCACGGCGCGCGGCGAGACGTTGGCGCGGGACATCCCGATCTCACCCGTCGCGCTCTCGAACCTCGACGAGGTCGCGAGCACCGCGGAGGGGCTGACCATGCCCGCGGGTTCCGAGTGGATCGCCGACTTCGATGCCGCGAAGGCCGCCGGGCTCGGCGTCGAACTCACACTGCCGGCCGGCACACAGGTCGTCGACCGGCTCGTTGTCGTCGGCGTGCGCGGCAGCGCCTCCGAGGACGAGAACGCGGCCGAGCTCGCCGACCTGCTGCGGAGCCACCGGTTCAGCGATGGCTTCGGGCTGCTCGCCCCCGGCACGCCCACGAACAACGCCGACGCCGAGCGGTCGCCGTACCGCGCGTCGGATGCCCCCGGCGAGCCGCCGATCGACACCCCGCCGCCGGGCACGGACGTGCGCGCCCTCGCGGCCGCGCTCGGGCTCGACCCGGTCGCGATCGAGCGCCTGCTCGATCCGGCCGACCCGCGATCGGACATCGACGCGACCGAGCGCGCGGCGAACACCGCGCTGTGGTTCGCGACCTGGGAGCCCGTGCTGCAGCGACTGGACGACGCCGAGGTGCCGGGCGTCACGCCCGCGACGATCGAGTCGGCGCGGCGCTTGCACCGCGACCACGTGCGGGGCGCCGGCCCCGCGCCCACGATCCGCGTCGGCGCCCAACCGTACGGCGTGCTGCCGATCGCCGACCTCGACGCGTGGAGCCCGCGCGGCGGCGACACGACCGCCTCACTCGTGCCAGTCATCCGCCGCACACTCCGCCGCTGGATCGACAGGGCGGCGACGCTACCCCGCGTGCGACCCGGCGATTCGGTAACCGACGAGGCCCTGCTCGACCTGCTCGGCACGAGCCCCGAGGCCGTCGGCGTGCGGGCGAGGCCCGCGGTCGACGGGCCGGACCTCACGCTCTTCGCCGCGGCGACCGGCGCGGGGGCATCCGTCGACGCCGAGGTGCTGCTGAAGCGAGCCGTGCTGTCCCAGTACTCGGTCGATGCGGCCCGGCTCCTGCTGCCCGCGTCGTTGCACGACCAGACCCGCACGATCAACCTGCCCTTCGTCTCGGAGCGGGACGCCGCCGTGGTCGTGGAGATCCTCGCCGACCGCACGCCGCAGGTCGACAGCGTGCTGCAGGCATTGCTCGACCTCGCCTGGGACGACGTGAAGCACCTGCGGCTGCGGGTCGCGCCCGACGAGTTCGTGTCGCCGCTGCTCGAGCGGCTGGAGCTCTCGCCCGACATCGTGCAGCTCGTGCGCGCGGGCCTCGACCGCCCGGAGGGCGATGTCGAGGGAGACGACGCGCGCAATGCCGACGCGGTCTCGGCGCGGTTCTTCGCGGCGGCCGAGTCGGTGCGCGCCGTGCGGCACGTCGAGGGCCAGCCCGCCGAGCAGCTGTCCATCGCGGCGATCGAGCCGGTCGCCGAGGCGCGCACGTCGCTCGCCCAGGTCGCCCTCGACCTCGGCGACGACGCGCACGCGAAGTGGATCGGCTCGCACGCGATCGCGGGGCTGCTCGACTGGTTCGGCGTGCGCGCCGAGGTGCAGGCGGCCATGGTCGCGCTCGCGGCCGCGCCGATCGAGGAGCGCCGGACCGCGGTCGCGCACGCCCTCGATGTCGCCTCGCACCGGGTCGACGCCTGGGCGACGGCGCTCGCCTCGTCGCGCCGGGCGACCCTCGCCGAGGCGAACCCGACCGGCCTCACCCTCGGCGCGTTCGGGTACGTGGAGGACCTGCGCCTGACGCCCGAGCGCGGCGAGCCCGAGGGCTGGATACACGCGCCGAGTACCGCCCACGCCGTCGCGGCGGGCGTGCTCGCGAGTGCGCACCGGTCGAACATCGGCGCGAAGGACGGCGCCCACCCGTTCGCGATCGACCTCACCAGCCGGCGCGGCGCCGACCTGCGGCGGGTGCTCGAGGGCGTGCACGGCGGCCAGCCGATCGGCGCTCTCCTCGGCTACCAGATCGAGCGCGGTCTGGCCGGCACGCAGGCCGCTCGGTTCCAGCTCACGCTGCGCGAGCTCGCGCCGATGGCGATCGACGAACTGGGCAACGAGCTCGGGGCGGTCGACGCCGACGCCGAGCGGGCGCAGGCGCGGGCCGCGGTCGCCGATGTCGTCGACGGTCTGTCGCTGCTGCGCCAGTTCCCGATCACGTCGCTCTCGGCGCCGCAGCCGCCGCTCCGCGCGAAGCTCGCCGCCCGGCCGAAGAGCGTGTTCGTCGAGACCTGGCCGGCCGTCGGCGACGACGAGTGGGCCATGGTCGTGGCGGCGATGACGGCGGCATCCGAGACGCTCGACGCGCTCTCCGACGCGCTGCTCGCCGAGTCGGTCGTGCAGTACTCCTCGGGCAACGCGGCCCGCGCGTCGGCCGCGATGGACGCCATGGGCAGCGGCGCGGGCGTCGACCCGCGGCTCGACGTCCTCGGAGTGCGGGCGCCGACCCGGCAACTCTCGCAGGCCGCGATCGCGGTCGTGCCGAAGGGGGCGATCGGGTGGTCGACCACGCGCCCGCGCACGATCGCCGACCCGCGCCTCGAGGCCTGGGCCGCTCGGCGACTCGGCGATCAGGCCGACGTGGTCGTCGCCGAGGTCGGCGGTACGCGGCACACGCTGGATGCCTCAGGCCTGGCGGCCCTCGACCTCGTCTACGCCGACGACCCGGCAGCCCTCGAGCGGATGCTCCGTGCGGCGATGCCGGCGCTCGGCGACGCCCCGCTCGCCGCCGAGCGCGGTGACGGCTGGCCGGCCGGGCAGCAGCCGCTCTGGCACGTTGCCGCGCTCGCGCAGTCGTTGCGCAC
>NZ_SDPN01000057.1 GCF_004134825.1 Agromyces albus
CAGCACGTCGTTCGCGTCGAGTGCCACGGCGAGCTCGGCCGGCGTGAGCGGCAGCGGCGACATCCGCACGCCGGCCGACCGCAGCCGCAGCGCTGCGAGGGTCGAGACGGGCAGCCACACGCCGAGCTCGAGCAGCTCGTCGGCGCGGCCCTGCAGCACCTCGGGCGCGGGCCCGTCGATCACGAGCGCGCCCGCAGCGTCGAGCACCACGACCCGGTCGACGAGGTCGACGACGGCGTCGAGGTTGTGCTCGACGAGCACGATCGCGTGGCCGTGCTCGCGCGCGAGGCCGCGCAGCACCGCGTACACCTCGTCGATGCCGGCGGGGTCGAGGTTCGCCGTCGGCTCGTCGAGCACGATGAGCGACGCCTGCATGGCGAGCGCGCAGGCGATGGCGAGCCGCTGGCGGCCACCGCCCGAGAGACGGTCGGGGTTGTCGAAGCGCCGCTCCCAGAGGCCGACCTGTCGCAGGGCGCGCTCGGCGCGTTCGAGCACCTCGGATGCCGCGACGAGCTGGTTCTCGGGTGCGAAGCACACCTCGTCGAGCACCGAGCCCGTGACGATCTGCGCGTCGGGGTCCTGGAACACCATCGCGACGTGCTCGCTGAGCGCACCCACCGGACGCTCACGCGTGTCGAGCCCCGCGAGCGTCACCCGCCCGTGGAGCTCGGCGGGCACGGCGTGCGGCACGAGGCCGTTCATCGCGAGGGTGAGGGTGGACTTGCCGCATCCGCTTGGTCCGAGGATGAGCACGACCTCGCCCGGTGCGACCGAGAACGACACGTCGACCGGGGTGGCGCGCACGGCGCCCTCGTGTCGGATGCTCACGCGATCGAGCTCGAGGAGCGGTGCAGGGGGCATGGGCGGCCTGGGTCGAGGTGGCGGACGGCCCGCAACGCGGCATCCGTGTCTTAGGACAGCCTAAGCTTTCCCACTCGCCCAGGCGACCCGGCCGCCCAGCGCCGCCGTTCAGCCGGCCGGCCTCTCGAGCTGCAACCGCGCCGAGCGCACCGCCGACTCGAGCTCGGCCTCGATCTCGCCGAACGTGTCGTACTCCTCGATGCGGGCCGCAAGGGCGACGGCCCGCTCGCGGAACCCCGGGTCGCCGAGCACCCGCTCGACCCCGGCGCGGATCGCCGCCGCCTTGGGCGTGCCGGTCTTGAGGTTCACGCCGACGCCGATGTACTCGGCGCGCATGGAGACCTCCGGCTTGTCCTCCGTCTCGCCCGCGGTGACGAGCGGAACACCGTGGCTGAGCGCGTACTGCGTGCCGCCGAAGCCGGCGTTCGTGACGAACACGCCGGTCTTGGGGAACAACAGGTCGTAGGGGAGGAACTCCGCCGCGCGGGCATTCCCGGGCAGCTCGCCGAGCTCCTCGACGGGACGACCGCCGGTCGCGACCACGACGAGCACATCGAGGTCGGCGAGGGCGTCGAGCGTCGGGCGCACGAGGCGGTCGAAGTCCTTGTTGTCGATCGTGCCCTGCGTGACGTGCACGACGGGGCGCTCGCCGTCGAGCTCCGACCACCAGGCGGGGAGCGGGCCCGCGATGGGAGCGGGTGGCAGCACGGTGCCGACGAAGCGGAGGTTCGAGGAGAGATCGCTGCGCGGGTACTCGAACTCCGAGGGCGAGAGCTGCAGGAAGCGGTCGAAGAGCCGCGACTGGTCGAGGATGAACTCGTGGAGCTTCGGGCGGCCGAGGGCCACCATCGTCTCGTTCGCGAGCCGCTGCGTCTGGCGGAAGATCACCTTCTGCACGAGCAGGTTGAGCACGCGGTTTCGCACGCGCCCGAAGGCGCCCGGCTTGGGCGCGAGCCCGAGGCCGTACGGCGCAGCATCGACGCTCGCCTGGCTGAGGGGCACCACGCCGACGGCGAGCACCGCCGGACGGTTCGCCCGTCCGTCCAGCAGCAACGGAAGGATGCCGGCGAACGCGGCCTCGACGAGGATCGCGTCGGGCGTGAGCTCGGCCACGGCGGCCTCGACCGCGCGGGCCTGGTCGGGGACCGTCTTGATGAAGATCGTCTGGATGTCGTATTGCAGCTTCGCGATGCCGCGGTACCGGTCGCGGTCGGGGAGCTGGTCCTCGATGCTGCGGTCGTCGTAGTCGGCGATCCCGCCGAGGGAACGGTGGGCGGCGCCGGCCGCCTCGACCGCATCGCGGAAGCGCGACCCGGTGAGCACGGTGACGTCGTGCCCGCGTGCGACGAGGTCGCGAGCGATGGCGATGATGGGGGCGACGTGTCCCTGGACGGGGTTCGCGCAGAGCAGGTAGTTCGACATGGGGTTTGCGTCTTCCGGGTTGGTTCCGACCTTCGCGGAATGCCGCGTGGTCATGCCGGTGGGAACCGTGCACGAGCAGTGAAGCTATCGAGGTCGAGGATGCCTCGACAAGCGAATCGAGCCGGTTTCGGTGCAGGCCCGTCCCACGTTCAGGGCTGGCACCGAGCTGACACCCCGCAAGCGTTCAGCTTTGCGACCGATAGTCGGGAATGCCCCGGTCAGCTGCGATGTTGTATCAGTGTTCGGACGTGGAATCGCCACGTCTCGGAAGGAGGAGAACGTGGGCATCAGCTATGTCGAGTTCGAAGACGAAGCCGGAGTCCTGCGTCGCTACCGCAAGCACGTGAACGGCCGTGGCCTCGTCGCCACGACCGCCAAGGTCGACCCGACTGCGTTCGTCGACCCGACGGCCTACGTCGACCCCGGAGCCGAAGTGCAGCGCAACGCCTCGATCGGCCCTGGTGGCTGGGTCGACCGTGACGCGATCGTCGCCGAGCGCGCGGTCGTGGGCGTGAACGTGCACGTCGGACGTCGCGCCGTCGTCGGCCGCAACGCCGTCGTCGGCCCGTACGCCGTCATCGGCGAAGGCGCGCGCGTGCAGAACGGCGCCCGAGTGCCGCGCGAGTTCTCGATCGCCGAAGGCGACGAGTTCCGCGCGTCGAGCGACGACCTGCGCCGGCTCGGCCTCGCGGCCTGAGCGCGAGGCACGCAGCAGCGGCCGGCGGGCCTACGGATGCTGCGGCCCCCGCGGGTACGCTGGATGAATGTCCGATCCTGACCGCACCGCCGCGACCGAGACCATCGCACCCGACTGGTGGAAGTCGGCGGTCGTCTACCAGGTGTACCCGAGGAGCTTCCAGGACTCCGACGGCGACGGGGCCGGCGACCTCCGCGGCATCCTGAGCCGGCTCGACCACCTCGAGCGACTCGGCGTCGATGTCGTGTGGCTCTCGCCGATCTACCGTTCGCCGCACGCCGACAACGGCTACGACATCAGCGACTATCGCGACATCGACCCGGTCTTCGGCACGCTCGACGACTTCGACGCACTGCTCGCCGCGGTGCACGACCGGGGTATGAAGCTCGTCATGGACCTCGTCGTGAACCACACCTCCGACGAGCATCCGTGGTTCGTCGAGTCCCGCTCCTCGCGCGACAACCCCAAGCGCGACTGGTACTGGTGGCGCCAGCCCCGCGAGGGCTTCGCTCCCGGGCAGCCCGGCGCCGAGCCGAACAACTGGGAGTCGTTCTTCTCGGGGTCGACGTGGGCATTCGACGAGAACACGGGCGAGTACTACCTGCATCTCTTCGACCGAAAGCAGCCCGACCTCAACTGGGAGAACCCCGAGGTGCGCGCCGCCGTCTACGACATGATGCGGTGGTGGCTCGACCGCGGCGTCGACGGCTTCCGCATGGACGTCATCAACCTCATCTCGAAGCATCCCGCCCTGCCCGACGGCCCTGTGCGCGACGGGCACCCGTACGGCGACGGATTCGCCTTCACGGCCGGCGGCCCGCGGCTGCACGAGTTCATGCAGGAGATGCACCGCGAAGTCTTCGACGGGCGTGAGGGCCTCATCACGGTCGGCGAGACGCCCGGCGTCACGATGGAGGAGGCCCGGCTCTTCACCGATCCCGCCCGCCGCGAGGTCGACATGGTGTTCCAGTTCGAGCACGTCGGCCTCGACCACGGCGTCTCGAAGTTCCGCCCGAGGCCCCTTGCGCCCGGCGAGCTCGCGGCATCCCTCGCCCGCTGGCAGGTCGCCCTCGCCGAGTCCGGCTGGAACAGCCTCTACCTCTCGAACCACGACCAGGCACGTTCGGTCAGCCGCTTCGGCGACGACGGCGAGTACTGGCGCGAGTCGGCGACGGCGCTCGCCACGATGCTGCACCTGCAGCGCGGCACGCCCTACGTCTACCAGGGCGAGGAGCTCGGCATGACGAATGCCCCGTTCTCGGCCATCTCCGACTACCGCGACGTCGAGTCGCTGAACTATTACGCGCAGGATGTCGCGGGCGGCACGCCGCCGGCCGAGGCCGTCATCGGGCTCGGGGCGATGAGTCGCGACCACGCGCGCACGCCCGTGCAGTGGGACGCCTCACCGAATGCGGGCTTCACCACGGGCGAGCCGTGGATCGCCGTGAACCCCAACCACGACCGCATCAACGCCGAGGCGCAATACGGCGACCCCGAGTCGGTCTTCGAGTACTACCGGCGGCTCATCGCGTTGCGTCACGAGCTGCCCGTCGTCGCGCACGGCACCTTCGAGCAAGCGGATGCCGGGCACCCGGCGATCGTCGCATTCGAACGCGTGCTCGGCGACGAGCGCCTGCTGGTCGTGACGAATCTCTCCTCCGTCGAGCACGGTCCGGTCTTCCCCGTGGAGCTCGCCGTGCGCTGGACGGGCGCGCAGCCCGTGCTCACGAACGGGCCCGGCCGGGAACCGACGGCGACCCTCGCCCCCTGGGAGGCGCGGGTCTACGCGTCGACCGAGGCGGTTGCCGCCTCGACCGCTCGGTCGCTCGGCGGCTGACCACCGAGCAGTTCGCCGGCGAGCAACGCGAGCGTCTGCTCGCGACCCGGCGTGGCATCCGCCGGCTCGGCAACGTATGAGCCGCCGATCGGGGAGATCATGACCTCGTCGATGCCGTGCCGCTCGGCGAGGCGGCGGAGCTCGGATGCCGCGCCCGCGGCATCCGCGATGATCCACCGTCGTTCCATCGCGGCGATGAGCTCGTCGGCGTTCGAGTCGGCAGGTGCGCTCGCGGCCTCTTCGACCGTCTCGAGCGCGCGCATCGGCAGGTTCAGGCGCAGCCGGGCCATCGACCGCAACTGCGGCAGCGCGCGAGCCCGCGCCTCCTCGACGGTGGGCGCCACCGACGCGTTCACGGTGAGGAAGGTCTCGGGCGTCGGATGCGCCTCGCTGGGCTGGTACTCGGTGCGGTAGAGCTCGAGCGCACGCTCGAGGCCTTCGCCCGAGAAGTGGTTCGCGAAGACGTAGGGCAACCCGAGCTCGGCGGCGAGCTTCGCGGAGTAGTCGCTCGATCCGAGGAGCCAGACCGTCGGGACATCCGTCGCCGCCGGGGTCGCCGTGATCGCGTACTCGCGGCCGCTCGTGAGTCGCAGGTTCGCTCCGTCGGGGCTCAAGAGGCTCAGGATGTCGGCGATGTGATCGGGGAACCGGTCGACGTCGGCCGTCGGCCCCGAGATGCGCAGGAGTTGCGTGATCACCGGGTCGCTGCCCGGCGCGCGCCCGATGCCGAGATCGATGCGACCCGGGGCGAGCGCCTCGAGCGCCGCGAACTGCTCGGCGACGACGAGCGGCGCGTGGTTCGGCAGCATGACGCCGCCCGAGCCCACGCGAATGCGCTCGGTGCGCGCAGCGATCGCGGCCACGAGCACAGGCGGCGTGGTCGAGGCGACGGCGGGCATGTTGTGGTGCTCGGCGAACCAGTAGCGCGTGTACCCGAGGCGGTCGGCGAGCTGGGCGAGGCGAACGGATGCCGCGACGGCACCTGCGCTCGATTGGCCGGTGCGCACGGGAACGAGGTCGAGCACGGAGAGTCGGGTCGTGGCAGTCATCATGTGGGGGAACTCCGGCGGGACGACGCGTATTCCGTGCCGCCGATCCTCGGGATAACCCTGAGCCGATCGGAGGGGTCGCACTGGTGCAGCTCACTGCCGCATGTCGTGGGATGGAGCCCGTCGTGAGCGCCGCCGGATTCCCGGCTGGCCGCCGCCGCCCACAACGAGGCCGCCGGCCCGCGACCCCGCAACCCCGCAACCCGAAAGGAACCACCCGTGAACACCCCTGTGCCTCCCGGTCCCGACGCCGTCATCGACCTCGCCGTGGTGCGCCCCCTCCACGACGAGGTCGCCGAGCTCCCGCTGCCCGAGTCGCTCGCGCTGCTCCGCGAGCGTCTCGACGGCCGCCTCGTCATCGCCGGCGATGCCGGGTGGGACGCGGATCGCGCGGCCTGGAACCTCGCGATCGACCAGCGGCCCGCCGCCGTCGTGGTCGCCGCGAGCACCGATGACATCGCGCAGACGGTGCGCGCTGCGAGGGGCCTCGGTTTCTCCGTCGCCGCGCAGGCGACCGGCCACAACGCCGGCCCGCTCGCACACGGCGGGCTCGCCGACGTGATTCTGCTGCGCACGTCGGAATTGCGCGGTGTCGAGGTCGACGCCGAGGCGCGCGTCGCCCGAGTCGAGCCCGGCGCACTCTGGGCCGATGTCGTCGCCGCCGTGGCACCGCACGGCCTCGCCGCGCTCGCCGGCTCCTCCCACGATGTCGGCGTCGTCGGCTACACGCTCGGCGGCGGCATCAGCTGGCTCGCCCGTTCGCACGGACTCGCCGCCAACCAGGTGCTCGCGATCGAGCTTGTCACCGCCGACGGCGTCCAGCGCCGCGTCGACGCCGAGCACGACGCCGAGCTGTTCTGGGCGCTCCGCGGTGGCGGTGGCGACTTCGGCGTGGTCACCGCGCTCGAGTTCCGCCTGTTCCCTGTCGCCGAGATCGTGGCGGGCACGCTGTTCTGGCCGATCGAGCGCGCCGAGGAGGTGCTGCAGGCGTGGGCCGCATGGACCACCGAGGTGCCCGACTCCGTCACCTCCATCGGTCGGCTCCTCCGGTTCCCGCCGATGCCCGAGCTGCCGCCGTTCCTCTCCGGCCAGTCGTTCGTCGTCGTCGAGGCGGCCATCCAAGAGTCGCCGGCCCGGGTCGATGAACTGCTCGCTCCACTGCGTGCCCTCCACCCCGCGATGGATTCCGTGCATCCGCAGCCGACCGCCGAGCTGCTCCAATTGCACATGGACCCGCCCGCGCCGACGCCCGGCTACGGCGACGGCATGATGCTCTCCTCCCTGCCGCCCGCTGCGGTTCGCGCCTTCCTCGAGGCGGCGGGGCCGGATTCCGGCAGCGCCCTCCTCTCGGCCGAGATCCGTCACGCCGGAGGCGCACTCGCGCCCGAGGCCGCGCGGGCCTCCGCAGCCGAGCGCGGCGCGCCCGAGCCTGGCGTCACCGCGGGCTTCGCCGCCGAGTACCTCGTGTTCGGCGTGGGAATCGCGGTTCCCGGCACCGAGCAGGCGCTCGCGGCATCCCTCGGTCGCCTGCTCTCTCGCGTGGAGCCGTGGCGAGCCGAACTCGACTACCTCAATTTCTCGGAGCAGTCCCGGCCCGCCGAGCGCCTGTTCGGCGACCGGATCGAGCGGTTGCGCGCGGTGAAGAACGCGGTCGACCCGACCGGAGTCATCCGTTCGAACCACCCGGTCGGTCGCTGAGCGGTTGCTGAGTTGGGGTGTCGCTCACGCCCGAGCCTTCATAGGCTGGAGTGAGCGACACCGCTGTCGCGCGACTCCGGGGGAGGAACGATGACGGTCCACTACGAATTGCCCACCACCGCCGATTTCGCAGCACTGGCAGGGGTACATGATCCTGCGATTACGATCTACGTGTCGACGTCGCCCGTCGTGAGCGAACGCGAACGAGCCGAGGTCGGGGTCAAGAGCGCCTTCGACGACGCGATCGAACAGGTCAGGGCGGCCGACGCCGCCCTGCCGGTCGTCGCCGAGTTCCGCGCCGAACGGGATCGGATCCTGGCCGACCAACAGCTGTGGGGTTCACTCGCCCGCTCGATGGCGATCTTCGTCGCGCCGGGCTTCAGTGAGATCTTCGTGCTGCCGAATCGGCTCGACGACGCCGTGCACGTCGGGTCCCACTTCACGCTCGGGCAGCTGCTGCGCGCGCCGAGCCAAGACCAGGAGGCCTATGCGCTGACGCTGTCGGCGCACGAATGGGGCCTCTGGCACGCCACGCCTGTCGAGCGCGCGGCGAAGCTCGACGTCGACCCCGCGGGCACGGCGAACCTCGACGAGGCCACGAACCGCGAACCCGGCGAGGAGCGGCCACGCGGCGTCCATCGCGGCACGGGCAGCATGAGCCAGGGCGGCGCGAGCCGGCTCACGGGCGACGAGGGCCGCAAGACCCTGCTCGACCTCTACGCGAAGCGCGTCTCCGACGTCGTGCGCCGGGAGCTCCAGCAGCGTGACGCCGACGAACGGGTTCCGCTCTTCGTGTTCGCTGCCGAACCCCTCCTCAGCCTCTTCATCGAGCGTCATCGCAACGGGCGACGGGTGGTCGCCCTCGCCGGCGCGCCCGACCGGCTCGGCGGGGCCGAGATCGACGACGCGGCGCGCCAACAGCTCGCGAAGCTCAACATCCGAGAGGCCGAGTCGGCATTGCGGCAGCTCAGGGAGGGAGCGGCGGGTCGAGTCGAGCGCGACCTCGCGGCGATCGCCCGAGAAGCCGCCGACGGTGCGGTGGAGTGCCTCTGGTTCGACTTCACGACCTCGGTGAACGGCACGCTCGACCGCGAGTCGGGCGCGGTGCAGTTCGCCGAGGGCAACGGCGAGGGCGAGGAGCTCAAGGACGGCACGCACGCGGGCGACCTGCTGCCGCAACTTGCACTGCTCGTGATGGCGAAGGGCGGCAAGGTCGTCACGGTGCGCAGCGACGACCTCGACGACGACGTCTGGTCGGGGCCCGCGATGGCCGAGTTGCGGTTCGCACTGGCGTAACCCCATGCGTTTCGGAATGTTCGTTCCCCAGGGTTGGCGTTACGATCTCGTCGGCATCGAGCCGGCCGAGCATTGGGAGGCGATGCGCGGCATTGCGCAGCGCGCCGATGCCCCCGATTCCGGCTGGGAGTCGATCTGGGTCTACGACCACTTCCACACGACGCCCGTGCCGAGCACGACCGAGGCCACGCACGAGGCCTGGTCGCTCATCTCGGCGTTCGCGGCATCCACGAGCCGCATCCGGCTCGGCCAGATGTGCACGTGCATGAGCTACCGCAACCCCGCCTACCTCGCGAAGGTCGCGGCGACGGCCGACCTCATCTCGGGTGGGCGCATCGAGATGGGCATCGGCGGCGGATGGTACGAGCACGAGTGGCGGGCCTACGGCTACGGCTTCCCGCCCGTGCCCGAGCGGCTGGCTCGCTTGCGCGAGGGCGTCGAGATCATGCACCAGGCGTGGACCAACGGCACCGCCACGCTCGACGGCACGCACTACCAGGTCGACGGCGCGATCGTGCGGCCGCTGCCGCTGCAGTCCGGCGGCATCCCCTTCTGGATCGCCGGCGGCGGTGAGAAGGTCACGCTGAAGATCGCGGCGAAGTATGCCTCGTACACGAACTTCGCCGGCACTGCCGAGGAGTTCGCCCACAAGAGCGAAGTGCTGCGCGGCCACTGCGAGACCCTCGGCACCGACTTCGACGCGATCGTGCGGAGCTCCGACTTCAACACCGTCATCGGCACGTCGGCGGCGGATGTCGCGCGTCGCCTCGATGCGATCGAAGCGCGCCTCGCGCCGCACCTCGGCCCCGAGAAGACGGCGAGCGTCATGGCGGAGTACCGCTCCGGCAACGCCATCGCGGTCGGCACGCCGTCGCAAGTGGCCGCGCGGCTCGCCGAGCGGCAGGAGCTCGGGCTCGGCTACTCGATCCACTACTTCCCCGAGGCGGCCTACGATCGCTCGGGGCTCGAGCTCTTCGAACGCGAGGTCATGCCGGCGCTGCAGGGGGCCGTGCCCGCGCTGCGGTGAGTCGTGCGGGTTCCTAGCGGAGTCCGCGTTTCCCGAGTGATCGGTTCACATGACATCAGCCGATTTACATGACGCATTCACGCGAAAGCGTCCTGCAAAGCGGCAGATGTCATGTAAACCGGATGAGCGAGCGGCTTGGTATGCGAGGCGCGAAAGTGTGAGCGGCGGGGTCGCAGCTACCGGAGGCCGCGCATGAGGAGCGAGAGCAGGCGCGGCAGTTCGTCGTCGGCGCTGCCGCGGCCGTTGCCACGCGCGGCGCGGTCGGCGGCCCAGGCGAGCGAGCCGGCCATGATGAAGAGCTCGCGGGCAGTGGCATCCGCCGTCACGGTGCCCAGCGTCGACGCGCGCTCGAGGAGCTTCTGAGTGGCCGTGATGACCTCGCCACAGGACGCCCCGAGCGGGGACTTCTCTCGATTGAGCGACTGCGCGATCGAGTCGGCGAGGCCGTCCCACGCGCCGGCGTGGCGCGCGAGGGCGAACATCCACTCGTCGAGGGCGGCATCGGCGTCGTCGGCGTGGAGCAGGCGTTCGGCGAGCGCGAGCAACTCGTATCGGCTGTCGACGAGGGCGGCCTCGAGCAGGCAGTCGCGATTGGGGAAGTGCCGGTAGAGCGTGCCGGGGCCGACGCCCGCTCGGTTCGCGATGTCGTCGAGTGAGGTGTTCGTGCCGTGTTCGGCGAACGCCTCGATGGCGACCCGCACGATCGCCTCGTAGTTGCGCCGTGCATCGGCGCGCATGGGCCGCGTCGGTGCGACTGCTTCCACGCTCACTCGAACTCCAACCGGTTGAATCTCTCGACTGCTCTTGACAAACCGGAGACTGTCTCCGTATCGTCGACTCAGACAACAGGAGACTCTCTCCGGATACGAGATTACCCCAGCGGGACCAGGAGCACCAGCATGACCGCAGCACCACCCTCCCTCGCCATACCGACCACGGCCCGGCTCACGGGCCGAACCCTGCTCGGCCTCATCGTCGTCTTCATCACGCAGCTCATGCTCGTGGTCGACGCGAGCATCGTGAACGTCGCACTCCCCCACATCCAGAACGAGCTCGGCTTCACGGCCGCCAACCTGTCCTGGGTGGTCACCTCCTACGCACTCGCCTTCGCCGGCCTCATCCTGCTGAGCGGACGCATCGGCTCGATGCTCGGAGCGCGCCGAGCGCTCATCATCGGCGTCGTCGTGTTCATCGCGGCATCCGCTCTCGGTGGATTCGCGGTCACCCCCGAGATGTTGATCTTCGCACGGGTGCTGCAGGGCATCGGCGCGGCCCTCGCGGCGCCGAGCACCCTCGTGCTCCTGATGGCGAACACCGTGCCGGGCGCCCAGCGCAATCGCGCGATGTCGCTCTTCGTGCTCGCGGCGGGCTCCGGCGGCGCCATCGGCCTCATCCTCGGCGGAGTGCTCACCACGAGCCTCGGCTGGGAGTGGGTGATGTTCGTGAACGTGCCGATCGGGCTCGTGATCATCGCCGGCGCGATCGCGTTCCTGCGCGAGACCGACCGCAGCCCAGCGCGACTCGATGTCGGCGGCGCCCTCACCTCGACGATCGCCATGGTCGCCCTCGTCTACGGGTTCACGACCGCGGCCGAGTCGAGCTGGACCGATCCCCGCACCATCGCGGCGTTCGTCGTCGCGGCCGCGTCGCTCGTGGCACTCGTGCTCATCGAGCGGCGGCACGCGAGCCCCGTCGTGCAGCTGCACTACTTCGCGTCGACGCGCACGGCCGTGCCGTTCTGGGTGATGCTGCTCGTGCCGGCCGGGATGTTCGGGTTCTTCTACTTCGCGACGCTCTTCACGCAGAACGTGCTCGGCTATGACCCTCTCGGCACGGGCCTCGCGCTGCTGCCGTTCGTCGGCACGATGCTCATCGTGAACCAGTTCACGCCGCGGCTCGTGGCCGCGCTCGGCGAGCGGGTCGTCGCCCTCGCGGGACTCACCGGCCTCGCCGGCGGCATGCTCTGGATGGCCCAGCTCGGCACCGCGAGCACGTTCCTCACGGGCATCCTGGGTCCGGCCCTCGTGCTCGGCTTCGGTGCGGGCCTCACGTTCGCGCCGATCACGTCGATCGTCATGGCGCAGGCCCTCCGCTCGGAGACGAGCCAGGCCTCGAGCCTCCTGCAGGGGATGCAGCAGCTCGGCGGGTCCATCGGCGTCGCCGGGCTGACCACCGTGTTCGCCGCGATCGCGGTGAGCGGCGGCGAGGCCCGCGGCATCGCGGCGGCGCTGCTCGGCGGCACCGTGTTCCTCACGGTCGCCCTCGTGCTGTTCGCCGTCTGGGGACGGCGAGCTCCTGCGGTCGACGACGAGGGGACGACGGGCCAGGAGACGACGGATGCCGCGAGCGAGCTCGTTCCCGAGTTCGAGCGCCGCGAGCCCGTGGCGGCGTTCGCGGGGGACTGATCCTCGCAGCCGTCGAACGTCGGAGGCCGGGGTGCATGCGCACCCCGGCCTCCGTTGATTCAGGTGCGGCTCAAGCGGCGATGGCCTCGTCGAGCTTCGCGGCGAGCTCTGCGTCGGAGGGCTCGGTGAGGTGCGAGCCGTCGGGGAACACGACCACGGGAATCTGCGTGCGGCCGCTGATCGCCTTGGCGCGATCGGCGCCGTCGAGCACGGCTTCGAGGTCGATGTAGTCGTAGTCGATGCCGCGACGCTCGAGCAGGGCCTTCGAGCGGCGGCAGTCCACGCACCAGTCGGCGCCGTACATGGTGATGCGTTCGGGGTACAGGTCAGAGTTCACGGGGGACGTCATACCCCTAACCTACGTACGCACCCTGTGGAGTATTCCCAGCGAGCGTGACGTGGCAGACTCTGGCCCATGCGATTCGAGACGCGGATGTCACAAGTGGGCAACAACACGGGGATCGAGGTGCCGGCCGAGGTGATCGAGGGTTTCGGCGCGGGCAGGAAGCCGCCGGTCATCGTGAACGTCAACGGCTACGAGTACCGCAGCACGGTCGCCGTGATGGGCGGCAGATTCATGATCCCCTTCAGCTCCGACAAGCGCGCGGCGACCGGAATCGGGGGCGGAGATGCGATCGTGGTCGACCTCGAGGTCGACACCGCGCCGCGCACCGTGGAGGTGCCCGACGATCTCGCCGCGGCGCTCGACGCCGGTGGAGCGAGGGCCGCCTTCGACAGGCTGTCGACGAGCGCGAGGAAGGCGCACGTGACATCCGTGGAGTCGGCGAAGGCCGCCGAGACCAGGCAGCGGCGCGTCGACGGAATCGTGGCGAAGCTCACTGAGGAGTGAGGGCGGCTCCGGTCATCTCGGCGTGATCGACCGAGGTGTTCTGCCAGGCTCCGACGAGCCGAATGAACGCGCTGAGCTGCGCCACTCCCTCGGGGGTGCGCGGCAGGGCGTCGAGCAATCCCGGCGAGTAGATGAGGTATGCCGCCCACTTCGCGCGCGAGATCGCGACGTTCAGGCGGTTCTTCTGCAGCAGGAACTCGACGCCGCGCGGGGCTGCAGCCGCTGAGGATGCAGCGAGCGACACGATCGCGACCGCCGCCTCTTGACCCTGGAACTTGTCGACGGTGCCGACGGGCACCTCGTGATAGCCGGCCTCGTCGAGGGCGGCGCGCACGACCGTGAGTTGTGCGTTGTAGGGGGTGACGACGATGAGGTCGCGCTGCGCGAGCGGCCGCGATCGCGTCGGCAATGCGGCATCCGTGGGCAGTGCATCGGTCGGGAGCAGTACGTCGGTGGACGGGAGCTCATCGGTCGCCTCGAGCGCCGTGAGCGCGCCGGTCGACCCGGGCACCTCGACGTCGGCGTCGGGGACCACCTCTGACCACGCGCGGCCGAGCAGCATGCCCACGAGCTCGACGACTGCCTCGGCCTCTTCGGGCGACGACGTCGTGTTGCCGGCGTGCTCGATGGGCACTGTCGTGAGCCCGGGAGAAACGCCGTGGAGCGAGCGCAGCGACGCGACCGGATGCGAGCGCAACTCGCCCTCGTAGGAGAGGCGCGACACCGGCCCGGCGACCGCGGGGTGCATGCGCCGGCTCTCGGCGAGGAAGTAGCCGTATTCGGGCGGGAGCACGTCGTGCCCGTCGGCGATCCAGCCGAGCGCCGACGTGTCGATCGGCTCGGGGTGGTTGCCTTGGCTCACTTGCGGCAGTTGCTGCGGGTCGCCGAGGAGCAACAGGTTGCGGGCGGCGACGGCGGTGGCGATCGTCGACGCGAGCGAGAACTGCCCGGCCTCGTCGATCACGAGCAGGTCGAGCGAGCCGCGGGGCACGCGGTCGGCATTGGCGAAGTCCCAGGCCGTGCCGCCGACGACGAATCCGGACGCCTGGTGTGCCGCGCTGTAGTCGGCGACACCGTCTTTCGTGATCGCCAGGTAGGCGTGGGTGCCGGGCGCTCGCGCGTCTTTCGGGGCCTTGGCGACGAGATCGGGTGCGAGCCCCGCGGCGACGACGGCGTCGAGCACGTTCTCGACGACCGCGTGCGATTGCGCGACGACGCCGATGCGCCAGCGATAACGGCCCACGAGCTCGGCGATCACCCGTGAGGCGACGTAGGTCTTGCCCGTGCCGGGAGGGCCCTGTACGGCGAGATACGAGTCGTCGAGGCGGCGGAGCGAGTCGACGACTGCAGCGACGTAGTCGGGCGTCGCCGCGAGCGGTGCGAGCCCGCCGCGGCTGCGGGGCGGAGTGCGGCGCAGCACGTCGACGGCGGGATTCCTGGGCCACACCGGATGCATCCGCGCGATGGGATCAGCCCACTCGAGGATCGCACCCTGCTGGCGGCCGGCGGGCGGGGGCGTGCCCGGCACGATCGCCATGGGCAGCTCCGACCACGTCATGCCCGCGATGGCGCGCTCTTCGACGATGAGCCCGTCGTCGAGGAGCTCGAGCACCCGCACCGAGTTCTGCCCACGCGAGCCGGGGCGCAGTCCGACCCGCGGGAACGGAACCGGCGGCTCGTAGAGCGCGAACAGCTCGGCGCCGACGCCGAACCGGGAACCGGGCGCGATGCGGCCGCGCAGTTTCACGTGCCGTCGATCGGTGCGGTGCTGGTCTTCGCGATACCACCGCTGCACGACCTCGGATTGGGCGGGGTCGACGACGAGCACGTCGCGGTGATCCTCCCAGGCCTCGAGCGGCTGCTCGACGCGGAAGAAGTGCGACCACCAGAAGCTCTTCGACTCGCGATCGTGATAGTCGATCGCTGCGGCGGCGAGAGCGAGCGCCGTGTGGTCTGCGTCTCGCGTGGGGTCGTCGGGCGGGCCGGCGATGCGTTGCAGCTCGAGGGCCAGCGGCGACGGCTCGTAGATCTTGCCCGCGGCCCTCGCCGCTTCGACGAGGAGCGACTCGGGCACGGGCTCGACCCCGGCCGCGCGCGCGAGCCCGAGCAGCCAATCGCGCAGGCGCAGCGTCGACACGCAGTCGTAGCGGTTGTAGTCGGCGAGGTCGTCGAGCACGTGCTGGGCCGCTGCCGCGCCCGCGAGGCCGGTGGCGGGGTCGACCTCGCCGGTCGCGGCGAGCTCACGGGCGCGCACGTACTCGAGGATCGAGTCGCCGCCCGACTTCACCTCGGCCTCGCGCAGCTCGGAGCCCATGTAGAGCGGCTCGAGCTTCTTGATCGAATAGGAACGGCTGCCCACGCGAACTGCGCGCTTCACGATGGGGTAGAGGTCGACGAGCACGCCGTCGGCGAGCAACTGGTCGACCGCGGCCTCGCCGACGCCGTGACGTGCTGCGATCGAGAGCAGGTGCGTGCGCTCGTAGCTCGCGTAGTGGTAGATGTGCATGCCCGGATGCGCCGCCCGTCGCAGTGCCACGAGCTCGAGGAAGCGTTCGAGCGCCACTCGCTCTTCGGCGAAGCTGTGCGCCCAGAGCGGCGTGAACTGCTCGTCGTTGTCGATCATGCCGAACAGGTAGTCGATGCCCCAGTCGGTTGCCGGGCCTTCGGTGTAGAGCGGATCGCCCTCGAAGTCGAAGAAGAGATCGCCGGCGTCGGGCACGGGGATCGCGGCGAGCGACGCCGCGTCGCGCACGACCACGGGAGGCGGCAGCGGCGGCGCACCCTCGGGGCGCGGGCCCGCGGCATCGGCTCGCCGTTCTGCCGCCTCGGCCTCGAGCTGCAGGCGCGCCTGCACCCGGTGGTTCTCGATGGTGGCGTCGAGGATGCCGTCGATGTGACCCTCGGATGCCGCGAGCTGGTCGATCGTCGTGATGCCGGCCTCGTGGAGGGCCGTTCGTTGCGTGACGCGCAAGCCCGCCACGAGCAGTACGTCGCGGTGCGCCTGCACCTCGAGATCGCACGTGGGGCAGCGGCCGTCGAGCGCGTAGCGCGGATCGCCCCACTCGACCGGGCCCGGCTCGGCGAGCCGGTCGGCGATGATCTGCTCGAGCCGCGCCCGGCGCAACCGGTAGACGGGGGCGATGTCGTCGAGACGATGCGGGCTCGTGGTGCCGTCGCCGAGGAGCAGCTCGACGGTGTCGGCGCAGGGGACGCCCGTGCGCTCGAGCTGCTCGGCATAGGCGGCGAGCTGCAGCAGCGCGGTGACGCGCGCGCGTCGGGCGAGTTTGGAGTCTTGCACGAGGTAGCGCCCGTCGGGCTGGCGCACGATGAAGTCGGCGAAGCCGATGAACCCCTCGTCGGCGAAGGTCGCCTGGAACACGATCGGGGCACCCGCTGCGAACGCCGCCTGCGTCGCCTCGACGGCGGCGGCCACGGCGGCCGCGTCGCGCACGTCGGGCCGCTCGATCTCGACGACGGCCGCGCCCAGCTCGGCCCGGTACGCCTCGAGCACGCGCAACTCGTGCGCGTCGCCCATGCGACCCGATCGCTCGAGCATGGCGTCTTCAGGGTCGGGCACGGGCTCGATGCGGCCGAGCTTCGCGTCGAGCGCGCGCAGGAATGCGAACTCGCACTCGGACGCCTTCTTCAGGTCGCTCGCGCTCGTGACGACGGTGCCGTCGACCAGGTACATCGGCTCCTCCGTTCGTCTCCTGTTCACGCTACCTGCGGGCGCCGACATTCAGGGCACGACGCCGCACGCCGACGCGACCGTCGCTACGCGGCCGGACGCCCGGCTCAGTGGCATCCGCTCGGCGGATTTCGACCGTGCGCAGGCGCGACCTGCGGTGAAGCGGCGTATGGTGTCGGCATGGCCGGCTGGGAGGACGTTCGCGAGCTCGCCCTCGGCCTGCCCGACACGACGGAAACCCTGAGCCGGGGCGAGATGCACTGGCGGGTGCACCACAAGGCGTTCGTGTGGGAGCGGCGCCTGCGGCGCCCCGACCTCGAGGAGCTGCACCTCGACGAACAGGGCGGTCCGGTGCTCGCCGCCCGTGTGGAGGACGAGGCGGTGAAGCGTGCACTCGTCGTCGAGGACCGGTCGGTCTTCTTCACGACGCGCCACTTCGACGGCTGGCCCGTCGTGCTCGTCCGGCTCGATCGCATCTCACGGCGCCGCCTCTCGGAGGTCGTCGCCGAGGCATGGCTCTCGAGGGCACCGGCGCGGCTCGCTCGAGAGCACCTCGAGTCGTTCCCCGACTGAGGAAGAACGCTGAGGCATCCGCTCAGCGCACCTCGACGCGGACCTCGTGCAGGCCCGTCGCGCCGTCGGGCACGACGCCCTGCCGCTCCGCGGTCTGCACCTCGCCGTCGGCGCCGGTCGCCCGCACGCGCACGCGGTGCGAGCCCGCCGCGGCATCCCAGTCGTAGCGCCATTGCACCCACGTGTCGATCGAGATCGCGGTGGCGAGCGTGGCATCGGCCCAGGCGCCGTCGTCGATCTGCACCTCGACGCGCGAGATGCCGGTGTGCTGGTGCCACGCGACGCCGGCGATCACGACCGGGCCAGCGTCGACCGACTGCCCGGGGCGCGGCACGTCGATGCGCGACGAGATCTTGATGGGCCCGCGCTCGCTCCAGCCGCGGTCGGTCCAGTAGGCGGATGCCGCGTCGAACCGCGTGACCTCGAGGTCGACGACCCACTTCGTCGCCGAGACATACCCGTAGAGGCCCGGCACGACCATGCGCACCGGGAACCCGTGCTCGGGAGGCAGCGGCTCGCCGTTCATGCCCACCGCGAGGATCGCGTTGCGGTCGTCCTGCAGCACCTGCAGCGGGGTGCTCGCCGTGAACCCGTCGACACTGCGCGAGAGCACCATGTCGGCGTCGGCCGTGGGCGCCGCTCGGGCGAGCAGTTCGCGGATCGGATGCCCCAGCCACACGGCATTGCCGATGAGGCTGCCGCCCACCTCGTTCGAGACGCACGCGAGCGTCGTGACGCTCTCCTCGAGCGGCAGGGCGAGCAGCTCGTCCCACGTGATCGTCACTTCGCGCTCGACCATGCCGTGGATGCGCAGGCTCCAGCCGCCCGGGTCGACATTGGGCACCGCGAGGGCGGTGTCGATCCGGTAGAACTCGGCGTTCGGCGTGATCACCGGGCCGAGGCCATCGAGGCCGAGCTCCGCGCTCGCCGGAACGCTCGCCGTCTTCGCAGCGCGCGGCAGCGTGATCGCCTCGCGCACGGCCGTCACGGCGCGCGAGCCCGCCTGCAGCGCGTAGCCGCCGAGCGCAGCGAGCGCACCGAGGGCGGCC
>NZ_SDPN01000058.1 GCF_004134825.1 Agromyces albus
CGCGAGCGCGAGCGCCGGCGCGGCATCCGTGCGCCCGCCGTCCTTGAACTCCCCGATGGCCGACGCGACGGGGCCCGCGTACTGGAGCGCCGCCCACGCGCTGAGACCGGGCCGCTCGACGAGGTGCGGCGCGGCGGCGAGCGCGAGGCGACACGCATCGCAGACCGCGCGGTCGGGCTCACCGCAGCCTGCGCACCTGACGGGCAGCACCACGGCGAGCGCGTCGAGCGCAGCTCGCTCGAGGCCCCCGACGGCACTGCGAGCGAGCGACGGAAGGGACGGAAGAGGGATCGGATGCTGCGACATCCGCTCAGCCTGCGCCGCAACCGCCCCTCAGCGGCTCGCCGAGGCATCGACGTCGACGGCAGCGGTGCCGGGGCCGCATGTCGAGGAGAAGTCGCGGCTCAGTTCGGTTGCTGGACCGCGGTGAAGCGGACGATGAGGTCGGAGGTGCGCGCCTGCCAGCCGACGCCGCTCCGCACATTCAGGGCGCCGGCCGACGTGAGCACCCGGATGTCGGTGATGCTGTTGCCGCCATCGAGCAGGACGCCGCCGTCGGGGCCCTGCCGATCGCTCGCGAAGCCGCCGATCTCCTGCGTGACGAGCCGCGTGGTTCCGTCGGGCAACGCGGTGAGCGAGGCGACGTTGCTCGCGTCGAGCCACGCGACGTCGAGCGGCGTGCCGGCGGTGTCGTCGAGCCGGAGCGCCATCGGACCGAGCGCGATGCGACCGTCAGTGTCGCGCTGGATCGACGCGACGACGAACTGCGTGCGTGCGCCGTCGCCGACGAGTGCGATCAGGCGCGTCGAGTCGCGGGACACCTCGATCGCGGCGATCGAGGACCCGCCCCAGGGCACGTCGAGCGGCTGGTCGGTTCCATCGGGAGCGAACACGACGAGCTGGTCGGGCGACCCCCGTGGCACCGACCACACGTAGCCCGCGCCGTCGATCGCGGGCACGACGAGGTCTGCGCGCGGATCGAGGAGCACCGGTGCCTCCCCGGCGAGGACGAGTGAGACTCCACCTGCGGAGCGCACTGCCGCCGACTCCGCATCGGGTCCGAGCGCCGCGCCGGTGGGTGCGAGTGTCTCGACCTCCGCTGAAAGTCCGGGAATCGGGTCGATACTCTCGCCCGACGTGGCGAGGTAGCCGAACGAGGCCCCGTCGTAGACCACGGGCCGCTGGGCGACGCGAGGGTTCACGACCACTTGCCCCGGCAGGTCGGGCACGTCCTGCTCGAGGCCGTTGAGCGAGAGCGTGACCCTGGAGACGTTGCGCACCTTGCCGACGAGGCTCGCGTCGAGTTGCTCCTGCATGCGCTGCACCGTGAGCAGGTCATCGAAGGCGGCTCCCGACAGGTCGACGCTCGCGACGGTGCCGTCGACCGGCACGGCGTCGGGGTCGAGGCGCACGCCATCGGGGAACGCCGAGACGACGCCGGGAGCGAGCCACTCCGCCGGGCCCGTGAGCAGGGCCTTCACGATGCTCGTCTGCACCGAGTCGCGGCCGGCGAACCAGCGCACGTCGGGAACGAGGTAGCGGTACTCGGGGTCGAAGTAGTAGAGCGCATGCTTGCGGAAGACGCTCGCGAAGTTCGCCTCGTCGATCACGACGCCCGGCGGAGCCTCCGAGATGCGCCATTGGCCGTCGACCTGCTCGAGACGGTACGGCAGCGGGATGGCGGCACGCGACTCGGTCACGGCGTACTGGCCGCCGGCCGTGAGCGAGGCGACGGGAGTGACCTCGACGATCATCGACGACTCATCGATCGCGATGGGCCTGCGGGCGCCGGTGTAGATGGTCGCTGCAGCGTCGGCCTGCCATTCGTCGGCGAAGGCCGGGGTGAGGAACTGGCGCGCCACCCGGTAGTTGTTCCCGGGGCTGACCGCGGCGTCCATGAAGCCCTGCACGATCTGCTCGGGCGTGCCGTCGACGATCGGGCCCGGCGCGATGATGTCGAACTCGGGGTCCTCGTCGACGACCGCCGAGTTCCCGGCGTTCACCGCGCCCGAGCTCGGGATCGAGACGCAGCCCGCGAGCATCACGGCAGACATGATGGCGACGGATGCCGCGAACAGGCGCCTACGCATCGTGCACCTCCCGCGCCGCTCCGTCGGCGGGCTCGATCGCCGGCACCACGCCCGTGGGCGCCGGCCCGGTCGCCTCGATGTCGTCGGGAACGAGCGGAAGCGGCGACTCGACGGCGTCGGCATCCTTCGTTCGCGGCAGCGTCAACCTGAAGACGGTGCCGTGACCGGGCTCCGACCACACGTCGAGGGCGCCGCCGTGCGCCACCGCGTCTTCGAGGGCGATCGCGAGGCCCAGCCCCGTGCCGCCGATCGTGCGCATGCGGCTGGGATCGGCGCGCCAGAACCGGTCGAAGACGCGAGCCTGGGCCTCTTCGGTCATGCCCATGCCGTAGTCGCGCACCGAGAGGGCGATCGCTGATTCATTGCTGTCGACGGCCACGACGATCGGACGCCCCTCTCCGTGCTCGATCGCGTTGCCGAGGAGGTTGCGCACGATGCGCCGGATGCGCCGCGGGTCGACGTCGGCGTCGAGGTGCCCGCCGGGCGCCTCGAGCCGCAGTTCACTGCCCCGTTCGCGGGCGAGCTCGTGCATCGACTGGATCGCATCGCCCGCGAGGTGCACGAGGTTCGTGGGCTCGGTCGCGAGTTCCACGGAGCCCGCGTCGTATCGGCTGATCTCGAGCAGGTCGGCGAGCAGCGTCTCGAATCGATCGGTCTGCGTGTGCAGGAGCTCGACGGTGCGAGCCGTGGGACCGGGGAAGTCGTCGCGCTGGCCGTAGAGCACGTCGCCGGCGAGCCGGATCGTCGTGAGCGGTGTGCGCAGCTCGTGCGAGACATCCGAGACGAACCGCTGCTGCATCACCGAGAGCTCGGCGAGCTCCCTGATGCGGGCCTGCAGGCTGTCGGCCATGCCGTTGAACGACCCGGCGAGGGTCGCGAGCTCGTCTTCGCCCTTCGACGGCATACGCACGCCGAGGTCTCCGGCCGCCAGCCTGCGGCTCGTGGCCGCGACCGTGCGGATCGGCTCGATCACCCAGCGCACCACGAGGAAGGTGACCGAGCTGAGCAGGGCGAGCAGCGCGGCGGCGCCGACGATGCCGGTGAGCTGCATGAAGGCGAGGGTCTCTTGGGCATTCTCGAAGTTGTAGCCGATGTACAGCTCGTATCGGCCGGCGGCGGGCACGACGAGATCCGAGCCGACGACCACGCCGGGGTCGCTGCTGCCGTCGTCTTCGGTGATGGCGACCGACTGCCAGAACTGCTGGTCGGGGTTCTCCTCGATCCGGTTGCGCAGCTCTGGGGTGATGACGCCGCCGAGGCTCGGCGCCACGATGTCGGGCGGCGCGTTCTGGCTGAACGCCTCAGTCGGGTCCCGGTAGACGGCGACAGCCCGACTCCCCGACACCCGGATGACCTGATCGAGCGCGTCGCTCATCACACCCTGCAGCGAGGCGCGGTCGGCTGCGTCGGACGAGTCGAGGATCCGCTGCGCGGCCGTCGTCGCCTGGTTGGAGGCACCGAGCACTTGGTCGAGCTGCTGCCTGAACAGGTTGGAGGCGACGCTGAACGAGATGTAGAGGCCGATCACGAAGATCGCGAGCGACGACAGCGCGAGCGTGATGATGACGGTGCGGAACTGCAGCGAGCGCCGCCAGAGCGCCGCGAGCTGCCGCGGCAGCGCGCGCCACCTCGCCGCGGAGAAGATCGCCGGGGACTGGCCCGCAGACATCCGTAGCCCTAGGTGGTCGCGCCGGCCCGGTAGCCGACGCCGCGCACGGTCATGACGATGCGCGGGTTGTCGGGATCGTGCTCGACCTTCGCGCGGAGCCGCTGCACGTGCACGTTCACGAGCCGGGTGTCGGCCTTGTAGTGATAGCCCCACACCTGCTCGAGGAGCATCTCACGCGTGAACACCTGCTGCGGCTTCGACGCGAGCGTGTGGAGCAGGTCGAACTCGAGCGGCGTGAGGTTGATCTGCTCATCGCCGCGACGCACCTCGTGACCGGCCGCGTCGATGATGAGGTCGCCGATGCCGAGGGTGTCGGTGGCGGGATCGGGTGCCGGCCGCAGGCGCGTGCGGATGCGGGCGACGAGCTCCTTCGGGTTGAAGGGCTTCACCATGTAGTCGTCGGCGCCCGACTCGAGCCCCTTCACGACGTCGGTCGTGTCGGATTTCGCAGTGAGCATGATGATCGGCGTGCCGGACTCCGCGCGGATGCGACCGCACACCTCGATGCCGTCGATGCCCGGAAGCATGAGGTCAAGCAGCACGAGGTCGGGCTTCGTCTCCCGGAACGCAGCGAGCGCACCCGTGCCGTCGGCGCAGAACGCCGGCTCGAAGCCCTCCGTGCGCAGCACGATGCCGATCATCTCCGCGAGGGCCGTGTCGTCATCGACGACGAGTACGCGTGGGTTCATACGTTCGGTTTCCTTCGGGGCCGCGGTGTTGCCGGCCGACTGCAGTGGCTCAAGCGTAGTCGTTCGAGGCCGGAAGACGGCCGAACGTCCCGGCTGCGCGCGAATCCCGCCGGGAAGGCGAAATGTGACAGCATTGGGAGCATCCGCCGGAAGGAGCGCACGCACGTGTCAGATCAGGACTGGCAGGCACCCGGTGGGGCGCCCAACGGGGGTTCGGCACCGGATGCCGCGGGCACGCCATATGGCGCTCCGGCGAACGTGCCTCCGGCACCCGGCACGCCCCCGCCGCTGCCACCGCTGCCACCGCCCGGAGCGTATGGAGCGTATGCGCCGCAGCCGGGCATCCCAGGGGGCTGGACGCCGCCCCCGAAGCCCGGCCTGCTCCCCTTGCGTCCGCTGAGCTTCGGAACCCTGCTGTGGGCGCCGTTCCGCACCCTCCGGCGCAACCCCGCTGCGACGTTCGGCAGCGGACTCGTCGTGCAGCTCGTATCGGTGATCGCGACCGCGGCGGTCGTCGTGCCGTTCATGATGTTCGCGATCGGGCGCGTCGAGAGCGCGTCGGATGCGGATTTCGACACGGTCCTCGCCGGCACCGTCGGCGGATTCATCCTGCTCATGCTCGTGCCCGTCGCCATCACGCTCGTCGCGAGCGCGTTCCTCCAGGGCGTGATGGTGCTCGAGGTCGCGAGCGGCACCCTCGGCGACCGGCTCGGATTCGGGGCGCTGTGGCGCCGCACCGCCAAGCGCATCTGGCCGCTCATCGGGTGGACCGCGCTCGTCGCCGCGGCGGTCATCGCCGCCATCGCCGCGCTCGTCGGAATCATCGTGGTGGCTGCGGGGATCTCGCCGACGGCGCTCGGGGTCTCGATCCTCGTCGCCGTGCTACTGGGCCTCGGCCTCGCCGTGCTCGGTGCGTGGATCGGCGTGAAGCTCTCGCTCGTGCCGAGCGTCATCGTGCTCGAGCACGCCGGCCTCGGCGCCGCCATCCGTCGTTCGTGGCAACTCACCGACGGATACTACTGGCGCACCTTCGGCATCCTGCTGCTCGTCAGCGTCATCCTCAACGTCGCAGCCCAAGTGGTCGTGCAGCCGATCTCGCTCGTCGGCACGATCCTCGCCGTGATCATCGATCCCACCGGCGCCGGCACGGCGGTCACCATCACGATCATCACGACCGTGGTGACGATGATCCTCTCGATCCTCATCGGCGCGATCACGGCGGTCGTGCAGGCGGCGCTCGTCGCGGTCCTCTACATCGACCTGCGGATGCGCAAGGAGGGGCTCGACCTCGAGCTCGAACGCCACGTCGAGCTGCGTGACGCCGGCCAGCCGGTCACCGATCCCTACCGGGCTCCCGCGCCATCCGCGCCCGCCGGAAGCGAGCCTGCCGCGACGTGGTCCTGACCTCGCTCGGCGCCTCCCCACTCGATCCCGACGCGCCCGAGGCGCGCCGGTGGCTCCTCGACGAGCTCGCGAAGGCCGAGTACCGCAATGCCGAGCCGAACGCGTTCGACCTCGCGATGGAAGCCGTTCGCGACTGGATCGCGAGCCTGTTCGAGGGTGCCGGCGGCCTGCCGGCTCCCGTCCTGACGCTCCTTCTCGTGCTCCTCGTCGTCGTGCTCGTCGTCGTCGGACTGCTCGTCTTCGGCGTGCCTCGATTGCGACGCCGCCGGCGCACGCTCGCGCCGCTGTTCGACGACCACGACCGCCGCGACCTCGCGACGCTGCACCGGTCCGCGCTCGCTGCGGCAGCGCGGGGCGATTGGCCGCTCGCGATCGAGGAGCGATTCCGCGCCATCGTGCGGGGCATCGTCGAGCGGGATCTCGTGCGAGTGCATCCGGGCACGACGGCACGCGGCTTCACGGATGCCGCGGCACTGCCCTTCCCTGAGCACGCCACCGCGCTCCACGCCGCCGCCGCCGAGTTCGACGGGGTTCGCTACCTCGGCCGTGACGGATCTCAAGACGCCTACGAGCGCCTCACCGCGCTCGAGCGCGACCTCGGCGCGTCCGCACCGGCCGACGCGTGGCCCGAGGAGGCGTCGCGGTGAGCGTGGCACCATCGGCCGCGTCCCTCGCCGATCGCCCGGGCGGCTCGGGCAGCGCCGGAGCGCCCGCCGACCAGACGGATGCCGCGACCGCCATGACGCCGACATTCCGCGCGTTCGTGCGACGTCGTCGCATCTGGATCGTGTTCGCCGCAGTGCTCGTGCTCGGCGCCGTCGTGGCGCTCGCGATCCAGGGCGGCGTGCGCCCTCCCGGAATGACGCTCGGCGCAGACAACCCCGCCCCACTCGGAGCCATGGCGCTCGTCGAGGTGCTCCGCGACCACGGCGTCTCGGTCACCGAGTCTCGATCGCTGGACTCCGCTGTCGACGCTGCCGACCGGGGCGCGACCGTGCTGCTCTACGACGAGTTCGCCCTCCTCGACGAGTCGCGGCTCGATCGCCTCGCGGGCGTCGCGCAACGGCTCGTGGTCGTCGAGCCGGGCTTCGCGGCGCTCGAGGCGCTCGCCCCCGGCGTTCGCCTCGCGGGCGTCGCGAGCGGGCCGATCGACGACGTCGCGTGCGAGCTGCCCGCGGCCGAGCGAGCGGGCGGCCTGGGAGACGGCCAGCGCCTGCTCACGGTCGACGACGACGCTCGAGCTGCCGGCTGGCAGGGCTGCTTCCGAGACGAGGAGTTCGGGTTCGCGCTCGTGTCGGGCGAGGGCGACGACGACGGGCAGGTCACGCTCGTCGCCGCGACGACGGTGTTCGCGAACGAGTCGATCGACGAGGCCGGCAATGCCGCGCTCGCGATCGGGCTCACCGGGGCATCCGACGAACTCGTCTGGTACCTCCCCGGGCCGGGCGACGTCGATGCCAACGCGGCGCCGACCATCGCCGAGCTCACTCCGGGCTGGGTGAGCCCCGTCATGGTCCTGCTCATCGCGGTCGTCATCGCCGCGGGCATCTGGCGCGGGCGCCGTTTCGGCCCGCTCGTCACCGAGAACCTGCCCGTGCATGTGCCGGCCGGTGAGACGAGCGAAGGCCGGGCGAGGCTGTACGCACGCAGCGCTGCCCGCGTCCGCGCCCTCGACCAGTTGCGCATCGGCGCCATCGGTCGCATCGTCGAGGCGCTCAAGCTGCCGCGCTCGGCAGAGCTCGGCGCCGTGACGGATGCCGCGGCGCGCGCGACCGGCCGTGACGAGGCATCCGTGCGCCGACTGCTCGTCGACGCCGAGCCGGGCGGTGATCGCGACCTCGTCGAGCTCGCGGCCGAGCTCGACGTGCTCGAGCATGATGTGCGCGACACGCTTCGGCCCCGCTCCGCAGGACGCGCAGGCCACACAGACCCGGCAGACTCGACAGACTCGACAGACCCCACAGGCCCCGCAGGAAGGCGACCATGACCGATACCACCGCGCTCACCGACGAGGAGCTCCGCGCCGCGCTGAATCGCGTGCGCACCGAGGTCGGCAAGGCCGTCGTCGGGCAGGACGGCGCCGTGACCGGCCTCATCATCGCGCTGCTCACCCGTGGCCACGTGCTGCTCGAGGGCGTGCCGGGCGTCGCCAAGACGCTGCTCGTGCGCACGCTCAGCCGAACGCTGCGGCTCGACACGCGCCGGTTGCAGTTCACCCCCGACCTCATGCCCGGAGACGTCACCGGTTCGCTCGCCTACGACCCGCGTTCGGGCGAGTTCGCGTTCCGCGAGGGGCCGGTGTTCACGAACATCCTGCTCGCCGACGAGATCAACCGCACGCCGCCGAAGACGCAGTCGGCGCTGCTCGAGGCGATGGAGGAGCGTCAGGTCTCCGCCGACGGCGTCACCCGGCCGCTCCCCGACACATTCCTCGTCGCGGCCACGCAGAACCCGATCGAGTACGAGGGCACCTACACGCTTCCCGAGGCACAGCTCGACCGGTTCCTGCTGAAGCTCGTGCTCGACGTGCCCGAGCGCGACGCCGAGGTGTCGCTCCTGCGCCGTCACGCCGACGGGTTCGACCCGCACGACCTCGCCGCGGCCGGGGTCCAGCCGGTGCTGGGCGCGGCCGAGCTCGCCGCTGCGCGGGCTGCGGCATCCGCGGTGCGCGTCTCCGACGATGTGCTGGCCTACGTCGTCGACCTCGCGCGCGCGACCCGCCGGAGCCCGTCGATGCGGCTCGGCGTGAGCCCGCGCGGCGCGACGGGCCTGCTCGCTGCCGCGAAGGCGTGGGCGTGGCTCACCGGATACGACTCCGTCACGCCCGATCACGTGCAGGCGATGCTGCTGCCCGTGTGGCGGCACCGGGTGCAGTTGCGCCCCGAGGCGGAGCTCGAGGGCGTCTCGGTCGATGCCGTACTCCGCAGCATCGTGCAGCAGGTGCAGGTGCCGCTCTGACATGACGATCTCCGGTCGGTTCGCGCTCCTCCTCGCGCTCGGCGTCGTCCCCGTCGTCGCCGCGGGCATCTCCGGCGCGGCCGAAGCATGGATCGCACTCGCCGGATGGCTCACCCTCGCGCTCGGCGCCGGAGTGCTCGACGTCTCGCTCGCGGCGTCGCCCCGGCGCGTCGCGCTCGGCCGGGAGCTGCCCGATCGGGTGCGGCTGGGCGAGACGGTCACCGCAGAGCTCACGGTCCGCAATCTCGGCGGTCGGATGCTGCGTGCCACCGTGCGCGACGGGTGGGAACCCTCGGCGGGCCTCGCCGGGCCGAATCGCACCCCGCTGCTCGTGCCTCCGGGCGAGCGTCGACGCATGACGCTGCAACTCACCCCGTGGCGCCGCGGCGACCGCCGCGTGGCGCAGGTGACGGTGCGGTCGGCGGGTCCCCTCGGCCTGTGGTCGCGGCAGGCGACGCTCGCGGCCCCCGGACGCATCCGCGTGCTGCCGCCGTTCCACTCCCGCGTGCACCTGCCGTCGCGGCTCACGCGGTTGCGCGAGCTCGACGGGCGCACGCCGCTGCTCATCCGTGGCCAGGGCACGGAGTTCGACTCGATCCGCGAGTACGTTCGCGGCGACGACGTGCGATCGATCGACTGGCGTGCCACGGCGCGCCACGCCGACCCCGAGGTGCCCGGCGGCATGCGGCTCATGGTGCGCACCTGGCGGCCCGAACGCGACCGCCGCATCGTGATCGTCGCCGACACCTCGCGCACGGCGGCCGCCCGCATCGCCGACGAACCCCGTCTCGACACGGCGTTCGAGGCATCCCTCCTGCTCGCCGCCCTCGCCTCGCACGCGGGCGACCGGGTCGACTTCCTCGCGTGGGACCGCCGCCTCCGCGGACGCGTGCACGGCGCGAGCGGCCCCGAGCTGCTCGCACGCATGGTCGACACGATGGCCGGCATCGATGCCGAGCTCATCGAGGCCGACTGGTCGTCGGTGCCCGGCCAGGTGCGGCGGGTGACGAGCCGGCGTGCCCTCGTCGTGCTGCTCACCGCGGCCGACTCCCCCGGCAGCTCGCGCGGGCTGCTCTCGATGCTGCCGCAGCTCACCTCCCGGCACACGGTGATCGTCGCTTCCGTGACCGACCCGGCGCTCGTCGAAGCCGGCGGCGCTCGCGGCGATCTCGAGGAGGTCTACCGTGCGGCCGCCGCTGAGCGCGGCCTCATCGACACCGCGCGCGTGGCCGCCGCGATCCGCCGCCTCGGCGCCCTCACGGTCAGCGCCCCTCCGCACGAGCTGCCGCCGGCGCTCGCCGACCGCTACCTCGACCTGAAGGCCTCAGGACAGCTCTGACGCCGCCTGTCGGCTCTTGCAGCCGCTCAGCTCTGAGTTGCTCAGCCCGAGACGATGCGCGTCGCCCCGGCGTCGAACTCGACGAGGTCGCCCGTCTCACCGGCTCTCCACGCGCGGCGGCCGAGCACGAGCATGTACGCGAGGAACCCGGCGAGCGCGAGCACGCCGATGCCGATCTTCACGGGCCACGGCCACGGTGCCGGCGTGACGAAGCCCTCGATGATGCCCGAGACGAAGAGGAAGAACACGAGCCCGATCGCGACGCTGAAGAGCGAGCGTGCGTCTTCGGCGAGGGCGATGCCGCGCGACCTCGGACCGGGCGCGACCCACGCCCAGAAGATACGGAGCCCGGCAGCCGCGGCGACGAATACGCACGTGAGCTCGAGGAGGCCGTGCGGCGCGATGTAGAGGAAGAACGTGTCGGCCTCGTCGTAGGCGAACATGATGGCCGCCGTGATGCCGAGGCTCTGCGCGTTCTGCAGGATGATCCACGGCACCCACACGCCGAGGATGCCGAACGCCACGCATTGTGCGGCGATCCAGGCGTTGTTCGTCCAGACTGCGCCGGCGAACGACGCCGCGGGGTTCTCCGAGTAGTAGGCGACGAAGCCCTCCTCGGCGATCTGGCGGAACTCGGCCTCGGTGCCGAGCGTCGAGAGCACTCGCGGATCGCCGCCGATCCACCACGCATAGAGCGCAGCGACGGCGAAGGTCGCGAGGGCGACGGCGAGGGTCAACCACCGCAGGCGATAGAGGGCGGCGGGAAGGCTCATGAGGGCGAAGCGAGTGAGCTGCCGCAACGGGTTCTCGGGAACCCCGGTGAACTTCAGGCGCGCGCGCGCGAGCGAGATCGACAACCGGTCGCCGAGCGCGGTCGAACCCGCCGTCGTCTGCACGAGCGAGAGGTCGGATGCCGCGGCCTGATACCGCTCGATGAGCTCGTCGGCCTCGGCCCCGCCGAGCCGGCGCGACTTCGCGAGCGCGTCGAGCCGCTCCCAGTCGTCATGACGGGCGGAGGCGAGCGCATCGAGGTCCATCTGCTTGAATACTACCCATGGCCGAAGCGACCGTCGCCGACCGCAGGGTCGCCCGATTCGACGACGAGGGCGTGCTCACGGGCGAGGCCGTCACGCTCGACGTGCGGCCGGCGAGCGCCCTCATGCGAGCGGGCGGCACCGCGATCGACGTGCTCGTGTCGGTCCTGCTCATCGTGGGCCTGCTGCTCGCGCTCGGGCAGCTCTCGGTCGACGAGGCGGCGTTCCGCGCGATCATGATCGCCGGCATCGTGACGTGCATCGTCGTGATTCCCACCGCCGTCGAGACGGCGACCCACGGGCGCTCGCTCGGAAAGCTCGCGCTCGGCCTCCGGGTCGTGCGAGACGACGGCGGCGCGGCGGGATTCCGGCACGCGTTCATCCGCGCACTCACGGGGGTCATCGAGATCTACATGACGTTCGGCGGACTCGCCGTGCTCATCGGCTTCCTGAACCCCTCGTCGAAGCGCCTCGGCGACCTGCTCGCCGGCACGCACGCACAAGTCGAGCGCGTTCCCCACCTGCCGTCGACGGCGTTCGGGGTTCCCTCCGAGCTCGCGTCGTGGTCGGCGATCGCCGACGTCGCTCGCCTGCCCGACCCGCTCGCTCGTCGCGTCGCCGCGTTCTTCCAGAACGCGGAGCACCTCGTGCCCGAGAGTCGTGCGCGCATCGCCGCCGCCCTCGCCGCCGAGGTCATGCCCTTCGTGTCGCCGGTGCCGAACGCCCCGGCCGAGCGCTTTCTCGCGGGTGTCGCTGCGCTCCGCCGCGAACGCGACCTCACCGCGCTCGAGCTCGAGCGCGCGCGCATGTCGACGCTTGCGCCCGTGCTCGACGCAACGCCGAACGGGTTCCCCGAGCGCTGAGGCCGCGGCGACCCGGGCTCAGTACCGGTAGTGGTCGACCTTGTACGGGCCCTCGACCGGCACGCCGATGTACGACGCCTGCTCGGGCGAGAGCTCGGTGAGCTCGACGCCGAGCGCGTCGAGATGCAGGCGCGCGACCTTCTCGTCGAGGTGCTTCGGCAGCACGTACACGCCGATCGGGTACGCCTCGGGGCGCGTCCACAGCTCGATCTGCGCGAGCACCTGGTTCGTGAACGAGTTCGACATCACGAACGACGGATGCCCCGTGGCATTGCCGAGGTTCATGAGCCGCCCCTCGGAGAGCACGAGCACGCTGCGCCCGGTGGGCAGGCGCCACTCGTGCACCTGCGGCTTGATCTCGATGCGCTCGGCGCCCGGCAGCGACTCGAGCGCGGCCATGTCGATCTCGTTGTCGAAGTGGCCCACGTTCGCCACGACGGCGAGGTGCTTGAGGCCGAGGAGGTGCTCGACGCGAACGACGTCTTTGTTGCCGGTGCCTGTGACGAGGATGTCGATCTCGCCGATGACCGACTCGAGTCGAGAGACCTGGTAGCCGTCCATCGCGGCCTGCAGCGCGCAGATGGGGTCGACCTCGCTGACGATGACCCGCGCGCCCTGACCGCGGAGCGCCTCCGCCGCACCCTTGCCGACGTCGCCGTACCCGGCGACGAACGCCACCTTGCCGCCGATGAGCACGTCGGTCGCGCGGTTGAGCCCATCGGGCAGCGAGTGACGGATGCCGTACTTGTTGTCGAACTTCGACTTCGTGACCGAGTCGTTGACGTTGATGGCCGGGAAGAGGAGCGCGCCGGTCGCGTGCAGCTCGTAGAGCCGGTGGACGCCCGTCGTGGTCTCCTCGGTGACGCCCTTCAGGTCGGCGGCGATGCGGGTCCAGCGGTCTGGGGTGAGCTCGAGCGAGCGGCGCAGGGCATCGAGCACGACGCGGTACTCGGCGCTCGCGTCATCCGTCGTCGCGGGCACGGCGCCGGCCGCCTCGAACTCGCGCCCGTGGTGCACGAGCATGGTGGCGTCGCCGCCGTCGTCGAGGATCATGTTGGGGCCGATCCAGTCGGCTCCGGATGCCTCCGCCTCAGCGCTCCAGTCGAAGATGCGGTCGGTGCACCACCAGTACTCCTCGAGCGACTCGCCCTTCCAGGCGAACACGGGCACGCCGGCAGGAGCGTCGACCGTTCCGGTCGGGCCGACGACGACCGCTGCCGCCGCCTCGTCTTGCGTCGAGAAGATGTTGCAGCTCGCCCAGCGCACCTGCGCGCCCAGCGCGACGAGGGTCTCGATGAGCACCGCCGTCTGCACGGTCATGTGCAGGCTGCCGGCGATGCGCGCGCCCGAGAGCGGCTTCGATGCACCGAACTCCTCGCGCAACGCCATCAGGCCGGGCATCTCGTTCTCTGCGAGACGGAGCTGGTGGCGTCCGGCCTCGGCGAGCGAGAGGTCGGCGACCTTGAACGGGAGGGCGGTGGTGACGGCGGCATCCATGCGGACCATTCTCGCAGGCTCGCGCGGCTGGTGGTCACGGGCAAGCGTCATGTTCCCGAGTCTTCCGCGCACGCTCCGCGGCGCTGGCGCGCCGCGAGCGCTTCTGCTGCCGCCTTTCGTGAGCTCGCGCGTCGCTCCGCGCCGCGCGGGCTCACGCCCTGATGAGCCCGAGCACCTCATCGCGGATGGCGGCCATCGTCGCGGCATCCGCGCCCTCGACGTTGAGCCGGAGCAGCGGCTCGGTGTTCGACGGCCGCACGTTGAACCACCAGAACGGTTCGCTCTCGTCGGTGAGGCCGTCGACGGTGAGCCCGTCGAACTCGTCGAAGTCGGCCCGGCCGGTGAACGCCTCGACGATGCGGGTGTATGCCGCCGGGACGTCGGTGACGGTCGAGTTGATCTCGCCCGAGAGGGCGTAGGGCGTGAAGCGGGCCGCGAGCGTGGAGAGCAGGCCGCCCTGCGCGCCGAACTCCGCGAGCACGTGCATCGCGGCGAGCATGCCGTTGTCGGCGCCCCAGAAGTCGCGGAAGTAGTAGTGCGCCGAGTGCTCGCCGCCGAAGACCGCCCCGGTGAGCCGCATCTGGTCTTTGATGAGCGAGTGGCCGACGCGGGTGCGCACGGGCGTCGCACCGGCGCCCTCGATCGTCTCGGGCACGAATCGCGAGGTGATCAGGTTGTGGATGACGCTCACGTCGTCTTCGCCGGCCGCCCGCACTCGCTCGATCTCGCGAAGCGCGACGATGGCGGCGATGGCCGACGGGTCGACGGCGCCGCCGCGCTCGTCGATCACGAAGCACCGGTCGGCGTCGCCGTCGAAGGCGAGCCCGAGATCGGCACCGTGCTCGACGACCGCACGCTGCAGGTCGACGAGGTTCGCCGGATCGAGCGGGTTCGCCTCGTGGTTCGGGAACGTGCCGTCGAGCTCGAAGTAGAGCGGAACGATCTCGAAGGGGAGCGACGGAAGGCCCGCGGCATCGCCGAGGACGGCGGGCACCGTGAGCCCGCCCATGCCGTTGCCCGCGTCGACGACGATCTTCATCGGTCGCACGGCGCTCAGGTCGACGAGCGAGCGGAGGTAGGCGGCGTAGTCGGCGAGCACGTCGGCGTGGAGGACCGAGCCGCTCACCGGGGCATCCGCGATTCCCTGCTCGAGGTAATCTCCGGCCCGGTCGCGGATCGCGGCGAGCCCCGTGTCGAGCGAGATGCCCTGGGCGCCGGCACGGGAGAACTTGATGCCGTTGTAGGCCGCCGGATTGTGGCTCGCCGTGAACATGGCCGCGGGAGCACCCATCGACCCCGATGCGAAGTAGGTCTCATCGGTCGAGCACAGGCCGATCGCCACGACATCGGCGCCGCGCCGCGTGGCGCCGCGCGCGAAGGCCTCGGCGAAGACCGGCGACGAGTCGCGCATGTCGTGCCCCACGACGACACGATCGCCGGTCGCATCGACCTCGTCGACGAATGCCGCGCCGAGCGCCTCGACCGATGCCTCGGTGAGGCCCTCCCCCACGATTCCTCGCACGTCGTAGGCCTTCACGATGGCATTGAGGCGCGCTCGCGCCTCGGATGGTGCAGGCGGATTCATGCCTTGAAACCTACCTCACCGAGCGAGACGTGCCGCACGACCTGCCAGCCCTTCGGGGCCGAGGTGCGGTCGGCATGGCGGGCGCACAGGTCGTAGCCGTGCGGTTCGCGGGTGAGTGCCAACGGGCCGAGCACCGCCATCGAGTCGGCGTAGTCGAAGGTGAGCGTCGCGACCGCTTCTGCGGTGCATGCGGTGCGCGAACAACGTCTCATGGCACCACCAGAGTAGCGAGCGACGCGGACATTACGATGGAGGGTATGCCCCGACCCCGCCGTGTCGCCTCAGTGCCGCGTTCGCCGAGACGACTCGCCCGTGATCGACACGGGCGCGGCATGCGCTCCGCGGTGACGGGTCCGCACCTCGAGCCGATCCGCACCCGGCTCGACGAGTTCGATTTCACGATCGCCACGACGGCCGCCTACCTTCGCGGGCTGTGGCCCGAGCTCGAGGGTGTCGTGTTCGAGGTCGCACAGGGCCCCGCCGACGCGATCCACGGCGATCACGTCGATCGGTGGAAGGTCTTCCACGACGAGCGGCGCATCGTCTTCTTCCGGCTGCCGATCGTGCGATTCCTGCGGCTCCAAGACGGCGAGGAGCGGGAAGAGAAGCTCCTCATCGAGAGCTGCGTGTTCCGCGCGATCGCCGAGCTGCTCGGCAAAGACCCCTGGGAGCTCGCCCCGGGGCGCTACCGGCACCTCTGAGGCTCAGCGCGGGTAGACGCGGATCGGCGCATCCTGCGCGCCCGGCGGCTGCACACCGAACGAGGCGAGTGCGGCGGCGCCCGAGAACGACACCGACGCGTGCAGTCCCTCGGTTCCGGCGAGTCGCACCACCGCGCCGGGCGCGAGCGCGACGCTCGCCGCGCCGCCCGCCGGCACCGTCACGGCGCGCTCGGTGCCGTCGATGGTGACCGTCGTCTCCGTGGCATCCGTGCCGGTGCTCGCGAGATGCAGCACGGGCGAGGGGCCTTGCGGCACGACGACCACGCCGTCGTCGAGCAGGGGCGTCGTCGCGACGGTCCAGGCGAGGTCGACGGATGCCGCGGCATCCGCTCCCCCGGATTCGGCCGGCACGCCCGTCGTCGCCCGCGCCGCCGCCACGACCGGGGCGTCGGCCTCGATGCGAAGCGTGTAGCTGCCGGCGGCGAGCACGCCGAGCGGCACGTCACTCACCCGACCGGGCTGGAGCGTCACATCGATCGTCGACCCGCTCGCGCCCGTATCGGAGACGATGCCGATCGACGCCTCCACGGGGTCGTCGCCCGGAGCGAAGAGTCGCACTGCGGGGAAGTCGTCGCCGAGGGCGTGGTCGTCGGCGGGGTCGACTCCGCCTGCTTTCGCGACGACGAAGCCCGGGATCACCTGGCGGGTCGATGGCATCGCCGTGGCGCCAGAGAGCTCGACGCCCGCTGGGGCGAGGCCTTGCACGACGGAGTGCTCCAGGCTCGCGACGATCGCGCCACCGCTGCTCTCGACGTGCACGACCGGCGATTCCAGGTTCGGGGCGAGCCCGGCGAGCGAGAGCACGCGCTGGTTGCCCGCCGGCACGATGATGCCGAGCGCCGACGCCGCCTCGACCGGGCCGGACTCGCCCGACACGCGCACGTCGACGGTTGCGGCGACATCGGTCGGGTTCGAGAGCAACACGAGGCTCGTGCGGCCGAGGTTCGTGGCGCCCGCGACGAGCCAGGTGTCGGCGAAGGCCTCTGCGCACGCCGCTGCCGCGAAGCCAGCGACCGTCTCGGTCGCGGCCGTCTGCGATTGCGCACCCGCGAGCATGCCCACTGCGACCTCGCCGGGCTCCGCGGCGATCACGGTCGGCGTCCCGTCGCGATCGGCGCGCGGGTTCTCGGATGCCGTGACCGGCGCCTGCTCGATGGCCGCCGTCGCGGGCTCGGCGCCGGTGACGACCGCCGCCGAGCCCACGGATGAGGCGGTGGTGGCCGCCGCCGCGTCGTCGGCGAGGGTCATCAGCGGACCGGGGCAAACGCGCTGCTGCCGGCTCTCGGCTGGCTGCACGACGAGGGACGGCGCACTCGTGCGGTGTTCGGGCCACGGCACGATCGCCGCGGCGGTGAGCGCGGCGGCGGCGAGCGCGGCCGCCACGAGGAAGGCGGCGGCTCGGCCGCCGATGCGAGCGATCGTGCGTCTAGCGAGCATCGTCGTCTCCCCCCGGGTCGGCGGGATCGGTGGGCGGCGCGGCGCCGTCGGGATCGTCGGGAACGGCTTCGCCGCGCGCAGACACGGGAACGGGCACGTCGCCGTCGGTGGGATCGGCGTCGCCGGAGATGGGAGCCTCACGGTCGTCGAGCTCGTCGGCCACGCCGACCTCGTCGGCCGCCCCACCGGCCTCGCCGTCGGTGGCCGCCTCGGTCGTCGCCTCGTCTGGCGTCGCGTCGCCGGCAGCCGTCTCGTCTGCCGTCGCGTCTTCCGCAGCCGTCTCGTCTGCCGTCGAGTCATCCGCGGCCGCCTCAGCGGCAGTCGAGTCATCCGGTGGCCCAGCCGCAGCCGCAGCCGCAGTCGCCGGAGGCACTCCGCGCCGCCGGCGAACCGGGCGGCGATCGGTCTCGCGACCGGCGCCCGTGGGGATCGAGAGCAGCAGCGCGGCGCCGATGACGACGAGCTGCACGAGCGTGATCACGGTGGTGAGCCAGCCGCCTGCCCGCGCGGGGATGCGTGCCGCCTCGGCGTCGGGTTCGGCCGCGGCGAACCGCCACAGGGTGCCGAAGTCGGTCTCGCCGACCGCGACGAGCGCGGCGTTGCCGTCGAGCGCCGTGCGGGCACGCTCCGCGGTGGCCACGGCGTCTCGGTTCTCGTCGTCGGCGGGAGCGGCGAGGAGCACGAACGCGACGCCGAACTCACGGGTCGCGGCCGTCGGGTCGAAGCCGCTCCGGGAGGCCAGGTTGCCCGCGATGGTCGCGAGCTCCTCGTCGTCGGCGCTGAGTTCCTCACTCGTCTGGACGAGGGTCGACTGCTCGTCGAGCGTGGTTCCGGAGCCGTGCTCGAGCGTCGCGCGAAGGCCGCCGTCGGCCTCGGGCTCGATGCGCAGCGTCGTGACGCGTGGATCGGCGTCGGCCTCTGCCGCCACGAAGGCCGGGAGCGTGCGCTCCGCGGCAGGGGAGATCGCGGCACCGCCCGTGGCGATCGCGAATGCGGTCGGAAGCACCGCCGCGGCGGCGCACACGGTGACGAGGGCGCCGGCGATGGCACTGCCACGACGGAGGGCGCCGAGCGCGACGACGGCGGCGAGGGTGAGGCCGAGCCACTCGAGGCTGAGGCCGGCGCCGGCCCAGACGGGCACGGCCGCCGGACCGACGAC
>NZ_SDPN01000059.1 GCF_004134825.1 Agromyces albus
CGGGGCCTCGGATGTCGCAGCCTCCGCGGGCGCGGCGTCGACGGGTGTGGGGGCTTGTGGAGCGGGCCCGGCGGAATCCGGCGCGGCCGGTTCGGCCGGCGGGGCCGCAGCCCTCGCAGTGCCGTCGCCGTTGCCGGCGCCGGTGCGGACCTGGCGGTAGTGCTCGAGCACCGGCCACCACGTCTTGTCGACCGATTCAGGGTCTGCGAGGTACTTCTCGTACATCTCGTCGACGAGCCACTCGTTGGCTCCGTACTCGGCCGACGTGGTCTCGTCGGAACCTGACCCGGTCAATTGGCTCGACACAGCCTCTCGCCCACTCTCTCCATTGATGCTGGATAACCTGCTGGCGGCGTTCACGATGCACGCCCGGCGCATCGTGCGCGATCACCCACACAAGCCTAAACCCCTCTGCCGGACTCGGGTTGCCCATTGCGGCGGTAGCGTGGATGGCATGCAGTTCTACCGGACCACGCCGCGACACGACCTCACGTATTCCGACGTGTTCCTCGTGCCGAGCCGTTCCGCCGTCACGAGCCGGCTCGACGTCTCGCTCGCGCCAGAAGACGGGTCGGGGGCATCCGTTCCCATCGTCTCGGCGAACATGAACTCCATCACCGGGCCGCGTCTCGCAGCGACCCTCGCCCGACGCGGCGGTCTCGGGGTGCTGCCCCAAGACCTGCACCTGCAAGATCTCGATGAGGCGATCCGCTGGGTGAAGGCGCAATCGCCGCGATTCGACATCCCCCACGACTTCGCGCCCGACGCGACGGTCGCCGACGCGCTCGCCTCCCTGCCTCCCGTCGAGGGTCACGGCATCGTGCTCCACGACTCCCGCGGTGAGTACGTCGGATGCATCGCCGCGACGAGGCTCGCGACCGCCCTGCCCGACGCACGGCTCGGCGACCTGGTGCACGGCGGGCTCGCCTCGCTCGATGCCGACGACGTCGACTCGCCCCGGCGCGCGTTCGACCTGATGGTCGAAGCCGACCTCGACTTCGCACCGGTGCTCGAGCACGGCCGCGTCGTCGGCACTCTCAGTCGCAAGAGCGCGTTGCGCGGCACGATCTACCAGCCCAACGTCGACGCCCACGGCCGCCTTCGCGTCGCCGCCGCGGTCGGCATCAACGGAGACGTCGCCGCGAAGGCGACGGCGCTCGCCGGCGCCGGCGTCGACATGCTCGTCATCGACACCGCGCACGGTCACCAGGACGGCATGATCCGCGCGGTGCGCATCGTGCGCGACCTCGGCCTCGGGGTGCCGATCGTGGCCGGCAATATCGTGACCGCCGACGCGGTCGCCGACCTCGTCGAGGCCGGCGCCGACGTGCTGAAGGTCGGCGTGGGCCCCGGCGCGATGTGCACGACGCGCATGATGACGGCCGTCGGCCGTCCGCAGTTCTCCGCCGTGCTCGAGACCGCCGAGGCGGCGCGCGAGCACGGCGCCGCCGTGTGGGCCGACGGCGGCGTGCGGTATCCGCGCGACGTGGCGCTCGCGCTCGCCGCGGGTGCGGCATCCGTCATGATCGGCTCGTGGTTCGCGGGCACGATCGAGGCTCCGGGCACGCTGCGTCGCGACACATCCGGCCGCCTCTTCAAGGAGAGCTGGGGCATGGCGTCGACGAAGGCCGTGCGCGAGCGCTTCGACCGGCTCTCGCCGTACGAGCTCGCCCGCAAGGAGCTCTTCGCCGAGGGCATCTCATCGTCGTCGATCTACCTCGACCCGCTGCGCCCGTCGGTGGAAGACCTGCTCGACATGATCACCTCGGGGGTGCGCAGCTCGTTCACCTACGCCGGCGCCCGGTCGATCGAGGAGTTCCGCGAGCGTGCGCTCGTCGGCGTGCAATCGGCGGCGGGCTACGAAGAGGGCAAGGCGCTGCCGGTGAGCTGGTAGCGCCTCGGGGCTCGCCTGTGGACGGCGAGGATCGCACCTTGGCCTCGGTCGGTACGCTGTCGCCGTGGTGCACCCGTTCGAGATCGTCGCTCACCCGGTGCGCCGACGCATCATCGCTGTGCTCGCCGTTGGTGAGCACAGCGCCGGCACGCTGTGCGAGATCGCGTGCGCGGAGCTCGGGGTGACGCGAACCGCCGTGTCCCATCACCTTCGGACGCTGCGGCAGAACGGAGTGGTCCAGTCGAGCGTCGATGTGGTCGAACCGCGGTCGAGGTCGTATCACCTGAACCCCGCGTTCCTCGCGTCCCTCGATGCCGCGGTCTCCGACCTGTTCGAGGTCTGGGAACAGCGCTATGGCACCGCCGAGGGTCGTGCGCCGATGATGCCGATCCCGGTGGAGGATCGACGTATTCACCGATTGGGTACGGCTGAGCGGCGGCGACGGCAGGCGGCGCTCGCCGAATGGGTCGAGTTGACCGATCACGCTGTTGCCGAGGGTTAGGCATGCGATTTCGTGCCGGGCTTGTCTGCTCGTGTGAGTGGCGCCGAGATCGAGGGCGGGATCGGTGTCGCTGTGGCTCGTGTGAGTTTCGCCTCACATGAGGCTGATCTCACATGAGCAGAACGGAAGGCGAGATCGAAGATCGGCGGAGGCGAGATCGAGGAGGGTTGACGGCAGAGATGACGGCCGGGTTACAGCTCGGAAGGGTCGCGGACGCCGCCGATATACTGGCGAGACCATGGATGACCCCCCCTCTGCGACCGAACCCGGCCATAGACCCTCGCCCGTGACCGTCAGGGGAGGTGCGGATGTCTGAGTGGACCCTGCTCGGCATCGGACTCCTCCTCACGATCGGCACGGGCTTGTTCGTCGCCAGCGAGTTCGCGCTCGTGAACCTCGACCGTGCGGAGCTCGAGGCGAGGCGCGCGAGGGGCGAGACGAGGCTCGGCCTCACGATCGCCGCACTCAAGATCACCTCGACGCACCTCTCGAGCGCCCAGCTCGGCATCACCCTCACGACGCTCCTCACGGGCTACACGATGGAGCCGGCGATCAGTTCGCTCCTCGCAGGGCCGCTCGCGGCCGGCGGCCTTCCGGAGGGGCTCGTCCGCCCGGTCGGCACGATCGTCGCCGTCACCGTCGCGACGCTGCTCTCGATGGTGCTCGGCGAGCTCGTGCCGAAGAACTTCGCGCTCGCGCTGCCGCGGCAGACCGCGATCATCGTGGTGCCGTTCCAAGCGGCGTTCACGTGGGTGTTCCGCCCGGCGGTCTCGCTCCTGAACGGCAGTGCGAACGCGCTGCTGCGCGCGGTGGGCATCGAGCCGAAGGAGGAGCTCTCGGGCGCTCGCTCCGCCGAAGAGCTCTCGTCGCTCGTCAGGCGATCCGCGAGCGCCGGGCTCCTCGAGCAGGACACGGCGACCCTGCTCGGCCGCACACTCCGGTTCGCCGACCACGACGCATCCGACGTCATGACCGCGCGTCCGGCCGTCGCGGCGGTGCAGCGGCTCGAGCCGGCCGAGGCTGTGCTCGAGCTCGCGCGGCAGACGGGGTTCTCCCGCTTCCCCGTTTACGACGAGAACCTCGACGACGTCGTCGGCCTCGTGCACGTCAAGCAAGCGGTCGCGGTTCCGCGTGAGAAGCGGTTGGACGTCCCGACCTCTGCGCTCCAGTCCGAGGCGCTTCGCGTGCCCGAGACGATGAAGCTCGGCACGCTCCTCGGCGAGCTCAGGGCCCGTGGGTTCCAGATGGCGGTCGTCGTCGACGAGTACGGCGGCACCGCGGGCGTCGCCACGCTCGAGGATCTCGTCGAGGAGCTCGTGGGCGAGGTCGCCGACGAGCACGACCGGACGCGTGCGGGCGTCGTCCGCCGCGGTGATGTCGTGAGCTTCCCCGGCATCCTGCGGCCCGACGAGCTCATCGAGCGCACCGGCATCCGTGTTCCCGAGAACGGCGACTACGAGACCGTCGCCGGCTTCGTGATGAGCCGCCTCGGCCGCTTGCCCGTCGTCGGCGACGAGGTGTCGGTCGACGAAGGCATGCTCATCGTGCAGCGCCTCGACGGTCGCAGGATCGACCGGTTGCGCTTCGTACCCGATCCTTCACCTGCGGTCGACGACATCAACAGGAAGGGCGCGCGATGAGCGACTGGGTCGGAATCCTGTGGCTGATCGTGCTGCTCGCGGCCAACGCCTTCTTCGTCGGTGCCGAGTTCGCGGTGATCTCGGCGCGGCGCTCGCAGATCGAGCCGCTCGCCGATGCCGGCAGCCGGAGCGCGAAGACCGCCCTCTGGGCGATGGAGCATGCCACGCTCATGCTCGCGATGAGCCAGCTCGGCATCACGGTGTGCTCGTTGCTCATCCTGAACGTCTCCGAGCCCGCGATCCATCACCTGCTCGAGGTGCCGTTGCATCTGACGGGCTGGTCGGAGGAGGTCGTCTCCACCGTCGCGTTCATCGTCGCCCTGGTGCTCGTCTCGTACCTGCACGTCGTCTTCGGCGAGATGGTGCCGAAGAACCTGTCGTTCTCGGTGCCCGATCGCGCCGTGCTCCTGCTCGCACCTCCACTCGTGCTGCTCGCGCGTTTCTTCCGCCCGATCATCGTCGCGCTGAACGCGACGGCGAACGCGGTGCTCCGGCTCTCGGGCGTCGAGCCGAAGACCGAGGCGACGAGCACGTTCACGCTCGAGGAGGTGCAGACGATCGTCAACCAGTCGCGTCGTGAGGGCGTGCTCGTCGACGCGAGCGGCACGCTCACCGCGGCGTTCGAGTTCACCACCAAGCGGGTGAAGGATGTCGCGCTGCCGCTCGACGGGCTCGTGAGCCTGCCGCCCGCGGCGACGCCGGGCGATGTTGAGCGCTGCGTGGCACGGCACGGCTTCTCGCGGTATCCGATCCTCGACGTGCTGGGCGAGCCGGTCGGCTACGTGCACCTGAAAGACGTGATCGACCTCGACGACGACGAGTTCGACGACCCGATCCCCGCGAAGCGGGTGCGCCGGCTGGTGTCGATCTACGACGGTGCCGACCTCGAAGACGCGCTCGCCACGATGCGGCGCCTCGGAATCCATGTCGCGCGCGCGTTCGACGGCGACGGCGGCACGACCGGCGTGCTCTTCCTCGAAGACATCATCGAGGAGCTCGTGGGAGAGGTGCAGGACGCGACCAGGCGAGCCTGACCGGACGCGACCGAAAAGGGTGATGACCTCCGGCAGGCACGCGCGTAAACTGGCGCCCACCCGAAAGAATCCGAGGATGCATCATGTTCGAGAAGCTCATGGCGACGGCAGTGCTGCCCGCCTCCGACCTCGTCCGCGCACGCAACTACTGGCGAGAGGTGCTCGGCCACGAGCCGATCGCCTCTGACGAGGGCGGAGACCTCTACGACTTCGGCGGCACCATCGTGATGGTCTACGAGTCCCAGTTCGCCGGCACGGCGAAGAACACCGCGCTGAACCTCGTCACCGACAACCTCGACCGCGACATGACGGCGCTGCGCACGCACGGCGTGACGTTCCACGACTACGACATGCCGGGGCTGAAGACGGTCGACGGCGTCGCGGAGATCGCCGGCTCACGGGGCGCCTGGTTCAGCGACAGCGAGGGCAACATCATCGCGATCGGCGAACTGTCGCCCGAGATGCGCGATGTGGTGATGAGGGGAAGGTCTGCAGCGGCGGGCGGCTGACGACCCTCACCACTCGCCGTCATTCACCTCGGGCCGCGCCCTCAGGTACTGGCGCGGCCACATCGAGGTGTCGGCGCCGAGCTCGTGCGCGGCCCGCATGGCGAAATGCGGGTCGCGCATCATGGCCTTGCCGAACATGATCGCGTCGGCGCGACCCGACGAGACGAGGTCGTCGGCATGCCGCGCGTTGGTGATGCGGCCGACGGCCGACACCGGGACATCCGACCGCTCGCCGACGTACTCGGCGAAGTGCGCCTGGTAGCCGGGACCGAGGGGGATCTCGGCCGAGGCGACGAGCCCTCCGGTCGACACGTCGAAGAAGTCGGCCCCGACGTCTTCGGTCCAGCCGGCCACGGTCGCCGTCTGCACCTCGTCCCAACCGCCAGGAGTCCAGTCGGTTGCCGAGAACCGGACGAAGAGCGGCATCCGCTCTCCGATCTCGGCACGCACGGCACGCACGATCTCGAGCAGAAGCCTCGCCCGGTTCTCGAGGCTGCCGCCCCACCGGTCGGAGCGCACGTTCGAGAGCGGCGAGAGGAACTGGTGCACGAGGTAGCCGTGGGCGGCATGCACCTCGACGACATCGAACCCGGCGCCGACGGCCCGGCGCGCGGCGAGCCTGAAGTCCTCGACGACGCCGAGGATGCCGTCTTCGTCGAGCGCGAGCGGCTCGCGGTAGCCGTCGAATGCGATCGCCGAAGCCGAGACCGTGGGCCAGCCGCCCTCGTCGAGCGGCTGCGACCCGGGCCGGCGCATCGGTTCGGGCCAGATCGACGCCTTGCGTCCGGCGTGCGCGAGCTGGAGGCCCGACGCGGCGCCCTGCGACCGGAGGAATCGCGTGATGCGGGCCCACGCCGCGGCCTGCTCGTCGTTCCAGATTCCGGTGTCGTGATCGGAGATCCGGCCTTGGGGGCTCACCGCCGTCGCCTCGGCGATGACGAGCCCAGCGCCCCCGGCGGCCATCGCACCGAGGTGCACGAGGTGCCAGTCGTGCGGCACGCCGTCGCGCGCCGTCACCGAGTACTGGCAGAGCGGCGGCACCCAGATCCGGTTGCGGATCGTCAGGCCTCGGATCGTGATCGGCGTGAAGAGCCCGGGCACAGGGGCGTCGAGCGGTGCGGGACGCGGCCCGGGGGCCGTCTTGAGGTCGTCGCTCATGCGAGGGCCCGCAGCCACGAGTCGAGGCCCGCGGCATCCGTGAACACGTGTCCGTCACCACCGACGGCGCGGGCGCCCTCGACGTTCTCCGACTTGTTGTCGATGAACAGGAACTCGGATGCCTCGATGCCGAGCTCGCCGATCACGTGCTCGTAGATCGCCGCGTCGGGCTTCACGAGACCGAGCTCCCCGCTCACGAAGACCCGCTCGAAGAGCGGCCCGAAGGTGCCGTGGCGCAACCAGCCGCCGTAGTCGCGGCCCGCGTTCGAGAGCAGCGCGAGGCGGGTTCCGCCCGCTGCGAGGGCGTGCAGCACGCCGAGGGTGCCGGCATCGACGCTCAGCCAGCCGCGGTGGTCGATCGCCCAGAGTTCGTGGATGTCGACCGGGCCCCAGTCGGCGCCGGTGTCGCGCGCGATCGCTCCCCAGTACTCGGCGATCGACGTCGTGCCGCGGTCGAGTCCGTCTCGGTGCGCCCAGTAGGCGACCCAGAACGGCTCGTGCGCGACGCCCGCGCGGGCGAGGAGCGCGCCGCGGTCGGTCGGGGTCGGCTCGCGCGGGATGACCTCGCCGTAGTCGAAGACGACGACGCGAGGGGAGAGGCTGATCGGTGCGGCGGGTGTCGAAGGCATCTCCATCAACCTATCGTTGGACCATGGATGCATCGTGGCAGGAATGGACCGCCGAGGATGCGGCCGAGTGGATCATGGAGCCCGTGGCCGGCGACGACAAGTACCGCCGCGGCGTGCTCGGTGTCATCACGGGATCGCCCGATTATCCAGGAGCCGCCGTGCTCGGCGTCGAGGCCGCGCATCGCGCGGGCGTGGGCATGGTGCGATTCACCGGCCCGCGTGCGGTTCGCGCGGCGGTGCTGGCGCGCCGCCCCGAGACGGTCACGATGGCCGGACGTGTGCAGGCGTGGCTCGTCGGCTCGGGCATCGACCCCGAACGCCGCTCGTTCCTGCTCCAGGGCGACCTGCAGGTCGCCCTCGCCTCTCGCGTGCCGGTCGTGCTCGATGCCGGCGGGCTCGACCTCGTGGGCACGCACACCGCACCCACGATCATCACCCCGCATGCCCGAGAACTCGCCACGCTGCTCACCGAGCGCGAGATCGACGCGAGCGAGCAGGAGGTGCGCGAGGACCCGGCGGGCTGGGCCGAGCGGGCCGCACGCGAACTCGGCGTCGCCGTGCTGCTGAAGGGTCCGGTCACCCACGTGTGCGACCCCGATGGCGACCGCTACACGGTCACCGCGCCGACGCACTGGCTCGCCACCGCCGGCACCGGTGACGTGCTCGGCGGCATCCTGGGGGCCCTCGTCGCCACGCACCATGAGCGGCTCGCGACGGATGCCGAAGTGCTCACGTCACTCGCCGCGACGGCCGCGTACGTGCAGGGCGAGGCCGCGAGACTGGCCAGCGCCTACGTCGGCGGGGGACCGGTGACCGCGCTCGACATCGCAGAAGCCGTGCCGGGTGTCATCGGCTCGTTGCTCGCGCACTGACGAGCCAGGTGGCCGGGGGCTCACCGCGCCTGCCCCGGTCTCATGCCTCGGGCAGGAAGCGGGAGAGGAACTCCCGCGAGCGGGCCTCGCGCGGCGCGGCGAAGAACTCGCGAGCCGGGGCGTCCTCGATGATGCGGCCGGCGTCGAGGAACACGACCCGATCGGCGACGTCGCGGGCGAACGCCATCTCGTGCGTCGCCATGACGATCGTGGTGCCGCGGGCGGCGAGCGCCCGCACGAGTTCGAGCACCTCGCCGACGAGCTCGGGGTCGAGCGCGCTCGTCACCTCGTCGAGCAGGAGCAGCTCGGGATCGGTCGCGATCGCGCGCACGATCGCGGCACGCTGCTGCTGCCCGCCCGAGAGCCGGTCGGGAAACGACCGCGCGAAGTCGCCGAGGCCGATCGAACCGAGGAGCCCGAGCGCGCGTCGCTCCGCCTCGGCACGCGGGATGCGGTGCACGAGCCGCGAGGCGAGGGTCACGTTGTCGAGCACGCTGAGGTGGGGGAACAGGTTGTAGGCCTGGAAGACGACGCCGATGCGACCGCGCACCCGGTCGGCGTCGGTGCGCGGGTCGCTCACGTCTTCGCCGGCGAGCAGGATCACGCCGTCATCGATGCGTTCGAGCAGGTTCACGGTGCGCAGCAGCGTCGACTTGCCCGACCCGCTCGCCCCGACGAGCGCGACGACCTCGTGCGCCGCGACGTCGAGGTCGATGCCGCGGAGCACCTCGTGGTCGCCGAATGCGCGCCGGATGCCGCGGAGGCGAAGCACCGGCGGTGTTTCGAGGCCGGCCGGCGACGCGTTCATACGAGGCTCCCGGCCTGCTCGCGTGCGCGTGTGCGCGCCGAGAGCCAGTCGGTCAGCCGGATCATCGGCCACGCGAGCAGCACGAACAGCAGCCCCGCGACGACATACGGCGTGAAGTTGAAGAAGTGCGACGTCTCGATCTGCGCCGCGCGCACCGCGTCGACGGCGCCGAGCACCGAGATGAGGCCGACGTCCTTCTGCATGGCGACGAAGTCGTTCATGAGCGCCGGCGTCACCTTGCGCATCGCCTGCGGCAGCACGACGCGGCGCATCGCCTGGCCGTGGCTCAGTCCGAGCGACCTGGCGGCGAGCCGCTGCGACGGATGCACCGCCTCGATGCCCGCGCGGAACACCTCCGACACGTAGGCGGAGTAGGTGAGGATGAGGGCGATCGTTCCCCAGAACGCGGCCGGCATGCGGCCGAAGAAGTCGAGCCCGGGAATGCCGTACCCGACGAGGTAGAGCACGATGATGAGCGGGACGCCGCGGAAGAGGTCGGTGTAGCCCGCAGCGAGCGCGCGGAGCGGGAAGAACACCGGACCACGGAGCGTGCGGATCGTGGCGAGCAACAGGGCGAAGAGGAGCACGCCGACGCTCGCGACGACGAGCACCTGGACGTTCAGCCAGAGCCCCTGGAGCACGCGCGGCAGCGCCGCGACCGCGACCTCGGGGTCGAAGAAGGTCTGCTGCACCCTGGCCCAGCCGGGTGACCCGATGAGGGCCACCGCGAGGAGCGCCGCGAGCACGAGCGTGCTGAGTGCGCTGACGAGCACGGAGCGGCGCGTCTGCCGGCGACGAAACGCCCGCCGCCCGAGCTCAACGTCGCTCGGCACCCAGGCATCCGTCACTCGAGCACTGGCGCCGCGCCCTCACCGGCGAGCCATTCGGCGGCAAGGGCGTCGAGCGTGCCGTCGTCGCGGAGGGCGTCGACCGCCGCGGTGACGTCGGGAGTGAGTGCCGAGTCCTTCGCGAGCACGAGGCCGAAGGCATCGCCGCCGGTGGTCGCGGGCAGCTGGCCGACGATCTTGCCGCCGTCGAGCTCGGCGGAGGTGAGGTAGAACGCCGTCGGCAGGTCGACCACGATCGCGTCGACGGTGCCGTTCTCGAGGGCGAGCTTCGCGTCGTCGTTCGTGTTGAACACCTGTGCGCCGGCCGTCGGCGCGATGATCGACTCGATCGCGTCGAAACTCGTGGTGCCGGTCTGGGCGCCGATGAGCAGGCCCTGCAGGTCGGCGATCGAGGTGGCGGAGGCAGCGGGGGAGTCGTCGACCGTGATGACCACCTGCGTCGTCTCGTAGTACGGCGACGAGAAGTCGACCGCTTGCTTGCGCTCGTCGGTGATCGAGAACTGCTGCAGGTTGAAGTCGAAGTCCTTCGGTCCCGGTGCGATCGCCTGGTCGAAGGTCGTGCGCACCCACACCACGTCGTCTTCGGCGAAGCCGAGCTCTTCGGCGACCGCGTAGGCGACGGCCGCCTCGAACCCCTCGCCCGACTCGGGTGCGTCGTCGAGCACCCACGGCGAGTAGGCGGGCTCACCAGTGCCGATCGTGAGCTTGCCGGCGGTGACGTAGCCGTCGCCGTCGCCGGAACCGGAGGCGGCGCCGGTATCGCCCGCCGAGCATGCGGCGAGCACGAGGGTCGCGGATGCCGCGGCGAGGAGCGCGGCGAGTGAGCGTCGAGTCATGGGGGCCTCCGGTGACTGGTGTGCCCCCAGCATTCCGGATCCGGCGCTCGCACCGGCAGCACGTGGCGGAATGTGACGCCCCGGTAGGCTGCTGGGATGGCGGAGGCTGACATGCGTGCGGCATCCGTCGCCGGCGTCACTCACGCCCTCTCGGGCCGCGCCGCACTCTGGACGGGCTTCGCACTCGTGCACCTCGCGCTCGTGTGGCTCAATCTCGCTGCGCCCGGGTATCCGCTCGGCGACGTGACGGGCGTCTACCGGGTCTGGGCCGAGAACGCCGCGAACGGCTGGCTGCGCATGGGCATCGACATGCCGTGGGTCTATCCGATCCTCGCGTTCGCGCCCATGTCGGCCGCGCTCGCATTCGGCTCGGCCCTCTACGGAGAGACGTGGCTCACGATCGTCACCCTGCTCGATGCGATCGTCTTCGCGATCCTCATCGGGCGAGCTCGGCTCTCGCGGCCCCGGCGTCTTGCGGCGTGGTGGTGGCTCGGGTTCCTCGCCCTGCTCGGGCCCATCGCGCTCGGTCGCATCGACGCGATCACCGTGCCGATCGCGATCGCCGGGCTGCTCTGGGCCGCGGGCCGGCCGCGCGTGGCCGCGGTGCTGCTCACGATCGGCGCGTGGGTGAAGGTCTGGCCGGCCGCACTCGTCGCCGCACTCGTCATCGCATCTCGCAAGCGGGGCGACGTGGTCAACGTCGCGGCGGCGCTCAGCGTGGGCATTCTCGGGGTGAGTCTCGTCGCGGGATCGGGCCTCAACGCCGTCGGCTTCATCGCCGAGCAGGCCGACCGGGGGCTGCAGATCGAGGCGCCCATCGCGGTCGGGTGGCTCTGGCAGATCGTCGGCGGCGTGAAGTCGGTCACGATCGAGTACGACCGCGAGATCCTGACGTTCCAGATCGAGGGGCCGGGGGCGGATGCCGCGGCGGCGCTCACGACGCCGATCATGGCGATCGGGGTGCTCGCCGTCGTGCTCATCGGGATTCGCGCGGCGCGCCGCGGCACCGCGTTCGGCGTGCTCATGCCGTCGCTCGCGCTCTCCTTCGTGGTCGTGCTCATGCTCGCCAACAAGGTGGGCTCGCCGCAGTTCGTCACGTGGCTCGCGGCGCCGGTCGTGCTCGGACTCGTCTACCGGCCGGCGCGCTTCTCGGTGCCCGCGATCCTCGTGGCGGCCGTCGCGCTCTTCACGCACATCATCTACCCGTACTGGTACGGGTGGCTCCTCGTCGCGAACCCGGCGTTCGTGTTCCTGCTCACCGTCAAGGCGGGGCTCCTGATCGCATTGCTCGCGTGGGGCATCACGGCGATGTGGCAGGCTGGAGGAAGGCGTGGAACGAGCACCCGCAGCCGCGTGACGCCGCCCGTCTCGCGCCCCTGAGGAGGAACCATGCTGGTCGCATTCTCGGTCGCACCGAGTGGCTTGGAGGGCCCAGAGGGGTCCGTCCATGACGCCGTGGCGGCAGCCGTGCGGATCGTGCGGGAGTCCGGGCTTCCGAACCGGACGACGTCCATGTTCACCGAGATCGAAGGCGAGTGGGACGAGGTCTTCGACGTCATCCGGCGGGCGACGGAGGCCGTCGGAGAGTTCGGCCCGCGGGTGTCCCTCGTACTGAAGGCCGACATTCGGCCGGGCCGCACCGGCGAGATCGATGCGAAGGTGGATCGGCTCGAAGCAGCCCTCGACCGGCAGGACAACCCGTAGTCACGGCGTGTTTCTGTACGTCGCGCAGACCAAAGGACTCTGAGCACGACTCGAAGGTCCAGGTGCCGGCGCCTCGACGGGCGTGGATGTCGAATCGATTCGATCTGTGCGAGAATCGTCGGGTGACCCTCTCTTCAGACGGGCCGACGACGTTGTCGCCGGCCCGTATTCGTTTTGCGCTCCTGGCGCTCGCACTCGGCGGCTTCGGCATCGGCGCGACCGAGTTCGTCGCGATGGGCCTGTTGCCCGACATCGCGCGCGACCTCCTGCCGGGCGTCTATGCCCGCTCGCCCGAAGACGCGAACGCATCCGCCGGCTGGATCATCTCCGCGTATGCGCTCGGCGTGGTCGTGGGGGCGCCAACGATCGCCGCGGCTGCCGCGCGCTGGCCCCGACGGCGCCTGCTGCTCGCGTTGCTCACGGCGTTCACGCTCGGCACGATCGCCTCGGCCCTGCTCCCGACCTTCGAGCTCGTGCTCGTCGCTCGCTTCATCGCCGCCCTGCCGCACGGTGCCTACTTCGGCATCGCCTCGCTCGTCGCTGCGAGCCTCATGGGCCCAGGCAAACGCGCTCGCGGCGTCGCGCTCGTGCTCTCGGGGCTCACCATCGCGAACGTCATCGGGGTGCCGGCGATCACCTGGCTCGGCCAGGCGGCCGGCTGGCGCATCGCCTACCTCGCCGTCGCCGCCATCTTCGCCCTGACCTTCGCGGCGGTGCTCCTCGCGGTGCCGTGGCAGGCTGGCGACCCGAATGCCACGATGAAACGCGAACTCCGCGCGTTCGCCCGTGTGCAGGTGTGGTTCGCGCTCGGAATCGGCGCCATCGGCTTCGGCGGCCTGTTCGCCGTCTACAGCTACGTCGCGCCGCTCGCGACCGACGTCACGGGCCTCGCGCCCTCGTTCGTCCCCGTCGTGCTCGTCGTCATCGGGCTCGGCATGACGGTCGGCAATCTCGTGGGCGGCGCACTCGCCGATCGCAGTGTGCGGCGCTCGATGTACGGCTTCTTCGGGCTGCTCGCCGCGTCGCTCGTGCTCCTCGGACTGACGGCCTCGAACCCCGTGGGCCTCTGCATCGGGCTGTTCCTCGTCGGAGGGTCGGCTGCGGCGCTCTCGCCCACGATCCAGGCCCGGCTCATGGATGTCGCCCGCGACAGCCAATCGATCGCCGCGGCCCTCAACCACTCCGCGCTGAACATCGGCAACAGCCTCGGCGCGGTGCTCGGCGGGCTCGCGATCGCGGGCGGGCTCGGATACGTCGCGCCCGTCTGGATCGGCCTCGTGCTCACGATCGCCGGCATCCTGCTCGCCCTCGCCTCGTTCGCACTCGACCGGGCCCGCGGGCGTCGCGGCATCGCCGTGCCCTACGCGACGGGTGCCGTCGAGGTGGTCGGCGAGGGGTACTAGTGCTCAGTCGGACTGCAGCAGGATGCCGTCGAGGATCGCGCGCTTGCGCAACGCCACCTTCGTGCCGACGTCGAAGCCCGCGACGCGGTACTTCTCGCGGATGCGCTTGAGATAGCTCTTCGCGGTCTCCTCGGAGATCCCGAGCTGGAAGGCGACGGCCTTCACCGGCTGGCCGGCGCCGTAGAGCGCCATCACCCGCCGCTCCTGCGCGCTCAGCCGCGGCACCGTGCCGTCGTCGATGAGGGCGGCCTCGAGCTCGGGCGTGAGGTACGAATCGCCGTCACGTGCCGCGCGGATGGCCTCGACGATCGTCTCGACGGGTTCGGACTTCACGAGGTATCCGAGTGCCCCCGAGCTGAGCGCCTCGCGCACGACGGCCGGCTCGGAGTACGTGCTCATGAGCATCGTCTGCACGCCCGCGGACTTCAGCATCGAGAGCTTCAGCGAGATCGGGATGTTGTCACGCAGGTCGAGGTCGAGGAGCACGACGTCGACGGGGAAGTCGCGGTGGGCGAGCAGTTCCGACCATGACGGCACCGCGGCGACGAGATCGATGTCGGGCGCTGCACCCCGCAGCCATTCGGAGAGCGCTCCGAGCAGCATGCGGTGGTCGTCGACGATGGCGAGTCGAATAGGTGTGTCGGTGTCAGCCATGAGGCTCCCCCTCGGTGTCAGCCATTCAGCTCCCCCCTAGATCGGACGGCGGCTCGAGCCGCCGGTGAACCTGCGATGTCGATCTTCTCGACACTGCAGGCGATGTCGATGCGGAACCCCTCAGCTCCCACGATCACCTCGTATCTTCCGAGACTACCGAGTGCATCCCATGTCGCGGGATCGACGCGTCGCCGCGCGACTCCCTTCACGTCGATGGCGATCGTGAGCAGTGGAGCGCCGGCCTCGCTTCCGATCGCCGATTCGCGGCACGCGACGAGCACCGCGAAGGGAGACGTCGCGCCCTTCGGGCGTTCCCCGACCAAGAGCCAGAGCGCGAGCAGCAGCCCATCTCGTTGCGTTTTGGAGAGGAGCCCTGCGACGCCGCTCGGATCGTCGACGGTGACGCGGTCGCTCAAGTACGCGGATTCGGTCACGGCGTGGCGCAGCCATGTGTCGGTGCGGCCCTCGATGAGCCGAACACGCAACCGTGCGGCGAGCGACCCGGCCCGCTCGGCGATCTCGGCCGGCACCGGGATCGCGACGCGTCCGGCGCCGACGTCGTCGAGCAGGGCCTCCGCGTCGAAGTCGAGTTGTGCGAGCTCCTCGGATGCCCGCATGCCCACGGCCGAGTGCGGCGTGCCGACCGTGCTCTGCACGAGCGAGAGGTCGAGTTCGCGCCCGACGAGCCGGCGGAACCCGCTGACGGCGAGGGTCACGAGCACGACGGGGAACACCGCCGAGGCGGCGACGGACAGTCCTGAGACGACCGAGGCGCCGGCCGAGTCGAGCTGGACGAGCGCCGAGACGGCGAGGACGAGGCCGATGCCGGCTGCGGCGGCGAGCGGGATCCGCGTGCCCCGGATCGCCGCGACCGGCATGAGCACGGCTCCGGCCGCGGCGCCTGCGGTCGACGTCACGCCGTACTGGAGCAGCCCGGCCGTCGCGACGACGTCGAGCCACAGCGGGGCGATGAGACCGGCGAGGAGCGCGGCGTAGAGCCAGTCGGGCAGGTTCCGCCAGAACGCCCGCGAGACGGCGCCGACCGCGACGACCATGGCGAGGGCGATCCACGCGGCCCATGGACCCGGCCACCCCTTCAGGTAGTACGGCGCGAACGAGAACGCGAGCGCGAGGTGGGCGAGGATGATGAGGCCCGCCCCGATGGTGATGCCGGTCGCGAGCCTGCGGCCGCCGTGGCTCTCACGCACATCGCCCGCCGCCCGAGCCGAGCGTGTGGGACGCCGAAAGGAGTGCTCCCTGCGCTCGGCGGGAGGCTGAGGATCGGGCTCGGGGTCGATCATGGCTTCGGCACCTCGAGCATCACGGTCGTCCCCGACCCGGGCGAGGAGAAGATCCGGGCTCGCCCGCCCACGGTGCTGAGCCGGCCGACGACCGACTCGGCGTACCCGAGGCGGGCCCGGTCGACGGCCTCGGTCTCGAAGCCGCTGCCGGCGTCGGTCACCATGGCGCGCACGGTTCGATCGTCATCGGTGACCGTGACATCCGCTTCACTGACACCGGAATGCCGGCGCACATTCTCGAGGCATTCGCCGAGCGCGCCGACGAGCGCGTCGAGCGTCTCGCGCGGAAGGGCGAGCTGGCCTGCCCCGTGCCAGTTGACATCGAGCCCCATACGGGCGAAGCGCCGTCGCACCGACTCGAACGTCGTGCTGAGCACGTCGGCGTCGGACTCGGGGGAGAAGATGGCATTCGATCCGTTGTCGAGCGGCGCACCGAGGCGAAGCTGCTTGAGCAGACGTGCGTCATCGCCCGCCTGCTGCCGCAAGGCCGACGCACCGACACCCACGCCGGAATGGGCGAGCAGGCTCAGGGTGGCGAGCACCGTGTCGTGCAGTACTCGTGCATCCTGCCGCTGCTGCGCCTCGAACTCGCTCGCGAGACGCTCGGCGCGGTGGGCCCGCCCGACCTCGTCGATGCGTTCCGATGCCCGGCCGACCGCCTTGTCGAGCCAGAGCCCGAGCGCCGCCGCCGCGGCCCAGCCGGCGGCGGTGATGATCGCGAGCGAGCCCTTCTCGGGACCTGCGAGGTCGACGAAGCCGACGGCGAGGAGGGTTGTCGTGGCGAGTCCTGCGACGACGAGCCTGCCGCCGGGTCGCACGACGAGCGAGAGGGCGACGGATGCCGCGGTGAGCCCGCCCGTGATCTCGAGCGCCGTGGTGGTGGCCGGGTCGGGCACCGAGGCCGAGCCGAGCCAGAAGAGGAGCGCGATGGATCCCGCGACGACGCCGAGGGCGGGCGCCATCGCTCCGCGCGCAGTGTGCACGCCGACGAGCGCTCCGACCGCGAGGCTGAGCACCGCGGCGACGGCGAATTCGAGGCTCCCGGCGGGGACCGGCATGACGAGGCAGGCGAGTGCGCCGCCCGCGCCGGTCAGACCGGCGATACGCCCGAGCCGGCGCAGAAGCCGATCACGCTCTTTGTGGATGCGTTTCATACACCCCCTCGGCAATGTCGACGACCCGACGCGCGGGTCCCCTCATTCACGAACATAGCGGATGCTCGCCGGAACGCTGCGGGTTTGCGGCCGTGGTCAGGCTGCGAGCAGGCGTGCGAGGGCGTCGCCGACGGCGTCGTCTTCGATGAGGAACGCGTCGTGGCCGTACTCCGAGTGGAGCAGCACCGGCTCGTCGCCGTGCACGCTGTGCCGGAGCGAGGCGGCGATCTCGACCTGGCCGGCGAGCGGGAAGTAGCGGTCGCTGTCGATGCCGAGCACGAGGCTCTTCGCCTCGATTCGAGCGAGCGCCGCCGCGGCACCGCCCCGACCGCGGCCGACGTCGTGGGAGTTCATGGCCTCGGTGAGCACGAGGTAGCTGTTGGCGTCGAACCGCCGGGTGAACTTGTTGCCGTGGAAGTCGAGGTAGGACTCGACCGCGAAGCGGCCGTCGCCCCCGAGCGGGTCGAGGTCGCTCTGCCACGAACGCTCGAATCGCAGGTTGAGCTCGGCAGCCGTGCGGTAGTTCAGCATCGCCATGCGCCGAGCGAGCGCGAGCCCTCTCGTCGGACCCTCGCCGTCGGGGGAGTCGTAGTAATCGCCGCCATGGAAGGCCGGATCGGCGCGGATGGCCTCGATCTGCACCGAGTTGAGCGCGATCTGGTCGGCGGTCGTGGCAGCGGGCGCGGCGAGCACGGCGATGCGCTCGACGGCGTCGGGCGCCTCGATCGCCCACTCGAGCACGTGCATGGCGCCCATCGAGCCGCCGACGACTGCCGCGAAGCGTTCGATCCCGAGCTCGCGGGCGAAGGCGAGCTGTGCGCGCACCTGGTCGCGGATGGTGAGGAACGGGAACCGCGCTCCCCACTCGGCGCGATCGGGCGCCAGCGAGGCCGGCCCGGTGGAGCCCTGGCAGCCGCCCAGCACGTTCGGCGCGAGCACGAACCAGCGATCGGTGTCGATCGCGAGGCCGGGACCGACGACGCCCGGCCACCAGCCGGCGCTCGGATGCGCGGGGCCGGCAGGTCCGACGACGTGGCTGTCGCCCGTGAGGGCGTGCAGCACCAGGATCGCGTTGTCGCGTGCAGGCGACAACGTGCCCCACTGCTCGTAGGCGATGCGCGCTTCGGGCAGAACGCCTCCGGACTCGAGCGGCACGTCGCCGATGCGCACGAAGCGCCGATCGCCGACCGCGTCGCCCTCGCGCCAGGCGCCCGTCGCCGGCGCGCGGCCGAGGAGCGCGAGCGCGC
>NZ_SDPN01000006.1 GCF_004134825.1 Agromyces albus
AGCACCGCGGCGTCGGCGAGGGATGCCGCGGCGGGCACCGCGCGGGCGCCGCCGCCCGGCTGCGCCGGCTCCCCCACATGGCTCCACGCCGTCGATGCCGAGACGCCCGCAGCGAGCAGCACGGCCAACCGCTCGGTGATCGCGGCGATCGCATCGACCTCCGCGGCGGGATCGGGCCGTCGCCGGAGGGCGATGACGCCTCTGATGGCGCGAGCAGCGAGCCCGTGCATGCTCATAACGGCTCGACAGCGAGCCGGTCGCCGTCTTGCCGGAACCGGCCGAGCTGGGCGAGCCGGCGCTTGCCCCCTGCCCGTTCGAGGTGGAGCACGAGATCGAAGGCGCTCACGGTCTGGCGCGCGACCGCGTCGGGCGAGAGCCCGGCGATGGAACCGAGTGCCTCGAGCCGCGCCGGAACGTCGGCGAGCGAGTTCGCGTGCAGCGTGCCCGCGCCGCCGTCGTGGCCCGTGTTGAGCGCGGCGAGCAGCTCGCGGAGCTCGGCACCACGACACTCGCCGACGACGAGCCGGTCGGGGCGCATGCGCAATGCCTCGCGAAGCAGGGCGTCGAGTCCGACCCGGCCGCTGCCCTCGAGGTTCGCCTGCCGGGCTTCGAGGCCGACGACATGCTGGTGGGCGACCTGGAGCTCGGCGACGTCTTCGATCACGACGATGCGCTCACGCGCGGGCGCCTCGCCGAGCAGTGCCGAGAGCAGCGTGGTCTTCCCGGTGCCGCCGGCCCCCGTGACGAGCAGGTTCTCGCGCGCCGCGACCGCCTCGCGGAGCCTGGCCTCTTGCGCGGCGTCGAGCATGCCGGCACGGGCGAGCGCGGCGAGTGAGAAGCCGGCAGCCCGGGGCACGCGCACCGAGATGAGGGTTCCGCTGCTCGACACCGGCGGGAGCACGGCGTGAACGCGGATGCCGCGCCGGAGGCGCACGTCGACGGCGGGGGTCGCCTCGTCGATGTGCCGGCCCCCGCGAGCGATGAGCCGCACGGCGAGCGAGCGCACCTCGGCCTCGTCGGCCGACCAGGCCGACGCCCGCTCAGCGCCTGCGCCGCGATCGATCCACAGGCCGAATGCGCCGTTCACGAAGAGGTCGGTGACCGGACCGGCCGCCGCGAACGGCTCGAGTGCTCCGAGCACGGAGAGGTCGGTCGCCGCGGCGCCCGGCGCTCCGTTGCGAGGGGTCGATGAGGCGGCACCGGATGCCGCGGCGGCTCCCGGCCCGGCCTCCGCCGGCATTGCGGTGCGCGCGGAGAGACCCGGCGTCGACTCGGCCGGCTCAGGTTGCCACGACGGGGTGGCGACGAAGGGAATGCTCATGCGGCGAGCGTAGGCACGCGCATCGGCGCCGAGGCATCCGTCGCCGGGCAGATACGGAAAGAGCCTCCCCCACACCGTTGTGGAGGAGGACTCGACCCGCCGGCACCACCGAAGCAGTGCCCGTTAACGAAAGGGGGCGGCACCCATTGGGGGGAACAGGTGCCGCCTCGGCAGCGCAGGGATTGGGGGGAATCACAAGCGCTGCAGGCCACGAAACGAGTGTTCGGGCGGTACTCAGCATACGGCCTGAGAACCAATGCGCAAGCATTTTTTGTCCTCATTTGTGCCGACACACAGAATTCTGTGGGCAAAGGCACAGGTAGCCCCCGTTTGGGTGGCATAGGTACAGCGTACGACGTCGGCTGAACGAGCGGTTACTGAACGCGCCGAAGCGGCGGGTAAGGTGCTGATTGGGGCAGGCGACCCAACCATGAATTCATTCGCGAAGGAGCGACCGGACAATCATGACCGTTCAGATCGATCACGCGCTCGAAGAGATCAGGCGATTCCGCCCGAGTCCCGAGTTCGCCGCCCAAGCCGTCGCCGACGAGCACCTCGCCGAAGCCGCGCGCACCGACCGCCTCGGCTTCTGGGCCGACCAGGCCCGTGAGCTGCTCGATTGGGAGAAGCCGTTCACCCGCACCCTCGACTGGTCGAACCCACCCTTCGCGAAGTGGTTCGACGACGGCGAGCTCAACGTCGCGGTGAACTGCCTCGACCGGCATGTCGCGGCGGGCCTCGGCGACCGCGTCGCCATCCACTGGGAGGGCGAGCCCGGCGACAGCCGCGACATCACCTATGCCGAACTCACCGCCGAGGTGAAGCAAGCGGCGAACGTGCTCACCGAGCTCGGCGTCGGAGAAGGCGACCGCGTCGCGATCTACCTGCCGATGATCCCCGAGGCGATCGTCTCGATGCTCGCCGTCGCCCGCATCGGCGCCATCCACTCGGTCGTGTTCGGCGGGTTCAGCGCAGACAGCCTCGCATCCCGCATCGACGACGCCGAGGCATCCCTCGTGATCACCGCCGACGGCGGCTACCGCAAGGGCAAGGTCTTCCCCCTGAAGCCCACCGTCGACGAGGCGATCGCGAAGACCGCCGGGAGCGTGCAGCACGTGCTCGTCGTGCGCCGCGGTGAGAACGAGGTGCCGTGGACCGACGGTCGCGACCTCTGGTGGCATGAGACGGTGGCGGATGCCTCGGCACAGCACGAGGCGCAGGGCTTCACGGCTGAGCATCCGCTGTTCATCCTCTACACGAGCGGCACCACCGGCAAGCCGAAGGGCATCCTGCACACGAGCGGCGGATACCTCACGCAAGTCGCGTTCACGCACAAGAACGTCTTCGACCTGCACCCAGAGACCGACGTCTACTGGTGCACCGCCGACGTCGGCTGGATCACCGGGCACTCCTACGTCGTCTACGGTCCGCTCGCGAACGGGGCCACCCAAGTGGTCTACGAGGGAACGCCCGACACGCCGCATCCGGGCCGCTGGTGGGAGATCGTCGAGAAGTACAAGGTCTCGATCCTCTACACGGCGCCCACCGCCATCCGCTCGTTCATGAAGCTCGGGCGGCAGATCCCGCAGGCGTTCAACCTGCGCTCGCTCCGCCTCCTGGGGTCGGTCGGCGAGCCGATCAACCCCGAGGCCTGGATCTGGTACCGCCACGTCATCGGCGGCGGCTCCATTCCCGTGGTCGACACGTGGTGGCAGACCGAGACCGGCGCGATCATGATCTCGGCGCTGCCCGGCATAACCGACCTGAAACCCGGCAGCGCGCAAGTGCCGATCCCGGGCATCTCGGTCGACATCCTGAGTGACGACGGCACTCCCGTCGAGGGCGAGGGCGGCGGACTCCTCGTCGTCACCGAGCCGTGGCCATCGATGCTCCGCGGCATCTGGGGCGATCCCGAGCGGTTCAAGGAGACCTACTGGGAGAAGTTCGGCGACAAGTACTTCGCCGGCGACGGGGCCCGCCGCGATGAGGACGGCGACATCTGGTTGCTCGGCCGCGTCGACGACGTCATGAACGTGTCGGGCCACCGGCTCTCGACCGCCGAGATCGAGTCGTCGCTGGTTGCACACCCGTGGACCGCCGAGGCCGCCGTCGTCGGCGCCTCAGACGAGACCACGGGGCAAGCGGTCGTCGCGTTCGTGATCCTGAAGGCGAGCCAGGCCGAGCGCATCAACGATCCCGCCGAGGCGAGCGAAGAGCTGCGCCGGCACGTCTCCGCCCAGATCGGCGCGATCGCCCGTCCGCGCCAGGTCTTCATCGTCAACGAGCTGCCGAAGACGCGCTCGGGAAAGATCATGCGCCGGCTCCTCCGCGACCTCGCCGAGGGCCGCGAGATCGGCGACACGACGACGCTCGCCGACACGTCGATCATGCAGGTCATCAGCGCGCAGGTGCGCTGACCCGGGTCGGGGCGAGGCGACAGATGCCGCGGCCGGCCGACTGATTGCATGACTTCGGCCTGATTGCATGACGTGTGCAGGTGCACACGTCCGACAATCAGGCCGTCGTCATGCAATCCACCGCACGCCACGACGAACCGAGGGCGCGCAAGCACCCGGGGACCAACCGTCACCAGAGGTGGCGGCCTTGCGCCATGATCGCGAGCACGGTGGTCTCGATGAGACGCCACTCGTACTGGAACTGATCGCCGCTGTAGCGCAGCACGATGTAGCCCGACCGCACCAGCCGACCATCTTCGCGGTGGTCCTTGTTCCGTTGCTTCCGCTCACGATGCGGACCGAACCCGTCGAATTGCAGCAGGAGCCGCTCTCCGATCATCCCGTCGACGTGATGCCCGTCGACGACGACCTGCGGAATCATCACGATCCCGCGCTGCCCGAAACGCACGCGCGGAATCGACTCGATACCGGTATCGGCCAGGGGATGCACCTCATCAACAATTCGCAAGATCGCGGCGTCGGATGCTGCGAGTGCGCGTAGCTCAGGCATACTCGTCTTGCCTCGCCGAACCGCCGAGTCGAAGACCGCTACAGCTTGGTCGAGCGGCTGGCACCTGGCGATCTGTCCCAACACCCGGGGTAGGCCGTCGACGATCGCTCGTGCCCGAGGCGCCGCACCCCGCGTCGGATGACGCGTCCAGTGCACGAGGAGCTCTGGCTGCTTGCTGCCGAGGCGCGGCAGCGGTGAACGGTCAACCCGCGAGCACTGCCGGGACGCCGTCACGTGCACCTCAGGAGTCGCGACATGCCACAGGCCGAGCACCGCGGCGGCAGAAGTGCAGGCGAGCGTGGTTCCGGCGTGGAGCGAACGCACGACGCGCACGTCGCAGTCGGGAGCGATGAACCAGTCGCGGCGGAGTTGCCGGATGGTGCCGTCGTCCAACGCGCGGCGCAGTTCGCGCGGTCGCACTCCTGCCGCGCGAAGCGTATTGCGGTGCGCTGCCTTGAACGGACCGAGGACTGCGATGAGTCGGCTCACACGGAGAGTCTCCGCGCCGTGTCACGTCGATTCGGGTGGATCGGCGCCGACTGTGCGAGCATCGTGCCCGCGCCGACCTGTACAGGACAGCACGCGGCCGACGCATATGACGTACTTCACATGACATTTCCCGGTTTGCATGACGTGTTCACGTGAACACGTCATGCAAACAGCGCGAAGTCATGCCAACCACCCACGCGCAGGCAGGCTGTCATGCAGCGCGTGTGGCTACGCGAACTCGACCACGAGGTCGAGCTCGACGGGCGAGTCGAGCGGGAGCACCGCGACGCCGACCGCCGAGCGGGCGTGGCGCCCGGCCTCGCCGAAGATCTCACCGAGCAGCTCGGAGGCGCCGTTGATGACACCCGGCTGGCCCGTGAACGCGGGATCGGATGCCACGAACCCGACGAGCTTCACGATGCGCGTCACGCGATCGAGCGAGCCGATCTCGGCCCGCACCGCGGCGAGCGCGTTGAGCGCGCACGTGCGGGCGTAGCCCTTCGCGGCGGCAGCGGACACGAGCCCCTCGCGGTCGCCGACCTTGCCCGTCGCGGGCAGGCCGCCGGCCGTGAACGGCAGCTGTCCGGAGGTGTACACGTAGCTGCCGGTGATGACGGCCGGGACGTAGGCGGCCACGGGCGGGGCGACCTCCGGCAGTTCGATGCCGAGCTGCGCGATGCGGGCTTCGTATGCCGCCACGCTCACTCCCCCTCGAACTGCTTGGCCGCCTGGGCGGCGGCGGCAGCGCCGGCGGATGCCGCAGACGACGATTCCCCGCCCACCGGGCGCTTCAGGTAGGCGACGAGGCCGCCCTCTGGGCCCGACACGATCTGCACGAGTTCCCAGCCCTCCGAGCCCCAGTTGTTCAGGATCGCAGCGGTGTTGTGGATCAGCAGCGGGGTGGTGATGTACTCCCAGGCCGGCATGGGATTCCTCATCTCTGGTGTGGGGTTGAAGGCGGGAGACGGCGGGTCGCGCCGGATTCCGGCATGCGCCGTGCATAGCGCGATTTGCCAGCCTTCTCCGTTAAGCTCCACTATATGTCTGCCCAAAAACGTACGTTGAGCGACGTCGGCACGGGAATCCTCGGTTTCGTCGGCATGAGTGCTCTCGCCGGTGTACTCGTCACGGCAGCCGTGACCCCGGCCCTCGCTGTCACCGGCATGGCCGCGAACAACAGCATCTCGATGTTCGAGAACCTGCCCGGATACCTCAACATCGGCGAGCTCTCCGAGAAGACGGACATCTACGCGGCCGCACCAGACGGCACGCCGTACCACCTCGCCTCGTTCTTCGACGAGAACCGCGAGGAGGTCCCCTGGGAGGCGATCTCGCAGTACGTGAAAGACGCCGCGATCGCCGGTGAGGACCCCCGGTTCTACGAGCACGGCGGCATCGACATCCAGGGCACGCTGCGCGCCGCCCTCAACGAATACGTGATCGGCGGCGCCACGCAGGGTGGCTCCTCGATCACCCAGCAGTACGTGAAGAACGTGCTCATCAACAACGGCGTGCGCGAGGCGACGACCGAGGAGGAGAAGGAGGCCGCCTACGATGCGGCCACCGAGACCTCGCCCGATCGCAAGCTCAAGGAGATGCGCTACGCGATCGCGCTCGAGAAGGAGTTCTCGAAAGACGAGATCCTGATGGGCTACCTGAACATCGCGGCCTTCGGCGGCCGGGTCTACGGCATCGAGTCGGCCTCGCAGTACTACTTCGGCGGCAAGCACGCCTCCGAGCTCACACTTCCCGAAGCGGCGAGCCTCATCGCCATCGTGAACCACCCCGAGAAGTTCCGGCTCGACTACCCCGAGAGCGAGACCAACGGCGTCAACTCCGTCAACGACAAGGGCGAGCCCACGCCGTACGCCGCGAACAAGGAGCGGCGCGACTACATCCTCGAGCAGATGCTCAAAGAGAAGAAGATCACGCAAGAGGAGCACGACGCCGCGGTCGCGACGCCCGTGACTCCTGTCATCAAGGAGCCGAGCACCGGTTGCCAGTCGGCCGGCGGCAGCGCCTACTTCTGCGACTACGTCACCTGGGTCATCCTGAACCAGTACGACGACCCCGCGACCGAGAAGGACGAGGGCCGGGAGCTCCTGCAGCAGCGCGGCCTGCAGATCTTCACGACGCTCGACCTCGAGCTGCAGGGCGCCGCCGAGACGGCGATCGCCGAGAACGTGCCCACCACCGACCCCCGCTTCGACGTCGGCTCGGTCGCCGTCACCGTGGAGCCGGGAACCGGCCGCATCCTCGCGATGGCGCAGAACAAGAAGTTCTCGAGCGACCCCGAGGTGACCGCGACGAGCGCGGAGTACACCTCGGTCAACTACAGCACCGACTTCAACTACGGCGGCTCGAGCGGACTCCAGCCCGGATCGACCTACAAGGTGTTCACGCTCGCCGAGTGGCTGAACTCCGGGCACTCCCTCACCGAGCGGTTCAATGGCTCGCGCCGGGCCTTCACCTCGTTCACCGACAGCTGCACCGGCAACTGGACCGGCAGCTACAACCCGAGGAACGACGACGGCCGCGTCGCCAGCAACGCCGTCGACGCGACGGCGTGGTCGGTGAACACGAGCTTCATGGCCATGGCGCAGCAGCTCGACCTGTGCAAGATCAAGCAGACCGCGCAGGCCTTCGGCATCCACCGCGCCGACAACTCCGAGCTGGCGATGAACCCGTCCGACGTGCTCGGCACCCAGGAGATCGCTCCGGTCACGATGGCCGCTGCGTTCGCGGGCATCGCGAACAAGGGCAACACCTGCACGCCGATCGCGATCGACAAGATCCTCGACGCCGACGGCGTCGAGATCCCGCCGCCCGCTTCGACGTGCACCCAATCGGTACCCGAGAACGTCGCCGCCGGTATGACCTTCGCGATGCAGCGTACGTTCGCGGGCGGCGGCACCGCGACCGCCTCGAACACCGGCACCGACGTTCCGCACATCGGCAAGACCGGAACGACCGACGGCGCGAAGGACACGTGGATGATCGGCGCGAGCACCAAGGCCGCGACCGCGGTCTGGGTGGGCAATGTCGTCGGCGACGCGAACCTCCGTGACCTGGAGTTCGACAGCGGCGCAGCCTCGACGGCGCGCCACCGGATGTGGCGGTCGATCATGCAGGTCGCCGACAACAAGTACGGCGGCGACGCCTTCCCCGAGCCCGACGCGGCCGCGTTCCGCCAGGTGATGGTCGCCGTTCCGCAGGTCGCCGGGCTCTCGCTCGACGCCGCGAAGCAGGCCATCGAGCAGGCCGGTTTCGCCTTCGAAGACGGCGGACAGCAGGACTCGAACCTCCCTGCGGGCACGGTCTCCGGCACCGACCCCACGGGTGAGGCGGGCCGCGGCAGCACGATCCGGGTCTTCACGAGCAACGGCCAGGGCACGACGGTGCCAGACCTCACCGGTATGAATGCGCTACAGGCCAAGGCGGCACTCGACCAAGCCGGACTCACGATGAAGTCGTCGGGCAACCCCGGGCCCACCGACGTCGTCGCGAGTCAGGACCCGGCGCCGGGCACCGCCCTCAAGCGCGGCAGCGAAGTCACGGTCACGTTCAGCAACGGCGGGCCGGGCAACGGCATCGTGCCGCCGGGCGACGATTGAGCCGTTCCTCCCTCCCGCCGGCTGCGCGGATCGCCCTGGCGATCGGCGCAGCCGGCGCTGCGGCGTTCGCGTGGGGCAGCCTCGTCGAGCGCACGAGGTGGACCCTTCGCCGAGCGGATGTCGCGGTGCTGCCGCCCGGTGCCGCACCCATCCGGGTGCTGCACCTCTCCGACCTGCACATGGCGCCCTGGCAGCGTGACAAGCAGGAGTGGGTGCGCTCCCTTGCCACGCTCGAACCCGACCTCATCGTCGACACGGGCGACAACCTCGGGCACGAGCGCGGCCTCGACGGCATCCGCCGGGCGTTCGAGCCGTTCCGGGGCATCGCGGGCGTCTTCGTGAACGGCTCGAACGACTACTTCGGGCCCACCATCAAGAACCCGTTCGCGTACTTCGGCGGCCCCTCCGGTTACGTTCCCCGTGCGAAGCCGCTCGACATCGGCGCCCTGCACTCGTACCTCGCCGACCTCGGCTGGAGCGACCTCGACAACACTGCCGCGAGCCTCGACCTGCGCGGCACGCACTTCGAGTTCTTCGGCGTCGACGACCCGCACAGGGGCTTCGACCGGCTCGACCTCATCACGGGCGCGATCGACGAGCTCCGAGCCGAAGACCCGCTCGGCGACGAGACGTGGCCCGACGCGGCATCCGGCTCCACTCGACGCCCCACCATCACGATCGGCGTGACCCACGCGCCCTACCAGCGGGTGCTCAACTCATTCGTGAACCACGGCGCCGAGCTGATCCTCGCCGGCCACACCCACGGCGGTCAGGTCTGCGTTCCCGGCCTTGGGGCGCTCGTCACGAACTGCGACATCCCCCGCTCACAGGCGAAGGGGCTGAGCGTGTGGCGGCACGGCCTCCGCTCCGCGTTCCTCAACGTGTCGGCCGGGCTCGGCACCTCGATCTACGCGCCGGTGCGCTTCGCCTGCCCGCCCGAGGCGACCCTGCTCACGCTCCTGCCGACGGAGTAGCGATCGCCCGATCGGATGCCGCGACATCCGATCGCCGTCGGCCGCGCAAACGGCTCGCGGTGGTCTGCCGGGCCTGAATTATCGGCTATCCTTGTGGAGGCCCGTGAGGGTCACCGGGGTGTGGCGCAGCTTGGTAGCGCGCGTCGTTCGGGACGACGAGGTCGCAGGTTCAAATCCTGTCACCCCGACCAATCGCCGCAAGGCACGAGCAGAACCCTCGCCCTCGGGCGGGGGTTCTTCTCGTTCCGGCAGGCCGGTGCCGAGGGCGTCGACGCCGCCGGGCAAGAGCCTCAGCGCGCCGGCGCCATTCGTCGCGAACTGCGCGCGATGCTCGCCCGGGCCGACTCGGCGACGACACCGCGAGCATGTGCGATCGCGTCGGCCGCACGCACGAGCGCGAGGTGCGACAGCGCCTGCGGCGTATTGCCCGCGTGCCGTCGATGCCGCACGTCGAACTCCTCGGAGAGCAGGCCGAGCTCGTTGCGGAAGCCGAGGAGGCGCTCCATGAGCGACTCGGCCTCGGGCAGGCGCCCGCTGTGCGCGTACTGCTCGACGAGCCAGAACGAGCACGCGAGGAACGCATTCTCGTCGCCGGGCACTCCGTCGACGTCGGTCTCAGTGCGATAGCGGCGCACGAGTCCGTCGCGCAGCAGGGTCTGCTCGATGCGAGCGACCGTGCCGAGCATGCGCGGGTCGTCGTAGGCGACGTAGCCGATCTGCGCGAGCTGCAGGAGCGCGGCGTCGACCTCGCGAGCGCCGGCGAACTGCACGTAGCTGCCGAGCTCGGCGTCGAACCCGGTCTGCTCGATCTCCGAGGCGAGCCGATCTCGCAGCTTCCTCCAGCGCTCGGCCGGCCCGGGCCGGCCCTCGTGCTCGACGGCGCAGACGCCGCGGTCGAACGCGGCCCACAGCATGGCCCGCGAGTGCGTGAAGTGCCGCTCGTCGCCGCGGATCTCCCAGATGCCACTGTCGGGCCGGTCGAGGCTATGCTCGACCTGCCCCAGCAGCGCGACCTGCAACGACCACGAGAAGTCGTCGTCGTCGAGCCCGACGTGACGAGCCGCGTCGAGCGCGATCATCACCTCGCCGAACACGTCGGCCTGGTACTGCTCGGATGCCGCGTTGCCGGCCCGCACCGGCGAGCTGCCGCCATACCCGGGCAACGACGACACCTCCCACTCGGGCAGGCGCCGCTCCCCCGCGAGGCCGTACATGATCTGCACGTCGGCGGGGTCGCCCGCGATGGCCCGCAGCAGCCACTGGCGCCACGCCTGCGCCTCTCGCGTGTAGCCGTGGTGCATGAGCGCCTCGAGGGTGAGCGCAGCGTCACGGAGCCACACGTAGCGGTAGTCCCAGTTGCGGGAGCCGCCGAGCTCCTCGGGCAGGCTCGTCGTCGCGGCCGCGACGATTCCGCCGGTGTCCTCGTGCGTGAGCAAGCGCAGCACGAGCAGCGAGCGGCGCACGGCGTCGTCGTAGGCGCCGGGCTCCAGGCATCCGCTCACCCACGAACGCCACCAGCGCTCGGTGCCGGCGATCGCCTCGTCGACGTCGAGCGGCGCCGGCATCTGCTCGTGCGGGGCGAACCACGAGAGCTGGAGGTCGAGGGTCTCGCCGGCATCGAGCGTGAAGTCGGCGACGTGGCTGTGCCCGTGGGCTTCGAGCTCGGCCCCGCGCACGACGAGGGCATCGGGGCCGGCCACGGCGAGCAGGGCGGGCGCCTCGGCGGTGCCGACCTGCCGCATCCACGGCAGCGAAGCAGCATAGTCGAAGCGCACCCGAAGGGACTGCCGCATCGGCACGCGACCCCGGATGCCGCGGACCCGGCGGATCACGTCGCTCCGCCCATCGGTGCGCGGCATGAGGTCGGTGACCTCCACCTCGCCGTCGGGCGTCGTCCAGCGGGTCACGAGCGTGAACGTGTCACGTGCATACGCCCGCATCATCGTGGCCGCGGCATCCGTGGGCCTCAGGATCCAGCCGCCATGGTCGGCTCCGCCGAGGATCGCGCCGAAGACCGAGGCAGAATCGAAGCGAGGCAGGCACAGCCAATCGATGCTGCCGTCGACGCCCACGAGCGCGGCGGTGCGGCAGTCGCCGATGACGGCGTACCCCTCGATCGGCTGGGGCATCGGCTCAGGGACGCCCGAGACCCCGATAGGTCCAGCCGGCCGCGCGCCATGCGGCGGGGTCGAGGACGTTCCTGCCGTCGATGATGCTCCGGCCGGCGACGAGCCGTGCGGTTTCCTCGGCGTCGAGCGCGCGGTATTCGCGCCACTCGGTGGCGAGCACGACGAGGTCGGCGCCGCGCAACGCCTCGCGCGTCGACTCCACGTATGTGAGCTGCGGATGCTTCCGCTTCGCGTTCTCGATCCCCTCGGGATCGGTCGCGACCACCTCGGCCCCGAGGCCCTTGAGCTGCACGGCGACGTCGAGCGCAGGCGAGTCGCGCACATCGTCGGACTCGGGTTTGAACGTGACGCCGAGCACGGCGATCCTCGCGCGGTGCGCCGAACCGCCGAGCGCTGCGACGGCGAGGTCGACCACTCGCTTTCGCTGCCGCAGGTTGATCGTGTCGACCTCCTTCAGGAACTCGAGCGAATCGCCGCGACCGAGCTCTTCGGCGCGGGCCGTGAACGCCCGGATGTCTTTCGGCAGGCAGCCGCCGCCGAAGCCGATGCCCGCGTTGAGGAAGCGCCGGCCGATGCGCGCATCGTGCCCGATCGCGTCGGCGAGGGCCGTGACATCCGCTCCGGTGGCGTCGGCGATCTCGGCCATGGCGTTGATGAAGCTGATCTTGGTCGCGAGGAAGGCGTTCGCCGCGACCTTCACGAGCTCGGCGGTCGCGTAGTCGGTCACGAGTCGCGGCGTGCCGGCCTCGATCGCCGCCCGGTAGACCTGGTCGAGCACGGAGGTCACGTGCTCATGCGCCACGCCGTAGACGAGCCGATCGGGCTCGAGCGTGTCTTTCACGGCGAATCCCTCGCGCAGGAACTCGGGATTCCATGCCAGGCTCGCGTGCGGCGCCGACTCGGCGAGCCGGCCGGCGAGCCGCGCGGCGGTGCCGACGGGCACGGTGCTCTTGCCGACGACGAGGGCGCCCTCGGCGAGGTGCGGGAGCAGTCCCTCGAACGCGGCGTCGACGTACGAGACGTCGGCGGCGTTGGTGCCGGCGGTCTGCGGGGTGCCGACCGCGAGGAAATGCACCTCGGCGGCTGCGGCATCCGCGATGTCGGTGCTGAATCGCAAGCGACCGGTGGCGGTCGCCGAGGTGAGGATCTCGGGGAGGCCGGGCTCGAAGAACGGCGGGCGCCCTGCGGCGAGTGCGGCGATCTTGCGCTCGTCGACGTCGATGCCGATCACCTCATGGCCGAGTTCGGCCATCGCCGAGGCATGCACGGCACCGAGATAGCCGCAACCGATCACCGAGATTCGCATAGTGCTCCTTCGAGAAGTCGTGCCCGCGCGCGCACAGGCGTGTCAATTGTCCACTACGAGCCGTCGAATGCGCCCGATTGTCGGTCGACCTTGCGGTTCGCCGGTCGGATGACCGCGAACGCGATCAGCCACCCGAGCGCACCGCCGATCGTGTTGGCGATCACGTCGCTCACCGTGGTGAACCGGTGTGGCAGCAGGGTGAACTGCACGAGCTCGATGAGCGTCGACGCGACGAAGCACGCGAGCGGCGGCACCCATCGTGCCGGTCGGGGGCGCAGCGCCAGCGTGAGAAGCAGGCCGAGGGGGATGAACATGAGCAGGTTCGCGATGAACTCGATGTGTTCGTACTGCAGTCCGATCAGCCCGTTGGCGCGCACGAACGCCGCGAACCGGAGCACGCCGACGCGCATCCCCTGGTCGACCGGGACGGGCCAGAATGCGATGACGGTCACGGCGGCGGCGTACACGGCGAGCAGGAGCCGGACGAGAAATCGGCCTCCTGGGACGCGTTCAGTTGGCGAGGAATCGGGCGAATCGGGCACCGGATCCAGCTGCGATTCAGCAGTGTGCATCGTAGATCCGCAGCCGCGACTGCCTCACCATGGGGGTGTCGCGCACGCGCAGTTCGCCGTAGTCGAGTCCCTCGCCCTCGAAGAGCACCTCGAACGCGACCGTCTGGCCCGGCTGCAGGAGGATCGGGATGGTCACGACGGAGCGACCGTCGAGTGCTGAGACGTCGGCGTTGTCGAACGGCTGGCCTCCGATCCGCGCGCCCGTCATCGCGGCGCCGCTCGGCCCGACGACCTCGATGCGGGTGAGCACCTCGCCCGGCGGGAGCACCGGACTCGTGAGGCTCCCCGGCAGTCCCGACGCCGGCACGGTCGACGTGAGCGACCCGGCGACGGAGAACTGCGTCTGCGCGCTCTCGCAGCGATTGGCGCTCACGTCGAGCGTGGCGTCGAGGTAGTAGTCGAGCTTCGTCTTGCTGTAGTCGTTGAAGAGCACACCGATCGTCGTCGCCGTGTCGTCATCGGGTGCGAAGGCGCCCTCGAGCCCGGTTCGCGCGACCAGCTCCTGCTCAGTCGGATCGGCGAGCCAGAACCGGAGGCGATCCTCTTCTGCCGCTCGGGCGAGCTGCTCGATGAGGTCGACGAACGATCCCTGGCCGGCCGCGACCGCGATGAAGACGAGTGAGCTCGCACCGGCGAAGTACGCGTCTTGCGCCGCGCCGTCGGGATAGCGGGCATAGACGTCGGAGAGGAGCGCTCGCGTGACGTTGTCGGATGCGAGTTGACCGCCGTCGTCGAGCGTGACCGGCCCGATCGCCTCGAGCACATAGCTGAGGGCGACGGGGTCGACCGAGAGCACGCCATCGAACTGCTTGCCTGCTGCGTCATTCCAGAGGCCCGCGGCCAGTGCCGCCGTGGTCGGGAAGTCGGGCGACATGGTCACGGAGTCCATCGCGCGCCCGGTCTCCGCGCCGAAGAGCTCGAGGAGCTCGTCGTCGACGGGCATCGGCGGCTGGTCGAGCATCGCCGTCTCGGCGAACGGATTCAGGCTCGGCTCGATGGTCATCACGCCGCGGTCGACGGACAGGATCGCGAACGCCGTGACATTGCCGCCCTGGCTGCGAAGTTCCGCGTTGTTCGGGAACATGAGCAGGTAGCTGCGGGGCTCCGACGCGCCCATCGCCTCGGGCAGGATCTGCGCCGCCAGGGAGAGTCCTGCGGTGATGTCGCCGACCCGGTGCAGCTCCGACCGCAGCTGCAGCACGGAGACGGCGACCGGTCCGATGAGTTCGTCGGTGTCGATCTCGTCCATGAGCTTGGCGGCTTTGTGAATGGTCTCGTCGGCCGACGTGACCGCCGGCTGGGTGCGCAGCACGGCCTCGATGTCGAGACGTCCCCCCTGCGGGCGGAACGCGTTCAGTTCGATGTCGGATGCCCCGCGCACGGCGCCCTTGGCGACCGCCTCGGCGACGCTCGTCGTGACGGTGATCGCCTCGAGGTTGGGGCCGAGCAGCGGCATCCGCTCGCCGAGCTTCCAGAACGGGTTGTCGAGTGCGCGCGACGCCGCCTCGGTGTGGTCGATGAACGCGTCGACGTCGACCTCGAGCTGCTCGGTCTCGCCGGTGACGAGGCCGGCCTGGATGGATGCCGCGAGCGGGAGCGCCCGCTCGAGCTCACCGCGCGCCGAGACACCGGAGACGATGATGCCCGCCGCGCCGATCGCCACCGCCACCGAGACGGCACCGAGCACCCACCATGCGACCGTGCGGACGACATGCAGAGCGCGCTCTGTCTGCTGTGAGATGCCGGTCCCCCTCGAATTCGTCGCCCCGCCAGTTGTCCATCATATGGCCGCAACAATCGCCCATTAATATCGGGGTCCATGCCTGAACGACGCGTCCGCGCACGACGAGCACTCGCAGCGCTCGCAGTACTGGCGAGCCTGCTGCTCGCGGGCTGCTTCCCTGGCGACACGGACGAACTCGTGCCGCCTGTCGACGGTCCTCGAGCGGGCCGCCTGGCCGACTACAGCTTCGGCCACACCGCGACGGTTGCGAAGCAGTTCGCCGACGCACCGCTCGACGCCGTGCAGCGTCTCCCGTTCACGCTCGCCGCCGACGCGACGAGTTTCCGCGTCCACATCCGCAACTGGAACTACCTCACCGATGAGCCCGTGCCGGGCGCACTCGAGATCACCGGGGTCTGGATGGGTCCGCAGGGCGACGATCCCGGGAGCTCCGCCTACGCGGAGAAGCCCGCCTACCTGGCTGAAGGCGGCACCATCACCGACGGCGCCACCTACACGAGTCCCTGGATCTCCGCGAGCGATGTCCCGCTCGACGCCGCGACGCCGATGCTGCTCTCGGTTGGGCTCCGTGCCGACACCGGCATCCCCCTCGCCGTGACGGGGGGAGTCTCGTGGCTCGACCTCCTCGGCGCCTCGAAGCTCGGCGGCGCCGAGGACGCACTCGGCACGTGGAATCCGAGCGCCTCACTCCTCGACATCTGGATCGAGCACACGGTCGCCCCTGAGACGCCGGTGCTCTTCTCGATCGGGCACTCGCTCAATGCCCCCGGCAATGTCGACCCCGTTGCCAGCCCCCACGAGGGCGAGATCACGTCGTGGCCCCAGCAGTGGGCCCGGGCGGTGGGTGGCGTGGCCTCCACCCTCGCGGTATCCGGGGCGTGGACCACGAGCTTCGGCCCGCAGTCGCCGAAATGGATGACGTACGGCAACGCGGATCCCGATTACGTGAGCATCTGGAGCAGCTCGAGTGATCTCGCATCCGGTCGCTCGCTCGTCGACGTACAGGCCTCGATGAAGGTGCTCGTCGACCGGGCTCGGAAGATGTGGCCCGAGGCGCGGATCATCGGGTTCACGGAGCCGCCACGTTCGAACAGCGCCGACGTCGACGTGTCGCGCACCGCGTACAACGTGTGGATGCGCACGAAGCCGCTCGGCATCGATGCGGTGGTCGACGCCGACGCCGCCCTGACCGATCGCGCCAACCCGCTCGCGCTCGAGGCGGGCATGACCGCCGATGGCGCCCACTTCAACGCCGCCGGCCACGAGCTGATGGCGAAGCTGTTCACCGAGGCGGTCGACGCCCTCGAAGGCACCGGCACCGGAGCGAGCGGCGTGGGCGCGGCCACCGTCACACCGTGACGGACTCCTTCTCCTTCGCCTTGCCACGGTCGCGCACGCCGCCGCGCCTGCGCGCCGCCAGCAGTTGGGCCGGCCGCTCGATCAGCCAGTACGTCACCGTCGAGATCGCGACGCTCAGCACGGTCACCACGGCGAAGCTCTGCAGCGCCCCGAGCGGCGTGTCGGTGCCGTACCAGCCGAGCCGGATGACGGTGAGCAGCACCGGGTAGTGCCACAGGTAGGTACTGAGCGAGATGAGTCCTACATAGTGCAACGGTGCCACGTCGAGCGTCGATGCGGCGACCGGCACCTTGTCCTTCGCGGTCGGCAGGAGGAGCGTGAGGAACAGCCCGGCGGATGCCACGGCCACCGCCGTGCTGATGAACCTCGGCAGCACGAAGAGGGCGATGCCGGCGAACAGGATCGCGAAGACCATCACGAGCACCGCCACTGTGCGCAGCCGCAGCCTGCCGACGTGCGTGAGCACGCCCTTCTTCGCCGCGATGAAGACGACGACCGCCACCATGCCCGCACCGAAGTTGTCGGACCAGACGAAGAAGCTGCGGGAGAAGACGCCGAGCCAGTTGGGGCCCCACTCGGCTTCGAGGAGCGTCAGGTCGGAGAGGGCGAAGGCCACCCAGCCGAGCACGCGCATGAGGATGCCGAACCCGAAGAGCACGAGACCCGGCATGGCCGCGACGAGGTACCGGTTGCGGCCGCCGCGGGCTGCGGCGCGGGCGGCGAGCAGCGCGATGAGCGGCAGCACGGCGTAGAACGTGATCTCCACCGTGAGGGTCCACGACGAGTTGACGCCCGTCTGCAGCTCGCTCGGCACGTAGTTCTGCATGAGCGTGAGGTGGAGCAGCACCTCGAACGGGTTCGTGATCGTGCCGGTGCCGTCATCGGTGTATGGGACCATCGTCTCCATCGCGTTCCCGAGGAACAGGCCGGAGAGCAGGTAGTTCGCGATGAGGAAGATGGCGATGTAGGCCGGGTAGACCCGGAACGCACGGGCGAGGTAGTAGCCGCGTAGCGACGGAGCGTCGCGGCCGTCGATGATGCGCGTGGCGAACGGCAGGTAGATGAGGAAGCCCGAGAGGGCGAAGAAGATCACGATCACCTGCCCGGCGAGATCGAGATGGGTCTGCGCCATCACGACGGGTGCGACCGCGCCGAGCGTGTGCACCATGATGACGGAGAGCGCGAGCACCCCGCGCATGCCATCGAGGCCGATCAGGCGGCTGCGAGGTGCGATTCGCGGTGCACCGGACACCGCCGTCTCAGTGGTGCCGGTCATGTCAGAACCTCCCGGGTTCGTCGGATGCTGCGCGGCAGCTCTTCCCGCTCGGTGACGGGGATCGCCGCCGGGCGGGCCAGGTAGTTGTCGGTGGTCGGCAGATTCGCGAGGAAGAAGGCGAAGAGCGCCGCCACCGAGGGAATGGTGATCACCGGGAAGTCGAGTTGCAGCGCGACGAGCGTGAACCCGATGAATCCGGCGCCGATGAAGCCGTGACGGGCCTCGGATCGCCGGAGCCCCCGATAGGAGAGCACGAGGCCGTAGATGAGCACGGCGCAGAAGAACAGGCCGACGATGATGCCGCCCCGGTAGACGGAGAGCAGCGGCGCATTCGCCACGTGGTTCACCGCCATGCCCACGGAACCGTCGCGGAACTCGATTCGCCCCCAGCCGAGCCCGAACAGCCAGTTGCCGTCCATGTGCTTGGGGTAGTCGCGAAGGGCGTCGGCACGTGCCGAGGATCCGACGTCGTTCGAGCCGAAGGATCCGAGGATGCGTTCCTGGATCGCCGGGATCGCGAGCAGCACCGCACCGGCGATCGCGGCGAAGCCGAACATGCGCAGCTTGCCGCCGAACCGCATGTTCTGCACGGCCAGGAAGACGAGGAACGCGACCGCGATCGAGAGCAGTGCCGACCGGCTCAGCGTGAGGGTCATCGCGAGCAGCACGATTCCCGTGTACACGACCTGCCAGAGCCCGCGGAACAGCGCAAGTGCGAGCAGCACGCCGACGAAGAGGAAGAGCCCCCCGGCGTTCGGGTCGACGTAGGTGCCGGTCAACCGCACGGTCATCTCGCCCTCGCCGACGACGTACCGGAGGTTGGTGCCGCCGGCCGTGCCGTAGCCGAGGAACGAGAGCAGGGAGAGCATGTTCCCGGCACGATCGAACAACAGCATCGCCAGTGCGAACAGGCTCGCGGCGACTGCTCCGAAGACGTACCAGCGGCCGACGATATCGAGCGCGTCGGGTTGGAGCCGGAGCAGCGCGAAGAGGGTCGAGGTGGCGATGAGCCACTTGGAGAACTCGGTGAGGTCGTAGCTCGTCGAGAACGTCACGGCGAGCGACAGCATGGAGGTCACGACGAGGCCGAGCACCCACCACTCCATGCTCGTGAACGGGCGCGAGCGACCCGACGGGAGCTGGAGCACCGCGGTCGCCCCGATGCTCACGCCGAGCAGCAGCACGAGCGGGAGCGGCGACGACGGCAGCACCCCGAACGGCACGAACGCGAGGCTGAAGGCGTACACGCAATAGATCCACAGCGGTCGGCGGAGGGCGACCCAGATGCCGAGCGGGAACCCCATCGCGAGCAGCGCGATGATGCGGGGCCCGGGCGCGGCATCGCTCGCGAGGAACGCCGCGACGAGCGGCGTCATCACGGCGATGATCCAGATGACGATTCTCACGGCGCCAGCCAATCGCCCACGCGGGCGTGCGGCACCTTGCGGTCCCATCGGTCCTGGTTCAGGTCGTAGAGCCGGTCGCCCTCCGCCGCGGCGGCAGCGCGATCGACCAGGAAGCGGCGGCACTGCTCCACGAAGGCCTCGCGGCCGTCGCTCGTGTCGATGCCGAAGATCGGCGCGTGCGAGCCCAGCGCGGCGCTCGTTCCGACGACCGGAAGACCGCGGCTCGCCGCCTCGAGGAGCTTCACGCGCACGCCCCCACCCGTGAGCACGGGCGCGATCAACGCGCGGCAGGAGTTGAGCACGCTCTCGAGGTCGTCGGCGAAGCCGAGATCCGTCATCCCGTCGGGCAGGGGCACCGGCGTATATCCGGCGGCCTGCTTGCCGACGACGACGAGCTCGGCACCGGGAATCCCGCGGGCGATGTCGGGCCACCACTGCACCAGCTGCTCGAAGGCCTCCTGGTTCGGCGGCCAGGTGCGATCTCCGAGGAAGACGAGCCGAGTGCCGGATGCCGCGATCGGCGCCTTCCGGGCCGGCGGCAGCGTGATGTCGAGCCAGTGCACCCGGCCGACCCCGCCGCGCCGGTAGAAGTCGACTTCCTCGCGATCGTAGGTGCCCACGGATCGGGCGGATCGGGCGGTGCGCAACTCGTCGGCGGCGATGCGCGGCGCTTCGATCCGCCCGCCGAGTCCGCGGTTCGCCCGGAACACGATCGACTCGGAGTTCACCGTGTTCAGCGCGAGCGGCGTCACTCCTCGGTGGCGCGTTCGGAGGAACGACTCGACCATGTAGTTGTGCTCGGCCACGAACAGGTCGGGCTGCCGACGGTCGATCTCCTCGCGCAACGCGGCGACGTCGAATCTCGAGTGCACGACGCTCCGCCGATCGCGCAGGCTCCGCAGCATGAGCTTCGGCACCGACACGGGCGGCTTGGTCACACGGGTCACGGTCGGATCGGGCGACGGCTCCCCTGCACGCGAGAGGCAGATCGACTCGACCGTGAGCGAGGCGCGGGCGAGCTCCATCACGAGGCGGGCGAGCGCGATGTCGCCGCCGTGGTCGATCGTCGGGTCTTTCGCGAGCAGGAAGGTGGCGACTCTCACAGCGGGCCCCCTTCGACGATCGGCGGGATGATGGGCGTCGACTCGCCGGGCTTCTCCGCGCGCATCCGGCTCCGCTCCGGCGACCAGGAGTAGACGACACGGAAATACCAGATGACGAGCACGAGCTCCGCGGCGATGCTCGCGAACGCGGCACCGAGCGCGTCGAGCCCGAGGAGCACGAGGAGCGTGAGCAGCCCGAGCTTCACCGCTCCGGCGATCCATCCGGCAGCGACCCGATGACCGTCGCGGTGCTGCACGTAGAGGATCGTCGTGAGCACGAGCGAGATCGAGCGCAGCACGACGAAGAAACTCATGGCCACGAGGACCGCTCCGACGTTCTCCTCGTTTCCGAGCGCCATCGCCACGAGCCCGACGGCGAGCACCGCTCCCCCGAGGAGCAGCGAGATCGCGACCGTGATCGCGGGCTTCGGGCCCACGCCGGGGTTCCCGTCGGCGCTGCGGAGTCGCTCATGATAGGTGTGCACGAACATCTGCGCGAACGCGGATGCCGCGAGCGAGACCACCGATGCGAGGGAATACGCTCCGGCGACCTCATCGTTCGTGAGGATGCCGAGCAGCAGCACATCGCCCTGCAGGTAGAGGGCGAGCGCCATCGCATCGAACCAGAGCAAGAGCATCTCACGCCATGATCCGGGCACCGCAGCACGGCTGCCCCGGGCCTTCAGGATCGCCATGACGAGGACGACGAGGTAGGGAATGCTGTACAGCGCAACGGTGATCTCGAGCCGCGGATCGGGCACGGTGAACAGGTAGGCGGCCGCGATCGCGACGGATGCCGCCTGCCGGATCGCGTCGTACCGCATGACGATGTTCGGATGCCCGTCGCGAAGGAACGAGCTCTTCACGCTGTTGAAGAGGATCTCGCCGCCCGCCACGATGAAGGCGAAGCCGACGATGAAGCTCGGCAGGAACAGCGCGCACCCCACGATGAGCAGCGCTGCGCCCACCCAGACGCGCGTGGCACGTTCTGAACGGAACGTCTCGTCGCTCACGCGAAGCGAGCGCACGAGGAAGATGTTGTCGAGCGGGGCGGCGATCATGGCCGAGATCGCGTAGGCGATGGCATAGGCGCCGTAGTCGCCGAGACCGAGCGAGAAGATCAGGAACGCGGTCCACAGCAGTCCCATGACCCGCCCGCCGAGCACCCAGCCCGAGGCGACGCCCGCCTTGATCAGGTTCGGGCTGAAGAGTCGAGTGAGAATCATCCTGCCCTCCAGATCTCGAGGTAGTCGTCGATGACGCGTTCCGCCGAGTGCTCCGCGCGGAGGCGATCGGCCTCGCCCTGAAGCCGGCTCAAGCGAGCTGTGTCGTTGAGGAGCTCGTTCGCCGCATCCGCGAGCTCGGCCGCGCCGCCGTCGACGACCACTGCCCCGCCGTCCTCCGCCAGCTCGCGGAGTGCGCCGTGGCCGCGGCAGAGCACGGGAGTGCGGTACGCCATCGCACGACTCACGGTGCTCGCCGCGGGGAAGGCCTCGCGACCGTAGATGTGACGTGGGTTGTAGGGCACGAGCAGCACCCTGATGGAGTTGAAGAAGGCGTCTTCATCTTCATCGAGCACTTCGCCGAGGATCTCGACACCCTCGAGCGGCGGCAACTCCTCGGTGCCGCGCCCCGCGATGCGGATCGTGATCTGCGGATCGAGGTGTTCACGCAAGTCGGCGAGCACGTCGAACCCCTTGCCGCGGTAGACGTAGCCGAACAGACCGATCGCCATGGGCCGATCGTTCACCGGATCGAGGTCGGGGCGCTTCGGAACGAACAGGGACGACGACGCGATCGTCGATCCCTTCATCACGCGGGCGAGTTCACGTGCGCCGGTCCGGCTCAGCGCAATGAGGGTTCGTCCTCGATTGACCCTCGCTTCGAGCCGGGCCATCGGCCGACGAAGCGTGTAGTGGATCCCGTGACCGAGGACTCGGATGCGTGCAGCGATGCGGGTGCGGAACGGCCACCACACGGTGAGGGGCGGATCGTGCACCGTCGACGTGACCTGCACGTCGCGAAGTCCGAACGGACCCCAGAACGGCAGGAGGGCCCCGCCGCTCTGTTCGGTGTGCACGATCGTGTGCCGATCGGAGTCGCGCACGATCCGGTGCACCTCACGACACTGCCGGACCAGTTGCCAGAGGGTCGCCCATCCCGGCCCACGGTGCCGGAGCTCGACGGTCTCACCGAAGTACGGCCGCACCGCATCGATGAACTCGTCGGCATAGTCGCCGACACCGCTCTCCCCTGCCCGGGGAGCGATGTAGACGAGTCGAGCCTGGCTGAGGTCGATCACGTCAGAAGAACGGGGGCTTGTAGGTCGGGCGGTAGGCGAGGGCCGATTCGCGTTGTCCGCGCACCTTCGCCGGAACGCCGGCGACGATCTCCATGTCGGCGACGTCGTCGCGCACGAGCGACGTGGCACCGACGACGGCGCCCCGCCCGATGGTCACATCGGGCAGCACCGTCGCACGGCTCGCGATCCACGCATGGTCGCCGATGGCGATCGGCAGCAGCGTGTACTCGAAGGTGTCGGAGTCGGGGAAGTGGGTCCCGGTGATGAAGTGCACGTCGCTGGCGATCACGACGCTGTTGCCGATCGTCAGCCCGCCTCGGGCATCGAGCAGGCAGCGGAAGCTGATCACCGTGGCCTCTCCGATGCGGAGCTTGTCGATGCCGAGCACGGTCGTGCCGCGGAAGACCGAGGTGTCCTTGCCGATCTTGGCACCCCATAGGCGCAGCACGCCGAGGCGCAGCCAGTGTCCTGGCATGTAGGTGATGAAGAAGTTGTAGAAGACGACGCCCAATCGGTCCCAGACTCGTTTCACGATCGATGCCCCTTTCGCTGTTTCGGTGGATGCTGCACGTTCGGCGGGCGCTGCGAGCTCGGTCATCAGAAGAGCTTCGGCCGGTACACGGGTCGGTAGGTGAGGGCCGAGCGGCGCACGGCCACGGGCTTCGCCGGAATGCCGGCGGCGATCTGCATCGGCTCGACGGACTTGCGCACGAGCGAGCAGGCGCCCACGACGGCACCTCGGCCGATGGTGACGTTCTCGAGCACGGTCGCCCGGCTCGCGATCCAGACGTAGTCCTCGACGACGGTCGGCTCGAGCACGTAGCCGAAGTCATCGGAGTTCGGCAGGTGGTGGCCGGCGATGAAGTGCACGTCGCTCGCTATCACGACGTTGTCTCCGATCGAGAGGCCGCCGCGACCGTCGAGCAGGCAACGGAATCCGATGACGGATGCCTCGCCGATGCGGATCCCGTCGATGCCGAGCACCGTCGTTCCGCGGAAGATCGCCGATTCGGGGCCGATCTGCGCACCCCACAGGCGGAGCACTGCCTGTCGCACACGGTGCGACGGAAAGTGCGTGAAGAAGTGGTTGAAGAACACGACCCCTGCGTGCTCCCAGACCTTGCGGATCATACGGATACCCTTTCCCTGCGGCTCCGCCGCTTCGTTCGCATCGAATCCGCGATGCTCCCGCCGATCTCCTCCATGGCATCGACCCCGACTGACGGCTGGTCGTTGACGAGGATTCCGACGAGCGTTCCAGTCGGTTCGAGGGCGTCGATCGCCGCCGTCAGGTGCGCTCGACGAAGGTGGCCTGCGCGTGCCACGAGCACGGTCGAGCCGACGACGCTCGCGAGCGCTGTCGCATCGGCGCTCGCGCTCGCCGAACCGCCGTCGATGACCACGTCGTCGAATCGATCGCAGAGCGCGTCGATGACCGCTCGCATGCGGCTGGAGCCCAGGACATCACGGGAGTTCGGGGGGATCCTGCCGGCGGTCATGACGAAGAGTTCGGGCACCTCGTCCCACGACTGGACCGCATCGTGGTAACTCGCGTCTCCGATGAGCACCTCGGTGAGGCCGGGTGCCTGTGGCATGCCGAGCAGATCGAGGATCTCGGGGCTTCGCATCTGGGCGTCGATGAGGAGGACGCGGCGTCCGAGTTGCGCGATCGAGAGCGCGAGGTTCACGGCGGCGGTCGTCGTGCCCTGGTCGGCTCGCGCGCCGACCACGAGCACGCTGCGGTTGCGCGCCTCGAAACCGAAGAACTGCAGGTTCGTGCGCAGGCTCCGGAACTGCTTCGCGATGCGGCTGTCATCGTCGTCGAGCGCAATCGTCATGAGGTCGGCCTTGCGGTCGCGGGAGATCGTGCCGATGACTCGCAGCGACGTGACGATCTGTACGTCGCGCAGTCCGCGCACCCGGGCATCGAAGCTGTGCCGGAGCAGCATCACCCCGAGTCCCATGATGAATCCGACGACCGAACCCACCGATACGGACGGTATGAGGTGCGGGTAGGCGGCGGCCATGGGAACGTCGGGGTTCTCGACGACGGTGACCCGCAGCGCACTGCCCTCGGCGGTCATCTCCGATTCGAGCTGCAGCTCGATCACCTGCACGAGCTCGCGTGCGACCGCGCTCGCGATCGCTGGCGCCTCGGTGTTGAACCGGCTCGCGGCGACGATCTCGATGAGCAGGCTGTCGGGCACCGGCGTCGCGGTCACGCTCGAGGCGAGCTCCTCGACGCTCGCATCGAGATCGAGTTCGAGCGCGACGGGGCGAAGCACGGCCGGCGAGCTCACGACCTCGGCGTAGGACTGGAGACGCTGGCGCGCGTAGATCGTCAGCGCGAGGCTGTCGAGCGGCGTGTCGGCTTCGGTCGCGGTGATGAACACCCGCGCGGTCGCCTCGAACCGCGGCGTCGCGAGCAACGCGGTCGAGAGCCCGCCGAGGAGCCCGAGCCCGGTGAACATGACCAGCACGGGCCAGCCGCGTCCGAGCACGGCGATGACTCCGCGGAGGGCGAGTCTCATTGCATGACCATCGGCGCCATCGCGGCCACGGCGTTGTGGAGCGCTTGCTGGAATCGCACCTCCGAGAAGCGGTCGGTCGCCGCGATGATCGACTCGCGGTTCCAGTCGGTCACCTCGAGGCGATCGAGGGCGTCGCGGATCGCGCCCGGTGTGGGCTCCTCGAAGAAGACGCCGGTGGTGCCCTCGACGACGGTGTCGAGGAATCCGCCCCACCGGAGCACAGCGCTCGGCTTTCCGAATGCCGCGCCCTCGATGGGCGTGAGTCCGAAGTCCTCGTAGCTCGCGGCGATGACCGCACGGCAGCGGCGGTAGAGCCAGTGCAGCTGGCCGTCGCTCAGGTCTTTGAGCATCGTGACGTTCCGCGGCAGCCGGTGCGCGAGTCGTGCCTCTTCGGGGCCGGAGCCGACGATCACGAGGCGACGCTCGGGCGTCTCGGACACGGCCTCGATGATGCGGTCGACGTTCTTGTACGGCAGCAGTCGCGAGATGCAGAGGTAGAAGTCCTCGCCGACCCCGAGCACGGGCTCTTCGTCGCGCATCGTGTCGATCGAGTGGGGCGCGGCGAGCACCGACGCGGTGATGCCATAGGCATCGAGGATCCGGTCCTGCACCGCCGACGAGATCGCCAGGTAGCGAGCAGCGGATGCCGCGGCCCGACGGTCCCAGGCGCGAAGCGCCGGCCCGACCGCCGCGAGGATCGCCCGCTTCACACCGCCGCTTTCGCCGAGGTAGACGTCGCTCTGGTAGAGCCAGCGGGCGGGCGAATAGCAGTACACGATCTTCTGGCCGCGGGTACGGAATCCGTGCGCCCAGCCACTGCTGCTCGTGAGCACGATGTCGGCGTCGATCGTGATGGAGTTCGACACGAACGGAAGCGCGAGCAGCGCACCCCGGTGATTGCGCCGGAGGGGCGCGACGACATTCAGCGCGGATGGCCGAACGTCGAGCGACGCGAACTCGGGGAACGTGGTCTCGGGTTCGTACAGGGTGGTGTAGATCGGCGCGTCGGGGAATGCCCGCGCCATCGCGAGCACCACCTTCTCGGCGCCACCTCGTTGCGTGAGGTAGTCGTGAGCGATCGCCACTCGGGTGCGGCTCTCCATCATCTCGGTCTCCCGTTTCTCCAACCCCCCATATGCCACCTACTTCTCCACGTACTCGTAGCCGTAGGCGCCGTACGAATCCGGACCTCGGGTCGGCAGCATGTTCACCACCAGGCCCAGCACCTTGGCATCGATGTTCTCGAGTCCCCCCAAGGCGTGTGCTAGCTGGGTCGTACGTGTGAGGCCGACGGCGCAGACCACGAGGGCGCCGTCGGTGACCTTGCTGAGCACGGCGGCGTCGGTCACCGGCAGCAGCGGCGGTGCGTCGATGATGATCTGCTCGAACTCGCCGCGGAGCGTCTCGAGGAGCTCCGCCATCGAATCCGACCCGAGCAGCTCGCTCGGGTTCGGCGGCCGCGACCCCGCCGGAAGCACGAAGAGACGCCCCTCCTCACCCCAGGGCTGGAGCGTCTCGGTGAGCGTGGCACGGCCTACGAGCACGTCGCTGAGTCCCACGCCGCCCTCGAGGGCCATGTACTCGGCGACCTTCGGGCGCCGCAGGTCGGCGTCGATGAGCAGCGTCGACTTGCCGGCATCCGCGAGCGCGATCGCGAGGTTCGCCGCGATGGTCGACTTGCCCTCTGATGCGAGCGACGAGGTCACGACGAGCGTTCGGCTCTTGGCGCCGAAATCGATGAACTGCAGGCTCGTTCGGAGCGACCGGAATGCCTCTGCGCGGGGACTGCGCGGCCCCGCGTGCACGGTGAGGGGCTCTTTCGCGGCGGTCGGATCGAAGAGGAAGCCCGCGAGCACGGGATGCTTGGTGGTGGCGGCGACATCGCGCTCGCTGTGCACCCGGGTGTCGAGCGCCTGGCGCGCGAAGGCGAATGCGAGGCCGGCGATGAGCCCGAGCACCCCGCCGACGACGAGGAAGAGGGGAATCGACGGCGACGTCGGGCTCTGCGGCTCCGTCGCTCGCTTGACCACCGTGAGGTTCACGAGCGAGCTGTCATCGCCGACCTGCTCCTCGAGGTCACCGATGACGACCTCGCGCAAGTGGTGCGCCACCGAGTTGCTGATCTCCGCGGCCTCCTCAGCGGACTCGTTGGAGGCGACGACCTCGATGAGCACCGTGTCGGGAATGACCCGCGCGCTGATCTTGCCGGCGAGGGTCTCGGCGCTCATGTCCAGGTTGAGTTCCTTGATGACACGATCGAGTACCAAGGGGTCGGTCGTCACTTCGACGTACGACTGCATCCGCGCTTGGGTGTAGCTCGACCCCTGGAATGCCTCGACCGCGGAGCCGACGGACTGCGTTGAGACGAAGATGCGGGTCGTGGCCTGGTAGATCGGGGTGGCGGTGAATGCGAACATCGCCGCGACCGCGAGCCCCAGCGCCGTCAATATGACGACACTCAGCCAACGTCGTCGCAATGTGTCGACGAAATCCCGCAACTCCACGGATCGTACCCCTTCCGCCCATGAGGCAGCTCTTGTCTCACCGACGGCAACATCGGCACGAACAGGCGCCCTCCCCACAGCGGTTGCTGCGGTCGCCTTCGATCACCGTCTTCAGCGATCTACGAACGGCCGCCCAGACCGAGCGGCCGCTCCGTGTATGACTCGTAAGTGTATCCGTACTGAGGGGTGTCAGCGACGCGCGAGTTCGGTCAACGCGTTCACGATGTCATCGACCGACTTCGAGATCGTGTCGGCCACCGCTGCGTAGACATCGGCCTTGCGGCGGTACGGATCGGTGATATCAAAGGCCTTGGCGTCGGACGGCGGCGGAACCATTCCGCGCCGGCGACTTGCGCGCGTGCTCGTCAGGCGAAGGAATGTCGCGACATCAGGTGCCTCGAATTGGGGGGTCGACGCGTCGACGGGCAGCGCCCGGAACGAGTCGACGATGCGAGCGTATTCCACGAGGGTGAACGCCTTCGTGACGAGTCTCGGCGCGAGCTTCACCGCGGCCCTGCGGTGCTCCCGCGTCATGCCGATCACGAGATCGACGTCGTCGAGCAGCTCGGCGGTCAGCGCCCTGGTGGTGTGCGGCACGATCGGGGCGCCGAGTCGCTGCAACTGCTCGGCGACCTCGGACGGCTGCTCGAGCGCGGCATCGATCGCGGTGCCGGCACTGCGCACGACAAAGGGCTTCGACCCGGCCCAGAGTGCGTCGACTCCTGCGGTGCCCTTGGGCCACGACGAGCGGATCGAGCGCTCGAGACGATCGGCGAACAGGGTCTCGGCCATCGGCGAACGGCAGATGTTGCCGGTGCACACGAAGAGCACGACGAACGGCGCGATACCAACGCTTGAGTAGGGTTCGGATCGGTCGACCCGATCTGCGAGGTGCTGCGAGGACATGGGTTACACAATAGGCCACGCGCGACCCCACGTTCGCGGGTGATTCTCGCGGCGACATCCCCGATCGATGCGGAGATTTTCCTCCGCCTCGGGCTGCACCGCGGCAGTGACTAGGAAGCTTGCGCACGCACACTGCATACTGTCCGTACGATCAAACACCCTCACGTCAACGCCGACAGGGTCACGGGGAATCACCAACCACAGCAATCGGGGAGCGATGGCAGGCGAACGCAAGGCACTTCTGACGGGAATCACGGGGCAAGACGGCGGCCACCTCGCCGAGCTGCTCCACGAAGAGGGGTACGAGGTCTTCGGCCTCATCCGCGGGCAGAACAACCCGCGACGTGAGACGATCTCGCGTGAGCTGCCCTACGTGCGGCTCATCGAGGGCGACCTCACCGATCCCACCTCCATCGTGCGGGCCGTCGAGGCGTCACAGCCCGACGAGCTCTACAACCTCGCGGCGATCAGCCACGTCGGCTACTCGTTCAAGAACCCGACGCTCACCGCCTCCGTCACCGGCCTCGGCGTGCTCAACGTGCTCGAAGCGGTGCGCGTCGCCGGCCTCGCCGATACCACGAAGGTCTACCAGGCGTCGACCTCCGAGATGTTCGGCGGCCTCGACTACAACCGCCCCGGCGCAGGCTACAACGAAGACTCGCTCTTCCACCCGCGCAGCCCCTACGGCGTCGCGAAGCTCTACGGCCACTGGATCGCGAAGAACTATCGCGAGAGCTACGGCATGTTCGTCTCGTGCGGCATCCTCTTCAACCACGAGGGCGAGCGACGTGGCCTCGAGTTCGTCACCCGAAAGATCACCGACGCCGTCGCGCGCATCAGCCTCGGGCTCCAGGAGACGATCGAACTCGGCGACCTCTGGCCGAAACGCGACTGGGGCTATGCCGGCGACTTCGTACGCGGCATGTGGCTGATGCTCCAGCACGATGTTCCCGACGACTTCGTGCTCGCGACCGGCGAGACGCATTCGATCGAGGAGTTCCTCACCCTCGCCTTCGCCGAGATCGGCATCGACGACTGGCGGCCGTACGTCGTGCAGAACCCCGAGTTCATGCGGCCCGCCGAGGTCGACATCCTGCTCGGTGACCCCACCAAGGCAGAGCGAGAGCTCGGATGGACGCGCGAGGTCGACTTCCCGGGCCTCGTCTCCCGCATGGTGGCGCACGATCTCAGCATGCAATCGTCTGCCGTTCGGGTATGACGAGGTCGAACTCAGGTAGCCCCAAGCGCAGGATCACGATCACCGGAGCCGACGGCTTCGTGGGCCGGCACCTGGCGCGCGCCGCGACCGCGGCCGGCCACCACGTCATCGGCATCGGCCACCGGCCGCTCGCCGATCCCACGCTCGGCGGTTCGCTCGACGAATCGTTCGTGGCCGATCTCCGCGAGGGATGGCCTGACGACGCGCTCGGCGACGTCGTCGTGCACCTCGCCGGCCGGGCCGCAGTGGGGCCGTCGTTCGACGATCCGCAAGGGTACATCTGCGACAACAGCGCGATGGTGACGAGTCTCGGCGAGGCCATCCTGAAGCGGCCGCGCGAGGAATGGCCCCGAGTCGTGCTCGCGAGCACCGGCGCGGTCTACGACGCGGCCGGCGAAGCGACGCCGCGCACGGAGCAGTCACCGATCAGGCACGCGTCGCCGTATGTCGTCAGCAAGCTCCTCGTCGAGAGCCAACTGCTCTACTATCGCGAACGCGGCATGGATTGCGTGATCGTGCGCCCGTTCAACCACATCGGGCCCGGCCAGGCGGGCGGCTTCCTCGTGCCCGACCTCACGGCGGCACTCGCCGCCCTGCCGGCCGACGAACCGCTCCTCGTCGGAGATCTCGACACGCAACGCGACTACACCGACGTGCGCGACGTCGTCGACGCCTACCTGCTGCTCGCGACGGCTCCGACGACCTCCGAGGTCATCTACAACGTCGCGTCGGGTCGTTCGCGTGCCGGCGTCGAGTTGCTCGGCTACATCTGCGAGGCGCTCGGACGCCCCGTGCCCGAGCTCGAGATCGATCAGCGCCGCATCCGCGCCACCGATGCCCGAGTCATCGTGGGGTCGGCCGACCGGCTCCGCGACGAGTTCGGCTGGGAGCCCAGCATCCCGATCCGCCGATCGGTCGAGGAGTTCGTCGCGTCACGAGGCTGAGCGAGCGGATGCGCCGGTCGGGATCATCCGCACGGGGCATCTTGCATCGTCACGGTCATCGGGTTGATCATCGGCGTGCTGCGCACGAGGGTCGGCCCGTACTCCCCCGGCACGCCGGCGAAGGCCGCTCGCACGACGCCCGTCTGCCCGCGAACGAGGTCGACCTGGTACTTCACCGCGGGCCGGCCGAGATCGTCGACGATCGGTCCCGTCGCGGTGGCGGTTCCCGCCTCAAGCACGGCCGCATCGATGACGGAGCCCCCGACCGGACCGTAGGCGAACACCTCGGTGCGGTAGAAGTCGTACAGCTCTCCCACCACGAACACGGGAAGCTCGATGCCCGGCGGGAAGTCGAACCAGATCCTGGTCTCGACGGTGTAGGTGGGCGCGTCGGCGTCGCACGTGTTCGTGGTCACGACGGTGTCGGCGTGGAGGTAGAAGTCGACCTTCGACGACGAGCGGTCGCGGAAGTACACGCCGAGCACCGTCTCGGAGTCGTTCGTGGTCGGCAGGGTGCCCTGCAGCCGCGTTCCGGCGGTGAGCGCATTCGTATCCGGATCGGAGCTCCACACCATCAGGCTGCCGTTCTCGGCCGCGCGGGCGAGCGCTTCGGCCATGGCCCAGAGGTCGTAGTCGGCGGCCAGCACCCGCGTGAAGACCGCGTTCGCGGCCCTCTGGAAGAAATCGTCGGCCTCGGTCCGGCCGTCGTAGAGGAAGTACGCCTGGTTCAGCAACAGGCTCACCGCATTGTCGGAATCGAGCACCTCTCCTGACGAGATCGTCACGGGTCCGGTCACCTCGAGCATCATCGCGAGCGCGATCGGGTCGAGCGAGATGACACCGTCGGGCTGGATGCCGCGGATCCGCTGCCACTGCGCGCCGAGGATCTTCGCTGCCGTCGGGAGATCGGGCCGACTGAACGCCCCGTTGATGTGGGCCGTCAGGATCTCGTTGTAGAGCAGATGCGCGCTCTCGTCGACCAGGACGTCGGCCGGCACGCCCTGGGGGAAGTCGTAGCTCGTCACGTGCTCGACGACCGTGACGGTTCCATTGTCGACGGTCAGCAGTGTCTGCGCGGCCGGCCCGCCACCGAGCGCCGCCAGTTCCGCGTTGTTGAGGAATGCCAGGACGATGGTGGCCGGTCCGTCGACGCCGAGCAGGGCGCTCAGTGCTGCGACCCCCGACCCCGCCTGGTCGAGCAGTTCCGCCATTTCACCGAGCATGGACTCGTACTGTGCAACAGCCTCGCCGACGGGTACCAGCGTGAGATCGGTGTTCACGCCGGCAAGCGCCGTCGAGGCATCCGACACGTTCCGCGTCGCCGCCTCGAGGATGTCGCGTGCGGCTGAGATCGGTGCGGTGTCGAACGCACCGGTGGCAGGGTCGCGGGTGAGCGTGAACGAGCTCACGAACTCGACTGCGGGCGACACGACCTGGCGTGAGAACCCGTCGACGCTCTCGGCGACGATGCGCACTGCGCGGAGGTTCTCGCCGAGCGCCGGCACGAACTCGCCGGCGCGCCACAGCGGACTCTCGGTGCGCGCGACGGCACGGGCGGTGGCATTCTCGAGTTCGTCGCTGAGCTGGGGCAGGCTCTCGATGTCACGTTGAGCCGTGGCGACCTGGATCCGGGCGGCGCTGGCCTGCGCATCCTCGAGATCGTCTCGCACGGCGGATGCCTCGAAGGCGATCACGGCGCCGCAGGCCACCAGCCCGAGAAGCACAGCGCCGATCGAGGTCGGCACCCAGAAGCGTGCGGTGCGGAACCATGGACGTCGGGTACGGCAGCGGTTCATGCGCTCTCGCGCTCACTCTAGCCCCGGCACCGGACGAGCATCCTACGGAGTGAGGGGCTTGCGTATCAGCCCACCGACGTGCGTGACGTCGTCGACGCCTACCGACTGGCCTGACGAGCGCGGGTGGGGATCACCCGCACGGGGCATCCTGCATCGTGATGCGCATCGGGTTGATCATCGGCGTGCTGCGCACGATGGTGGGCCCGTACTCCCCCGGCACGCCGGCGAAGGTCGATCGCACGACGCCCGTCTGCCCGCGCACGAGGTCGACCTGGTACTTCACCGCGGGCCGGCCGAGATCGTCGACGATCGGTCCCGTCGCGGTGGCGGTTCCCGCCTCAAGCACGGTCGCATCGACGACGGAGCCCCCGACCGGACCGTAGGCGAACACCTCGGTGCGGTAGAAGTCGAAGAACTCGCCCTCGACGAAGTCGGGGAGCTCGATGCCCGGCGGGAAGTCGAACCAGATCCTGGTCTCGACGGTGTACGTCGGTGCCTTGGCGTCGCACGAGTTCGTGGTCACGACGGTGTCGGCGTGGAGATAGAAGTCGACCTTCGACGACGAACGGTCGCGGAAGTACACGCCGAGCACTGTCTCGGGGTCGTTCGTCTTCGGCAGGGTGCCCTGCAGCCGTGTTCCGGTCGTGAACGCCTCGATCTTGGGGTCGGCGCTCCACACCATGAGGCTGCCGTAGTCGGCTGCGTGCATGAGCGCGTCGGCCATCGCCCAGACGTCGTAGTCGGCGGCCATCACCCGATCGAAGACCGCAGAGGTGGCTCGCTCGAAGAAGTCGTCGGCCTCGGTGTGGCCGTCATAGCGCAGATACGACTCGTTCAGCAGCATGCTGACCGCGTTGCTCGAGTCGAGCACCTCTCCTGACGAGACCGTCACCGGTCCGGTCGCCTGGAGCATCATCGCGAGCGCGATCGGGTCGATCGAGATGACGCCGTCGAGCTGGATGCCGCGGATCCGCTGCCACTGCGCATCGAGGATCTTCGCCGCCGTCGGGAGATCGGGCCGGCTGAAGGAGGCGTTGATGTTCGACGTCAGGATCTCGTCGTACAACTGGCGCGCGCTCTCGTCGACCTCGACCGGGGCCGGTGTGCCCACGGCGAAGTCCCAGCTCGACACCTGTTCGACGACCTGGACGCGCCCGCTATCGACCGTCAGCAGCAGTTGCGCGGCCGGCCCTCCGCCGAGGGGGGCCAGTTCCGCGTTGTTGAGGAACGCGAGGACGATGGTTGCCGGCCCGTCGACTCCAAGCAGCGTGCTGAGCGCGGTGATGCCCGCCTCCGACTGGTCGAGTATTCGCCCCATGTCGCCGAGCACGCCGGCGTACTCGTCGACCGCCTCGCCGACGGGCTGCAGGGTGAGATCGGTGTTCACGCCGTCGAGCTCGGCAGCGGCATCCGACACATTCTGCTTCGCTGCGGCGAGGATGTCTCGTGCCGCGGAGACCGGCGACGTGTCGAACGCGCCGGTGGCAGGGTCGCGAGTGAGCGTGAACGAGCTCGCGAGCTCGATCGCCGGCGACACGAGCTCGCGTGACAGGCCGTCGACGCTCTCGGCGACGAACCTCACTCCACGCAGGTTCTCGCCGAGCACGGGAACGAACTCGCCGGCGCGCCACAGCGGGCTCTCGGTGCGCTCGGCGGCACGGGTGGCCGAGTCGGCGAGATCGTCGCCGAGTTCGGGCAGGCTGGCCATGTCGCGTTGCGCAGCGGCCACCTGCAGCTGCGCCACGGTCGCCCGCGCGTGCTCGATGTCTCCACGAACGGAGTACGCCTCGAAGGCGAGCACGGACCCGAAGACGACGAATGCGAGGAGTGTCGCACCGAGAGCGGTCGGTACCCAGAAGCGTGCGGTGCGGAAGCGCGATGGACGTGGTGTGGGGCGGCGGCGGCTCATACTCCCCTTACCCTAACCCGCTACGCCGCCTCAGCCTCGACGAGTTCGTCGATGACGTCGACGGTGGCCTCCCACCCTTCGACCGCGATGCAGGCGACTCCGAGCGCCTTGACCGGGTAGTCGTTGCCTGCCGGGTCGAGCCGGTCGCCGATGAAGAGCATGTCGGAGAGCGGCATCCCCGTGGCTTCGGCGAGCTTTCGCATGCCGTACGCCTTGTCGACACCGCGTCGTGTGATGTCGATCGAGGTCGAGCCGCCCGAGCGCACCTCGAGGTCGGGAAGGTCGAGCGCCACGGCGTCACGGAGCGCCGACTTCTTCTCGCCGCTCGGGTCCCAAGCCGCCTTCGCGACGACGGGCGCCGCCTGGCCGAGGGCCGAGAACGTCACTTGCGATCCTCGGTCCTCGAGAACGGGACCCCAGGTCTGCATCTCCCAGTACCCGAGTGCCCGTGCATGGCCCTCGACCGAGGTGAGCGCCCTGCTCTTCTCGTCGTCGGTCAGCGTCTCGGCGTACTGCTCGCGCCACTCACCGCCCACGAATCGCAGGTACTGCGTGCCGCACGTCGGCATGAGGTGAAGGCGCTCGAAGCGAGCGGATGCCCCGTCGCCGAGCCGATCGAGCACTTGGGCACTGAACTGCCCGAAGTGGCCACCCGAGATGATGCACACGTCGACGACGTCGAGCAATCTGGTGAGGGCGTCGACCATGGCGGGTTCGAGCGGTGACTTCGACGGTGCGAGGGTGTCGTCGAGGTCGAAGGCGATGAGGCGAGGGCTCACGGGTCTCCATTCAATCTTGGGAGGCTGGCGGGTTGGTCGGTGGCGGGCGAAGCGTCGGGGCTGCTCAGCCGATCGGTCGGGGCTCGGCTCCGCCCGCTCGCCCAGCGCAGCAGGCGCTCGAGCGGGCCCCGCCCGAGGTAGCGACGCCACAGCCACGCGAACACCATCGAACCGACGATGAGCGCGATGAGGAGCGGCCACGAGTCGTCGGTGACGACGCCGTCTTCGACGTGCTTCGCCAGCCCGATGATGACGAGGTGGATCGTGTAGATGCTGAGCGGCATCGACCCCATTGCGGTGATCGGCGACAACAGCGTGCCGGCCACGCGCCGCACCGCGGGCCTGGCGAGGGCCGTGAGCGTGAGCATCGCCGCGACGGTGAGCACTCCCACGCCGACGTTGCCGAGCGTCTCGAGCGAGGCGCGCAAGGGCACCGACCACGCCATGTCGGCCACCATCTCGGGCGCGGGCAGCAGTCTCGAGATCGGCAGGAACACGGATGCCGCCGCGGTGCCGGCGAGCGCGGTGACGCCGATCACTCGAGCCGACGTGAGGTCGTAGCGGGCGAGCGCGAGGCCGATGAGCATGACGGAGACCCACACGATCACGGGGTAGGCGCCACCGACCGCCCAGTCGGCGAGGAACTTCAGCGGCGTCTGGCGCACCGCGTTCACGAATTCGCTGTGTGCGCCGATCGAGGCGACGGCCGGGGTCACAGCGAGCAGCGCGATGCCCGCGCCGAGCGTGACGTGCCGCGAGACGAAGATGAGGGGCAGCATCACGAGGAAGGCGACGCCGTAGACGTCGAGGATGATGAACACGAGCGGGTTCAGCGTCGACCAGATGAGCATGCCGAGCGCGATGAGGATGACGGCGCGCACGGCGATCTGCCGCCGCAGTTCGCCGCGCTCTTCCGAAATGGGTCGCATGCCGCCCGACATGAATCCGAGCCCGATGCCAGCCGTGAGGGCGAAGAGCAGCCGCGGGCGTTCATCGGCGAGGGCGAGGAACTCCGCGGCGGGGAGCGCCTCGACGGCGGGCGCCACATGCGCGATGAACATGCCGATGAGCGCGAGGCCGCGGGCCGCGTCGACACCGTCGATGCGCCGGGGCATTCGTGCCGCCGCCACGAGGTTGGACGCGTCAGCCCTCATGCAGCCACTCTCGCATGGCAGCGGGCAATTGCGGCCGCATGCACAAACGCTTGGGCGCGCGGTGCCGCGTCCTCGCGTGAGATCCCGCGCATGACCATCTTCATCTGAATGCCGCCCCGCTACGGTCGCCCGAGCCCCTGATATGCCCACCCGGCTGCACGCCAGGCGGCGGGATCGAGCACGTTCCGCCCGTCGATGATCGATGTGCTCGACACCAGCTGTGCGGTCGCCACCGGGTCGAGCGAGCGGTACTCGCTCCACTCGGTCACGAGCACGACGAGTTCGGCCTCGCGCAATGCATCCTCGGTCGAGGTCACGTATTCGAGCTGCGGGTGCCGCACCCGAGCGTTTTCGATGCCCTGGGGATCAGTCGCCACAACGTGGGCGCCGAGGCCCTTCAGCTGCACTGCCACATCGAGGGCGGGCGAGTCTCGTACGTCATCGGAATCGGGCTTGAACGAGACGCCGAGCACGGCGACCTTCCGCTCATTGACGGACCCGCCGAGCGCCTCGATCGCAAGATCGACGACCCGCTGGCGACGTCGCAGGTTGATTGCGTCGATCTCCCGGAGGAAGCCCACGGACTCACCGCGGCCCAACTCCTCGGCGCGAGCCGCGAACGCGCGGATGTCCTTGGGAAGGCATCCGCCGCCGAAGCCGACTCCGGCGTTGAGGAAGCGACGCCCGATGCGCGCATCGTGCCCGATCGCGTCGGCCAGTTGCGTGACATCCGCCCCTGTGACCTCTGCGATCTCGGCCATCGCGTTGATGAAGCTGATCTTCGTCGCGAGGAATGCGTTGGCGGCTACCTTGACGAGCTCGGCGGTGGCGTAGTCGGTGACGATGCGAGGCGTGCCGGCCTCGATCGCTGCGTGATACACCCGGTCGAGAACGGATGCCGCATGATCATCGCCGACGCCGTAGACGAGCCGGTCGGGTTCGATCGTGTCTTTCACCGCGAATCCCTCCCGTAGGAACTCGGGGTTCCAGGCGAGGGTGGCGTGTGGGGCGGCGTCCGCGATCCTCGCGGCGAGGCGCGCGGCGGTGCCGACGGGCACGGTGCTCTTGCCCACGACGAGCGCACCTTCGGCGAGATGCGGTATCAGTGCCTCGAAGGCGGCATCGACGAACCGCAGGTCGGCCGCGTTCGTGTCGGGCGATTGGGGCGTGCCGACGGCGACGAAGTGCACGTCGGCGTCGGCGGCGTCCGCCATGTCTGTGCTGAAACGCAGCCGTCCCGACGCCGTCGCCGAGGTGAGGATCTCGGGAAGGCCGGGTTCGAAGAACGGCGGCCTGCCTGAGGCGAGCTCGCCGATCTTGTGTTCATCGACGTCGATGCCGATGACGTCGTGCCCGAGTTCGGCCATCGCCGACGCGTGCACGGCGCCGAGATACCCGCAACCGATGACTGAAATGCGCATAGCGCTCCCCCCGGATTGTTTCTGACCGACGCGATTCATCCCCCGCGCAGACAGACCGAAGGCCCGGATCCATTGTGCGGTCCGGGCCTTCGATCGTCTTCATGTGCGAGTCGTGCTGCACCTGAATTCAGTGCATCCGAGCCTCGCGGGCGCTGCCCTGGTTACGCCGAAGCGCGGTTGCGGCGAACGGTCGTGAGCACGGCGACGAGTGCGCCACCGAGGATGACTGCTCCGACGCCGCCCCAAAGCAGGGCGATCGGGAAGTCGTAGCCGGTGCTCGGGAGGCCACCCGTGCTGCTCGAGTCTGCGGGAACGACGGTGAGCGTTGCGGTTGCGACCGCTTGGCCTGCCGTGACGGTGATGGTGTAGGTGCCTGCTTGCGTGGACATAGCCGTGTACGTGACGGCGCCCGAGGCACTGGTCGGCTTGGAAGCCGTCGACGCCTTCAGCACGCTGAGTGTGACTGCGTCGTCGGCCGTGGCCGTCGAGGGCGTGTTCGGCGGAAGATCGGAGAAGGTCAGCGAGACCGTCTCACCGACGTCCACCGTGACGACCCCCGGGCCATCTCCGGTGTAGCCTGCCTCCCCCGCGTTGGCGACGGTCGGTATTGCAAAGACTGCTGCCAGCGCGAGCAGCGCGGCAGCGACAAGCTTGCGTGTCATATTCTCCCCCTAGATAAACGGTGCTGTTGCGCGTCCCCCGGCGCACGAACGCCGGGGTCTGCACCTCGGCGTACGACCTACCATAGAGCAGATTCACAGGAAACGGGAAGCCCGTCGATTTCCGTTGCGTAAACTAATGGCGTCGAACGTACGTCGATCGTGCGATCTCCGGGTGCTCCGGCGAGGAATCCGAACTCGTACGTCGCTCGCTCGCCGGGAGCGAGTCGAGTCTCGATCTTGCTGAGGGTGTACCCGTGGTCGGATGTCGGGTGATACCCGACCGGAGCGCCGTCCTGTGCGACGCCGAGGTTGTAGCTGCCCGGTGTGCCGTAGACGAGCACCGAAGTCGCGATCACTCCCGGAGGGGTGCCGTAGGTGCCGAGTCCCCTGACATATCGGGGAAGCGAGGTCGCGGCATCCGCCGGCGCGGTGTTCTCGAGCGTCACCGAGATCAGGTAATTCTGGCGGCCGTCTTCGCGGCAGGTGACGGCGCCGGCCTCGATCTTGACGTCGAGGTACGGGCCCATCTTCGCGCCCGTCGCGTCGTTCAGGTAGACGCCGAACGACTGCTCCTCGTCGGTGCTCACCGGGAGTCCGCCGGCCAGGGAAGTGCCGTCGAGAACGGCTTGCTCTGCGGCATCCGCGTTCCAGATGAGAATCCGGTGCTCCTCACCGGACTTGATGAACGCGTCAATCAGCTTTCGGGCGTCGACGTTGTCCCCCGAAATGCCGCCGACAACGCTCGCGGCGGCCGCGGCGAAGAAGGCGTCCTGATCGGCGGTGTTCTCGTAGCGCTCGTAGACGTCGCGGAGCAGCAACTGCACGGCGTTCTCGCTCGTGAGCGTGTCACCGGTAGGAAGGGTGATCGGCCCGGTCGCCTCCAGCAGGTGACTGAGCACGACAGGGTCGAGCGCAACGACGCTGTCGACCTCGTCGCCGAACCTCTGCTTCCACATCTCACGGGCGAGGGATGCGGTGAGCGGGAACTGCGGCGTGAAGTTCACGTCTTGGATGTACGACGCCGTGTTGTCGCCATACAGGGCACGCGTCTCTAACGGGAGATCCGCAACCGGCGGTTCGAACTTGGGGAAGTCCTGCGAGTTCGCTTGCTTCGTGAGCGCGAATGCCCCTTGATCGGTGTGCACGAGCGCGAGTGCACCCGTGATGCCGCCGGTGGAGCGCAGCTCGGCGTTGTTCTGGAAGAGCAGCAGGGTGTCGCGAGGGCCATCGGCCCCGAGCATGATCGGTACCAGGCGGACCGCCCGGTCGAGCGCGCCCACTGTCGCATTCGCCTCGGCGAGCACGTCGGTCAGCTCGTCGCGCGCGTCGGCGAGGGGACCGATGAGATCGGCGGATGCCACCGACTCGTCCTGCATCATCGCCAGCGCATGAGAGAGGGCGACGGATGCCTCGCCCAGTGGCTCCTGGACGTCGAGCAAGGGCCGCAGGTCGACCTGCCCGCCCGTGGGCTTGAACGATGCGAGGTCGATTGCGCCCGCGGCATCCGCAAGCGGCTTCACGCCGCCCTTCGCCACGAGTTGGACTGATGCGGCCATCACGCGCGTGCTTTCGAGGTTCGGGCCGACCCAGGGGATCACCTCGCCGGCGCGCCAAACCGGATCGCTCGTGAGCGCCGCCGCCGATTCCGCTCGACGTGCGAGCTGCTCCGCAGTGGCTGCTGCCGCATCCGAGTCGCCGGCAACAACCTGCTTCTGCACTGCTTTTGCGAGGGGAAGCGCGGCCTCGAGCTCTTGCTTGGCGAGCAAGCCCCGCACTCCGATCCAGGCGACAGTTGTGAGGAGCACGAGCACAAGGCCGCCGATGATCCACCACACCCGGCGGCGTCGGTTCCGTGCACGGCGACGTTGGCGAGAGGGCGGCAGGTCGATGGTCACCCGAGCCACCTTACGGCGCCGAGATCTCACCGCAGACGACGATCCACGTCATCGGTCGCCCCTCACGGCATCGGCTCGGCCCGGCAGTTTCAGGGCTAGCGCCTGGATCCAGGGTTCGAGTTCGGGCCCCAGATCATCACGCGTGAGCGCCAGCTGCACGATTGCCTTGATGTAGTCGAGTCGATCCCCGGTGTCGTAGCGGCGACCCGAGAACACGACGCCGTACACACCGCCGGCGATCGCATCGTCGGCTGCCAATACCTGCAAGGCATCGGTGAGCTGGATCTCGCCGCCTTTGCCGGGCGGTGTGGTCTCGAGTACATCGAAGATCTCCGGTCGCAGCACGTAGCGCCCGATGATGGCCAGGTTCGACGGCGCATCGGCAACCGACGGCTTCTCGACCAAGCCCGTGACCTTCACGACGTGTGGGTCATCGGTTGACTCGACAGCGGCACATCCGTACAGGTGAATGGACTCCGCTTCGACCTCCATGAGCGCGATAACAGTCGCCCCGCGCGTCTCGCTCTGCTCGATCATCGTCGTGAGCAGTTCGTCGCGCTCGTCGATTAGATCATCACCCAGCAGTACCGCGAATGATTCCCCGCCGACATGTTTGCGCGCGCGCAGCACCGCATGCCCGAGTCCCTTCGGGTCACCCTGACGTACGAAGTGGATGTCGGCGAGCGCGTTAGGGTGGTTCACCCGCTGGAGCCTCGCGTGGTCACCCTTCTGGGCCAGCGCCATCTCGAGCTCGGTGACGCGATCGAAGTGATTCGCCAGCGCATTCTTGTTGCGCCCGATGATCATGAGAATGTCGTCAAGCCCCGACGCCACGGCTTCCTCAACCACATACTGTATCGCCGGCTTGTCGACAACCGGCAGCATCTCCTTCGGCATAGCCTTCGTCGCCGGCAGGAAGCGGGTGCCGAGTCCCGCCGCCGGAATGACAGCTTTGGTGATGATGATTGATCCCCCCAGATCTCTTCGATTGTCGAAATACAGAACTCGCACAATTCTGCGTTACGGATGATGAACCCGGGCTCTTTCGACCCTCTGGCGCGAGGTAGTCAGAATTACTTGAGGATCGGCATCGGAATCACTTGAGGATCGGCTCCGGCTGCCGCTCACGGGATTTTGCCTCGAGCTTCACCCTCAAGCGTTGCGCGGGGAGTTCGATCGCATAGTACATGGCGATGCCGAGGGCGATCCCGAGCCCGAGAATGACGCCGAAGCTCACATAGCTCGGCAGCGTTAGGAGGACGCCGCGCATCGCTGAGGCCGCAACAAGATGAACGAGATAGATCGAATAACTGGCCAGCCCGACGAGCGCGATGGGGCGCCACAAGCTCATTGCATAGAACGCGCGCCGAATCGGCCCGGACCCGGGTAGAAGTCCGTAGACGATGACGACAGCCGCAGCAATGCTCTGCAATGTGAATCGGAATGTCTCGCGGAACCATTCGTCACGCAGCAGCAAGCTTGCTACATACAAGAGAATCGCGGCGATCAACAGGAGATCGCTCGCCAACATCTTGGAGTACCACGTCGGGCGTTCTCCGCGCTTCACCCACATGAAGTATCCGACTGCAAGGAGCATGCCCCAGGCGATGCCGTCGAGGCGAGTGTCGGAGCCATAGTAGATCCGCGATTCCTGCCCCTCCATCGAGGCGAGGAAGATGCGCAGCGAGGTTGATGCGAGGATCGCGAATACCGCGATCGCCACGGTCGCCTGCGCCCAGTACCGGCGGCGTACCAGGAGGAGCCAGACGATCGCGAAGATGATATAGAACTGCTCCTCGATGGAGAGGCTCCACACGACACCGCTCCCGGGGAGGACGTCGGGGACCCCATCGATCTTCAGCCAGTTGAAGACGAAGAACACCTGTGCGAGGGACGCGTTCCAATTCAGGGCTCCCCCGGCCGCCGCGAAGAGGATCGTAGGTATGACGATGGCAACGAGGAACGGTGGCGCGATCTTGAACGCCCGACGCCGATAGAACCCCACCACCGAGAAGCCTCCGGTCTTGTCCCGCTCGCGGAGCAAGAGGAAGGTGATGATGAACCCGGAGATCGTGAAGAAGATCGTGACGCCGCTCCCGCCCGGAACGACCGCCCCAGCACCGGCATGCGCAACAACGACGACGAGCACGGCGTAAGCGCGCATCGCATCGATGTGTGCGAATCGGTGGGCACCGTTCACGGGCACGGTTGTGGTAGATGACATGACGTCCCCCTCGTCTTGTCGCGTGCTCGAGAGCCTAAGGCATCGACGATGCCATTGAAGACATTGCATTGAAACGGTCTTGTGAACACTCTGCCGCAGCCGGGAAGGCATCGCGTAGCCTCAGAGCATGGGCCCAGAATTCGTGTGGAAACTTTCAAACAGGGCGTACGCCCGCCGCCTCCGCGTTATCGCATGGGCGTTAAAGTTCTTCAATTACGTGGCGTTCCGGGCCGTTCTGCCCTACGAAGTCAAGACGGGCCCGGGCCTACAGCTCTGGCACCGCGGGCTCGGTACTGTCGTTCACCCCAACGTCGAGATCGGATCGGGAGTTCGAATCGCGCACGGCGTGACCATCTCGGGCACGCCCAGCGCGCTCAGCGTTATCGAAGACAACGTCATCATCGCCGCGGGAGCGATCGTCATACCGAGACGCGCATTGCCCTATCGCATCGGTGCAGGAGCGGTAATCGGCGCGGGAGCCGTTGTCGTCGGTGACGTACCCGCCGGTGCGATCGTTCGTGGTGAGCCCGCAAGAATCCATCTGCCAGAGGCGGCCGCCGGGCACGCTGGTTCCTAAGCCGCGACGGCCTCGGCCCGAACCGGGTCGCGCTACATGCGCACTCGCGGGGCCGACGCACGGCGCGCACGTTCGCATTTCGAACTCGGTTCGGTCATGGGATCAGTCGCGTGCCAGTCGGCGCAACACGCCCACGAAGTCGCGTCCGCGCGGTAAGAGCTTGCCCACGGGCAACTTGAGGGCAGCCATGAGGATCGTCAGCAATACCAAGTACGAGAGCGTCGATGCGAGCGCTGCCCCGATAGCGCCGAGGAGTGGGCCGAGGACGATGAGGCCCCCGATGCCGACTCCAAGTGAGATGACCTGGGCGATCGTCATCCGAATGCCTTTCGAGTCCGCCGCAAGAGCCATCGAGATGACGTAACCGGCGATCATGGCGGCGCTGCCCACGAGAGAGACCACGGTCACCGGGACCGCACTCACGAAGTCAGGGCCGAAGACGAACGGAATTATCACGACGGACAACGCGACCGCGGGGACGTATGAGAGGATTCCGGCCGCGATTCCCGCGCGCGCGGCCTCACTCTGCGCACCCTTGCGGTTGTCGCCGTCCGCTTGGGCGATCGTTGGAAAATGGCTCGCCCCGAGCGCTTGGCCGATCGCCAGGGGCACCGAAGCGATGGTCGCGGCCACGGAATAGATCCCTGCTTGGAAGGCACCGAGGAGCGGAAGCGCGATCACCTGATCGAGCTTGTTCGACGCTGCTTCCGCGATCGCGCTGCCGACGTAGTGGAAGCCAGCCCGGAGTGTCGCGCCGATCGGGGCGAGTGTGCCCCGCCAAGGTACGCGTACCAGAGCAGCGCCGAGCACGAACGTCGTGAGCGAGCCGATGACATTAGCCGCGAGCACCGAGGCGACAGATGCAGCACCGAACAACCACGCGATCACCACGAGGACGAGGTATACGAGCGGCTGCAGTACCTGCATGGCGAACACCGCACGATATCGCCGGTGCGCCACAAGGAGTCCGACATCGAGCGCCCAGCTTGCTGAAAGCGGAGCGAGGAAGATCCCAGCGGCCGCGACTACCCGAGCTTCGGGTTCGAAACCCGAGAACACCGTGTAGGCGGCTCCGACGGCAAGCGGGGCCGCGATGATGATCGTCAGTGCGACAATGCGGCGCGCTGTACGCAGGGCCACGTGCCCGTCGCTCGTGGCCGCCTGCCTGCGAACCTCCAGCGGGAGCCCGATCGCGAGGAGAACCGGGACGATGACATACAGCGCGATCGCGGCAGCAGTCTCACCTCGCCCTGCCGGACCGATCGCACGCGCGACGATCGGTGCCGTCGCGAGAGCGATGAAGGCCGACCCGGTCCTTCCGAGAACGATGAGCGATGGCGACTGGATGGCGAAGAGCTGCCGGACGCGTTGCCACCACTTCAACGACCTGCCTGCTCTTCCCGAATGTCCTCGAGTGCCTTCCGCGCCGCGTCAGGCTGCAGGCTCCACGGCGCTCGAGCTCTCAGCGCAATCCGCTCCTCCTCGGTTAGCCGCTCGCCGATGACCCGAGCGGGGTTGCCTGCGACGATCGTGAATGCAGGAACCGGGCGGGTCACGACCGACCCTGCTCCGATGACCGAGCCGTCGCCGATCTGATCGCACCCAGGAAGAATCGTCACGTTCGCGCCGATCCAGACGTCATTGCCGATCACGCAGGATTTCCTCGGAACGTCATCCGCGGCATCCACGAAACCAAGGCGGGGGTTATACCAGAACGGGTGGAGGCTCAGCGATTCGATCGGGTGCGCTGCACCGAACCTTCGCACGTTCGGACCTATCGACACGTACGCGCCGATTGTGGTGTTTCGATCCGCCATACCCGGTTCGAGCAGTGATCCATACGAATACGGACCGACCTCGACACCGTATTGCGCGAGGAGTACGCGACGCAAGGTCCGCGAGTAGAGTTGGCCGCCCTCACGGCGCATGACCATGCGGAGCAAGCGCTCGCGGGCTGGAAGCTTGTCGAAGTACTTGGTGAGCACTGTCCCCAGCCACGTTTCACGCATTCGCATGCGAACCTCCAGTGCGGTGCGCGACTGCGCCTAGGTGCAGCTCGATGTCGCCGGACGCCTGACTCCCCGTCGCGAGGCCCGCACAGGCGCCCGCGAGCAGACCGACAAGGAATCCCGTTGGCACACCGAGCGGCATCGGAGCGACGAACGCGGCGGCGAGCAGGCCAAGGAGACCGGCGGCGGCACCGATTCCGGCACCTGTACGCAGCCGCATCGAAGCGATTGCCGGCGCCACGGTGGCGACGAGGAACAGTACCAAGCCGACTGCGCCCGCCTTGACCCAGGCCCACAGATAGAAGTTATGCGCGAATCGGCTCAGGGCCTCCGCTTCTGCTTCAGAAGCGAAGCGGCCCGTGAACAAGGGCTTGTATGGATGGCCGAATCCGTGGCCGAAAACTGGTTGCTGCGCGATCGACGACAACAGGAACGGATTCTCCTGGCCGAGTCGGTACTGGGCAGACGTATCGTTCGAGATCGCATTCAAGGAGATGCCTTCGATGACGCGCCCCGTGAAGGAATTTACCTGCTGCAAGGCCCATGCACTCACGGGCAGGCTCGACGTCGCCGAAAGGAGCACCCAGGCAGCCGCTCCGACCACGACTGCGATCGCGGCGTAAGAGACGGCGCGCATCCACGTCGATGCCGAGCCACCCGCAATGAGCCCGACCAACGCGGCCACGGCGACGGAGATGATCGCGTTCCTCGAGAAGCTCAGAGCGGCGATGAAGATCGCGGGAATCATCCACGGGAGGGTTCTCTTGAACGGCACCCGGCCAGCAATGACCACAGATGCGGCGATGCATACCACCGCGACGGACAGATACGTTGAAGGTGACAGGATCCGAGTCGCGGCATCGGCGGAGAGCGAGAGTGAAGCGTATTCTTCTCGACCGGCAATCGGGATTCCCGCGACAGAGCCCAGGAGGGTGAACGCAGCTGAGATCCAAAGCAAAGGAAGGAGCAAGCGGACTATGCCCGCGACCATTGACGTCCGCATGATCCGACTCGCGATGCTGTAAGCCAGTGCAAGATACACGAGCATGCGAACGTCCGCGATGATGAAGGCGATGTCGGATCCGTTCGTCAGGCCGACGATCGACCAGATAACGACGAAGCCGAAGAGCGCGACTTCGAGTGCTCTCACCTTCGAGGTTGCGGGGAACGCAGAGACGACGTAGACCGCTGCCGCTATGAGCAGGGGTTCGTAGAGCCGGAAGGAGTACGGCCCGATGGCATAGGTCATGGGGATTGCCGAGGGCAACGTCACGAATGCCGAAGCCACGGCTGCGTAGACCAGCACGCGTGGCATCCGAAGGACCACCGGAACGACGAGGAGGAGCGCCACGACGGCAAGCCCGAGCACTGGCGAGTACACCGCGACGGCCACCAGCGCGACGACAAGTAGAGCGGCGCCAACGAACAGCGCTGGGCGCGCGAGGTAGTCGAACGGCTGGCGTTTGAGCAACTGTTGTGGGATCACTGCCGGACCCCCACGGTTCGCGCGAAAGTGCCGGCAGCTGCCCGCACATTATCGAAGAGGTTCGTCGCAAGGCGATGCAGGATTCCGTAGCCTCGATATCGAGGAATCCGCACTCCCCCGATCATTCGGCCGACAAGACGTCCTCCGATCGTCCGCCTGCGGAGCTTCTGAAGCGGCTGGACGCTGGCGACGTCATCGAGATCTATCGACGAGAGCATAATGACACCATCCTCGGATGCCGCCCGCAGGATCTCGGCGCCACGCTGGGTTCGCGCGATCACGACGGAGTTGCCGAACGCCTCCGTGAACATCGGGAAGCCATTCTCGTCAGCGTCCCAGTAGTCGCCTACCGCGATGTCGGCGTGTTCACCAGTACCATCCGGGCAGATCTTGCAACGAAGTTGAACCTCCCGCCCGAGACGCTTGCCCCACGACATCTGATACGACATCTCACCCACGACACCGTCGGATGTGCTGAACTTGAACGAGCCCGGCCAGCCGTCCCCTCGATAGCGTAGGTTCGATACCCGATCTGCATGCCCGCCGAGCTCCTCAACCAGTCGATCTGTCGCCTTCTGACTCGGCGTGCCTGCACAGAAGAAGCTCAGCAAGAGGGGCGGTTCAGATCCGCTGCCACCCTGCGTGGCGAGGTTGTGCATCGCCGAGACTTCGCAGGGCTTCCCGACGAACGGGTCCGGTTCATCGTCGCGGCGAGCATTGGAGACCGGTGCATATCGCGAACCGGCTGATGCGATCGCCTCCTCGCGAGTCGTGATCCGCACCGACACGGTGGTGGTCGGGCGCTCAGCTCCCATGCCACTTGCGCGAACCGCCGGAGCGCGGCCCGACGAGACCAGCCAATCGCTGAGGGCGGTGAGGACACCACCGCTCGAACCGGCTCGGCGGATCTCCTCATCGACGGCCCAGCCTTGCCATGCTTCGACATATCGCCCAAGGATCGGGTGCTGCTGCTGCTCGGGCAAGCGCCGGGCCGTCAGCCTCATGCCCGGGCACACCTTCGCGAACAGTGACGCTTCAGCGGCATCGTCATCGCGGTCTGTCGGAGTGTCGCGGACCGAAGGGCGGAGGAATCCGTCGTCGCTGAGCTCCATCTCCAAACGATCGCTGATCAGCGGACAGACACCACAACCGGCGCAATTCTCGGCTCGCACGACCCTTTGGACGGCCCGTTCCAGCTTCGTCGTCATGTCATCACGCCGCTGCAATGGGCGCATCAACTGCGGCGCGTCGGGCGCTGCTCCCGTCCGCCCTCTGCACTGTGAACCACGACGCGAACACGTCCACGCACGCGGCCATTGAATCGCGCGCCGACGCCGCAACGTCGAGGGCCTCCGCGGCGAGAACCGCGCTCTGGACAGGATCGAGGATCATCTCGATTGTGCTCGTTGCGACATCGTCCTTCTCGCGCAGGTCGAAGACATGAGTCCAGCGGACCGCCGAGAGCAGCGGCGCGAACTTCCGCGAGTACGCCCACGGGATGGCCGGCACACCTTGCGAGAGCGCGTTGAGGCACGCGTGCATACGTGCTCCGACGAGGACCCTTCCAGAGGCGATGTATGCCCGCGCCTCATCCAGATCGGTGGGAATGAGGAGTTCGATGCCGGGGCGGTCGAGCGATCGACTCACCGCATCGATCGCGTCGATATCGTCGTTGCCGCTCGGACTGTTGACGACGTGTGCCAGAAGGCTCACTCTCCTGCCCGCGTCGAGAAGGCCTTCGATCAACTGGCGCACCTGCGCCTGATAGTAAGTGGAATCGACGTGGTCGTCGCCGAACCACAACAGCCCTGAGACGTTCACGATCACGTCCCTTGTGCCCATCGGCTCTTCGCGCGTCGGCAGCATGAAGACGACATCAGTGCCGACCGCATCGACAGAACGCTTGAGGACGGTTCGGGCGTACTCAGCGCTCGCCATGTCGCGACTCGTCACGAGTTCCGCCTGTCTCAGGGAGCGCCGCGCGATTGCTCGGCCGATGACCGTGTTGAACGGGCCGATCGTCTGCGGTCCGAGCGCAAGGGGAATGCGGAGCCGCCTCGCCATCCAGTGTGCGTAAGCGATGAACGAGAGCCGCTTCAGACCGTAGATGTCGGCGAAGCTGTCGCCCGCACCCGAGTCGAGGATGAGATCGTATTGGCGCAGTTTGGTCTTGATCGGCCCGTTCCGACGCCCGATGTCACGAAGGATCGATCGGGTACCGAACGAGACGCGCGAATCGCCAGGACCAAAGTCTTGGAAGTCGACCTCGACACCTTGGGCTGCTTCACGGACGAGCTCGGCGTTTCCCTGAGCAAGTACGCGCAGTCCGAGGTTGGCGGCGCTGTTGTCCGCCCAGAGCACGAGCACTCGATTCGGCGACGGAGGGCCGTCCGATGAAGAGCGGGAGTCAGTGACTCTTGGTGTACTCATCTGGCGCTGGAGTTCCTGTTCGGTCAACGCACCCGGGTCGGCGAATCGGCTATTTGCCCATCGACGCATCGCTGACCTGTGAGCCTCGCCGTCGGTAGCCCGCCGCAACACGGTCTTCACCGTGTCTACCATTAACGTGTCAAGGGCGAAGAGAGCGGCACCGAGCCTGCCGAAACGCCGAAGCGCAACACGCAGCGCCCCGTCCGTTTTGGCGGTCTCGACAAGGCGTGAAACGGACGTTCCGCTGAGTCCTCCGATATGCGTGATCTCCACATCGGCGGCGAACGTGATCGGCAGACGGCGGGCGCGCACCCGATCTGTGAGATCGCGGTCCTCTGCGTAGAGGAAGAACGCCGTATCGAACGGTGCGTCCAGATCGAGGGCGACGCCCCGCTCCAGACCGATGAACGCCCCCGGAATCTTTGCGAACGAGGGAAGGGTCCCGCCTCGGTACTTCGAGAGCTCCCGTCGGCACCTCAGCTCGGCGATCTTCCGACCGATCGAGTATGTCCAATTCTCGTACGGCAGGTAGTCGAACGACCCGTCTTCAGCCAACAGCCTCGGCACGACGACGCCGCAACCGGGGCGCAGATAGTTGAAGAATCGGGCAAGGGCCGCCTCGTCAGCAAGGCAGTCAGGGTTGACCACAACGACGAAGTCGGCGTCGCTCGCAGCCACTCCGAGCTTTACTCCCGCCGCGAACCCGATATTCCCATGCCCCTGGATCACGAGCCGCTGACCGGTTGCCGTGTACGCATCGTCGTCGTTCGCGACAACGATGACCCGTGAGGCATGATTGTTCCGATTGGCGGAACTCACCAGCGATTCCGCCAGTTGTTCAATGTCGCTCAGCGAATTCCTGAATGCGACGATGATGAAGTCGATCGAGGCCTTGGACGTCACGCGCTCACTCCATAAGTCTCTCGCAGCCAATTCCGCGGTGATCTCGACGCCAACTTCAGCTTCTGCCGTTGTTCTGCGGCATGAGCGGAGCGAAGCTCGGCGGGGTACGGTCCGGAGCCGGCCCTGACATAGCCGGCGAGCATCGCAAACGAACCGACGACGTAGGGCTTCCGGAAGAGATACCTGCCGGCATGGAGCATGAAATACGGCGTCCAATACCCTGTCCACCTGCAGACCAGCCCATTACGACGCCTCCCGTGCACAAGGCCTTGGCTTGCACCGATCGCGCGTCGCACAGTAAACGGCATGTCCTTCCGAACCATCACTCGCAGTCCGGCCGCCTTGATGGCAAGCTCATCCATGACGTCGAACCCGACGACGCGGGGCACAAAGCTCAACGCGTCGAATCCGGCCTTCGAGTACAACTTCACTGGACCAGGTACGTGCAGCATTTGCTCGCGGTCGCCCTTACCCGTCAAGATCCCACCGGCCAGGCCGACGACCGGATCCGACTCGAGTGCCCCAAGAGCCTCCATCAGATACGTCGCTGGCAGATTGACGTCTGCATCCAGCTTCATGATCGCGTCGAACTGCTCACCAAGCGAAATGGCATGATCGACGCCGTACTGCCATGCAGTGAACGCGGACCCCCCGATGAGACCACCGCCATTGGCTCGTTCGATCACGAGCGTGTCGAACGGAAGCTGTGCCTCGCGGACGAGCTCTGCACCGCGATCCGTGCTCCCGTCGTCGACGACGACCCAGAGGTCTGGCCGACGTGTCGAAGCTGCGAGCTGCTGGGCCAGTTGCCCGATATTGCCGACCTCGTTGTGTATCGGTGTGACGATTACCAGTCTCATGCTCCGCCTCGTTTGTTCTGAAGGGCCAGCGGCACGAGCGCCATCGCATCCCCGAGATACCTTGGCCCAAGTCGAGTTGGCTCTTGCAGCGCGCGAAACGCCCATTCGAGCCCGACTGTCCGGACCGGCACGGGTGCCCGATGAACGTCGCCGGTGCTGAAGTTGATCGACATGCCGAGGCAGAGGATCATCCCTTCGCCGCCGAAACGGGACATGTCACGCGCGAGGATCTCCTGACGAGGCGCCCCCACTCCGATGACGACAATTCCACCGTCGGCGGCTGCGGTGACGCGCGCCATGAGTGCCGTGCGTCGCCCCTCGTCGACGAGTTCTTCGCGTGGTGCTGGCTCCACAATCGTGCGCCAGCCGTTCGCACCGGTGACGCTCACCAATCGCCTCATTCCGTCACCAGGTACTCCTCCGATGATCGCGAGTGGCCGGCCTCGTCCCTCCGACGCGAGCAACCGATCGAAGAGATCCGACCCTGCGACTCTCTGGACCCGCTCACGCGCCACCCGAGACGCGAGCCAGGCAACGGGCCAACCATCGGGAAGGCTGAGCGTCGCCTCTTCATAGAGCTCCGCCATTGATGGATCTCGACGCACAAGATCGAGATGGTGGAGGTTGGGCGTGACGACGTAGCCCCATCCTGATTGGGGCCTATCGAGAATCGCTTGCAGTGTTTCCTCCATCGTGAGCAGATCGATCGGGACCCTTGATACCCCCGCGCCGATCCACGTCCGCTTGATTGTTGATTCGATGGTCTTCGACATGGTTCCCCCCTGGACGTCGATTCACCCGAGATTTCGTGTACTGCCTGCCCCGCCTAGTACGCCCCCTCGCTTCCTAGGACGGCTTTCGCCGTGCGCCACAGAATGACGACATCACCCGTGATCGACCAGTTCTCGACGTAGTAGAGATCGAGTCGCACCGTGTCTTCCCACGAGAGGTTCGACCTGCCGCTCACCTGCCAGAGGCCGGTGATGCCGGGCTTCACGAGGAAGCGTCGGTGCACGTGCGTCGCATAGTGCTCGATCTCTCGGAAGAGGGGCGGCCGCGGGCCGACGAGCGACATCTGGCCGCCGAACACGTTGAACAGCTGCGGGAGCTCATCGAGACTGTAGCGACGGAGGATGCGTCCGATCGGCGTCACCCGCGGGTCGTCCTTCATCTTGAACATGACGGTGTTGCCGGCGTCGCGTTGTGTGGTCGCGAGGGCGTCGAGGAGCGCCTCGGCATCGACGACCATCGAGCGGAACTTGAGCATGTGGAACTCCGAGCCGTTGAGGCCGACGCGCTTCTGCTTGAACAGCACGGGCCCGGGCGACGCGAGCTTCACGGCGATGGCGATGAAGATGAGCAGCGGTGAGAGCACCAGGATGAGCCCGCCCGACGCGACGACGTCGAAGGCCCGCTTCGCGAATGACTTGCGGCCGCCGAGCTTCGGCGTCTCGACGTGGATCAACGGCAGGCCCGCCACCGGGCGAGTGTGGATTCGCGGGCCGCCGATGTCGATGAGACTCGGCGCGACCACGAGATGCTCGTCGCCGGGTACGAGGCCCCAGCTGAGCTCGCGAACCCGCTCGTGGTCGAGCTCGTCGGCGCTCGTCACGATGATCGTGTCGGCCCCGAGCTCGCGCATCACCTCGAGTGACCGCTCCAGGCCGCGCGAGGTCGGCACGTCGAGCCCCGGCAGAGTGCCGCCGATCACCTCGGTGGGAACGCACGCACCGACGACCTTGTAGCCGGCCTCGGGCGCTCGAGCGAGCTCGCGGGCGATCGTCACCGCTGACTCGGACGAGCCGACGAGGAGCACGCGCGAGGAGTACTCACCGTTGCGCCGTTTGACGACGAGCCATTGGCGCCACATCCACCGCGAGAAGATCAACGTCGCGAGCCCGAGCGGGAACGCGATGAGGAAGTACCCGCGCGCGAGGTCGAGCTTGAAGAGGAACGCGACGATCGCCACGATGCCGAACAAGCGGATCGTGGCGTCGGCAATCGCGCGATACTCCTGCGTACCGACCCCGAGCACACGCACCGAACGAGTGTCGAAGAGCTCGAGGGTGAGTATCCATGCCGCGATGATCGCTATCGAGACCGACGTGTAGCTGATCGTGATCCGATCGCTCGGCCCGCTGACGCCGTAGACCGAGCTGTCGAGTCCGAGCCACACGATCTGCGTGCCGAACACGACCCAGATCAGCACCGCAATGTCGGTGAGCGTCACCCGATTCGCATAGTGCGTCGACCACTTCGAGCTCACGTGCCGTTCGGGCACCTGACGATCTGAAGGTGCGGTGAGTGTCACCATGTGGTCCCCCCGTCTGAAGAACGAGCGACGGCGTCGCCCGACCAGAGCCACACCGTGCCGTCGGCGGCGGTGGCGAGCACCGTCGATCCGTCGGGGGCCACAGTGGGCACGCAGGTGCCGGGCACGCCCGGCTCGAGGGCAGCGGAGAGCGTCACGACGCGTGCGCCCTCGCAGCCCTCGCCTCCGGTCACGGCAAGCACGTAGCCGTTGGCTGCCGGAGCGACGGATGCCGCGCCCGGCACGGGCGCCGAGTTCGACCACGTGGCACCGGCATCCGTCGTCGCCGATACCGTCGCTCCGTCGCAGAGCACGGCCGCCTCGGTCGGCGTGCGCGCAGCGACCTGCACGGGCGTTGTGCACGGAGTGGACGAAGCGCCGCCCGGAGCGATGACCTGACCGGCGTCGAGATGCCACACGGTGCCGATTTCTGCGGTGACCTGCCAGTCGGCGCCCTGCACGAAACTGCGAAGCAGAACGGGTGCACAGCTCACGGGATCGGCGGCAACCACGTTGACGACGTCGGTGGCGGCAGCGATCGCTTGCACGGTGCGAGCCTCATCGGCGGCCACCGGCGTCCAGGTCACGCCGGCGTCGGTCGTGACCTCGAGAGCGGCCGGTGTCTCGGGGCAACCGCCGGTCAACGATCGGTACGCGGTGTTGACGTCGAACGCGGCGAGCACCGCGGCGAGCGGCGCAACCGACACATCGGGCTCGATCGCTGGCGCGCTCGGCGTCGGCGTCGGCGTCGCGGTGATGCTCGCGGTGGGCAACGCCGGCAACACCTCTCGTCGAACCTCACTGGCACCGGCAGATCTGGTCGACGACATCGCGAACACCACGAGCGCGATGTCGATGAGCACGAACGCCACGACTGCCGCGATCACGAACCAGCCCGTGCGCTCCTCGCGCACGCCGCCCCTACGCCGCGCCACGACTGCCGAGCCTCGACGCGGTGGACAGTGCCCGAACGACAGCGGTGACCGCGGCGTCGATGACGCGGGCTGATGCCTCGTAGATCTCGGCCGGGCGGCCGTAGGGGTCGACGATGTCATCGTCGGTCGGCTGGGCCGGCGGTGCAGCGAAGCCACGGTTCATCGAGATGGCGGCGATGACGTCGACGGGTGAGGCCACTGACGCGAGGCTCTCAGCGCCCTCGGGGCTGCTCTCGAGGAACTCCGCGATGCGCGCGAACTCGGCGAGCGTGTAGGCGCGCCGTGCTGACCTCGGCACGAGCGAGGCCACAGCAGCTCGGTGCTCCCGCGTAGCAGTGAGCACCAGGTCGGCGTCGTCGATGAGCGACGCGGTGAGTTGTCTCGCGACGTGGCGGTCGGGAACGCCGCCGTAGCGAAGCGACAGGGCGGATGCCTCCTGCGGCATTGCCTGCCCTACGAGCGCGGCGGTGCCGCCACTGCTCACCGAGGCGTCGATCCCAGCCGTCGCCAAACGCGCCGCGAGCAGCTGCTCTGCGAGCGGCGAACGGCACACGTTTCCCGTGCACACGACGAGGATCGAAAAGCTCATGCCGTCGCCGCCCCAGGCGCCGAGGTGTAGCCGTAGCCATAGCCGTAGCCATAGCGGCCGTAGCCGTAGGCATCGGGCCCCTTGGTCGGCATCATCGTGAGCACCACTCCCGAGACCGGCGCATCGACGTTCGCGAGAGCGGCGAGCGCACCCTTCAGCTGGCCCTTGTGCGCGCGACCCGCGGAGACCACGACGATCGTGCCACCCACGGCCTGCGCCAGCACCGCGGCATCCGTCACCGGAAGCAGCGGCGGAGCATCGAACAGCACGACGTCGAACGCGCGGCCGAGCTCGGCGATCGTCGTCGCCATCGCCTTCGAGCCGAGCAGCTCGCTGGGGTTCGGGGGAACTCGCCCCGCGGGCAGCACGTAGAGGTTGTTGCGGCCCCAGTGCTGCACGACATCTTGCAGTTCGGCGCGACCGATGAGCAGGTCGCTGAGTCCCACTGCGCCCTCGATGCCGAGGTACTCAGCGAGCTTCGGTCGCCGAAGGTCGGCGTCGACGAGGAGCACCCGCCCGCCGGCATCGGCGAGCGCGATGGCGAGGTTCGACGCCGTCGTCGACTTACCCTCGGCCTCGACGGAGGAGGTCACCACGAACGATCGGTTCTCGCGCCCGGCGTCGAGGAACTGCAGGTTCGTGCGCAACGTGCGGAACGATTCCGCGCGCGGTGAGTGCGGGTCGGCGTGCACGATGAGCGGGCGCTCTTTCGCCTTCGGGTCGAACACGATGCCGCCGATGATCGGTGCATCGGTGACGGCCTCGACATCGCGTTCGTTGCGGATGCGGGTGTCGAGGGTCTCGCGGAGCACCGAGAGGCCGACGCCGAGTGCGAGCCCCACGAGTGCGCCGAGCGCGACGTTGAGCGGCACGTTCGGGCTCATCGGCACCTGCGGCACCGCGGCGTGCTGCACGAGCGTGAGCCTCACTGGGGAGCTCGCGGCGGATTCATCCGTGGCCTCGGTCGTCTCGATCGACTGCACCACCTCGGTGAGGCTCTCGGATACGGCCGTGGCGATCTCTGCCGCGAGGGCCGGGTCTTCGTCGATGACGGTGATGTCGATGAGCGTGGTGTCGAGCGGCGCCGTGGCCGTGACTTGGGCGGTGAGCTGCTCACTGGTGCGGTCGATGCCGAGCGTCGAGATCACGGGCAGCAGCACGATCGGCGTGGTCGCGAGGTCGGCGTAGGTCTTCACCCGCTGCTGCGTGAAGGTGTTGCCCTGCTGCAGGTCGGCCGTGCTCGTGCCACCCGAAGTCGAGACGAACACCTTGGCCGACGAGCTGAACTTCGGCGTCTGCATCAGCGAGTAGGTCGCCGCCGCGGCGACGCCCACGAGCGTCAGCATGACGATCAGGACCCAGCTCTTCTGCAGAATGCGGATGTAGTCGCGTAGCTCCACTCAGACCCCGTGTTCCCCCCTACGAGCGCGAATGTCGCGCCCGCCCCCCTGTAACCCGATACGGCTATGTTCGCATCGAATACGACCGATCTTGTCACCACTCGATGACGTGCAGATTAACGCATGACGAGCGGGGTATAGCTCATCTGAATGAGCTCCCCCGAAAGCAATACGCTGTCCCCCGTGACCAAAGATGCCCCGGAAGCCGACGGCCTGTCAACTTCACAGGACGTTCCGGGTCACTCAGCCCCGAAGTGGGGGGTGGCTGATGCCGCCACGGGCACGGTACTTTCGATCCTCTGTGTGCTCGGCTGGACCGCGCTCGTGCGCACCGTCATCATCGATCCGGCGCTGCAGGTGCTCGGGGCGTACCTCGCAGTGTGGGTCCCGCTCCTCGGCGCAGTGCTCGTGGCGAGCTTCGTGCGCGGGCGACGGTCGCTCACCCTCGACTTCGGCCTGCGCTTCACGTGGCTCGACCTTTGCTGGGGCGTCGGCCTCGGTCTGCTCGCGCGCGCTGCTGTGAGCGGCATCGAGCTCGCGACATCCGGTCGCGTCGCCGGTTTCGGCGTGCGACTCGAGCTGCCGACCGGCTTCGAGCTGTGGTTCGGGCTGCTCCTCGCCCCTATCGTGCTCGGCCCGCTCGTGGAGGAGTTGTTCTTCCGCGGACTCGTGCTCCGCGCGGTGGAACGCGGTGCGGGCGGCGGCGACCGCGGTGACGGCGGTGATCGCCGCTCGCGCGTCGCCGGGGCATCCGTCGCCGCGGCATCCGTCGCCGTGCTCACCTCGGCGCTCGTGTTCGCGCTGCTGCACATGACGCAGGCGACAACAGGGGCTGAGGCGTGGAGGCTGGGGGCAGGCAGTCTCGTGTTCGGCCTCGCCGCCGGAGTCGCGACCGTGCTGACCGGGCGGCTCGGCGCGGCGATCATCGGTCACATGGTCTTCAACGGCGTGCTGATCGCGGCGGTGCTCAGCGCGTGAGTCGCGAGCCGCGCGCCGTCGATCGCGTCAGTGGCGCCCGTTGAGCACGCCGCCGCTCTCTTCGAGGTAACAGACGCCGCAGAGCGATTCGTAGGTGACCTCGTGCACTCGGCCACCGCTCAGTTCGGTCGAGGCGTCGATGGCGACCTGGTCGCCGGTGAACACGAAGGCGCCGTCGATCTTGCGCGCGTTGAAGATCGCCTTGCGACCGCAGCGGCAGATCGTCTTCAGCTCTTCAACGGCATGCGCGATCTCGAGGAGGCGGCGGCTGCCGGGGAAGGCGACCGTCTGGAAGTCGGTGCGGATGCCGTAGGCGAGCACCGGGATGTCGTCGAGCAGCGCGATGCGCAGCAGGTCGTCGACCTGGTCGGAGCTGAGGAACTGCGCCTCGTCGATGAGCAGGCAGCTCACGTCACGGCCGTGGTCTTCGATGACTCGCGTGCGGTGCTGCTGGAATCGCTCGATGATGCTCGTGTCGGGCTCGATCGTGAAGTCGACCTCACGCACGTTGCCGAGCCGCGAGACGATGTCGCGGTCGCCCTTGGTGTCGACCGCGGGCTTCGCGAGCAGTACTCGATGGCCTCGTTCCTCGTAGTTGAACGCCGCCTGGAGCAATGCCGTCGATTTGCCGGAGTTCATCGCCCCATAGCGGAAGTACAGCTTCGCCATCTATTCGAGGTATCCATCCTCCGCCGCACGGCGGATCAGCTCCGACTTGCGGCTCGCAGGGCGGTCGGCCTTCGCGTACTTCTCGCGAACGCGCCGGAGGTAGGTCTTCGCCGTCTCATAACCGACGCCCATTCGGCGGCTCACCTCAACAGTACTGAGGCCCTGGACGTAGTACCGCAGCGCTTGCTCCTCGGCGGGGCTGAGGTGCACGCCCTCGAGCGCGTTGAGCGGTTTGGTCGCCGTGTCGGCCGAATGCCCGTGGGGGGCTGCGTCGATTCGAGACGGATGCCGCGGCATCCGCTCGCCGTGAACTGCTCGCCGTGCCATCTCGACGAGCTCGTCGGCCTGGAGTGTCTTCGACACGAACCCCGCCGCGCCCGCTGAGAGCGATCGTTCGCGCGACTCCTCGTCGTCGAGCGCCGTGACGACGAGCACCTTGGCGCCCGCGGCCCGGCAGGCGCGGATGCGCGATTCGATCGAGACGGTGTCGCCGAGCTGCAGGTCCATCAGCACGAGATCGACGGGGAACTCGGGGCTTCTGATCAGGTCCATCCAGCTGGTGGCGCGCAAGACGACTTCGAAGTCGGGGGCACGATCTTCGAACCATCGGGCGAGGCTGTCGACGATGAGTCCGTGATCGTCGAGCAGGGCAAGTCGGTACGGGTTGGTCGCCGCTTGGGACTCATTCGGCGACATAACTGAACTCCACCGTGACATTCTCTCGCGTTTGGGTCGATTCCGCGCGCAATGCCACGGCACGAGCCACGACGACGAACCGCTCGAGCTCGCGACGGGACGGCGGAGCCCCGCCCGTCTGGGTCGTGAGGGTGATCTTCCGGAGTTCGCCGTCACGCGCGAGCACGATACGGATGGCGGTCGAGCGTGCAGCATCGCCGAGCCACGAGATGAGGGCGGTGAGCGCAGAGCGCTGGTCGCCGCCGAGATCGGCCGCCGCTCCCGCCGGATCGACGACGACCGTCTCGACACCCCGGCTCTGCTGCACGTTCGCGGCGAGATCGTCGAGCCACGTGGACTCGATGCCGGCCTTCAGCGCGTGACGCAAGGCCTCGGCGAGTTCGCGGGCACGATCGGCGTCGGCCACCGAGATGCGATCGGCGGTCATCACACCGGCGAGGAACGGCAGCACTTCCCGACCGAGCACCGAGACCCGGCTCTGCTGCACCGAGCGCGCGATGCCGGCGCGCAACTCTGTATCGCGCTGCAGTGCCGCCCGGTTCGCCTCGCGCTGCCATGCGAGCGTCTCGCCGACGATCGAATACGAGTAGGCCGCCGCCGCCGCCGACATCGCGAGCGTCGGCGCAGAGTTCACGGCGATGAGGGCGCCGATCGGAGCGAGCGCGGCCATGTACGTGGAGGTGCCGATCACGAGGATGGAGAGCACTGTCGACGCCAGCATCCCGGCCATGACCAGCGAGACCCACGTGCAGTACGGTGCGACGGAGAGGATGAGCAGTCCGATCACCGCCGGCCCGAAGTTGTCGTAGAGGTACTTGTCGGCGCCGATCGTGCTCACGTACTCGGCGATCGCTGCAGCGACTGCGAAGGACACCACGAGCCAGAGTCGGTCGGTCGTGAACGGCGCCCGGGCCGGTGTGGCGGAGAACGCCGCGGCGATGCCGGCAGCAGCGACGAGCGCGATCGCGAACACCGCGGCGAATGGCGACCCTACTTCTCCCCAGTGCAGCCACGTCAGCACGATCGCGGTGCCGACCGCGACCACCGCGCCGATCGTGACGATCGGCGCAGCGGTGATGCCACCGATCGGGTCGGCCTCCTGCTGCGTCAGGCGCATTCTCGCGCTCATTCGCCGCCCTCCGGCACGGTCAACACGATCGTCGTGCCGATGCCCTTCGTCGACCAGAGGCGCACGGCGCCCTGCTCCTGCTCGATGCGGGCCCGGATCGAGGTGCGGAGCCCGATGCGGTCTTGGGGCACCTCGCGCTCGTCGAAGCCGACCCCGCTGTCCATGACGGCGACCGTCACCTCCCCGCCGCCGAGCCCGACGGCGACCTCGGCCTCGTCGACGCCCGCGTGCCGTGCGACGTTGATGAGGCATTGGGCCACGGCCGCATCGAGCGCAGCCGCTCGCCGGGGCCCGAGCACTCCGAGCACCGCGAGGTCACCGGTCACGCGAATCTCGAGCCCGGCATTGGCCGCCGCCGCCACGGCGTGCGGCAATCGTTCGACGTCGACGGATGCCGGTGCGCGGGCGCCCACTCGCACCCGCAGGTCATCCCGGCCATCCGTCTCGGCGTGGTCGGTCGCCCAGTCGCGGCCGACGATGAGGCCCAGATCCTGCCGGATGCCCACGCGCAGCCGCTCGTCGACGGGCCCCGAGCCCGCAGCGGCGATCGCGACGAGGTGGCTGAGCGCGGTGTCGTGAAGCCTGGCGGTGGCGCGGAGCTCGTAGTCGTGACGGATCTCGAGTTCATGTGACTGCTGACTCGCACGATGAAGCCCGGCCTTGTGGCGGGTGTCCGATCGGCGACTCAGGCCGTCGAAGGTGCGCACCACGACGACGAGCCCGAAGGCCGCCGCCGCAGCCAGGTTCGGCGCGTACGCGCCGCCGACAAGTGCGACCCCGAGGAAGGTCGCGGCCTCGCCCAGGCCGTACCCGAGCGCCGCCCAGATGAGTGCGGTCACCGAACCGCTCCCCGCACCGCCGACGAGGAGCAGCGCGATGAGCGGGAGCGCGCTGATCGCATTGTTCGTGTTCGCGAATCCGCCGTCGGGGCCCATGACGATGACGGTAAGTGAGCACACGACGGCCGCACCAACGACCAGGTAGACGACGGTGAGCGTCACGGTCGGCACCATCGTGACGCCGACGAGGAACACGGCCATGGCGAGTGTGAGGACGAACGCCGCCCAGTCGTCGATGTCGCCGAACATCACCGCCGAGGTGAACGCGACGGTCGCGGCTGCTGCAAGACACGTGAATGCTGCGAAGTGGCCCGCGGTCGCGAGGGAGCGGCTCATGGAATCGCGCGCGAGGTGGCCGGGTAAGCCCAACGTCATCGGGTTCCTCCCCCTTGCTTCCGCCCGCGCGCGACGATCTGCTTTCGGGCTTCTGCGGATTATCCCAGTTTGTGGGCGGCGGGCGCAGCCCGCGAGCTCGCCGCGCCGTCGCCGCGTTCCGATCGGTTCGGCGGATCACCTCAGAAGAGGGCCGCCGGATCCGCCGGGCTGCCGAAGACCTCGGGAAGCTCGACGGCCGCTCCCCCGGTGAGCGCAGTCGAGCGGATGCCGCCAGTGACCGGATCTTCGCGACCGCGCTCGAGCCCGTGCGCCCTGATCAGCGGATGGATCCGTTCGCCGAGCCAGCGCCGGTACGCCTTCGGAGCGTAGGCATTGTTGCCGTAGTACATCGACCGATACTTCGGCACGAGCTCGGGGTGTTCTCGTTCGAGCCACTGCATGAACCAGGGTTTCACGCCGGCCCTGAGATGCAACGCGGTGTAGAGCACACTCGTGGCGCCGGCGGCCTTCGCCTGCCGCAACGCATCGTCGAGGTGCGCCTTCGTGTCGGTGAGGTACGGCAGGATCGGCATCAGGAAGACCGCGCAATCGAGCCCGGCCTCCCGAACCGCCGAGACCGTGGCGAGCCTCGCCTTCGCACTGGGCGTGCCCGGCTCGACCGATTGCTGCAGCTCGTGATCGTAGATCGCGATCGACATGGCGACGTCGACGGGCACGAGCTTGGCCGCCTCGACGATGAGCGGCAGATCGCGGCGCAGCAGCGTGCCCTTCGTGAGGATGCTGAACGGCGTGCCGCTCGTGGCGAGCGCGTCGATGATGCCGGGCATGAGCGAGTAGCGGCCCTCGGCTCGCTGGTACGGGTCGGTGTTCGTGCCGAGCGCCACCGCGTCGCGCCGCCACGACGGCTTCGCGAGCTCGGTGCGCAGCACGTCGGCGACGTTCACCTTCACGATGATCTGCCGATCGAAGTCGTCGCCGGCGTCGAGGTCGAGGTACGTGTGCGTGGGCCGCGCGAAGCAATTATGGCTGACGACTCCGTTCGCGATGAAGTCACCCGTCGTCGTCGTGATGTCGAGCATGTCGACGTCTTCGCCGAGGTCGTCGATCGCGACGATGCCGAGGTCGGAGGTGGTCTTCACCATTGCTCCGACAAGTTGCAACACGGATGGGGCGCGACCGACGCCTCGGCTCCCGAACCCGATCAGCGAGTTCGCCGTGGTGAGGTATGGGCGCTGCCCGGGGCCCGACATCGCTCCGGTCACATGCTTCCACCCGCGATTCGTCAGGAATCGGTGATCGCCGCTGGCGATGAGCTCGGTGCCGTCGGCGAGCGATACGCGGTGCGCGCGTTTGCGCGTCTCCCACTTCGCGAGAACCTTCGAAGCCGTGTACCTGCGGAATCCGTCGACCACGTGCGTACCGAGCACTTCGTCGCCGACCTCGACCGACCACAGCGGCTGTTGTCTACCGTCTGCCATCGTGATCGAGGTCTCGGGACCGAGGCAGTAGGCACAAGCATGGGTGCAGCCCCTGTAGGGGTTGATGGTCCAGCCGAAGGGCATCGCGGACTGGCCCGGAACTTTGTTGAGCGCGGACTTCGCGAGAACCTCGTGGAACGTCACCCCGGCGAAATCGGGGGTCTGCACCGAGCGCACGAGGTTGTTGAGCTTCGCGAGGCCCGGCAGCGCGTCGGACTGCTCCACGCCGAGTTCCTGCCCGCTCCACCTCATACCGACATTCGAACACATGTTCGAATCTGAGGCAAGCGGATGCCGCGGCGCGGCGGTTTCGAGGCGGCCGGGCGCCGCGGCATCCGTGGGGTGGTTTCGATACGCCTGCTTCGCTGGCTACTCAACCACCGAGAGGAGGCGCCCCGCCTCGAGGGCGACGCGCTCCCCCGCCCACCGGCGGCGCAGCCAGCGGTCGTGGCTCGCGATGACGACCGCGCCGGGGTAGGCGCCGAGCGCCTCCTCGAGGTCGGTCGCGAGCCCGAGCGAGAGGTGGTTCGTCGGCTCGTCGAGCAGGAACACGTGCGGAGGACGTGCGATCACGAGCGCGAGCGCGAGCCGCCGTTGCTGCCCCACCGAGAGCGCGCCCACGGGGCGGCCCTCGTCGCGTGGCGCGATGAGTCCCAGGCTCGCGAGCGGAACCTGCTCGGCGCGTCGCTCACCGAGCGCTCGTTCGTAGAGGCGACGTGGCGAGGCATCCGGATCGGCGAACCGCACATCCTGCTCGAGGAGCCCGACACGCAGCCCTTTTCGCCGGTGCACGATGCCGCGGTCGACGCTGAGCGTGCCCGCGAGCACGCCGAGCAGGGTCGACTTGCCTGCACCGTTCGCCCCCGTGACGAGCAACCGCGTGAGCGGCGCCACCTGCAGCGCGCCGAGTTCGAGGCGGCCCGAGACCGCGACATCCGAGAGTTGCAGCAGCAGCCCCGACGCCTCCTCGAGCGCATGGGACCCCGACGGGATGCCCGCGAACTCCAATGGGGCGGGCGGCTTTCGCACCTGCTCCCGTTCGAGCGTGTCAAGGCGGAGCTCGGCGTTCCGCACGCGGCGCGACACCGCCTGGTCGACCCTCCCCCGCTTGAAGTGCTTGAGGAACTTGTCGTTGTCGGTCGCCGCCCGGCCGTGGTTGACGTTGCGCGCCGTCTCGACGACGCCGAGGCGAAGTCGCTTCAGCTCGTCCTGTTCGGCCTCGTACTGCCGGCGCCAGCGTTCGAGTTCCTCGGCCTTCACCGTGAGGAACTCACTGAAGCCGCCGCCGAAGACGGTGCCACCGGCGGCCGCGAGCGCGTCGTCACGAGTCGAACCGCTCGCCGCCCCCGAGCCCGCGAGGGCGAGCGCGCCCGCGCGTCCCGGATCGAGGTCGAGGAGCCCGGTCGCGACCCGATCGAGGAACTCCCGATCGTGGCTCGCGAACACCACCGGTCCGCGCCACTCGCGGAGGCGGTCCTCGAGGAAGGCCGCGGCGTCGTCGTCGAGGTGATTCGTCGGCTCGTCGAGCAGGAGCGCGTCGGGAGCCCCGAGCAGCAGCGCCGCGAGCGCGAACCGGCTGCGTTGGCCTCCGGAGAGTTCGCCGATCGCCCGCTCGAGACCGAGCCCGGCGACGCCGAGCCCCTCGAGCAGCTCGTCACGCCGCGACTCGGCCGACCACACCTCGGCGCGTTCGGCCGCGTCGAGCGCCGCCGAATAGCGGTTCGCGGATGCCGCGGACTCGTCGTGTGCGAGCGCGGATGCCGCGGCGTCGAGCTCCCGCTCGATGGCGCGCACCTCGGCGAGCGCCGCTTCGAGCACCTCGCCGACGCGGTCGTGCGGGTGGAACGGCAGCTCTTGCGCGAGGAGCCCCGTGCGCCGAGGCCGCGAGATGCGGCCCGCGACGTGGGCGTCGGCGAAGGCGGCGGCGGATGCGGCATCCGCTCGCTCGTCACCGCTCGCGACGAGTCGGAGCAACGTGGACTTGCCCACGCCGTTCTCGCCGATGAGACCGAGCCGGTGACCCGGCGCGACCGCGAAGGCGAGGTCGGTGAAGATGCGCCGCTCGGGGTAGGAGACCGAGAGTCCGTCGGCGCGGAGATGTTGGGAATGGGAGACGTGTAGCGCCATGGGGACGCCCTTTCACGAGTGCTCCCGGGTCGCCGGCCGTCACCGCCGAGGGCGGGCGGGCACGAACGATGCACCGAACGGCACGCCGACGGCACGAAGGTGCGGGCGGCGACCCGGGAGCGAAGGGTTGATCCCGCCGGGCATTCGCCGTCGTGAAAGGGTGCGATCGACACTGTCGCGATCAGTGAAAAGAGCACACCCTGCAGTCAACGGCGCCTCAGGCGCGGGACGATGGGATGTGCTCACTTCATAGCGGGGTCGACGCTAGCAGAGGTTGCGGCTGGAAGCCAAGAACTTTCTCGAGCGCACGGACCCGCCCCGGCGGGTTTGCATGACATTCCTCGATTTATAGGACATGTGAGCGCGCGCACGTCCTACAAAGCGGCCTAAGTCATGCAAACCCACGTGGCGTCGCGACACGACGCACTCGTGCCCAACCAGCTACGCGGTGAGCTCGAGCAGCTTCGCGGTCTCGGTGAGGGAGGCTTCGGCGACGGCGGGCTCGGCCGACAACTGCCGGCCGAAGCTCGGGATCATCTGACGGAGCTTCGGCTCCCAGCTGAGGAAGCGGTCGGGGAAGCAGCGGGCGAGCACATCGAGCATGATCGGCGCAGCCGTCGAGGCACCCGGCGAGGCGCCGAGAAGCCCCGCGATCGTGCCGTCGGCGCCGGTGATGAGCTCGGTGCCGAACTGGAGCACGCCGCCCTTCTCGGGATCTCTCTTCATGACCTGCACTCGCTGGCCGGCGGTGATGAGCTCCCAGTCGCGGTCTTTCGCCGTCGGCATGAACTCGCGAAGGGCGGCCATCTTCTTCGCCCGCGAGGCGAGCAGCTCGGAGACGAGGTACTTCACGAGATCGAAGTTCTTGAGACCCACCTGGAGCATCGGGCCGAGGTTGTGCAACCGGATCGAGAACGGCAGGTCGAACCAGGTGCTCGACTTCAGGAACTTCGGCGTGAATCCGGCGTAGGGGCCGAAGAGCAGTGCGGACTGGCCTTCGACGACGCGAGTGTCGAGGTGCGGCACCGACATCGGCGGAGCGCCGACGGCGGCCTTGCCGTAGACCTTGGCCTGGTGCTGCGCGACGACCTTCGGGTTCGTGGTGCGGAGGAACTGACCTGAGATCGGGAAGCCGCCGAAGCCCCTGATCTCGGGGATGCCGGAGTGCTGGAGCAGCGCGAGCGCGCCGCCGCCCGCGCCGACGAACACGAACCTGGCGTACGTGATCTTCGGCGTCTGGCCGACGAGGTGCCGCACGCGGAGCTTCCATCGCCCGTCTTTCTGGCGCTTGAGCCAGGTGACCTGGTGGTTCGTCTGCACGGTCGCGCCGCGACGCTCCATGTCGGCGAAGAGGTACTTCGTGAGTGCACCGAAGTCGACGTCGGTGCCCGAGGCCACACGGGTCGCGGCGACCTTCTGCTTGGGGTTGCGCTTCTTCGCGAGGAGCGGGGTCCACTGGGCGATGCGCTCGAGGTCTTCGGTGTACTCCATGTCGGGGAAGAGCGGCTCGTTCCGCAGCGCCTCGACGCGCTTCTTCAGGTACTCGATGTTCGCCTTGCCCTTGACGAACGTCATGTGGGGGGTCGAGTTGATGAAGTTGTGCGGCTCGGGCAGCGCCCCGGTCGCGACGAGGTACGCCCAGTACTGCCGGCTGATCTGGAACTGCTCGTTGATCGACACGGCCTTGGCCGCGCTCACCGTGCCATCGGGGGCCTCGGGCATGTAGTTGAGCTCGCAGAGCGCGGCGTGGCCCGTGCCGGCGTTGTTCCAGGCGTTCGAGCTCTCTTGGGCAACCTCGCCCAGGCGCTCGTAGACGCGGATGCTCCAGTCGGGCTGCAGCTGCGAGATGAGGGAGCCGAGCGTGGCACTCATGATGCCACCACCGATGAGCACGACGTCGACGGATTCCTCTGAAGTCACGGATTCCAGTCTAGATGCGCCGCGAGGTCACCCCTGACCGGGGGGTGATGCACGACCGGATGCCGCGCCTCAGGCGCCGTCGATCTGCGGCAGTCCGCGCTCGTCGAGCGGCCAGCCCGGGTTGTGCGCGAGTTCCCAGAGATTGCCGTCGGGGTCGGCGACGTAGGCGGTGTAGCCGCCCCATGCCGTGTTGGCGGCGCGCTTGGAGATCTGCCCGCCGGCGAGCACCCAGTCGCCGACGGCGTCGTCGACCTCCTCGCGCGAGGCGAAGTTGATGGCGATGGCGACGGCACGGAAATGCGGCGCGTTCGCGTGGAATGTGGGGAGGGCGGCATCCTTCGCGAGCTCGGCCGTCTCCCACAGGGCGAGCACGCCGCCGGGTGTCGCGAAGAAGGAGACGTCTCCGGGTACGGAGGACGGCGCCTCGCGCCAGCCGATGCGGTGGTAGAACGCCGTCGCCGCCTCGACGTCGGCGACCCCGAGGGTGACGAGGGAGAATCGCTGCGGAATGCCCATGTGGCGAGCGTACCGCTGACCTCAGAGCGCCGCGATACCGCCGGCGATGAGCCCGATTCCCGCCGTGATGAGCGCGGCCGTGAGCGCGGCGACCCCGATCCAGAGGAGCACGATGAGCCGGTTCGGGCGCTGCGGGTCGCGGCCCGTCACCGAGAGGAAGAAGCCGGCGGGCATGAGAATGGCCGCGATCGGCACGCCGGTGCTGGCGAGCCACAGCCAGAAGCCGTCGAGCTCCGCGTGGCCGATGACCGCGAGGATCGCGATCGAGAGCACGAGGAGCACCGCGGCATGTGCGTGGCCGGCACGGAAGAAGCCCTGCTGCAGGCTGTTCACCGGCACGTGGCCGCGCACGACCCGAGTGAGGAAGTACCCGCCGCTCTCGACCGTGACGAGCGCGAGCAACAGGATGCCGATGAGGATGACGTCTTGAGCGGACAGCATGAGCGTCCTTTCGGGTGGGATGTGATTGGATAGTTTTACTCTCCAATACTAGAGAGTGGCACTATCCAATGCAAGGGGTCGGCATGCGCATCTCGGCACTCGCTGACGCGGTGGGGCTGCCCGTCGCGACCGTCAAGTTCTACTTGCGCGAGGGACTCCTCCAGCCCGGGGTCGCGACCTCGGCCACGCAAGCGAGCTACGACGAGTCGCACGTGCGGCGGCTGCGACTCGTGCGTGCGCTCATCGGGTCCGTCGGGCTCAGCGTGCAGCAGGCCCGTGCCATCCTCGAACTCGTCGATGATCCGGGCGACGACCTCTACTCGACGCTCGGCCGGGCCGTGGGGGCTTTGCCGCCCGCCGTGGAGCGGCGCGAGGGCGACGACCCCTACCCTCGCGCCCGCGCCGCGCTCGCCGCCCTCGGGCAGGTGTTCGACCCCGAGTACGCCGCGGTGGCGCAGCTCGAGTCGGCGCTCGCGGCTGCGGAGTCCGCCGGCATGCCGATCAGCGACGAGCGCTTGCAGGCGTATGGAGACCTGCTTCGCAAGCTCGCTGCCTTCGACCTCGAGCGGATGCCGGATGAGCCGCATGCCGCGGTCGAGTACACGGTGCTCGGCACGGCGCTGTACGAGCCCGTCGTCGTCGCGCTGCGCCGCCTCGCCCACCAGGACGAGGCTGCGCGGCGTCGCGGCATCCCCAGCTGAGGCGGCGAGCGCGGGTCACGGCCCGTCGGCCACGACGCGTGGGCCACGGGCCAGTCGGCCAGGCCGAAGGCGATCAGGCCGACGCGGACGTGACCGCTGGAAGCGGAGCGTCGCCGTGCATTGCCGCTGTGACCGCCGCGACCGCTTCGCGCGCCCTGAGCAGGGCATCGGCCGTGGCGCCCGCACGACCGAGCGCGAGAAGGGCCGCTCCCACGATCGGCGCGCCGTCGAAGATCTCGATGCGCGCCGCCGGTGCCGCCGCCGCGAGCCTCGCCGCGATGCCCTCGAGCAGTCGTTCGTCGCCTGAGCGGATGATGCCGCCACCCAGCACGACCGGAATCGCACGACCGTGCAGTCCGAGCCTCGTGATGCACGCCCTCGCGAATGCGACGATCTCCTCGGCCTGCCGGTCGACGAGTTGCCTCGCGACCGCATCGCCTGCGCGCGCCGTCTCGAAGACGACGGGTGCGAGCCCGGCGAGGTCGGTGCCGTTCCTCGTGCCGAAATGGAGTTCCTCGATGAGCGCGGTCACCGAGGGCACGCCGAGCCGTTCGGCGATCGCCGCGGTCAGGGCGGTACGCGGCCCACGGCCGTCGACGTCCCGCGCTGCATGCCAGACCGCCTGTTCGCCGAGTCCGCTACCACCGCCCCAGTCCCCCGAGATCGGGCCGAGTGCAGGGAATCGCGCGTCGGCGCCGTCGGCACGCACGCCGATCGCGTTCACGCCGGTGCCGCACACGACCGCGACCGCGTCGCGCTCATCGGTGCCGGCGCGGAGGAGCGCGTAGAGGTCGTTGCCGACGAAGTGCGGGGCGGAGGCCCAGTCGAGCCCGGCGATCGCCGCGAGGTAGCGCTCGACTTCGATCGGCAGGTCCAGCGCCGAGAGATAGAGATCGACTTGGATGATCTCCGCATCACCCGCAACTGCGCGAACGAGGCCGTCGACGACCTCGACCGACGTGGCGAGCCCCTCGAAGTGCGGACTCGAGCCCTGCCCTCGGCGGTGCGCGACGAGCTCCCCTTCGAGGGTCAGCGCGACCGCATCGGTCTTCGAGCCGCCGCCGTCGACCGCCACGACGAGGCCGCTCATCGCGCCCACTCCAGGAATGGCGCGTTCTGCGCGAGCAGCAGGTCGGTCAGCTGTTCGGCGCGGTCGTGCTGCAGCACGAGCGGATGCGCACGGAGCGCGCGGAGCACGCGATCCCGACCGCCGGAGATCGCCGCATCCAGCGCGAGGCGTTCATACCCCGCCACGGCGGCGATGAGTCCGCGGATATCGTCGGGAAGCGGCGCGACCGGTTCCGCGACGAACGCCCCGTCGCGGAACACCGCCGGCACCTCGATGACATGGTCATCGGGCAGGAACGGCAGCACGCCGTCATTGCGCAGGTTGACGACGCGCGAGCGCCCGCCGGGCGCCCGCATCGCCGCGAGCAGCTCGATCGCCGCCTCCGAGTAGAACGCTCCGCCTCGACGCTCGAGCGCAACGGGCTTCTCACGCTGCGCCTCGTCGGCGTAGAGCTCGAGGAGCTCGCGCTCGATGGCCCGAACGGATTCGGCCCGCGTCGGCTCAGCGAGCTGTTCACGGAGCACCTCATCGTGCGCGTAGTAGTAGCGGAGGTAGTACGACGGCACGACGCCGAGTTGCGCGATGAGCGCCGGCGCGAGGTGCACGTCGGCGGCGAGGTCGCCCAGCCGGTCGTGCAGGAGGCCGGGCAGTTCGTCACGGCCGCCGACCTGCACGCTGCGTTCCCAGGTGAGGTGATTCAGGCCGACATGGCCGAGCTCGACCTCCTCGTGCGCGACACCGAGGATCGACGCGAATCGGCGCTGGAATCCGATCGCGACGTTGCAGAGTCCGACCGCGCGATGGCCGGCCTCGAGCAGGGCGCGCGTGACGATGCCGACCGGGTTCGTGAAGTCCACGATCCACGCGTCGGGCTTCGCGTGGGCGCGCACGACATCGGCGATGCGCAGGACGACCGGCACCGTGCGGAGTGCCTTCGCGAGACCCCCCGGGCCGGTCGTCTCCTGGCCGATGCATCCGGCCTCGTGCGGCCAGGTCTCGTCGGCGTGCCGCGCGTCCTGCCCGCCGACGCGCAGCTGGATGAGCACCGCGTCGGCATCCGCGACGCCTGCGACGAGGTCGGTCGTGCCGACGACTCGGGCCGGGTGCCCGGCATTTGCGAGCATCCGCTGCGACATTCCGGCCACGAGCCCCAGTCGATGCTCGTCGGGGTCGACGAGGTGGATCTCCTCGAGCGGGAGCACTCCCCGGAGCCGGGCGAAGCCGTCGATGAGTTCGGGCGTGTAGGTGGAGCCTCCGCCGACGATGGCGAGCTTCATGGGTCCTCGATTCAGGTGCGTGGCGGTGGGTGCCGGGCGGTGCGATGGCAGGCGGGACGAACGGATGCCTCTGCGCGGCATCCGTCGATCGATCGTTGTGGGTCAGGGGGCGAGCGAGATATCGGCCTCGAGCTGCGTGCGGATCTGCTCGACGAGCTGCTGGCGCGCGCCGAGGAGCACGGGCTGCGCTCCCGTGCCGCTCGTTCGCACGGCGAGCCTCGGATGTGCGCCCTCGTCGACACGATCGGCGACGAGCTGAGCGAGTCGCGCTCCCCCCGCAGTCCCGGTCGGTCCGCCGAGCACGACCATCGACGGATCGAGGATCGCAAGCAGCGGCGCGACGGCGAGGATCACGCGGTCGGCGAGGGCGGCGAGCGCCGTTTCGTCGTCGGCGAGTCGGGGCAGGGCTTCGACGAGCGTCTCGCGAGAGCCGCCGAGCATCCGCACGACCGCAGGACCACCGAGGAGATCGGTGAAGTCGTTCGCCTCGGGCGCGAGTCGAGCCGCGGCCCTGGGCACCGCGAGGTATCCGATCTCGCCCGCTCCGCCCGACGCGCCGCGGTGCAGTGTGCCCCCGATGTCGACGCCGACGCCGAGGCCGTCGCCGATCCAGAAGAGCGCGAAGCTCGCGGCATTCTGCGCCGCGCCCGCCGATCGCTCGGCCATGGCAGCGAGGTTCACGTCGTTGTCGAGGGTCACGGCGAGGCCGAGTGCCTCCTCGATGCGCCGGCGGGCGCCGACGGCCGGCCACCCGGGAAGGGTGTCCGTGAAGGAGAGCTCGTCGCCCTCGACGAAGAACGCGGCCTGCACGCCCACGACGACCCGGCTGACGGTCGCCTCGTCGAGTCCGGCGGCGGCACACGCGGCACGGACCGCGGCGCGCACGTCACCCTCTGGGGTTCGCTCGGCGGTGGCATCCGTGGCGATCTCGACGACCGGATGATCGCGGTCGACGGCGTCGACGACGACCGCATGGATGACCCGGTGGAGGATGCTGATCGCCACTCCCGTGATGCGGTCGGTTCGCACGCCGTAGCTGACCGCGTTGGGGCCTCGACCGCCCGAGACCTCGCCGACGGGCCTGATGAGCCCGACTCGCTCGAGTCGGGTGATCATCTGGGTGGCGGTGGGCTTGGACATTCCCGAGAGCTCGCCGAGCTTCGAGCGGGTGAGGGGGCCGTGCTCGAGCAGCAGCCGGAACGCCGTGCGGTCGTTGTGCGCACGGAGCCACGTGGGCGTTCCGGGGTCGATCTGGCTCATCTCTTCCATCCCTCTCTCGGCGCAGTTCGCGCTGGCGTCACTCTATCTGAAAACATTCTTTACTGAATGGAGATCACCCGCCGTTCCGTACCTCGTCGCGCAGCATCCCGAGGTTCTCGGGGTCGGCCGCGGCATCCAGCAGCGTCTTGGTGTACTCGTGCTGGGGGTCGAGGATGACGCGGTCACTCGGGCCGCGCTCGACGATCTCCCCGCGGAGCATCACGAGGATCTCGTCGGAGAAGTGGCGGGCGGTCGCGAGGTCGTGCGTGATGTAGAGCACCCCGAGTCGTTCCTCGCGCTGGAGATCGGCGAGCAGGTTCAGGACCCCCAGCCGGATCGACACGTCGAGCATCGAGACCGGCTCATCGGCCACGATGAAGCGGGCGCCAGGGGCGAGCGCCCGGGCGATGGCGACACGCTGTCGCTGGCCGCCCGAGAGTTCATGCGGCCGCCGGTCGGCGAATCGGCTCGCGGGGGTGAGTTGCACCCTCTCGAGCAGTTCGTGCGCGTGGTTCCGCACCTGGGATGACGACCATCCGGGGTGGTGGATGCGAAGCGGGCGCTCGAGGTGGTGGCGGATCGTGTGGAACGGGTTCAGCGAGCCGAACGGGTCCTGGAAGACCATCTGTACGTCGCGCCGATACTGCGCGAGGCCACGGCCACGGTCGGCGCTCGGCTTCCCGTCGATGATCACGCGCCCTGAGCTCGGCGTCTCGAGCTTCGCCATCATGCGCGCGATGGTCGACTTGCCGGAGCCGCTCTCGCCCACGAGCGCGACGGTGCGTCCCGGCTCGAGCGAGAACGACACGTCCTTCACCGCGTGCAGCGTCGAGAGCCGAACGCCGTCACGGAGCCGGAAGTCCTTCACGAGGTGCTGGGCTTCGAGGATTCCCGCCCGCTGCCGGATGTCTCTCACGCCGCGTCTCCCGTCGTCGTGTCCGCGCCGCGGCGCACGAAGTCCCCGCGTTCGCCGCGGAGGCTCGGGAAGCTCGCGAGCAACCGCTTGGTGTAGTCGTGCCTCGGCGCGCGGTAGACCTCGGCCGCGGTGCCCTGTTCCACGATCTCGCCCTCGAGCATGATCGCGATCCGGTCACTGATCTCGATGAGGAGCGGCAGGTCGTGGGTGATGAAGATGACCGCGAAGCCGAGGCGCTCACGGAGTCGCATGATCTCGCGGATGATGCCCCGCTGCACGACGACGTCGAGCGCCGTCGTCGGCTCGTCCATGATCATGACCTGCGGGTCGAGCGCGAGGGCCATGGCGATCATGACCCGCTGGCGCATGCCGCCCGAGAGCTCGTGCGGAAAGCTCGAGAGGCGGGACGGGTCGACGCCGACGAGTCCGAGCAGCTCCGCGCACCGCGCCTCACGCTCACGGCGCCTCATGCCGGGTCGGTGCGTCGTGAACACGTCGTGCAACTGGCGCCGGATGCTCATGACCGGGTTCAGCGAGTTCATCGACCCCTGGAAAACCATCGACACCTTGTCCCAGCGGAATGTGCGAAGTGATTCGTCGCGGAGCTCGACGACGTCGATGTCGCGCCCGTCGGCGTCGTGGAACGTCACCTCGCCGGCGGTCATGAGGGCGGGCGCCTTCAACAGGCGGTTGAGGCCGTAGGCGAGCGTGGTCTTGCCACAGCCCGACTCGCCCGCGAGACCGAGGATCTCTCCGCGGTGGAGGGTGAGCGAGGCGTTCCGCACGGCCTTGACGGGCGGGTCGACCTCGTACTCGATGAAGACGCCTCGTGCGGTGAGCACGGGCTGTGCGTCGGGCCTCATGCGATGACTCCCGTCTCGGTCACGCCGACCCCGGCCCTCGCGGCCCGGCGTACCTTCCGGGCGTTCTCGGGGGCGAGTCGGAGCTTCGGATTCACGACCTCGTCGATCGCGAAGTTGATGAGCGAGAGCCCTGCGCCGAGCGCGGCGATCATCGCACCGGGCGGCACGAACCACCACCACGCTCCCGTGCCGACCGCCTGCCCGGTCTGGGCATCGTTGAGCATCGTGCCCCACGTGATCGAACCGGTGGCGCCGAGCCCCAGGTAGGAGAGCCCGGCTTCGCCGAGGATCGCGAAGATGATGCCGAAGATGAACTGCGCGGCGAGGAGCGGCACGAGGTTCGGGAGGATCTCGACGAAGATGACTCGCCAGGCCTTCTCCCCCGCCACCCGTGCGGCGGCGACGTACTCCCTCGAGCGGAGCGACTTCGCCTGCGCACGGAGCACGACGGCCGAGCCCGCCCAGCCGGTGATACCCAGCACGATCGCCACGAGCACCGAGCTGCGAGCGAAGTCGCCGAGCCCCTCCGATCGCTGCACGTAGGCGGCGATCACCATGACGAGCGGGAGGCCCGGAATCACGAGCATGATGTTCGTGAACAGCGACAGCGCCTCATCGGCGAAGCCGCCGAAGTAGCCGGCGAGCACACCGAAGACGACCGCGAGAACGAGCGCGATGATGCCGGCCACGAGGCCGATCATGAGCGAGCCCTGGGTGCCCCACGCGAGCTGCGAGAACACGTCGTAGCCGAGCTTCGAGGTGCCGAGCCAGTGCTCGGCGCTCGGCTGCTGGAGCGAGGCGTTGTCGGAGTCCCGTGGCGGTTGTGCGATCAGCGGGCCGAGGATGGCGAACAGCACGATGGCGCCGACGATCGCGAACCCGCCGACGAGCTTCGCCGACCGGCGCGGCAGGAGGGTGCGGAACCGGGACCGGGCGTCAGCCATTGTGGCGCGCCCTCGGGTCGATGAATCCATAGATCACGTCCATGAAGAGGTTGGCGGCGAGCACCGTGACGGTGATGACGAGGAACACGCCCTGCATGAGCGCGTAGTCGAGTCCCTGGACCGACTGGATCATGAGCTTGCCGATGCCCGGGTAGCTGAACACCTGCTCCATCACGATCGAGCCGGCGACCACGAACCCGAGCGCGATGCCGAATCCCGCGAGCGACGGGATCGCGGCGTTCCGCGCGGCGTACTTCGTGCGGATGCGACGAGGGGTGAGTCCCTTCGCCTCGGCGGTGACGACGTAGTCCTCGGAGAGCGTCGACACCATCATGTTGCGCATGCCGAGGAGCCACCCGCCCACTGACGAGAGCACGATCGTGGTCGCCGGGAGGATCGCGTGGGTCACCGCGCTCCCGACGAACGCCCAACTCCACTCCGGCCCCGCCGGGAAGGCGAAGAAGTCGTACCCGCCGATGATCGGGAAGAGCCCGAGGTTCACCGAGAAGACGGCGACGAGCACGAGCGCGAGCCAGAAGTACGGGATCGACTGGAAGACGGTGGTGATCGGCACGAGATGGTCGAGCCACGTGCCGCGGCGCCATCCGACCCATGCACCGACGACGATGCCGAGGATGAACGAGATCACCGTCGCCACGCCGACGAGCACGATCGTCCAGGGCAGCGCTTGCGCGATGAGATCGGCGACCGGGGCCGGGTACCTCGTGGAGGAGACGCCGAGGTCTCCCTGAAGCAACCGGCCCCAGTACGCCACGTACTGGTCCCACATGGATCCCTCGTCGGAGCCGAGGATCGACGTGATGGCGTCGATCATCTCCTGCGAGATCGGTCGTCCGCCGTTGGCCCGCCGGAGCTTGCCGATCATGATCTTGGCGGGGTCGCCCGGCAGCAGCCGCGGGAGCAAGAAGTTGAGCGAGACCGCCGCCCACATGGTCACCACGTAGAAGGTGATCCGTCGGAGGTAGTAGCTCATGACGCATCCGCTCTCGCGGCTGTCGAAGGAATCCGTGACATGGGACCGCCCGTTCCTACTTCGCGGGCGAGAGGTGGGTGAGCACGACCGCGTTCGCGACCGAGGTGTACGGCAGCGGAGCCGCGTACAGGTCACCCTCCGACGGCCAGCCTGCGAAGTCCGTCGTGTTGAAGAACGATTGCGAGGCGTTCAGCACGACGGGGATGTACGGGAGGTCGCGAACGATCTCGGCCTGGATGGTCGCGTAGGCGTCGCGCTTCGTCGCCTCGTCCTGCGTGGCGCCGGCGGCGACGATCGCGGCGTCGACCGTCGGGTTGCTGTACCGCACGTAATTCTGGCCCGAGACCGGATCCTCGCCGACCTTCGCCGTGGACGTGCCCGCGAAGTACTCGCTGTACGTCGAGTAGGGGTCGGCCACGAGGCTCGCGGCGAGTCCGTACATGGCGAGCTGGAAGTCGCCTGCCGAGATCGGCGTCCAGTAGTCGGCGTCCGAGACGGTGCGGGCGGTGATCTTGATGCCGGCCTCCGCCGCCTGCTCCGAGATGAGCTTCGCGGCATCGTTGTAGTCGGTCCAGCCGTCGGGCGAGAAGAGGTCGAGCTCGATCGCCTGGCCGTCTTTGGCGTAGAAGCCGTCGGCGCCCTTCACGTAACCGGCGGCCTCCAGAATGCCGGATGCCTCGGCCGCGTTCGACTCCTGCGGGCTCACCTCGAGGCTCGGGTCGCTCAGCCAGCCCTCGTCGCGCGGGAGGAGCATGAACGTGGGCGTCGCCTCACCTGCGAGTCCGGCGAAGGCCTTCTCGCGGATCGTCGAGCGGTCGATGGCGACGTTGATCGCCTGGCGAACCGCGGGGTCGGTCTGCGGGCCGGTGCACCCCAGCTCGGCCGAGGAGCAGGTCACGATCACGGTCGGGTCCTGCTGCAGGTTGAGTGTGGAGATCACGCCGTCGCCGGTCACCGAGTCGGGGTTCGCGACGAACTGTCCCACCCAGTCGAGCTGGCCGGTGGCGAGGAGATCCTGCGAGGACTGGTTGCTGTCGATGCCGATGTACTGCACCTCCTTCACAGCGGGCTCGCCGTCGCGGAAGTGCTCGTTGGCCGTCACGGTGTAGGCGGCCTCGGTGAAGGACTTGAGCATGTACGGCCCGCTGCCGACCGGCTCGGCGTTGGTCTCGGCCATGTAGTCGTCGATCTCACCCCAGACGTGCTCGGGCACGATCCACGTCGACCCGAGGATGAGCGACGCTCCGGTGAACTGCGGCTTCGAGTAGCTGAGCACGACCGTCGTGTCGTCGATCGCCTCCGCCGAGACGAGGTCCTCGCTCGTGTTCGGCCCGTAGCCGAAGGTGAACGCGACATCGGCGGCGGTGAGGGGCTCGCCATCGTTCCACTTGAGATCGGGCTTCAGCGTCACGGTGATGACGGTGCCGTCCTCGCTGTACTCGTAGCTGTCGCCGAGGAGTCCTACGGGCGGCTCGCTCGAGAGCTGGTTGAAGAAGAACAGCGGCTCGTAGATCGCACCGTAGGTGGCGTGCACGGCCGTGTCGACGTTGAACGGGTTGAAGTTGTTGTTGATGGGCGTGGCGCTGCCGGCCCAGACGCGGAGCGGCCGTGAATCCGCGCCGGCCTCCGCAGAGGGGCTGCACCCCGTCAGGGCGAGCGCGAGGGCGGCCGCGCCCGCGGCGACAGTCGCGGCGATGGAGCGTTTCGGTCGACGAATCATCGTTCCTTCTTTCTCGTGCTTCATTGCTGGGAAGGAGCGCCGCGACAAGCAGGACACGGGCTCGGGGGCGTTACTGGGAAGGAACTTATCAGAAAATGAACTATCCGGAAACTTTATTTACGAATACGAAACGGCAGCGCCATTCGGCGGTCATTCGCAAGCGTTTGGCGGGGCGGTCGGTGCTGGCGGGTGGGCGCGCGCTCACTGACCACGCTCGGTTGTCTCGGAGGGGCTGATGCGCTGGAGTTGCGCTTCGGTCAACTCGAGGCGGGTCGCGCTGATGTTCTGTTCGAGGTGGGCGATGGAGGTCGTGCCGGGGATCGGGAGGACGTTTGTTGCGCGGTGAAGCAGCCACGCCAACGCGACCTGGGAGGGGGTGGCTTCGAGCTCGGCGGCGACCTCATCAATCGAGCTTCCAGGACGGGCAAGGTCGCCGATGGCGAGAGGGAAGAACGGGATGAAGGCGATGCCCGCGGTGGTCGAGCAGTCGAGCACGGCCTCGTGGTCCCGAGCCGAGAGGTTGTAGTGGTTCTGCACCGCGGCGATCGGCGTAACGAGCTGAGCTTCGCGCAGCTCGTCGATGTTGACCTCGGAGAGCCCGATGTGCCGCACCTTCCCCTGCTCACGAAGTTCCGCGAGAGCGCCGACCTGATCCGCGATCGTGTAGGCGGGGTCTAGGCGATGCAACTGAAGCAGGTCAATCGTCTCCACTCGCAGCCGTCGCAGGCTCAGCTCGACCTGCTGCTTGAGGTATGCCGGGTTCCCGAGCGGCACCCACTCCGTCGGCGAGGGGCGCACATTCCCCACCTTGGTCGCGATCACCAGATCCTCCGGGTAGGGGTGCAGCGCCGCGGCGACGAGCTCCTCGCTCTCGCCCAGCGCGTACGCGTCCGCGGTGTCGATCAACTGCACGCCCAGCTCGACGGCATGACGGAGCAGGGCGATCGCTTCGGACGGGTCCGCAGGCGCATGCCAGATCTGCGCACCGGCCTGCGTGTCGTCACCGGTCGCGTCGGTGAGACGCATGGTGCCGAGGCCGATTCTGCGGACGGGGAGATCGCTGCCGAGAAGGAAGAAGCCGTCAGCGAAGGATGTTGCATCAGTCGTGGTCGTCATGACCATCACCGTAGGAACTGACGCTAGCGTCACATGCAAGTCGCCTCGAAGGAGTCAGCGATGCCCGACCTGTACGACAACACCATCTCTATCGGCGAGCTTTCCGACCGCACCGGTGTCAGCGTCCGCGCGCTGCGTTACTACGAGCAGAACGATCTCCTCGACGCGGCACGCACCAGCGCCGGCCACCGCAGGTTCCGACCCGCCGACGTCGAGAGCGTGCGTCGAATCCGGCTGCTCCTCAACGCGGGACTGCCCCTTGCCATCGTCTCCCAGGTCATCCCCTGCTTCCTGGACAGCGGCGCACGACTGCACGCTTGCGTCAGCGACTACCTTCGCACTCACCTGGAGACCGTCCAGTCGCGCATGGAAGCACTCGACGAGCAGCGGGATACGGTCCGTCTGCTCCAGCAACTCGTCGTCGCATAGTCTCGCACCCACCGGGAGGCGCCCACGTATCCACAGCCGCCCTCGCGCGGCCGGGGAACCTGCGGCGCCGTCAGCGCGCGAGCATCGCCGCGAGCGCAGGCAACTGCGCCGGGTCTTCGAGCGCCGAGCCCACGGCGACCGTGCGAACCCCGGCAGCGAGGAACGCGCCCGCATTCGCGGCATCCATCCCACCGGTCGCGACGAAACGGGCATCCGGGAACGGGCCCGCCATCGCGCCGAACCAGGCGGTGCCGAGCAGCGACGCGGGGAACGCCTTCAGCCACGTGAGCCCGAGCGCCATCGCGGCCTGCACCTCACTCGCCGTCGCGACGCCGGGAAGCGGCGGGAGTCCGGCGGCCACCGAGGCGCGCACGACGTCCGCATCGAAGCCGGGGCTCACCGTGAAGGCAGCGCCGGCGGATGCCGCGAGCTCGACGTGGCGCGCCGACACGACCGTGCCCGCGCCGACGAGGCGGCCCTCGGCTCGTCCGGCCTCGGCGACGGCGGCGAGCGCCTCGAGATCCGCCGGCGACTGGATCGGCAGCTCGACGACCTCGATGCCGAGCTCCCAGGCACGACGGGCGATCTCGAGGCTGCGCGAGGCGCCCAGGCCTCGGAGGATCGCCATGAGCGGCCGCCCTGCGAGGATCTCATCGAATTCGGCGTTCACGATCTCGGTCATCTGCGGCCTCTCGATCACGGTCGGTTGCGGGGGAAGTCGGCGGTATCTGCGAGCACGACCACGGCGCGCTCGTGTCCGGCGCGCAGTCGACCAGCAGATGGAATGCCGTCGAGCAGGGCGGCGAGGTAGCCCGCGGCGAACGCGTCGCCTGCCCCCACCGCCTCGACGAGTTCCGTCTCGATCGCGGGCACGTGCACGGCACCTGCCGCTCCGAACTCGGTCGCGCCGACTGCGCCGTCCTTCACGACGAGGAGTGCCGGCTCGGGCAGCAGCGCCCGCACGTCGTCGGCCGTCGCGCTGCCCCAGAGGCCGGCTGCCTCGTCGAGGCCGACGAACACGACGTCGGCTCGCGCCGCGAGCTCGCGAAGGCGACGCGCCGCGGCATCCGTCGACGGCCAGAGCGCCGGCCGGTGGTTGACGTCGAAGCTCGCGATCGCGGGGCCGGCCGCCACACGCGCGAAGGCCGCGTCGACGAGAGCGTCGCACGATGCCGAGAGCGCCGGCGTGATGCCGCTCAGGTGCACGAGGCGGGCGGTGCCGAGGGGCAGCTCGTCGAGGAGCGCCGGGGACATGCGCGACGCCGCCGACCCGGCTCGGAAGTACTGCACGCCATGGCCGGGATCCTTGAAGTACACGCCCGTGGGCGCCTCGGGGTCGACGCCGACCCAGCGAGTGTCGACGCCGCGCTCGGCGAGCTGTCGCACGAGGCGGCGGCCGAGCGCGTCGTCGCCGACGATGCCGGCCCAAGCTGCGCGGCGACCGAGCGCGGCGAGGTGCGAGGCCACGTTCGCCTCGGCGCCGCCGGGATCGAGGCGGAAGTCGGCAGCGTGCTCGAGCGATTCAGCATCGGCCGGCGCGATGAGCACCATCGTCTCGCCGATGGCGACGACGTCGGGCTGCGCTGCGAGGGTCACGGGCCCTATGCTGGCGCTTGTGCAGATTCGGCGCAAACCGGTTGCAGCATACGCAACACCTTCCCGTCGCATCGCTGAACGAGAGGATGACGGATGCCGCAACCGCGCGTGATCGCCGAGCTCGCCGAGGAGCGCCTCGAGCCGAGCGACAAGGGCCTCCCCGCTCGAGCTGCCGGACTCACGGTGCGCGAGTTCCTCGCGAGCGGCCCCCGCCTCAGCGAGTTCTGGACCCCGCTCCTCGTGCTCGACGAACAGGCCCTCGCGCACAACGCGGCCGTCATCCAGGAGTGGGCGACCTCCCACGGCTTCGACCTCATGCCGCACGGCAAGACCACGATGGCACCCGCCCTCTGGCAGCGGCAGCTCGACGCCGGGGCGGCGGGCCTCACCCTCGCGACCCCCTGGCAGGTGCGCACCGCGCGCTCGTTCGGCGTCGCCCGGATCATGCTCGCGAACACCCTCGTCGCCCCCGCCGGGCTCGCGTTCATCGCGAGTGAGCTCGCCGATGAGGGCTTCGCCTTCTCCTGCTGGGCCGATTCGGTCGCGACCGTCGAGGCGATGAAGCAGGCCCTTCCGGATGCCCCGCTCCCCCGCCCGATCGACGTGCTCGTCGAGCTCGGCGCCGCCGGGGGCCGCACCGGCGCTCGCTCGCTCGACGAAGCCGTCGGCGTCGCTCAGCGCATTGCCGCCTCGCGGTCGCTTCGCCTCGCGGGCGTCGCGGGCTACGAGGGCAGCCTCGGCCACGACCGCTCCCCCGCGGCACTCGCCGCCGTGCGTGACTACCTCGGCGACCTCCTCGAACTGCGCGCCGCCGTACGACCGCTCGTCGGCGACCGAGAGCTCATCGTGACCGCGGGCGGCAGCGCCTACCTCGACGTCGTCGCCGACGTCTTCGCACCGGCGATGGCAGCGGATGCCGCGGCGGGCCTCCCGGCGAGCTGGATCCTCCGCTCAGGCGCCTCGCTCCTGCACGACGACGGCTTCTATCACGGCATCTCCCCGCTCGACGCGGGCGCTGGTGCAGACGCTCGCGCTGGCGCTGCTGCTCGCTCGGGCGGCGCCACCCTGATCTCGGCGATGCGGGGCTATGCACGCGTCGTCTCGCATCCCGAGCCGGGGCTCGCCCTGCTCGACGGCGGCAAGCGCGACTTCCCCTACGACGAAGGACTGCCGGTGCCGTTCGGGCGGGCCGCGCGGCTCGGCGCCGACGAGGAGCCGCTCGTCGGGGCATCCGTCACCGCTGTGAACGACCAGCACGCCTTCCTGCGCTCGGATGCCGCGTTGCCGGTCAGCATCGGCGATGTCGTGTCACTCGGCCTCTCGCATCCGTGCACGGCGTTCGACAAGTGGCGCTGGATCCCGGTGGTCGAGCACCGCGGTTCCGACCGCGTGGTCGACCTCGTGCGCACGTTCTTCTGACGCGCCAGAGCCACCGCACAGCCGCCCACCGCCCAGCCGACCGACCGAAAGAGGAGCCCGTGCCGCACCTGATCCGCAACGTGACCGTCGTCGATGGCGACGGCGCGGGCGCCGCGCCGGCCGACGTGCTGCTCGACGGCGAGCTCATCGTGCGAATCGACCCGGCGGGCAGCGTCGCCACGTCGGCCGGCGACACCGTGCTCGACGGCACCGGGCGACTGCTCATGCCCGGATTCGTCGACGCGCACTCGCACGCCGACGCGCTCCTGTTCGATCCCGACGTGCAGCTCGCGCTCTTGCGGCAGGGCGTCACGACGGTGATCGGCGGGCAGGACGGCGTCTCGTTCGCTCCCGGCGACGGCACCTACGCGAGCGAGTACTTCGCGGCGATCAACGGCCGGCACCCGACCTATCGGGGCGGTGGCGTCGCTGCACTGCTCGCCGGCTACGACGGCACCACGGCGCTGAACGCCGGCATCCTCGTTCCGGCCGGCACCGTGCGGCGTGAGGTGATGGGCCGGTCGACGGATGCCGCGGCATCCGCAGAGCTCGAAGCCATGACCTCGCTCGTGGCCGACGGCCTCGCCGCGGGCGCCCTCGGCCTCTCGACCGGACTCGACTACGTGCCCGGCATCTTCGCCGAGACCGACGAGCTCGCCCGTCTCGCCGAGCCCGTCGCCGCCGCGGGCGGCGTGTACGTGTCCCACCTTCGCGGCGGGTACGAGGCGAACTCGGCCGCCGGAATCGCCGAGCTGGAGGCGATCGCCCTGCAATCGGGCGTCGCCGTGCACGTCTCCCACTTCCACGCCGAGCCCGGCATCGTGCACGGCCTGCTCGACGGGCTCGCCGCAGCCGGCGTCGATGCGACGTTCGACGCGTACCCGTACACGCGCGGATGCAGCATCCTCGCAATGCCGATCCTGCCCGCTGCGCTCTCGGTGCAGCCGGTCGCCGACGTGATCGAGGCGCTCGCGGATCCCGCGGAGCGCGAGGTGCTGTTCCGGTACTGGTTCCCCTCGATCGCCGACTACCCGAGTCTCGGCGCAGAGTGGCCGTCGATGCTCACGCTCGCCCACATCGCGGCACCCGAGTTCGCCTGGGCGCACGGCCTCACCCTCGAGGAAGCGGCGCGCCGCGCCGACACCGACCCGGCGAGCTTCGCCCTCGATGTGCTCGCCACCTCTCGCCTCGAGGTGAACGTCGTGATGGCGGTGCGCAACGAGCGCTCGCCGGCCGAGTTGGCCTCGATCCTCGCCCACACCGGTGCCCTCGGCGGCTCCGACGGCATCTTCGTCGGCGCCCACCCGCACCCGCGGGCGCGCGGCACGTTCGCGCGGTACCTCGGCGACCTCGTGCGCGAGCGCGGCGCGCTGTCCTGGCGCGAGGCGGCGGCGCTCTGCTCCACACGTGCCGTCGACCGGTTCGGGCTCGGCCGGCGCGGGCGCATCCGGCCGGGGTGGATCGCCGACGTCGTGCTCGTCGATCCCGATCGGGTCGCCGACACGGCGAGCTACGAGGCGCCGCTCGGGCTGGCACGGGGCATCGACGACGCGTTCGTCGCGGGAGTTCCGGTGCTCGCGGGCGGCGCGCTCACGGGCGCGACGCCCGGGCGCGGCATCCGGCGCTCATCTGCTCGACGCCCTCGAACCGCACCACCCGAGGAGGCCTGACATGTCGCAGAGTGTCACCCGCGCGGCGCGCATCATCGATGCCATCGCGGCCGACCCGCGCACCGTCGCCGAGCTCGCCGAGTCGTTCGGATTGCATCGCTCGACGATGTTCCGCGAACTGCAGGCGCTCGAGGGGGTCGGCTGGGTGCGCCGGCGCGGCTCGGGCCGCTACACGCTCGGCACCCGGCTCGCGGCCCTCTCGAAGCAGGCGCTCGACTCGCTCGACCTCCGCGAGGCCGGCGCCGAGCACGTGCGCCGACTGCAGCGCCGCACGGGCAACACCGTGCACCTCGCCGCCCTCATGGACCGCTCGATCGTCTACGTCGACAAGGCCGAAGACGAGTCGGGGGTGCGCATGTACTCGCGCATCGGCCGCGAGGTGATCCCCTACTGCTCGGGGGTCGGCAAGGCGGTCCTCGCCGGCCTCGACCGGCCCGCCCGTGACGCCGTGCTCGACGGCGTCACCTGGCAGCGCTACACCGAGCACACGATCACCACGCGCGAGCTCCTCGACCGGGAGCTCGCCCTTGTGAGCGCCCGCGGCTGGGCCACCGACGATCGCGAGTTCGAGGCGTTCGTGAACTGCATCGCCGTGCCGATCCGCAGCCCGATGGGGGTCGTCGGCGCGCTCTCGGTCACCGCGATCCGCATGGTCGCCGACCTCGACGAGCTGCAGGAGCACCTGCCCGCCCTGCGCGAGACCGCCGAGCTCATCTCGCGAGAGCTCGGCTGACCACAGCGGACGCCTCGGGGCGTCCCGCCAGACCAGCGGATGCCGCATCCGCTCGAATCCCACCGGAGGAACCATGTCCAAGACCGCCGTCACTCTCTCGAACGCGCCGAAGCCCGCCGGGCCGTACAGCCACGGCGTGGTCGCGCACGGCTTCCTGTTCACCGCGGGCTTCGGCCCGCAGGACCCCGCGACCGGGCTCGTCGTCGAGGGCGGCGTGGCCGAGCAGACCCGCCAGGTGTTGCGCAACATCGGCGCCGTGCTCGCCGAGTACGGGCTCTCCTTCGACGATGTCGTGAAGGTCACGGCGCACCTCGAGGACCTCGCCGACTTCGCCGAGTACAACACGGCCTACGCCGAGTTCTTCACTGAGCCGTACCCGGTGCGCACGACCGTGGGCTCCCGCCTCGCGAACATCCTCGTCGAAATCGACGTCGTGGCGGCGATCCCGCAGGAGTGACGAAGCCGGCGTCGGAAGCCTGCGCCGACCTGTCCCCCAGCAGTCCTCCACATAGACTGGCGCTTGGGGAAGACACCGGCCGCACGGGGAGGGGCGAGGTGGCGAGCAACGATGCACACGGCGAGGCGCCGGCGATGCGAGGTGATCGCGTCGCGGTCGTCATCGAAGACGACGCCGACATCCGGAGACTGCTCGAGCAGGTGCTCGAACAAGCGGGTTTCGAGACGCACAGCGCCGGAAACGGGCTCGACGGCATCGAGGAGGTTCGGCGGCACCACCCGACACTGACAACCCTCGACATCAGCATGCCCGGGATCGACGGGTTCGAGACTGCGAAGCGCATCCGCGCGTTCAGTGAGACGTACCTCATCATGCTGACCGCTCGCAGCGACGAGATCGACACGCTCATGGGGCTCGAAGCCGGGGCCGATGACTACGTCGCGAAGCCGTTCCGGCCTCGTGAACTTCGGGCGCGGATCGAGGCGATGCTCCGACGCCCTCGCCTCGAGGAACCGCAGGCGGTTCCGGCCACCAGGCCGGTCGAGTCCGACGCGGGATGGCTCGAGCACCGAGGCCTCCGGCTCCACTCCGAGATGCATCTCGTCACCATCGACGGCGACGAGCTCGAACTCACGCGCAGCGAGTTCGAGCTCCTGCACGACCTCATGTCGTCGAGGCGACGCGTGCGAAGCAAGTCCGACCTCGCCGTCGCCCTCCGCGGGGAGGGCTACGTCACGTCGTCCTACGTCAGTGACGCCGACAGGCGCGCCGTCGAGGTGCATCTCGCGAACCTGCGCCGGAAGATCGGTGAGAGCGCCTCGCATCCGCGATGGATCGAGACGGTGCGCGGCGTCGGCTACCGGCTGACGGCCGACGACGCGTGAGCCGGCCGATGACAGGAGCGGGGGGCGGCATCCGCTCACGCCGCCCTGCAGCACCGGTCAGGTGATGCGGCGGGGACGATGCAACCGGTCGAGCGGGCGGACTGCAGAGTATCCACCGGCGACGAAGTCGGTTGCGTACGCTTCGAGTTCGGGATCGAGAAGCGGCCGCGAGAACCGAGCTGCGATCGGTGCCATACCCCGGGGGATGGTCCGGGGGTGGACCTTGGGGGTGGCGAGATCGAACATCTCGGTGTTCTCCTGACTTCTGGTGCAGCGTCCCCGCACCACGCCACGAGTCTCCCCGGGCGACCTCGGGATCGGCGCGAGGATGCGGCAACGTCACCTCAAGATCTCCTCAAGAATTCGCCGTTCGAGTACACCGCACCTCACTCGGCGAGGACGATGGCGTCTCCCCCGCTCTCGCGTGCACTCGAAGCGGCGCCCGATGCGGCATCCATCAGCCGATCGAAGTCGTAGCCGCACCGGTCGGTGCCGGCAAGCCCGATGCTCGCCGACAACCGGATCCCCTGCGCAGCCTCGATGCGGTTCTCGCGGAGACCCACCTGGATCGCCGCGGCATTCAGCGCCGCCTGCTCGACTTGCACGTACGGCCCCACGACGACGAGCGCCCCTCGCCCGGCGATGCCGATGTGCGAGTGCGGCGAGCTGAAGCGCCGGACCGCGGCCGCGAACTCTGTCTGGAGCTGCGTGCCCACCGAGCGCCCGAACGCGGTGTTGAGCGCGTCGAGCTCGTCGAGCTCGACACGCATGAACACGAGCTGCTCATCGTGGAAGTTCGCGCGCTCGAGCCAGTCGTCGACGATCTCCCGGAACAACTCGTCATTGAGGACGGCGTCGGCGTTGTACGAGAGGGCGATGTCCCCTCGGCCCGACATCCGTGGCACGCGCTCGCCCTGGAGGATCACGAGGCTCGGCAGGGTCACGATGATGAGTGAGATGATCACGAACGCCGACGCCTCGGTACCGAGGAACGTCGCGAAGAAGGGGTCGTCGGGTCCTCGCAGCAGGAAGACCGCGGTGCGCGCCGCGTAGAAGAGCGCCACCACGAGGAAGATGACGGTGAGCCCGCGCGCCGTCCAGTTCTCGCGCATCGGCGCCCGCAACGACTCGATCGCCCCGAGCATGCCGAACGTCGCGATGAGCGCGAACATCACTGCGGCGCCCGCCCAGTCGCCGCCACGAGGGCCCGCACCGAGCACCGCCGTGGCGGCTGCCGTGGAGCCGACCACGCCGATCCACACCAGATGCGGTCGCCCGTTGTAGGCGCGTGCACCGCTCCAGAGCAGCGCCGGGCTCAGCACGGCGGCCGCGTTGCCGATCGCGACCGCCCACCACGCGCCCGGCACGACGACCCACGCAGCGTAGGCGAAGGAAGCCAGGATGCCGGCCATGAACGAGAGCGCCCACACGCGGCCCGCGGCATCCGTCTTCCGGAGGAAGGTGTCGAGGATGAACATCACGCCGGCCACGATGGTGACGGTGGTCGTCGCGAGCTGGATCGTGTACAGGTCGATGTTCATGCCGCTCCGGGTCCGGCCACGGGCAATGTGATGATCACGGTGGTCCCGTGTCCTTCTTCGCTGTCGATGCTCAGCCGCCCACCGTGCAGCTCCACGAAGTCACGGGCGATGCCGAGACCCAGCCCGCTGCCATGCACGCTGCCCTGCCGCACCGACTCCGACCGGAAGAACCGGTCGAAGACCCGTGGCAGCTCCGCCTCGGGGATGCCGGTGCCGCCGTCGCGTACCACGATCCACGCCGTGTCCCCATCGGCCGTCACACCGAGGGTCACCTCGCCGCCGGTGTGGTTGTACTTGATGGCGTTCGAGAGCACGTTGTCGACGACCTGCCGGATGCGGAAGGGATCGGCGCGCACGATGGCGTGCTCCGCCGTCGTGACGGTCACGGTGAGCGCCCGCTCGTCTGAACGAGGCCGGAGCGACTCGACGGACTCGAGCACGATCGAGCCGAGGTCGGTGTCACCGAGCTCGAGCTGGGACGGCGCATCCGCTTGACGTGCGCTCTGCAGGATGCTCGCGATGAGCTGGAGCATCCGCTCCCCGTTTCGTTCCATGATCTCGAGGTTGCGCCGTACGCCAGAGGGCAGGTCTGGGTCGTCGAGCGAGAGGTCGACGAAGCCGAGCACCGAGGTCATCGGCGTGCGCAGTTCGTGGGAGACGGATGCCACGAGGTCGTCTCGTGCGCGGACGGCGAGCAGCTCGGCGGTCACGTCACGCGCGACGAGCACGCTGCCGTCGGGCTCGTTGTCGCCGTCGTAGAGCCGCCGCGAGGTCACGGCGACCGCAGCAAGCTCTGCGCCTCCGCGCGGGATCCATGTGATCACGTTGTCGAACTCATCGCCTCGCGCCGCGCGGTTGAACGGGAGCTCGTCTGGCGTGAGCGGGGTGACCCTGTCTTCCGCGAAGGCCACACCGAACCGGGCCGCGTCCGGCACGGCCATGTCGAGCCGGTAGAGGCGTGCGTATGCGGTGTTCATCACGGCCCCGTGCCCTTCGCGGTCGAGTCGCACCACTCCGAAGTCGACCGCGTTCAGCACTTCGGCGATGAGCGATTCCTGGCGGTTCGCGCGGCGCAGCGCGCGCTCGACCTGTCCGGCCTGCGTGCGCAGGAGGACGCGCTGCGCGCTGGTGCGCCGGCTCGTGAGCACCGCGCTCGTCGCCACGAAGAGCAGCGCCATCGGCAGCAGCACGACTCCGGGGATGCTTCCCGCGGTGAGCGCGCGTCCCGTGATGATCTCGGTGAGCCAGACGAGTCCCGCCGACGACGACACCGCGATCACGGCGCCCCGCAGGCCGAAGTAGCTCGCGAGCCAGAGTGTCGGGAACACCCACAGCAGCCCGACGCCCGTGGCCGGATCCCCGAGCCGCATGAGCCCGACGGCGACGATGTCGATGATGGGCACGAGCATGACGAGATCGTGAGGCAGGCGATGCCACGGGATGACCACGGTCACCCCGGTCACGACGAACGCCACACCGACTCCGTAGAGCATGAGCGGCCGCGACGCGGACTCGGGCAGGAACACCAGGAGCGTGAAGACGAAGACGACGACCACCGCGCCGAACAGCAGCTGCGACAGGATCACGGATCGATCGAGCGTCGCGGCCGCGCTGCCGCGGCGAGGTTCACCCGTTCCCCCCATGCGATGAGCCTAACGGGGACACGCGGCGCGGGCAGGTAGATTGCCGGGACAGCCGACAGCGGACAGCGGCTGCGACTGGGGCTGCGACTGCGGTCAGAGGCCGAGACGCTCGAGCTCGGCGTCCATCCTGCGGGCGAGTTCGGCGTAGCCGTCGTCATTCGGGTGGATCACGTCGGACGACATCCACTCCGGGTGGCCCTCGAGCCAGTGCGACGCGCCCGCGATGTAGTCGGCATCCACTCGGCTCGCGGCATCCTCGACCCATTCGACGATCTGCTCGAACTCGTCGGGTCGGTCGTCCTGGTACCAGAACGGCTCGACGACGACGAGCCGCGCGTCGGGCAGCTCGGTGCGGAACCGCTCGAGGTCGTCGGCGATCGCCTCGCGGATCTCATCGCCGGCCGACGGCATCGAGAACGCGTCGTTCAACCCCATCGTCACGATGACGACGTCGGGCGACGGCTCGTGGTCGACGATCTGGTCGACGAGGTCGCCGCCGGGGGCGAGTCCGCGATTGTTCACGTAGCCGAGGCCGTCGACGCTCGGATTGAACTCGTACCAGCCGCGTTCGGCGCACACGATCGTCGACCAGCGGCGCTCGGGTGAGCTCGCGCCCGTGCCGCGCGTGTACGAGTCGCCGTAGAAGGCGGCGATCGTCGCTCCCCGTGTGGGCGCCGCAGCAGGCACATCATCTGCCGCCACGCACGCCGCGAGCAGCATCACCGCCGCCGCGACCAGCGCCGAGGCGAATGCCGCCCGACTCCCCAGCGCATGCAACATCGTGGATTTCAGGATAGGCGACACGGGAGGGCTCATCCCCGGCGGCGTGCGACCAGCACGTTCGAGACGCGAGAACGGCCCGCTGCGGATGATCCGCGGCGGGCCGTTCGGTGTCGTCAGACTACTCAGCGACGCTTGGCGACGAGGCGCGGAACGAAGAGCGCGGCGCCGAGCGCGAGCGCGCCGATGCCGACGAAGGGCAGCCATCCCGACTCGAAGCCGGTCTCCGCGAGCTTGTCTCCGGCGGGCGGCACGGTCGGGGGCGGGGTCGGCTCCGGAGTCGGAGTCGGAGTCGGGGTCGGCTCCGGCGTCGGAGCTGCCTCGAACGCGAAGGAGTAGTGGCTGATGTCCTTGCCCGTCGAGTGCGCGATGATCACGGAGTTGGTCGGCGGATCGACGAGGTAGTACTCGGGGCCGCCGCCGCTGACGTCATCGCCGGACTTCACGCAGACGAGCGTGATGACCATGCCTTCGGGAGCGAAAATCTCCTCCGTCGTGCCGAGGCCTCCTTCAGTGCTCTTCCCCGAGTCGAGGTCTTCGCAGATCTGGTCCGACGCCCCCTCCGGCGGGTCGGTCGGAATGATGGCGGCGTAGGCGGGGGCGGCGGAGAATACGACGGCGCCGCCGGCGAGTATCAGGGCAGCACCAAGCGTGCGGGAATGCTTCATGGTCGGGTAAACCTTCGGGTAAGTGAGTTGGGGGCATCCCGACGACGGGAAGACGTCGAGGATCCGTCCGTTCTTGCTTCGGGCATGCGAAGAGCGGTAGGTCTCCCTACCGCTCTTCAACGAACGGGCGCTCGCCCAAACCTACTGATGTTTCCTCACCTTGGGTTCCCCCAAATCGGGGGTGATCCTGCCCCGGTCAGACGGTCGCGGGCAGCTGCAGCTTCGCCGCCACGAGCTCCGCGATCTGCACGGCGTTCAGCGCCGCTCCCTTGCGAAGGTTGTCGTTCGAGACGAAGAGCACGAGGCCCTTGCCGTCGGGCGCCGACTGGTCTTGGCGGATCCGGCCGACGTAGCTCGGGTCGGTGCCGGCGGCCTGGAGCGGCGTTGGCACGTCGGAGAGCGCGACGCCCGGGGCGTTCGCGAGCACCTCGGTCGCTCGCTCGGGGGTGATGGGGTTCGCGAACTCGGCGTTGATCGAGAGCGAGTGGCCCGTGAAGACGGGCACGCGCACGCACGTGCCGGCGACCCGCAGGCCCGGGAGCTCGAGGATCTTGCGGCTCTCGTTGCGGAGCTTCTTCTCCTCATCGGTCTCGTAGTCGCCGTCGTCGACGATCGAGCCCGCGAGCGGGATCACGTCGAACGCGATCGTGCGCGGGAACTTCTGCGCCTCGGGGAACTCGACCGCTCGGCCGTCGTGCACGAGCCCGATCGTGTCTTGCGCGACGGCGGCGCGCGCCTGCTCGAGCAGCTCCTCGCCACCCGAGAGTCCGGCGCCCGACACGGCCTGGTAGGTGCTCACGACGAGGCGCTCGAGGCCGGCCTCCTCGTGCAGCACCTTCAGCACGGGCATGGCGGCCATGGTCGTGCAGTTCGGGTTCGCGATGATGCCCTTCACGGCCTCATCGATCGCGTGTGGGTTCACCTCGCTCACGACGAGCGGCACTTCGGGGTCCATGCGCCAGCCCGACGAGTTGTCGATGACGGTCACGCCGGCCGCGGCGTAGCGCGGGGCCTGCGCCTTGGAGAGCGTGGCGCCCGCGGAGAAGATCGCGATGTCGAGCCCCGTCGGGTCGGCGGTCGATGCGTCTTCGATGACGATCTCCTCGCCCTTCCACGGCAGGGTCGTGCCGGCCGACCGCGCCGAGGCGAAGTAGCGGATCGACGCGACGGGGAAGTCGCGCTCCTCGAGCAGGCGTCGCACGACCGCACCGACCTGCCCGGTGGCGCCGACGACGCCGATGTTCACTCCGTTGCTGCTGACCACGATCACTCCTCCATCACCCGCTCGGCCGGTCGGCCGACGGGAACGCTCATTCCAGTTTGCAGGACATTTGCCGTTGGGGAGGACGCCTGAGCCTGCAAGTGTCCTACGAAGGCAGGAAAGTCATGCAAAGCGGCAGGGATTCGGTGTCGGGCTTCACAGCGAATCGAGCGGATGCGGCATCCGCTCGCCCTCGGATGCCGCGATCAGCGGCCGGTACCGGCGTGCACGACCGCGTCGTCTTCGCCGTCGAGCTCGAACGCCGTGTGCACGGCGCGCGCGGCGGCGTGCACGCTGTCGGCGCGCGTGACGACCGAGATGCGGATCTCGCTCGTGGAGATCATCTCGATGTTGATGCCCGCTTCGTAGAGCGCCTCGAAGAGTCGCGCCGAGACGCCCGCTGCCGAACGCATGGCGGCGCCGACGAGGGAGACCTTGCCGATCTGGTCGTCGTACTGCAACGAGGTGAAGCCCACGGCCTCTTGCGCACTCGAGAGTGCGGTGAGCGCCCGCTGGCCGTCGGTCTTCGGCAGCGTGAACGAGATGTCGGTGCGCCCGGTGGAGGCGGCGGAGACGTTCTGCACGATCATGTCGACGTTCGCGTTCGTGTTGGCGACGATCTTGAAGATCTTCGCGGCGACGCCGGGCACGTCGGGCACGCCGACGATCGTGATCTTGGCCTCGGTGAGATCGACCGCGACACCGGCGATGACGGACTCTTCCACAGTTTCTCCTTCGGGAAGACGCGAGGGATCGTAGACGATCGTGCCCTCACTGTTGTTGAACGACGAACGCACGTGCAGGGTCACGCCGTGCCGGCGAGCGAACTCGACAGCCCTGATGTGCAAGACCTTGGCTCCGGATGCCGCGAGCTCGAGCATCTCTTCACTCGTGATGCGGTCGAGCTTGCGGGCCTTCGTCACCACGCGCGGGTCGGACGTGAACACGCCGTCTACATCAGTGTAGATCTCGCAGATGTCGGCCTCCAGGGCCGCTGCGAGCGCCACGGCCGTGGTGTCGCTGCCGCCGCGGCCGAGGGTCGTGATGTCGCGGGTGTCGCGGTTGAAACCCTGGAAGCCGGCGACGATGACGATGGCGCCGTCGTCGAGCGCCTCGCGCAGCCGAACCGGGGTGACGTCGACGATGCGAGCGGCGCCATGCGTGGCATCCGTGATCATGCCGGCCTGGCTGCCCGTGAACGAACGCGCCTCGTGGCCCATGCTCTTGATCGCCATCGCGAGCAGCGCCATGGAGATGCGCTCGCCTGCCGAGAGCAGCATGTCGAGTTCGCGGGGCGCCGGAATGGGCGTGACCTCATTCGCGAGATCGAGCAGTTCGTCGGTCGTGTCGCCCATCGCGGAGACAGCCACGACGACGTCGTTGCCCGCCTTGCGGGTCTCGACGATGCGCTTGGCGACCCGCTTGATGCTCTCTGCGTCGGCGACAGACGATCCGCCGTATTTCTGCACGATCAAGCTCACGTGGTCTCCCAGGGTGATTGCCGGCGCCGTCGCGCCCGGAGACCCAATCATACGGCGGCGCGTATACGCGCCCGGCAATGTGACGGCGGGGTAGCTGGGCTCGCGGTCTGGGCGGCCGGATGCCTCGAACCGATCAGTGCGGCCGCGGCATGTACCACTCGGTGAACTCGGTCGCGCGACCGTCTGGGTCGAGCCGGACGATCCAGAGGTTCAGGTAGTCCTTCTCGGCCGGGTACTCCGTGCGCCCCTGCACGACCACGAAGCCCTCGTCTTCGTGCAGGATCTTCCAGTCGAACGACCAGGTGCCCGGCTCGTCGCGGTCCTCCAGCCAGCCGGCGACGATCGCGTCGCGGCCTCGCCGTGGCTCGTCGTCGGGGTTCGGGAGGTATGCGGCGTCATCGGTGAACAACGCCCCGATCTGCTCGGGATCGTTCGATTCCCACGCCGCGACGTAGTTCGCGACCCACTCCGCTCCTGCGCTCGCCATGGGTCCGTTGTACGCGCGCCGGGACGGCGCCGTCAAGCGAGTCTGACCTGCCGGCGGCATCCGTTCGCGCGACTAGCCGACGACCCTGCGGCCCTCGAAGGCCCGACCGAGGGTGACCTCGTCGGCGTACTCGAGGTCGCCGCCGACGGGAAGTCCCGAGGCGAGGCGGGTGACCCGGATCTCAAGGGTGGTGAGCAGGCGGCTGAGGTAGGTCGCGGTCGCCTCGCCCTCGAGGTTCGGATCGGTGGCGATGATGACCTCGGTGACGGTTCCGTCGGCGAGGCGCTGCATGAGCTGGCGGATGCGGAGCTCGTCGGGGCCGATGCCGTCGATCGGGCTGATGGCGCCGCCGAGCACGTGGTAGAGGCCGCGGAACTCTCGAGTGCGCTCGATCGCGACGACGTCTTTCGCCTCTTCGACGACGCAGATGAGCGCGGGGTCGCGGCGGGGGTCACGACAGATGGAGCACGTGGCCTGCTCGGAGACGTTGCCGCAGATCTCGCAGAAGCGCACCTTCTCGCGCACCTCGGCGAGGATCTCGGCGAGCCGGGTGACGTCGAAGTGCTCGGTCTGCACGATGTGGAACGCGATGCGCTGCGCCGACTTCGGGCCGATGCCGGGGAGGCGGCCGAGTTCGTCGATCAGCTCTTGGACGATGCCTTCGTACACGTGCTACCCACGCTCCCCGAAGCCGGGCCGCGACGGCGCCTCGACCTCTTCGAGGAAAGTGGCGCCGAGCACCTCGCGCACGACCGACTCGCCGTAGCGCTGGATGCCGCCGCCGGTGGTCGCACCGGCGGGCGCAGCGTCGGGCACGGATGCCTCGGTCACGATGTCGGGCACGGGACCCGGATCGAACGGCGGCTCGAAGTCTTCGGGAGGCGCATCGGCGTCGTCGGGCACGTCTGCGGAGGAGACGTCGGCCACGGCGACGGAGGTGACAGATGCAGCAGCAGCGCTGGACGCGGTCGCGGGACCGGCCGCGACCGTGTCGGATGCCGAGTCTGCTGGCTCTGAGCGCGAGCCGGAGACCGGATCAGCTGGTGTCTCGTCGAGCTCGCTCGCGTCGTTGGGGATGGCGACCGTCGCCCAGGAGTCGACCGTGGCGGCGGGTGCAGCGGAAGCCGTTGGCTTGGTTGCCGCCTTCGACGTGCCCGCTGCGCTCGACTTGGTCGCGCTCGACTTGGTCGCGCTCGACTTGGTCGCACTGGACTCGGTCGTTGCCGCAGTGGCGACCTTGGTCGCCGCGTTCGGCGTGCGCTGGGCTGTCGGGCTCGAGGCTTCGCCGGTGCCGCCGCCCACACCCGGAGCCGTCGACGGTGCGTCGGACTGCGGCGCTGCGCCGCTGCGCGGTGCCGCGGAACCCGACCCCTCGACCTTGGCGATGAACTTCACGCGAACGCCGAGCACCTCGATGATCGCGCCGCGCAGGAGTTCGCTCACGCTCTGGCCGGGAGCACCGCCGCGGAATCCGGCGACATCATGTTCACTCGGGAACGCGAGCACGAGCACGTCGTCGTCGCGGAACTCGCGTACTTGCGCCGTGAACGCGACCATCCACGCGCTGCGCTTGGTGCGCTGCAATGATGCGAGCACCTCGGGCCAGGCGTCGCGCACCTGCTGCAGGGTGACCGGGCCCACCGGTTTCACTGAGGCGGATGCCGCGGAAGGTGCCGCTGCGGCCTGCGGTTCCGTCGATTCGGTCGGCGCTTGCACCGGAGTTCGTGAGGGCTTCGAAGCCGGGACTGCCGTGGCCGGCGCACGCGAGTCGGTCGCAGCATCGGCGCCTGCGGGGCGCGGAGCCTCCGCAGCGGCACGCGCGGGAACGGGCGGAGCAACAGGCGCAACGGGCGCAGACGGCGCCGCCGATGCCGCACGCACGGGGGGCGCCGGGCTCGCGGCATCCGTCGCCGAATCAGTCACGCCGACCCGACGCTCGAGGCGCTCGACCCGCGCGAGGGCGCCGCGCTCGGTGTCGTCGCTCGAGGGCACGAGCACGCGGGCGAGCATGAGCTCGAGGTGCAGGCGCGGCGACGTGGCGCCGGTCATCTCGGTGAGGGTCTGGTTCACGAGGTCGGCGACGCGCGAGAGCTCGGCCGAGCCGAACGCCTTCGCCTGCGCGGCCATGCGCGCGAGCTCATCGGCCGGGATGCCGCGGAGCACCGCAGCGGCGGCCTCGGGTGACGACGCCGCCACCACGATGAGGTCGCGCAGGCGCTCGAGCAGGTCTTCGACGAAACGGCGTGGGTCTTGCCCCGTCTGCACGACACGATCGGCGGCGGCGAAGGCGCCGGCGGCATCGCTCGCGCCGATCGCATCGACGACCTCGTCGAGGAGGGCCGCGTGCGTGTAGCCGAGCAGCGCGACGGCGCGCTCGTAGTCGATGGTGGGGCCCTCGGAGCCGGCGATGAGCTGATCGAGGAGCGACAGGGTGTCTCGCGGCGACCCGCCGCCGGCGCGCACGACGAGCGGCAGGACGCCGGGCGCGACCTCGACGCCCTCTTCGGTGCAGAGCTGCTGCACGTACTCGAGCATCGGGCCGGGCGGCACGAGCCGGAACGGATAGTGGTGGGTGCGCGAGCGGATGGTGCCGAGCACCTTGTCTGGCTCGGTCGTGGCGAAGATGAACTTGATGTGCTCTGGCGGCTCCTCGACGAGCTTCAGCAGCGCGTTGAAGCCCTGCGGCGTCACCATGTGCGCCTCGTCGAGGATGAAGATCTTGTAGCGGTCGCGAGCCGGTGCGAACACCGCACGCTCACGTAGATCGCGCGCGTCGTCGACGCCATTGTGGCTCGCCGCGTCGATCTCGACGACGTCGAGCGATCCGCTGCCGCCGCGGGAGAGCTCGACGCAGCTCGGGCACACGCCGCACGGGGTGTCGGTGGGGCCCTCTGCGCAGTTGAGGCATCGCGCGAGAATTCGAGCCGACGTGGTCTTGCCGCAGCCGCGTGGGCCGCTGAAGAGGTAGGCGTGGTTCACCCGGTCGGTTCGAAGCGCGGTCATGAGTGGCTCGGTCACCTGGGACTGGCCGATCATCTCGGCGAACGTCTCAGGCCGGTAGCGGCGATACAGGGCGGTGACCACGCCTCAATCGTAGTTCGCGCCGCCGACACGATCGCCGGATCCGGTGAACCGGGGATGGCCGAACACGTCGCGCAGCACGGTCTTCGCCGCCAGATGGCCGGCCATGCCGTGCACACCCGGCCCGGGAACCGTCGAAGCCGAGCACAGGTACACCCCCGGCACCGGCGTTCGCCAGGGCCGACGTGCGAGCACCGGCCGCGCGAGCATGCTCCGCAGCGTCAGGAAGCCCGACCCGATGTCGCCGCCGATGAGGTTCGCATCGTGCGCTTCGAGCTCGGCCGCGGTCGTCGCCCGCGACGCCAGCACGGTGTCGCGGAAACCCGGTGCGAACTCCTCGATGCGTGCCGTGACGTGTTCGGTCGCATCGAGGGTCGACCCGTGAGGCACGTGAATGTACGCCCAGACGGTGTGCCGCCCGGCCGGCGCCCGCGACGGGTCGAAGAGGCTCGGCTGCGAGAGCAGGACATACGGATGCCTCGCGGGCCGCCCTGCGGTCACCTCGCGTTCCGCGGCCCACACCTCCTGTGCCGTGCCGCCGAGGTGCACCGTGCCGGCCTCGGCGAGCCGTTGGTCACTCCACGGCACGGGCGCGGAGAGCGCGAAGTCCACCTTGCTGAGCCCGTTGCCCGGGCGACCGCCGCCGCCGACGTACCGCCGGAGCAAGCGCGAGGCCGAATCCGGCAGGCGATCGCCGACGAGGCCGGGCAATCGCGCGAGCGCGACGTCGAGCACCACGGCATCGACGTCGCCGAGCTCCGCGATCGACGTCACCCGGGCATCCGTCTCGACGACTCCCCCGAGCGACTCGAGCTCGGCCACGAGCGCGTCGACGATCGACTGCGATCCGCCGAGCGGGATCGGCCAGCCGTCGCCGTGCGCGAGCGTCGCGAGCATCAGTCCCGTCGCCGCAGAGCCGAACGAGGGCATCGGTCCGCTCGCGTGCGCTGCCGCGCCGGCGATGAGCGCCGGTGCACTCGCCTCTTTGAACGTGCGGGCTCCGGCTCGCGTGGCGTGCAGCAGCACGCGAGCGCCGAAGCGAGCGGTGATCAGCGGATGCCGCGGCGGCAGCATCGACCGGAGCACAGACTCCACGAGCCGATCACGCCGCCGCACGAGCGGAGCGAACAGTCGCCGCCACGCTCGCCCGTCACGGCCGAGGTCGTCGGCCGTTCTCTCGAGCGAGCGCCACGCGATCGCGGATCGACCGGGCATCGCTTGCGCATAGGAGGCATCCGGAATCGCGAAGCCCACGCGATCTGCCAGCCCGAAGTCGCGGAAGAACGGCGACGCGAGCGCCATCGGATGCACCGCAGAGCCCCAGTCGTGCAGGAAGCCGGGCTCGGTGAGTGGCAGCGTGCGTGCTCCCCCGCCGATCGTCGGTTCGGCCTCGAACACCCGCACGCGCACGCCGGCGCGAGCGAGGGTGACCGCGGCGGCCAAGCCGTTCGGTCCGCTTCCGACGATCGCGACCCCTGCCACGCGACTGAACCTAGTCGAGCGAGCGGCTGCGCACGCAATAATTCGCTGTCGGCGATGCCAAACGCTCCAAATCGACTGGCAGGCGTACCATTCGGGAACCGGAAGGAGCGCCATGTCCACGACGATGACCCCGACTCAGCTCGAACGCTTCCAAGTGAAACTCCTGAAGGAGCGAGCCGACGCCGAGGAACGATTCGCCGAGTTCGGCGACGTGATGAGTGAGGTCCGTGCCGCGCGCTCGGGCGCTTCGGCCGACGACGAGCACGACCCCGAGGGCCCGACGATGACACAGGAGTGGTCGCAGCGCAGCGCCGTGCTCGCCGATGCACGAGCCGAGCTCAGCAACGTGGATCGAGCACTCGCCCGCATTGCGGATGGGACCTACGGCATCTGCTCGCGTTGCGGCAAGCGCATCGCGGTCGCCCGACTCGAGGCCCGGCCCACGGCAGAACTCTGCATCGACTGCGCCCGGCTCGTCGGCTGAGCCCGGCCGAGAACGCTCCACTCGGTCCCCGTAGTGGGGGACATTCGCCCCTCGCTATCTGTGCCGAACCCGCATATGCTCAGGCTCACCGGACATGGGGGCATGACCGGATTCCATCAAATGGGGGACACAGTGGAAACTCACGTCGAGCAGACAGCACAACCGGTCCGGGCCTTCGGACGGCGTCGCAAGGCGATGGCGGTGATCGCCGGCGGACTCGTGCTCGGCGTCGGCGCGGCGATCACGCTCGCCGCCTGGAACGACTCCGAGTTCGCGACCGGCAGCTTCGGATCCGGCGCCTTCGATCTGCAGGGCAGCACCGACGGCACTGTGTTCTCGAGCAGCCCGACGGCACCTGGCAAGACCCTGACGTTCGTCGTTGAGCCCGACACGCTGTCGCCCGGCGACGTCGTCGCCGTGCCGTTCGCCGTGCAGCTCTCCGCAACCTCGACGTATGCGGCCGACCTCACGATCGCTGCGGCCAGCGCCGACGCGATCGCCGCCGACCTCACGTACGACCTCGTCGACACGGGCACGTTCGTCGCCGGCTGCGATGAGACGACGGCGGGAACCACCCTCGTCAACGACGCTGCCACGACGGCGAGCGGACCGACTGCGCTCCCGTCATTCACGGCCGCGGAGACGCCGCTGAACCTGTGCTTCATCGTGACCGCGGGTCCTGACATCGCCCAAAGCCTCACGGGATCGGTCACTTGGGAATTCGTCGGAACCTCGACGGATCCGCTCCCCTAGGACTAGCGGATGCCCCGGCACGCCGAGCGGCGACGCCGGCGCGGGGCCGCCCGATGGCGGGCGGTGCTCGCCGGCGGGCTGGTACTCGGCGCAGGCGCGACGGCGACGCTCGCCGCGTGGACCGACACTGAGACCGCAACGGGCAGCTTCGGCTCGAGCGTCTTCGACCTGCAGTCGCAGAGTGCAGGGAGCCCGACGTATGCGGACAACGCGGTAGCGCCTGGTGCGAGCCTGACCTTCAACGCGACCGCGATGTCGCCGAGCGTCTCGCACTACGCGTGGCTGAACGTGCGCACGACGCCGGCGTCGACCGTGGGCGGCGACGTCGTGCTCACCGGGCTCGATGTCGACTCGACCGACAATGCCCTGGCGCCGGCGCTCGAGTACCGTGCGGTGCGCACCTCGTCGCCGAATCCCACGATCGCGTGCAACGCCGCGGCGTTCGCCGCGCCCTCGACCTTCATCGTCGGCGGCACGACGACGTGGGTTGCGCTCTCGAGCGCACCGCCAACCCCCGTATCGAATCCCATCGGCGCCGCTGGGGCGTCGATCGGCTTCTGCTTCGATGTGCGGGTGATCGCGGGCGCCGCGAACAGTTACCAAGGCGAAACCGCCAAAGCGACCTGGACCTTCACCGGAACCTCTGGATAGACCATGACCTCGATCGCACGCAAGGTGCTGCACGTATCGGGCGAGGTCGTGCTCACCGTGCTCGCCGCAGGCGGTGCGGCGTGCATCGTGCTCGTGCTCGCCGCGGTGTGGTTCGGCGCCTCGGTCATCCTCTTCAGCACTGGCTCCATGACCCCCACGATTCCGGCCGGATCGGCGGCGCTCGTGCGCGAGGTGCCGGCGAGCGAGGTCGAGGTGGGCGACATCGTGACGGTCGACCGCCCGAACGCGCTGCCCATCACCCACCGCGTGGTCGCAGTCGAGGGCGCCGGGGCTGTTCGCGAGCTCACGCTTCGAGGCGATGCGAATCCGACCGACGATCCGCTCCCCTACTCGGTGTCCCACGTGCGCGAGGTCATCTTCTCCGTTCCGGGCATCGCACCCGCGATCGACGCCGCAGGCAATCCCGTTGTGCTGGCGACCGTGACGGTGCTCATGGCCGGCCTCGTGACGTGGGCGTTCTGGCCGCGTCGCGAAGCGCCGGGTGAGACCACGACACGACGACGACGACGACGCGCCGGCCGCGAGCACTCATCGTCGGGAGCGCGCCATGCCAGCGGGGCTGCGGTGATCGTGGTGGCAGCGCTCATCGGCGTGACGATGGCCCCCGAGCCGGCGACCGCTGCCACCACGACGAACGAGCACATCGTGCAGGGCGAGAGGATCCGGCTCACCTCGATCCTCGACACCGAGCAGGCCCGGAGCCTCGAGCCAGGCGCCGAGTCCGTCTGGATCGTCGGCGTCGAGGCCATCACCGAGGAGCCGGGCGCCGTCGACATCGACCTCGAACTCACCGCCGACGAGCCGGCCCTCGCCATCTCGGTCGCGGCGTGCGACGTGCGCTGGATCGGCACCAGCTGTGCGTCGGGCCGGCGCGATGTCCTCGACCTGACAGCGACGGATGTCGCGACCAGCCACCGCCTCGACGAGATCTCGACGAGCGAGCAGCGCTGGCTCCGGCTGACGGTCGGGTTGGCAGACGGCGGCGACGAGTCGATTCATGGGGGCTGGCGAGACCTCGTCGTCCGGGCCAGCGGATTCGGCGAGTCATCCGGTATCGGATCTGGTGGCGGCGGGATCGCCCGCACGGGTCTCCCGTTCCCGCCCGCCGCACTCGCCCTGGCGGCGCTGCTGCTCATCGCCGCGGGGACCGCCGCGCTGATCCGGCGTCCGCGCGACCGGACCGGCGGGAGAAACGGATGACGCGCCTCCGGCTCCCCATGGTCGGAGCGGTACTCGCACTCGGGGCCGCACTGACCCTCTCGGCGCAATCGAGCGCGACCGACGCGGGCTGGAACGAGACCACTCACGCGACCGGCTCGTACACGGCGCTGACCGTCGCGCGACCCGCGCTCGGTGCGACCTGCACGCTGAGCCCTGGATTCCTCGGAACGAATCCGGCGATCACCATCACCTGGATGGTACCCCCAGGTTCTGGCTTCACCAGCGCGAACGCCCAGTACGCGATCAGCGGCGTCAGCGGGCTGGAGCAGGTCACCGGTTCGCTCCTGTCGTCGATCACCACGACGGGGCCCGTCGGCGGCGTCTACACGACACGGTTCGGATCCGGCGTGCTGACGGGCCTCCTGGGCGGCACGAAGAGCGTCGGCGTGCGGTTCCTCCACTCGAGCGGCTGGACATCGCTGTGGTCGCAGGCGGACGCCTCGATGGGACTCGCCGGGGCGAACCCGCAGTGCACGGTTGTACCCTGACCCGCGGCGTCAGTGCTCCACGGCCGCGAGCGTCTGGCGCGCGATCTCGAGCTCCTCGTTCGTGGGCACCACGAGCACCGCGGTGCGCGAGGCATCGGTCGAGATACGGCGCACGTCGCTCCCGCGCGCGCGGTTGCGGTCGGTGTCGAGCTCGACGCCGAAGCCCTCGAGCCCCGCGAGCGACCATTCGCGCACGATCGGCGAGTTCTCGCCGACGCCCGCGGTGAACGCGATCGCATCGACGCGGCCCAGCTGAGCGGCATAGGCGCCGACATAGGCGCGGATGCGGTGGGTGTACACCTCGAGCGCGAGGGTCGCCGCTTCGTCGCCCGACTCGAACGCGCCGACGAGGTCGCGCATGTCGCGATGGCCGCTGAGGCCGAGCACGCCGCTCTGCGAGTTCAGGAGCTTGTCGGTGGCATCCGTGTCGAGCCCGGCCACGCGCTGCAGGTGCAGGAGCACCGCTGGGTCGATGTCGCCAGACCGGGTGCCCATCACGAGCCCCTCGAGCGGCGTCATCCCCATGCTCGTCTCGACCGAGCGCCCACCAGAGACGGCGCACGCGGATGCCCCGTTGCCGAGGTGCAGCACGATCATCCGCAGCTCCTCGACCGGTTGCCCGAGGAACTCCGCAGCCGCACGGGACACGAACCGGTGCGAGGTGCCGTGGAAGCCATAGCGCCGCACCTGGTGCTTCGCAGCGAGCTCACGGTCGATCGCGTACGTGTAGGCCGCAGGCGGCAGCGTCTGGTGAAAGGCGGTGTCGAAGACGGCGATGTGCGGCACGTCGGGAAAGGCCTGCTGCGCGGCGACGATGCCCGCGAGGTTCGCGGGGTTGTGCAACGGCGCGAGCTCCTCGAGCTGTTCGATCTCGCGCTTCACCCGGTCGGTCACGACCGTCGGCTCGACGAAGCGCGAGCCGCCCTGCACGACGCGGTGCCCCACCGCGACGGGCGGATGCGACTCGAGCGACGGCCCGTGCGCCTCGAACGCGTCGAGCATGTGCTTGAAGGCCGCGTCGTGGTCTGGGATCTCCTCGTCGGTGTCCCACGTGTCGCGGCCGTGCTCGGCATCCTCGCGGCGATGCTGCACGTGCCCTTCGGCCTGCCCGATCCGCTCGATGAGGCCGTTTGCGAGCGCCCGCCCTGCCTCGACGTCGATCAGCTGGTACTTCAGCGACGAGGAACCCGAGTTGACGACGAGGACGACGCTCACGAGGCATCCGCCGCCTGGATCGCCGTAATGGCCACGGTGTTCACGATGTCCTGCACGAGTGCGCCGCGCGAGAGGTCGTTGATCGGCTTTCGCAGGCCCTGCAGCACGGGCCCGATCGCCACCGCGCCCGACGAGCGCTGCACCGCCTTGTAGGTGTTGTTGCCGGTGTTGAGGTCGGGGAAGATGAACACGGTCGCCCGCCCGGCGACCTCGGAATCGGGCAGCTTCGTGCGCGCGACCGCGGCGTCGGCAGCGGCGTCGTACTGGATCGGTCCCTCGACCGCGAGCTGCGGCGCACGCTCGCGCACGAGCTGCGTCGCGCGGCGCACCTTGTCGACCTCGGCGCCCGAGCCCGACTCGCCGGTGGAGTACGAGAGCATCGCTATGCGCGGTTCGATGCCGAACTGCGCCGCCGTCTCGGCCGACGAGACGGCGATGTCGGCGAGCTGCTCGGCGGTGGGATCGGGCACGACCGCGCAATCGCCGTAGACGAGCACGCGGTCGGCGAGCGCCATCAGGAACACGCTCGAGACGACCTCGACCCCCGGCTTCGTCTTGATGATCTCGAATGCCGGCCGAATGGTGTGCGCCGTCGTGTGCGCTGCGCCCGACACCATGCCGTCGGCGAGGCCCAGCTGCACCATCATCGTGCCGAAGTACGAGACGTCGGTGACGGTCTCCCGCGCCTGCTCGAGGCTGACGCCCTTGTGCGCGCGGAGCCGCTTGTATTCGTCGGCGAAGCGGTAGACGAGCACGTGGTCGTGGTTGGAGAGCACGGTCGCGCGCGAGATGTCGAGGCCGAGGCCGATCGCGCGGGAACGCACCTCGATCTCCCCGCCGAGGATCGTGAGCTCGGCCACATCACGCGCGAGCAGCATGGCGGCCGCACGCAGGATGCGGTCGTCGTCGCCTTCGGGGAGCACGATGTGCTTGCGCACGCCGCGTGCCCGCTCGAGCAGGCCGTACTCGAACATGAGCGGCGTGACGACCTCGGCGCGCGCCACGTCAAGCAGGTCGAGCAGGCCTTGGCCGTCGACGTGCTTCTCGAAGAGCGAGAGCGCCGTGTCGCGCTTGCGCTGCGACTCCGCCGCGAGCCGGCCGCGCGCGTGGGTGATCGCGAGCGCCGTGTCGTAGCTCCCGAACTCGGTGCGGATGATGGGCAGGCCCGCCTGCAGTCCCTCGACGAGTCGCTCCACCTGTTCGGCGAGCGGGAAGCCGCCGTTCAGCACGATGCCCGAGATCGACGGGAACGTCGCCGAGGCGTGCGCCGTGAGCACGCCGATGAGCACTTCGCTGCGATCGCCCGGCACCACGACGACCGACCCCTCGATGAGCCGCGTGAGCACGTTCTCCATCGACATGGCCGCGACGACCACGCCGAGCGCCTCGCGGTTCAGGAGGTCGGGGTCGCCCGCGTACAACTCGCCGTCGACGGCCGACATGATCGTGCGCATCGAGGGGGCGACGAGGAACGGGTCTTCGGGAATGGCCCACACGGCGACGGATGCCTCGGCCAGCACCTCGGTGCCCGCGGCATCCGCTCCCGAACCGGCGGCCACCCGCACGGCCTCGACGATCTCGATAAGCCGATCTGGATCGGCGCGATTGGCCACGATGCCGAGGAGGCTCGCGTGCTCGCGCCCGAGCTCCTCGACGGCGAGCTCGGTGAGCTGGGCGAGCTCGTCGGGAGTTCGCGCGTCGGAGTAGCCGAGTCGCTCCGAGCGGCCGCGGCCCTCGCCGACACGGCCGCCGAGCACGAGCAGCACGGGGGCGCCGAGGTTCGCCGCGATGCGCGCGTTGTAGGCGAGCTCGGTGGGACTGCCGACATCCGTGAAATCGGAACCGAGCACGACCACGGCATCGCAACGGTCTTCGACGGCCTTGAAGCGGCGCACGATCGTGGCGAGCGCGGCATCGGGGTTCGCGTGCACGTCGTCGTACCGCACGCCGATCGCGTCGTCGTAGTCGAGCTCGACCACGCCCTCGTGGCTCAGCAGCAGCTCGAGCACGTAGTCGCGCTCGGCGGTGGATCGGGCGATCGGACGGAACACGCCCACGCGCGTCGCGCGCCGGCTCAGGGTGTCGAGAGTGCCGAGCGCGACCGTGGACTTGCCGGTATTGCCCTCAGCCGAGCAGATGTAGATGCGGTGCGCCACCCGCCCAGCCTATTGGGCGGGCATAAGAAAGACCCCCCGCGCACCCGCCAGAGCCGGGTTACCCTTGCTGCGTTTCCGCCCTGGGGGAGTTGGCCTGGATGGCGCCACGCGGGGAGCCGTCGTCCATTCTACCCGTTCTCGAGCTCGGGTGAAGCCCCGTCGCGTCGGCTCGACCGATCGCGCGAACGGCGGGCGTTCGGAAGTCGGGTACGATTTCATGAGGTCGCACGCGCTTTCGAGTGCCGCGTCCCGTGGAGGATTCGCCTAGTGGCCTATGGCGCACGCTTGGAAAGCGTGTTGGGTGCAAGCCCTCGGGGGTTCGAATCCCCCATCCTCCGCCAGTTTGTCTCCGCCGCGAGCATGTTCCGATGCCCGCGGCGGAGCCGTTTCCGGCCCGCTTCTCCTTCGCGCGCAGATGTCTCGCCCCTCGCGCGCAGACGTGTCCTCCTTAATGCCGAATAGCGCGGTTCTCGCGTGCGCCCCATGATGTGAGAGATGTCAACGGTGCAGGTGGGGATGAAGAGTGGGGACACAGGGGGCGTCTCCACCGGACCGGTGGCAGTAGGGGGCGATGGCCTCAGGGTTGCAACCCTGAGGCCGCGTCGCACTCTCGGTTGGAGCATTGGCCTTCCGGTCGTCATGCTCTTCCTGCCGCTGCTGACCGTGCTGCTCTGGGTCCTCGATCCGCTCGGCGAGTGGCCGTTCGTCGCCGTGTCGGCGGTGGTTGTCGCGCTCCTCTTCGTGACGGCCTGGCTCGCGTATCGCCGCACGAAGGCCTCGCTCAGCCGGCATGGAATCGTGGAGCGCGGCTTCTTCGGTTTCATGTCCGTGGTCGCTGCTCGCGACATCACCGGGGTGGTCCGTGTGCAGCTCTACCGGTTGAACAGCCTCGACACGACCGAGCAACTGTTCGTGGTGTGCCGCGATGGCCACTGTTCCTTCCGCATGCGCGGCCGATTCTGGGACGAGCGCGCGATGTCGCGCGTGGCTCCCATCCTCGGGGTCGATGAGACGAGGCGCGACGAGCCCGTGACGCTCGCCGAACTGCGCCAGTCCGACCCCCAGTTGCTCTACTGGTTCGAGCGCCGCTCGCTCTCCCGCAAGCCGGTCACGCTGACCTAGCGCGTGTCGATGCCGAGCAGCGGCGCCTCGGGGCGGCTCGAGGGCAGCTCATGGAACCCGAGCCGGTCGTAGAACGCTCGAGCGTCGGTGTTCGCGGCATCCAATCCGAGGTGCACGGCCGGAACCCCGCGGCTCGCGAGCGCCGCACGGAACACGTCGATGAGCTTGCGACCGAACCCCTGCCCCTGCAGTTCGGGCAACAGGTCGATGTGCAGGTGCGCCGGGTACTCGTCGAGCTCGGCGATGAGCATGCGATCGGGTTCGACCCCTGCTTGGATGAGCGCTTCCTCGGAGAACTTCGGGTCGTGCCCGGTGGGCGGGCCCGGCGCCGGATGCCGCTTCCGGAACTCCGGCCCCCACTCGCGCCGCCACCACTCGACGAAGGCCGCCGTGTCGGCGACGCCGAGCACGTAGCCGAGCACGCGGTGCCCGTCGCTCACGACGAACGTGAGCTCGGGCGCGTACTCCACGTACGGCAGCGCGAAGACCTCGGGCATGAGCGTGTCGTCGGAGTACACGCCGGTCGCGTCGCCGCCGCCCGCCGCGGTGCGCAGGCACACCTCGGCGATGCCGTGCCGGTCGGCGGGCTGGTAGCGGCGGATCAGCGGATGCGGCGCGCCCACGGCCCTCGCCGGAGCATCCGATCGCTCGGCGCTCACTTGCGCCGCCTCGTGCCGAAGATGCCCTCGACGACGGTCGTCAGCACATCGCGGGCCGCCTTGGAGCCGAGCACCTGCTCGAGCGTCGACTTCGAGCCGCCCGTCGAACGCGACCGCGAACGCGAGCCCGACCCCGACGAACGGGACGTGCCCGACGTGCGTTTCATCAGCCGGTCGTACTCGGCTTGCGCGGCCTTGCGCTCCTTCTCCTGCTGCTGCTCGATTGCCGCCTGCTGCTTGGCGAACTCGGCATCGGCCTTCGCCTTCGCGGTCGCGTCGTCCGCCGCCTTCGCGGCCGCCGCCGCCGCGTTCATCTTCGCCGTGAGGATCTCACCCGCGCTCTCGCGGTCGAGTGACGTGCCGTACTTCGGGAGCAGCGGCGACGCGCCGATGAGGGCGTCGATCGCGGCATCCGTCGACGGGCTCATGAGCGCTTGCGGAGCACGAAGACGGGTCCAGGCGACGGGGCTCGGTGCGCCCTTCTCGTTCATGACGGTGACGATCGCCTCGCCGGTGCCGAGGGTCGTGAGCACTTCCTCGAGGTCGTAGCCCGACCTCGGATAGGTCGACACCGTCGCCCGCAGCGCCTTCGCGTCATCGGGAGTGAACGCCCGCAACTGATGCTGCACGCGCGAGCCGAGCTGGGCGAGCACGTCGGCGGGCACGTCCTTGGGTGTCTGCGTGACGAAGAAGATGCCGACGCCCTTCGAACGGATGAGTCGCACGGTCTGCACGACTTGCGCGAGGAAGTCCTTCGAGGCGCCCGTGAAGAGCAGGTGCGCCTCGTCGAAGAAGAACACGAGCTTCGGCTGGTCGAGGTCGCCGACCTCGGGCAGGTCGTTGAAGAGGTCGGCGAGCAGCCACATGAGGAACGTCGAGTAGAGCGCCGGCCGATCGGCGACGCCCGGCACCTCGAGCAGGCTCACGATGCCGCGACCATCGGACGCCACGCGCAGGAACTCGGCCGTATCGATCTCGGGCTCGCCGAAGAAGACGTCGGCCCCAGCTTCGGCGAACGTGACGAGCTCGCGCAGGATGACGCCGACCGTCGCCCTGCTGAGGCCGCCGAGGCCCTCGAGCTCGCCCTTCCCCTCGTCGCTGACGAGGTACTGCAGCACCGCGCGCAGGTCGGCGAGGTCGAGCAGGGCGAGGCCTGCGTTCTCGGCGTAGTGGAAGACGAGGCCGAGACTCGACTCCTGCGTGTCGTTGAGGCCGAGCACCTTGCTGAGCAGGAGCGGTCCGAACCCGGCCACTGTGGCCCTGATCGGCACGCCCTTGCCGATGCCGCCCAGCGAGAAGAACTCGACCGGGAAGGATGCCGCGGTCCACGCCTGCCCGATGCCCTCGGTGCGCTGCAGGAGCTTCTCGTTGGCCTCCCCCGGCGTCGCGATGCCCGAGAGGTCGCCCTTGATGTCGGCGGCGAATACGGCGACACCGGCGGCGGCGAGCTGCTCGGCGAGCACCTGGAGCGTGCGCGTCTTGCCCGTGCCGGTGGCGCCCGCGACGAGTCCGTGCCGGTTCGTCATCGCGAGCGGGATGCGCACCGGGACATCCGGCATCGCCTCGCCGTTCACGAGAGCGCCCATCTCGAGGGCGGCGCCCTCGAACGCGTAGCCGCTCCTGATCGCCGCGACCTGGTCGGCGCCGAGCGGGCCGGCGGATGCCGGTGGTCGAGTAGCCCGCGAAGCCGGCGTATCGAAACCACCCTCCGGTGGTTGAGTAGCCCGCGAAGCAGGCGTATCGAAACCACCACCGGCATCCGCGGCATCCGTCGCTTGCTGCTGCGCTTCGAGCGCAGCGCGCGCGAGTTCCGCGGCCTCCTCGGCCTTCTTGATGGCCTCCTGCGCCTGCACCTGCAGCGCTTCGGCTGCCTCGGCCGCAGCAGCGGCCGCCTCTTGAGCTCGCGTCACCGCGTCATCGGCCATGAGCCGATCCTATGCGCGTCGTCGGTCAGGGCGTCAGCTTGACAGGCGGACGGAAGTGCGGCCCCTGCGGTGGCTTCGGATCTTTGGATGGCACGCCGAGCCGCTTCAGTCGAACCGCCGAGTTCAGGTAGAGGTAGGCGACGATGGCGAGCTCGACGATGCCCCTCGAAGAGGCGACCATGTCGTCACCCGTGAGCGGCAACGGTGCGTAGACGCCCGTCACTTCGAGGACCAGGCTCACTGCTCCAAGCAGCGACAACACGACGAAGAGGATCCCGAGCCGCCGACTCAAGGTCGGTCGGGCGGTCATGCGCCACCACGCTCGCGGCGGCTCGACCTCTTCGCCTCTGCCACGGAAGATCCGCGCGCCGAGGAGCAGCGCACCGAAGTCGATAACGGTGATGGTGAGCAGTACGCCGATCTCCGCGAGGCCCAACGTGCGGAGAAGTACCGCGATCACAAAGCCGAGGAGGATCGCACCCACGACGTAGAGCGCCTTGAACTCCCACCGAACGATCCGGATGTCGAGAATGCGTCGCATCCGTTCCCACTCTCTCGTTCGGCCGATGACGCACAACCCTACCGCGCCGATCCAGGCACGCCTCCGGCACGATTCTGCCGATATTCTCTGACTCGTCGAGTCTCGCATTGCAAAAGCGGGCAAATCGGCAGTATACTGCCGAATTACTCGCAATAGACCAGTTGGGATACAGAGTTGCCTTGATTTCGGCAGTATCCTGCCCATGGACGGAGGCGTCATGACCGCATCCCAGGTGATCGGTGCCCGCATCCGCGCAGCGCGCGCGACGGCCGGCCTCACACAGGAGCAGCTGGCTGAGCTGTCTGGCACGTCGACGCGCACCGTTCGTGACATCGAGAAGGGAACCGGATCGGCGAGCCTTCGCGTCGTCGCGCGCGTCGCCGAGGTGCTCGGGCTCGAGTTGGTGGCCGCCGGATGACCGTCGACCTCGAGCGCTTGCGATTCACCTCGGCGGCCGACGTCTACAAAGCCGGCGTGCTGGCAGCGCGCATCGAACGGCGAGCCGACGGATCGACCTCGTTCCGCTACCTCGACGACTACCTGCGCGCCTCGCCTGATCGCTCCCCCGCCGAGCCGATTGCGACGTCGCTCCCCATGACCGATCGCGAGGTCGTCTCACCCGCCGGGGCGTTGCCGCCGTTCTTCGCGGGGCTGCTTCCCGAGGGGCATCGCCTCTCCGTGTTGCGGCGCGCGGTGAAGACGAGCGCCGACGACGAGCTGAGCCTCCTGCTCGCCGTCGGCGAGGATGTTCCGGGCGATGTACAGGTCGTCGTCGAAGGCGAGGCACCCGCCGACCCGGCGCCGCTCGCGGGCGCCGACGAGGCCGGAACGCTGGACTTCAGCGCACTCGTCGACGAAGTCGACCGCCATGCGATCCCCGGCGTGCAGCGCAAGGCGAGTGCGTCGATGATCAGCACGCCCCTCGCCACTCGTCAGGGCAGATACATCCTGAAGCTGTCACCAGCGGAGTATCCGCTTCTTGTGCAGAACGAGGCGGCGCACCTCGCCGGCGCGAAAGCGTTGAAGCTCCCCGTCGCGAAGTCAGCGCTCGTCGCCGACCGGCACGACGTCGCCGGCTTGCTGGTCGAGCGATTCGATCGGATGCCGCTGCCCGACGGTTCGTGGCGTCGGCTCGCGCTCGAGGACGCCACGCAAGTGCTCGCCGTTCCTCCCGCCTCGAAGTACTCGGTGCCCGCCGAGCGGGTAGTGACGGCACTCGCGTCGGTCGCATCGGCACCGGTGGTCGCGAGCCGCAACCTGTACCTCCAGTTCGTGTTCGCCTGGCTCACCGGCAACGGCGACCTGCACGCGAAGAACGTGTCCGTGATCCGCGGCGCCGGAGCGGGATGGACGGTCGCCCCGGTCTACGACGTGGCCTGCACGCTCGTCTACGGTGACACCTCGATGGCGCTGCCGATCGACGGCCGAACGACGAGACTTCGCGCGCGGCACTGGCAGGCGTTCGCCGACGCGATCGGCCTTCCCGAGCGCGCCGCACGTTCAGCCGAGGCGCTTGCACTGAACGCCGCGTCCACCGTTCGTCTCGACGCCATCGGTTTCACCGGTTCGCCGCTCAACGGCGCGGTCCGTGAACTCCGGATGCGGCGGGCCGAACTGGCCCGGTAGCCCACCGGCATCCGTCGTCCGTCCTCCATCGCTACCCGAGGGGGATCGCCTCGCCCGTCTCGATCCACGACTTGAAGCTCGAGAGCACCTTCGGCCACGTCTCGGCGCTCTCCGCGTGCGACGGATGCCCCGCGCTCCATTGGTCGTTCGTGAACGTGACCTTCGTGAGCCGGTCGCCGGCCGACTCGAGCCGCCAGGTCATGCGGCTCGTGAGTTCGGCGTGGTTCTCCCGGTAGATCGGTCCCGGATGCTCGGTAAGACTCAGCGCCGCTCCGGGCTCGGCCTCGAGCACCTCGCCGTAGACGTGCACGGTCTCGTCGCCGCCCTCCCCCGGCCCGACGAACTCGTAACGTCCGCCCGGTTCGAGGTCGCCGCGCATGACCGAGCCGAACATCACCGCCCGGTTGCCCTCGTTGCCCGTGATCGCGTCCCACACGACCTGCGGGTCGGCCTTGATGTAGATCGTCATCTCGAAGTCCTGCATGTCACCCTCCTGGTTCATGACCACGACGCTACGGATGCCGCATCCGCCCGGTCTTGCACAAACGCGACATCGGTGGTGGGCGCGATACTTGCGCTATGCCTGCCGCAACAGCCGACGACTACTGGCGCTCGCGCGCCGGCGTGCCGGCCGTTAATGGCGTGCTCGCTTCGCAGCCGGGGCAGCCGGGGCTCGCCCCGCTTCCGGCCGTCGCCGACCGGCAGGCCCGTGAGGGTGCCCCGGTTCGCCTCTCTCGTCTGGCCGTGGCGCCCGAGGTCGCAGAGCTCGTACGTCACGTCTGGATCCCCCGCTGGAGCCTCCCGCCCGGCGTCGTCGTCGAACAGGGCGTGCTCGAGTACCCCTCGGCGAATCTCGTGATCGAAGCGGGCGGCGCAGCACTCCACGGCCCAGAGCTCGGCCGCGGGCACCGTCGCCTCGAGGGCACCGGATGGGCGTTCGGCGCGCTCCTGCAGCCGGGCGTCGCGCGGCTGCTCGTGACCGGCCCGATGCGAGCGCCCATCGGCGGTTCGGTCGCGATCGAAGAGCTTCGAGCCACGGATGCCGCGGCGCTCGTCGACGCGATCCGCACGTCGGTCGTAGCCGGCGACGACGAGGCCGCCCGCTCGGCGTTCGAATCGTGGATGCTCGCGCAGCACCTCGTGCTCGACGACGACTCGCGGCTCGTGCGCCGCGTGGTCGAGCTCGCCGAGACCGATCGCACGATCCTGCGGGCCGAAGACCTCGCCAGTGCCAGCGGACTCGGCCTCCGGTCGCTGCAGCGCCTCGTGCGCGAGCAGCTCGGGCTCACGCCGAAGTGGCTCATCCGCCGCTACCGGATGCAGGAGGCCGCGGCGGCGCTCGCGGCCCCCGACGCCCTAGCGCTCGCCGATCTCGCCGCGTCACTCGGATTCGTCGACCAGGCGCACCTCACCCGCGAGTTCCGCGCCGTGATCGGCGAGACACCGCGGCGCTACGCCGAGGCCGCCACGGCGGCGCGCTGAGACGATCCGGCTCCCGTCCCAGCGCCCGCCGCGGAGAAGGGCCTCCCCTTTCCGCGCACCCCGCCATAGAGTGAAAGCGTGAGCCCGAAGACGAGCGCGGCCGAGGTGCTGGAGATCGGCGGCCGCGAGGTGCGCATCTCGAGCCCCGAGAAGATCGTGTTCCCCGAGGTGGGGCTCACCAAACTCGACCTCGTGAGCTACTACCTCGCGGTGGCTGACGGGGCGCTTCGCGGGGTCGCCGGCCGGCCGATGGTGCTCAAGCGCTTCGTCAAGGGCATCGACCAGGAGGCGTTCTTCCAGAAGCGTGCTCCCGAGAAGCGGCCCGAGTGGATCGAGACGGCGACCCTCCACTACGCCTCGGGCAACTCGGCCGAAGAGGTCGTCGTGAACGACGCCGCGGCGCTCGCGTGGGTGGTGAACCTCGGATGCATCGACCTCAACCCGCACCCGGTGCGTGCCGGCGACCTCGATCATCCCGACGAGCTGCGCGTCGACCTCGACCCCATGCCGGGCGTCGAGTGGGCCCAGATCGTCGACGTCGCGCTCATCGCCCGGGAGGTGCTCGCCGACCACGGCCTGATCGGCTGGCCGAAGACGTCGGGCTCCCGCGGCATGCACATCTACGCCCGCATCGAGCCGCGCTGGAGCTATCACGACGTTCGGCTCGCCGCCGAGACCATCGCCCGCGAGATCGAGAATCGCGCCCCCGGCCTCGCGAGCGCGAGGTGGTGGAAGGAGGAGCGCGGCGAGAGCGTCTTCGTCGACTTCAACCAGAACGCGAAGGACCGCACCGTCGCGTCCGCGTACTCGGTGCGCGCGCTGCCTGACGCTCGCGTGTCCACTCCGCTCGACTGGGCCGAGGTGCGCGGCAGCCATCCCGAGCAGTTCACGGTGCCGGCGGTGCTGCGCCGGTTCGAGGAGCGCGGTGACGCGGCATCCGGGATCGACGACGACGCCGGCAGCCTCGACGCACTGCTCCGGCTCGCAGAGGAGCTCGGGCCGGCCGAGAAGGCGCCGACGTCATCCGACGGCTCCGGACGCCGGAAGTCGACGATGCCGCTCATCGAGATCGCGCGAGCCGAGACGAAGCCCGAGGCGCTCGAAGGGCTCGAACGATGGAAGGCCAAGCACCCAGATGTCGTGCCGCTCCTGCAGCCCGCCGACGTGCTCGTCGACGGCATGCGGGGCTCGAGCTCGCTCTGGTATCGGATCCGGGTGAACCTCCAGCACGTTCCCGAGTCGAAGCGGCCGAGGCAGGAGGAGCTCGAGGTCGACTACGACCCGTGGGCCGGGAGGGCGTGAGCATGCTCGACGACGACGCACTCCAGTCCGCCGAGGTCGGCGCCCTCCGGTCCGCCGGCGACGACACCCTCCAGTCGGCCGATGACGGAACGACGACGGATCTCGCGGTCGCGACGGACTGGCTCGATCACTGGCGCCTCAGCCTCGACGGCGCCGTGTTCCAGACCGAGACCTCGACGCTCGCACCCGCGTATACAGCGACCGGGCAAGCGGTGATGCTGAAGATCTCGCACGTCGAGGAGGAGCAGCGCGGCTCAGAATTGCTCGCCGCGTGGTCGGGCCACGGTGCTGCACGCGTGCTCGAACATGAGGGCGACGCCGTGCTGATGGAGCGGGCGACCGGTCCCCGGTCACTCGCGCACCTGTCGGTGTCGGGGGCGGATGCAGCTGCCACCGAGGTGCTCTGCGCGACCGCAGCCGTGCTGCACGAGGCGTCCGCCGACGTGCTCGACTCCCCCGGGCCGCCCGACCTCGTGCCGCTTCGCACGTGGTTCCGCGATCTCTTCGCGCACGCCGACGAGCTCACGCCGTTCCACCGGCGCGGTGCCGACCTCGCCCTGGCGCTCCTCGACGACGAGCGTGACGTCGTCGCGCTGCACGGCGACGTGCACCACGCCAACGTGCTCGACTTCGGCGAGCGCGGCTGGCTCGCGATCGATCCCAAGGGCCTGCTCGGGGACCGCACGTTCGACTACTGCAACCTGTTCTGCAACCCGTCGCCGGAGCTCGCGCTCGAGCCCGGCCGCCTCGAGGCGCGGTTCGCCCAGGTGACGGATGCCGCCGGCTTCGAGTCCCATCGTCTCGCGCGCTGGCTCATGGCTTGGTGTGCCCTGTCGTCGACGTGGCACGCGCTCGACGGAGACGACGCCGCGGCGGCATCCATGATCCGCATCGGCGAGCGCGCGCTCACGCTCGACTGACCCGCACCCGCCCGCCGCCCGCCCGGGGCGAACGAGAACGGGGGCGCGCGAGGTCAGGGGGTGAGCACGACGGGGGGCATCGTCGCCCACTCGCGCACGAGCTCCTCGCGCACGGTGACGCCCGTGCCCGGGGCATCCGGAACCCGAAGCTGGCCGCGGTGCTCGCCGGAGCCGAGCACGAACGGCTCGGTGACGTCTTCGGCGAAGTAGCGCGACGAAGCCGAGGTGTCGCCGGGGAGCAGGAATCCGGGCAGTGCCGCGAGCGCCACGTTGGCGGCCCGGCCGACCCCCGTTTCGAGCATGCCGCCACACCACACGGGAACGTCGAGGGCGACGCACGCGTCGTGCACGCGCAGGGCCTCGAGGTAGCCGCCCATGCGTCCCGGCTTGATGTTCACGACCGACGTGGCGCCGCGATCGATCGCGTCGACCGCCGTGCCGACGCCGAGGATCGATTCGTCGAGGCAGACGGGAGTCTCGCACGCCTCCGCGAGGCGGGCGTGGGTCGCGATGTCCTCTTCGGCGAACGGTTGCTCGATGAGCAGCAGGCCGAACGCGTCGAGGCTCGCGAGCAGCGGGATGTCATCGGCGGTGTAGGCCGTGTTCGCGTCGACCTGCAACAGTCCGTCGCGGCCGAGGAGCTCGCGCACGGCGCCGACCGGCACGAGGTCCCAGCCGGGCTTGATCTTCAGCTTGATGCGCCGGTAGCCCTGCTCGACGTAGCCCGAGACCTCGTCGAGCAGCTCGTCGAGCGTGGGTGCGATGCCCACCGAGACGCCGCAGTCGACCCAGTCGCGCACGGCGCCGAACGCCTCGCCCATCGATCGGCCCTGGGCTCGGAGCTCGGCATCGAGCACCGCGGCCTCGAGGGCGGCCTTGGCCATGCGGTGCCCGGCCACGAACGCGAGCGTGCCCGAGACGGATGCCGCGAGCGGCACGCTCGCAATCGACGCCGCCGCCGCCGCGCGGCCTGCCGCGGTGGCGGCGCGCTCGTCGCCGGTCACGTGCTGCTCCCGATCGTCGACCCACATGCCCACCGAGTGCGAGGGGTCGTCGATGAGCACGCCGGCCATGCGGCCGTCGGCCTCGAACTCCGCGGCGTGGCGCCGCAACAGCGCCGGCGCCAGGTAGCGTTCGATGACGGATGCCGCACCGTCGACGTACTCCCCCGAGTAGAACGGGTCGCGGCCGGCGACGCACTCGCCCCAGCCCTCGCCCGCGTCGGTCACGACGTGCACGAGGAGCACCTCGCGCACGGTCTCGCGCCCGAAGGACGTCTCGAACGGCCGCACGAGAGGCACCTCGAGGCGGTGCAACTCGATGCGCTCGATCTTGGGCACTGGGTTCGTCGGCTCGGTCATGGTGCCTCCCGGTCGGGGTCGTCGCGGGTGAAGACGTAGTCGCCGTTCGCGTCGAGCTCGGCGCGGAGGCGGCCGTCGGCGAGCGCGGCGAACGCCTCGCGCGAGGCATCGCGCAGGCGTGCTGCAACCTCGGGATCTTCGGCCCGCACGCGCTCGTAATCGGCGACGAGCGCGAGTCGGCCCTCGGCTCGCCACTCGGGCACCGCCCGGCGGGCGATCGCCCGAGCGGTGCGGCGGGAGTCGAGCCGCCACAGCACCTCGAACCGGTCGCTGCGGTCGGCGCCGGTGATCGCATCGCGCAGCTCGCCGTAGAAGTCGGGCAGGAACCGGTCGACCTCCGCGCCGAGTCGCACGAGGTTCAGGTGGGCGTTGCGCCGGATCAGCGGATCGTAGGTCCAGCGCATCTCGGTCACCCCGTGGGCGAGGCACACGGCGCGCTGGCGGAGCTTCAGTGCGACGCCGATGCCGCGCCCGCGCGCGCCGGGGTCGACGGCGTTCATGTGCGAGTGCAGGTGCAGTCCGCCGGTCCAGCCGAGGAAGCCGAGCGTCGCGCCGAGCGGCGTGTCACCCGACGCGGTTGGCTCGGCGGCGGCATCCGGCCACTGGGTTGCGGTGTTCGGCCACTCGGTGGCGGGCACGGCGACGAGCAGGGTGTTGCCCGCGTGCTCGAGCGCCTGGAGCATCGAGCGATCGGCGCCGCGCCCCTCGCCCCACGTCGCCTCGAAGCGGGCGAGCACGCCGCCGAGTTCGCTCGGATCGGCCGGACGGGTGTGGATGCCGCCGCGCGCGTCTGCGGCATCCGCCGTCGCCTCGGCCTCGGCGATGAGCGCCGCCGGCACCCGCTCGAGCGAGCTGTTCACGCCAGCCGGTCTTCCACGTGCCAGGGCTGGCCGTAGCCGCCGTCGGACTCGGGTCGCGCCATGAGATCGAGGTAGGGCGCCGCGTCGAACGCCTCGGGGCCGAGCACGCCGCGGCCCTGCCAGACGCCGGTGGCGAGCAGCTCGAGCGCGATGACGGGGTTCAGGGCGGTCTGCCACACGACGCACTGCGCGTCGTACTCGCGCATCGTCCACTCGTTGTCGCTCACGTGGTAGAGATACGCCTCGCGGGCGCCGCCGTCGGTGCCGGTGCCCGTGACCCACACACCGGCGCACGTCTTACCCGTCATCCGCGGCCCGATGGTCGCCGGATCGGGCAGCGATGCCGCCACGACATCGCGCGGAGCGACGTGCACGGGGCCGTCGTCGCTCCGCACCCGAACCGGCGTCGTCGAGTCGAGGCCCAGCATGTGGAGGGTGCGCAACACGTTGATGAACTCCGCACCGAGCCCGTACTTGAAGGTGACGCGCTTCGCGTCGATCCAGCGCGGCATGAGGAGCACCTCTTCGTGCTCGACGTTCACGCACTCGACCGGGCCGATCCCCTCGGGGAACTCGAACACCTCGGGCTCCGAGAACGGCGCCGTCGTGAACCAACCGGCCTCCTCCTCCCAGATGACGGGCGGGTTGAGGCACTCCTCGATGGTGGTCCAGATCGAGAACGACGGCGCGAAGATCTCGTTGCCCTCCTCGTCGGTGACCACGAGGTTCGCGCCGTCGCGCACACCGAGCTCGTCGATCTCGCTGAAGAGGTGGTCGGCGGCGAACCGCGCGAACACGTCGGAGAGGCCCGGCTCGACGCCCATTCCGACGAGGGCGAGGCGGCCCGCGGCATCCCAATCCGGGCCTTGCGCGAATTGGTCGTCGCCGAGCTTCACGCCCGTCTGCGTGTACGGGTCGGACGGATGCGGCTCGGAGAGGCTCATCGCCATGTCGAGATAGTCGGCCCCCGCGGCGAGCGCGCCCGCGAAGATCGCCTGCACGAACTTCGGCTCGACGGCGTTCATCACGTGGGTCGCGCCGTGCTCGCGGGCGACGGATGCCACGATGTCGGGATCGCTCGCATCGATCTGCGTCGTGGCGAAGCGGGCGGCCACCTCGTCGCCGTGCTTCGTCCGGATCCAGTCGACCGTGCGCTGCGCCCGCGACTCGTCGTAGTCGCTCACGACGAGGAGCTCGAAGAATCCGCGACGGGCCGCGATCTTGGCAATGGCGTCTCCGACGCCGCCGGCGCCGACGAGGAGGATCCGCATCCCACGACGCTATCGTGGCGGGCCCGGCGAGTCGATGCCGGGATGCGCGCAGCTCGCCACTCAGCTTCTCCCGGCTCGCCCCGACCGCCCGCCCCGCCGCGCCCAAACGGAGATGCAGGAACTTCCGGGCGCTCGTCGGCGCGTCGCGGCCCGCAGACGACGCGCCTCGGCGCTTCTTCCTGCAACCCCGCGCGGCACACATCACCCGAACACGTCGGGCAGCCCGCGATGCCGGCGCACGATCGCAGCGTCCTCAACCGTGCGCGCCACCGCCGCCAGCGTCATCTCCCAGTCCTCCAGCACGTGCCGCGCACTCGGCCTCACCACCGGGACGCCGAACACCTGGCCGATGAGCGTGCGATCCCGATCGGCGAGGAACTCGTCGGATCCCGAATGGAAGCCGCGGCCGTCGACCTCGAAGAGCACGCATCCGTCGACGACGCCGTCGTACCTGCCGAATCCCGCCAGGTCGACCTGCGATTCGATGCGGAAGCCGGCACGGGACATCCGTCGAACGAAGAGGCTCTCCACTCCCGACTCGGGCCTGCCGGTGAAACGATCGATGAGGCTGGCGCTGCAGTTCGGGAGCGACGCCATCAGGGCGTCGACCTGCCTCCGACTCAGGATCCGCTCGTGCAGGACGGAGTCGATCGCGGCACTCGCGTGTTCGGCGTCCATGCAGCGCAACGCCGCAACGAGAGCCGACTGCGGCGAGACGATCCAGTCGAGCGCTTGTCGCGGCGCGAACTCTCGTGCCCAATGCACCCGCGGCGCGGCATCCGATGCGAGACGGACGTCGCGTCCTCGACGCGTCGATTCACGCAGCGACGGATGCCACACGCCCGGGTTCCCGACCTCGATCAACTGTGGTGCGGAGGCCAACGCGAGCCGTGAGGCGGTGCGCGGAACCTGCAGGTGCAGGCAGTCGTCGATGCCCGACCACACGCCGAAGCGGCGGAGGGCGGAGTGGCATCCGATGCGGGCGCCGGCTGCGATCGCACGGAGCTGGTCTCGGTCGGCGAGCGGGGATGCGAGCCAGCCGTGGCGAGGTCGCCCGACGACGCCGGAGGTCACGGCAGCGCGCAGCGCTGTCTCTGAGAAGCCGCGAGCCCGCAAGGTCTGCGCGCGAGCAACGTGACCGAGCCGGGCGAGTTCCGTGAGGATGTCGGGCATGACCGGCATCCTTCGGCACGGGCGCGTGTCGCGACGGCGAGGCCGCGTGGTGGCGGAAGACCTCGCGAGTTGTCCGCCACGGGAGGACGAGTGGTGGCGAGATGCAGGAACTTCCGGCGCCGGGGCGGCGCGGCGGCCGACGACACGCCGCGCGACCGGCAGAAGTTCCTGCATCGGCGAGGTGGGGATGAGGTGGGGATGAGGTGAGGTGAGGTGGGGATGAGGTGAGGTGGCGAGGTGGGGATGCCGTCAGGCCCCGAACAGCACCCGCTCGGTGAACGCGTTCCGGAACCGGCCCATGGGGTCGTACTGCGCTGCGAGCGCGGTGAACGCGTCGAAGCGAGGGTAGAGCGGGGCGAGCGCCGCGGCATCCGCTGCGAAGAGCTTGCCCCAGTGCGGTCGTGCCTCGAACCCGGCGAGGGCTGCCTCGAGTCGCGGGAGCAGCGCGACCACCTCGGCCTGCACGGGTCGCCAGGTGAAGTGCAGCCCGACGACGTCGCGACCGAACGCGGGGCTCAACCAGAGGGCGTCGGCGGCGACCGTGCGCACCTCGCTCACGAACAGCAGCGGCGCGATCTCGGCGGCGAGCCCGCGCACCGCCCCGATCGCCGCGACGGCCTGCTCGCGCGGCACGAGGTACTCCGACTGGAGCTCCTCGCCGTTCGAGGGCGTGAAGCCCATCCTGAAGTGCGCGAGCCGCTCGAGCCACGGGCCCGCGGCGCCGCCCTGTTCGGTGCAGTACTCCGCCGACACCCCGGGCAGCGGATGCCGAGGACCCGTCGCCGGGCGCGCACCGACGACGTCCGCGAGTGCCGGGCGGTCGCGGTCGGGCCGCCGCTTGACCCAGAGCTGATCGATGACGTCGGCGTCGCGCCAGGTGGTGAACAGGCTCACCGAATAGCCGAGCCCGGTCACGGCGTCGAGGTCGGCGAGCACGGCGTCGAGCGGAAGACGCTCGTACACGGTCTGCTCCACCTGGAAGCTCGGCTCGATGTCGAGCGTCACGTGCGTGACGACACCGAACGCGCCGAGCCCCACCACGACCGCGTCGAAGTCCGCATCGCCGCGGCGGAGCGTCACGAGCTCGCCCCCCGCGGTCAGCAGCTCGACTGCGGCGACGGATGCCGCGAGCGAGCCGTTGCGATCGCCGGAGCCGTGCGTTCCCGTGCTCACGGCGCCTGCCACCGAGATGTGCGGCAGGGAGGCGAGGTTGCCGACCGCCCAGCCGGACTCCTCGAGCCGGACGGCGAGGTCTCCGTAGCGCAGACCGCCGCTCACACGCACGAGGCGTCGCTCGGCGTCGATCTCGATGTCGGCAGGCAGCGCCGCAGTCGACACGAGCAGGCCGTCGGTGTCGGCGATGTCGTTGAACGAGTGCCTGGTGCCGAGCGGACGCACGCGTTCGCCGGCCAGTTCGGCGGCGGCGAGCAGGCGTCGCAGCTCGTCGAGGTCGCGCGGGGCCGCAACGCCGCGGGCGGCGTAGCGGAGGTTGCCGGCCCAGTTGGTGGCGCTCGGCTGGATCGTCGTGGGGGCGGGGGTCATGGGGTCAAGCCTGCCGTACGTGTCCATCGCGGGCTCGGTTGACGCGCGGATTCCTCGCGACGACACGCACCTGGGCGAGATCGAGGGGCGCGGCATCCGTCATCGCAGCCCGCTCGAGACGTCACCTCCCGAGAACAGTCCGCTCGAGAGCTGGCCGCTCGGGAACTGTCCGCGGGGAACCGGCTCGGTCAGGCGCACCTGGCGGTTCACGTCCTTGTAGAGGAGATAGCGGAACAGGCCCGGCCCGCCCGCATAACAGGCCTGCGGGCAGAAGGCCCTCAGCCACATGAAGTCTCCTGCCTCGACCTCGACCCAGTCGTCGTTCAGCCGGTACACGCCCTTGCCTTCGAGCACGAAGAGCCCGTGCTCCATCACGTGCGTCTCGGCGAACGGGAGCGAGCCGCCCGGCTGGAACGTCACGATGTTCACGTGCATGTCGTGCGCGAGATCGTCGGGGTCCACGAACCGGGTTGTCGCCCATGCGCCGTTCGTGCCGGGCATCTCCTGGGGCGCGACCTCCGCGTCGCTCGTGAAGAACGACGTGGCCGTATGTCCCTCGAGTGGCTCGTACGCCTTGCGGATCCAGTGGAAGCTCGTGAGCGCCGCACCCTCGTTCGAGATCGACCAGCGCTCCCCCGCCGCGAGATACGCGTAGCCGCCCGCCTCGAGCACGTGCCGCTCGCTCTCTCGCTCGAGCGTGAGGGTGAGCTCGCCCGACGTCACGAACACGACGCCCTCGACCCCGAGCTCCTGCTCGGGATGCTCCGCTCCGCCGCCGGGTGCGATCTCGACGATGAGCTGCGAGAACGTCGTCGCGAACCCGGCGATGGGCCGGGCGATGATCCACGCGCGGGTGTCCGTGAAGCCCGGCAGGTTGCTCGTGACGATGTCGCGCAGCACGCCCTTCGGGATCACCGTGTAGGCCTCCGTCACGATCGCACGATCCGTGAGGAGCTCGGTCTGCGCGGGCAGTCCGCCCTGCGGGGTGAAGTAGCTCATGGGCCCTCCTGATCGGTGATGGCCGCGGTGCGGCATCCGTTCACGGCTCCGCCCTCCTCGGATGCGCGAGCGCACCGAGCTCCGACTCGTCGATGCCCGTGTCGTCGGCGACCTCGGCGGCCGAGATCGCGCCGCACTGCACGCCGCGCAGCACGAACGCGGCGAGGGCACGCACCGTGGCGGGTTCGTCCAGCACGGCGCTTGCGGTGCGCGCTCGGTGATCGCGAAGGCGAGCGGATGCCTCGGGGTAGCCCTCGCGATAGAACGCGTACGTCGCGATGAACCGAGTCGGGAGCTGATGCGCGTGCAGATCCCAGCCCTGGGGGAACCCGCGCTCGAGCGACCGGCGCACGAGCCGAGCGTGCTGACGCCATGCCTCCCCTGCGCGATCGCCGATCGGCAGGAGGTTCGTCGATCCGTCGGAGAGGCGGATGCCGGTGCCCGCGACCGCGAGCTGCATGAGCTCCTTCGCGACATCCGCGACGGGATGCTCCATCGATTGGTACGGCGCGGCGATCTGCAGGGACGCGCTGTAGTCGTAGGTGCCGTAGTGCAGCGCGCTGATGCGGCCGGGCACCGCGAGGGGCAGGCGTGCCACGGGCGAACGGCCGTCGGCACCGAGGATGAGCTGCGGTGTCTCGACCTGCACCTCGAACGTGAGCCGGCCGTGGGGCAGTCCGAGGGCGCGTTCGAGCGCGGCCGCGACCTCCGCCATCGCCTCGACCTGCGCGACCGTCGACACCTTGGGCAGCGTGAGCGCAAGGCCGTCGGGCAGCGCGCCGTGCTCGACGAGCTCGGTCACGAACAGGTCGAGGGTGCGGATGCCGCGAGCTCGCGTCGCAGCCTCGAACGACTTGAAGCGGATGCCGATGAACGGCGGGGCGAAGCCCGCGCCCGCCGCGGCGACGATCCGCTTGGCGGCGCGCACCGCGTCGGCGTCTTCGACGTCGTCATTGCGCACGCCGTAGCCGTCTTCGAAGTCGATCCGAAGGTCTTCGATCGGCTCGCGTTCGAGCTTCTCGAGCACGCGTGGTGCGACGGCGGCCGTGACGGCGGCGTCGATGCCGACCAGACCCGCGAGCGCCTCGATCCCTCCCGCCGAGTCGGCGGCGGCGAGCGCGGCGCGCCCCCAGATGAAGGGAAGCTCCGGCGTGTACCGGTCGGCGGCCACGTACACGGTGTGCACGGGCTGTCGCGAGCCGTCGTCGCCGGGATACGCGGTGGCGAGCAGCTCGTCGGTCGCGGCGAGGCGGGCGTCGATCGCAGCGAGGTCGGTTCGGGTCAGTGCGGTGCGCATCCTCATTCCAGCAGCTCGTAGGCGGGCAGGGTGAGGAAGTCGACATAGTCGTCGGAGAGGCAGAGATCGGCGACGAGCCGCGCGGCGGGCTCGTAGTAGGCGGCGAACCGCTCGGGCGTCACGTCGGTTCGGAGCGCCTCCACCTCTTCGGCCAGCACCTGGCGCACGAGTTCGGGCGTCATCGTGCGGCCCGTGTCGGCGAGCACCACCCGGTGCTGCAGCTGCTGCCACACCTGGGAGCGGGAGATCTCGGCCGTGGCGGCATCCTCCATGAGGTTGTGCAGGGCGACCGCGCCGTTGCCCGAGAGCCACACCGCGGTGTAGGCCACGCCGACGGAGAGATTGGTGCGCAGCCCAGCCTCGGTGACCTCGCCGCCCGCCGAGGCGACGTCGAGCAGTTCGCTGGCGGTGACCTCGACCTCAGGTCGCTGGCGATCGAACTGGTTGGGGCGGTCGCCGAGCACGCCGTCGAACTCCTCGCGGCACACCGGCACGAGGTCGGGGTGCGCCACCCATGATCCGTCGAACCCGTCATTCGCCTCGCGGGTCTTGTCGGCACGGACCTTCTCGAACGCGGCCGCCGTCACCTCGGGGTCGGCGCGGTTCGGAACGAACGCCGCCATGCCGCCCATTGCGGCGGCACCGCGCCGATGGCAGGTCTTCACGAGCAGTTCGGTGTAGGCCCGCATGAATGGTGCCGTCATCGAGACCGAGGCGCGATCGGGCACGATGAACTCGGGCCCGGCGTCGCGGAACACCTTGATCATGCTGAACAGGTAGTCCCAGCGGCCGGCGTTGAGGCCCGACGCGTGGTCTCGAAGCTCGAAGAGGATCTCGTCCATCTCGAACGCGGCGGGAACGGTCTCGATGAGCACGGTGGCACGGATGCTGCCGGCCGGGAGGCCGAGCTGCCCCTCGGTGAAGGCGAACACGTCGTTCCAGAGCCGCGCCTCGAGGTGACTCTCGAGCTTCGGCAGGTAGTAGAACGGGCCGTGGCCGTTGTCGATGAGCCGGGCCGCGGTGTGGAAGACGTGCAGCCCGAAGTCGACGAGCGACCCCGATCCACGTTCGCCGTCGACGAGCACGTGCCGTTCGGGGAGGTGCCAGCCGCGAGGCCTGGTGACGACGGTCGGGCGGCGGATGTCGTCGCGAAGCGCGTAGTCCTTGCCCTCGGGCGAGGTGAACGCGAGCGTGCCCCGTGCCGCATCGCGGAGGTTCCGGATGCTTCCCACGACGTTCGCCCACGTCGGACTCGACGCGTCCTCGAGGTCGGCGAGCCACACGCGGGCGCCGGAGTTCAGGGCGTTGATCGCCATCTTCGCGGGAGACGCAGGCCCCGTGATCTCCACCCGCCGGTCGAGCAGCGCCTCGGGTGCGGGCGGCACGCGCCAGTCGCCCTCACGGACCTCCCGCGTCTCGGGGAGGAAGTCCAGGCGCTCGCCCCCGGCGATCCGGTCGCGCCGGCCGCGGCGGGCGGCGAGCAGCTCACGGCGTCGCGGATCGAAGCGGCGATGCAGTTCCTCGACGAAGGCGAGTGCGTCTGTCGTGAGGATCTCCTCGCCGCCCGCGACGTCGGTGGCATGTGCGATCTCGATCGTCATGCGGCAGCCGCTCCCTCCCCGGGTGATGGTCCACGCGCTGAGTACCTCTCATCTTCGCGCAGAAGCGCTCGCGGCGTAACCGGAACATGGGGAACGTCGCGGCGTGCTCCCGAGACAAGGAGTTCGACGATGGATGATCACCAATGCGCCACGGGCCAGCCCTCTGCGTCCCACTCGAGCTCGACGAGCGCCAGCTGGAACGCGCCGTCCAAGCGTCGGTCGTAGTAGTGCAGGGCGAGCGTATCCCCCGCGACCGATTGGCCGCCCGGGCCGACGCGATCTCCGTCGGCGGCCAGCAGGAGCGTGCCGCCGCCCTCGAGGAGCGAAACGCCGTCGCGATCGACGTAGGGGCCGGTGATCTCGCCGGCGCGGCCGACCGCGATGTTGTAGGTGCTCTCGAGTCCGCGGCAGCACGAGTCACGGGAGACGAACAGGAAGTACTCGCCGTCGTGCTCGACGATGTACGGGGCCTCGATCGCGTTGGGCGGCAGCTGGCGGTCGGCGAGTCGCAGCGGCTCCGCGGCATCCGCTCGAAGTCCGGTCGGCCACTCCAATGGCACCATGCGGATGCCGCTCCAGAACGAGCCGAATGACATCCACGGCTGCCCGTCGCCATCGACGGCGACGCCCGGGTCGATGGCGTTGAAGTCGTCGGAGCGGGCCGAGGAGATCACCGGCCCGCGATCGACCCACTCGTACTCCGCGGCATCGGGATCGAGCGTCTCGTTCGTCGCCAGGGCGATCACCGAGAGGTTCGACCCGAACGTCGACGCCGAGTAGTAGAGGTACCACGTGCCGTCGTGCTCGATGAGCTCGGGCGCCCAGAGGTTCGACACGCCGGGCACCACCTCGTCGAGCCACTCGGGCTTCTCGGGCCACACCTCGCCGCGGTAGCGCCACGAGGAGCCGTCGGTCGAGCTGCGGACCTGGATGTTGCCATCGGCAACGGTCTCGCTGCCCGTCGAGTACACGTAGCTCGTGCCGTCTTCGACGGCGAGCGCCGGATCGTGCGTCATCCGGTCGCCCGTGAGCTCTCGTGCGCCGCCGCTCGAGCACGCGGCGAACGCCGTGAGCGAGGCGACCGCGACGAGCGCGACGACAGAGCGCATCGTTCTGACGCGAAGGGCGGGGCGCGCCGTCATGGACGACCGGCGCGCCCCGCTGCTCATGCGCCGAGCGAGACGGCGGTCCACGACACGGCGGGAAGCACGAGCGTGAGCTGCCCCTCGGCGAGCTCGGCGCTGTCGTTCGCGCGCAGGGCGACGCGCTCGGGCTCGTCGAGCGTGTTCTTCGCGTACACGTCGTCGTCGGCGAGGGTCTGCGCGTCGAGCACCGTGATCTCGCCGAGCGCCGAGACGTCGATCGTCACGGAGATGGGCTCGCCCTGGCTGCGGTTCACGAGGAACACCGCGGCTCGGCCCGTCTCGGCGTCGTGCGTCGCGACCGCGTCGACGAGCGGAACCACACCGTAGACCTCGGTCTCGTAGGTGGGGGCATCGAGCCTGACCTCGAGCGCCTTGCCGGTCGCGAGCTGCGAGGTGAGCGCGAACGGGAAGAACGTGGCCTGCCGCCACGCCGGGCCGCCGGGCTCGGTCATGATCGGCGCGATCACGTTCACGAGCTGTGCGAGCGACGCGCTCGTGACGCGATCGGCGTGCTTCAGGAGAGAGATCATGAGGCTGCCGAAGACCACCGCGTCGGCGACCGAGTAGACGTCTTCCAAGAGGCGCGGCGCGACCGGCCAGTTGTCGATGCCGTCGATCTTGTCGACGTTGTGGAAGCGCTCGATGTACCAGACGTTCCACTCGTCGAACGAGATGTCGATGGTCTTGTCGCTGCCGACGACGGCCTTCACGTGGTCGGCGGTGGCGACGACCGTCTCGATGAAGTGGTCCATGTCGACGGCCGACGCGAGGAACGAGCCGAGGTCGCCGTTCTTCTCCTCGTAGTACGCGTGGCACGAGATGTAGTCGACGTCGTCGTACGTGTGCGTGAGCACGACGCGCTCCCACTCGCCGAACGTGGGCATGTGCGCGCTCGACGACCCGCACACGACGAGTTCGACCGAGGGGTCGAGCTGGCGCATGGCCTTGGCCGTCTGCGAGGCGATCTTGCCGTAGTCGTCGGCCGAGCGGTGGCCGAGCTGCCATGGGCCGTCCATCTCGTTGCCGAGGCACCACATCTTCACGCCGAACGCGTCGGTGCGGCCGTTGGCGATGCGCTGGTCGGCGAGCGCCGATCCGCCCGCGATGTTCGAGTACTCGAGCAGGTCGAGGGCCTCGAGCGGGCCGCGCGTGCCGAGGTTGACGGCGAGCATGAGCTCGCTGTCGACCTTGTCGAGCCACGAGGCGAACTCGTGCAGCCCGATCTCGTTCGTCTCGGTCGAGTGCCAGGCGAGGTCGAGGCGGCGGGGGCGCTCTGCGCGCGGGCCGACCGAGTCCTCCCAGCGGAACCCCGAGACGAAGTTGCCGCCCGGGTAGCGGATCGTCGAGACGCCGAGCTCCTTGACGAGGTCGATGACGTCTTGGCGGAATCCCTCTTCGTCGGCGGTGGGATGTCCGGGCTCGTAGATCCCGTCGTACACGCATCGCCCGAGGTGCTCCACGAAGGAGCCGAAGACGCGGCGGTTGATGGGTCCGACCGAGAACTGAGGGTCGATGGTGAGGCGTGCGGTGGGCATAACGGTCTTTCTGTGATGAGGTTTACGGTCTGCGGATGCCGCCGCTCGCGGCATCCGTCATCGGTCGTCGTTCGCGGCGGCTACTTCACGCTGCCGATCGCGAGCCCGCCCTGCCAGTACCGCTGCAGGAAGAGGAACGAGAGGATGAGCGGGATGATCGAGATGAAGGAGCCCGTCGTGATCAGGTTCCACACCTGTTCGCCGCCGGCACCCGCGTTCGAGAGCGCGGTCCAGCGATTCAGGCCGAGAGTCACGGGCAGGAGCTCGGGGTCGGTGAGCACGGCGAGCGGCAGGAAGAAGTTGTTCCACGTGCCGACGACGGAGAGCAGGAGCACCGTCACGATCGCCGGCTTCAGAAGCGGCAGCGCGACCTGCGCGAACGTGCGCAGCTCGCCGGCGCCGTCGATGCGTGCCGCCTCGAGCAGCTCGTCGGGCACGGCGTCCTGCGCGTAGACGCGCATGAGGTATACCCCGAACGGATTCAGGAGCGACGGCAGGATCACGGCCCAGGGCGTGTTGATGAGGCCCATCTGGCTGAGCAGCATGAACGTGGGGATGACGAGCGCCGTGAGCGGCACCATCACCGACGCGAGCACGATCGTGAAGAACGGACCGCGACCGCGGAACCGGTACTTGGCGAACCCATAGCCCGCGAGGATCGCGAGGATCGTCGCCCCCGCTCCACCCGCGAACGCGTACAGGAACGAGTTCGCGAACCAGCGCCAGTAGACGCCGCCCTGATGGGTGAAGAGTCCGGCGATGTTGTCGAAGAACGCGAACTGGTCGTCGAACCACAGCGGCCCGCCCGTGCCCGTGAAGAGGCCGGAGTTGCTCTTCGTCGCCGCGACGATGAGCCACCACAGCGGCGTGATGAAGTAGATCGCGAGGATGATGAGGAAGACGTGCGAGCCGATGCGCCGGCCGCCCGAGCGACCGCGGTCGTCGCGGCGCGGCGCGTGCGCCGGCACTCCGGTCGCGACGGTGTGGTCGGTGGGCGCCGTGGCGCGAGTCGAGGTCGTGGAGGACATCACTTCAGTCCGCTCTGCTTGCGCGTGAGGAAGAGGAACACGGTCGACCCGGCGAACACGAGTGCACCGAGCGAGAAGGCGATCGCCGAGGCGTAGTTGAACTGGCTGTAGGAGAACGCCAGCGAGAACGCGTACATGTTCGGCGTGTACGCCGCGTCGATCGCCCCTTGGGCGACGCTGCGGAGCACGACGGGCTCGGTGAAGAACTGGAGCGTGCCGATGAGCGCGAACGTGATCACCATCACCATCGACGACGAGATCATCGGCAGCTTGATGCGCGTGGCGGTCTGCCAGCCGTTCGCTCCGTCGATGCGCGCCGCCTCGTAGATCGTGGGATCGATCGAGCGGAGGGCCGCGTAGATGACGATCATGTAGTACCCGGCCCACTGCCACGTGACGATGTTCACGAGGCTGCCGAAGATGCTGTCGGCGGCGAGGAAGTTGGGGGCGTCGAGGCCGACCATGCTGAAGATCGTCGCCGCGGGGCCGAAACGGGGGCTGTAGAGGAAGCTCCACATGAGGGCGCCGATGACGACCGGAATCGCGTACGGCACGAAGATGAGCAGCCGCGAGAGCTTCGACACGCGCGTCGCGAGCGTGTCGAGCACGAGCGCCGCGACGAGGGCGACGAGCAGTTGCGCCGGGATCATGACGACCGCGTACGCGAGCACCCGCAGCATCCCCTCGAGGAAGAGCGGATCGGTGAACGCCTTCACGTAGTTCGCGACACCCGTGAACTCGGTGCCGGTCGCGAGCGTCGAGGTGAACAGGCTCATGCCGAACGCGTAACCGAGCGGGAGCACGAGGAAGATCGCGAAGACGATCGCGAACGGGGCGACGAAGAGCCAGCCCCAGCGCTGGCGGCGACGAACGAGGCGGGCACCTCCGCCCGGGCGTGGAGGCGCGTCGCGCCGCGACCGGACCGCGGATGCCGCGGTCGCCTCCATGGTGTTGCTGGTCATCGTTGCTCTCTTCGTCGAGTCGTCGGTCGGAGGTCGGCCCGCGTCCGGTGAAGGAGATCACCGGACGCGGGCCGGGGAGACGCTACTGGAGCGTGAAGCCCTGCTCGGTGGCGTACTTCTCGAGCGAGACCTGCAGGTCGTCGAGCGCCTGCGAGGCATCCTTCTCGCCCTGCACCATCGCGTACAGCTCTTCGGTCAGCTGGTCGTAGGCGTAGTTCTGGAAGGGGCTGAACGTGAATCCGGTGTAGCCGGATGCCGCTTCGAGGAACACGTCCTTGTTGATCTGCTGTCCGCCGAAGAACGGGTACTCGAGGTCGCGGAAGTAGTCGGACTCGAGGATGGGCTTCCACAGCGGGAAGAGCGCCGCCTCCTCGATGCCGATCTTCCAGGCCTCCTCGGTGCCGAAGACCTCCTTCGCGACGATCGCCGCAGCCTCGGGGTCTTTCGCCTGCGTCGTCACGGCGAACGTGGATCCGCCCCAGTTGATCTGCACCGGGTTGGCCGGGTCCCACTGGGGAACCGGCGCTGCGCGCCAGACGGCGTCGGCGTCAGCGTCGGAAAGGCCGCCGAGGTAGCCGGGGCCCCAGGCCGCCGCGATGTAGATGGCGTAGGAGCCGTCGACGAGCTTGGTGTTGTAGTCGGCCGTGAAGGCGTCTTCAGTGCCGACGAGCCCGTCTGCTGCGAGCTTCTCCCAGTACGCGAGCACGTCTTTCGCGGGCTGATCGTTGACCTCGATGCCGATCTCGGTCGGCTTCGCGTTGTCGTAGACGAACGGCGTCGAGCCGACCTGGGCGAAGAGGGCCTGGTTGTAGGCGCGGCCGTTCGTGGGGAAGTCGGCGAGCACGCCGGGCGCCCCGGCGTCCTTCAGTGCCTGGGCGGCCGCGGCGAACTCGTCCCACGTGGTGGGCACGGGGATGCCGTACTCGTCGAGGATGTCCTGCCGGTAGAGCATGCCCATGGGCCCGCCGTCGACCGGGATCGCGTAGACCGCGTCGCCGCTCGAGACGTCTTTCCAGGCGCCTTCGGAGTAGTCGCCCTTGACGTCGTTCGCGCCGTACTCGGTGAGGTCGACGAGTGCGTCGCGGATGCTGAAGCTCGAGAGCACCTCGGACTCGAGCATGATCACGTCAGGTGCGCCGGAGCCCGATTCGATCGCGGTCGAGAACTTCGTGTACTCGTCGTTGCCCTGGCCGGCGTTGGTCCAGCAGATCTGCACCTCGTCGTGGGTCTCGTTGAACAGGTCGACGACCTGCTCGAAGGCGGGGTACCAAGCCCAGACGCTCACCTGGGTGGCGTCGGGCTGGAGGATCTCGTTGGTGCACGATTCTGCGCTGGCACCGGGCGTGCAGCCGGTGAGTGCGGCTGCGGCGACGGCGACGACGCCGCTCGCGGCAAGGAGCTTGGACCTCATTTGCTGTGCTTCCTCTCGCGGTGTTGGACACCGTTGTCTCTGGCGATTGAGGCTCGTGCACCGTCGCACAGCAGGGGCTCCGCGGCGAGTTCCGAGTCTTCTACAACGTTGTAAAGTAAACGTTGTAGAGACATGCTGCCGCGCGATCCGCGCGATGTCAAGTTCGAACCGGACAGTTGCCGGATCGAGCCCGGACTACGCGCCGATCATCGCCTCGGATGGCGCCGACTCGCGTTCGGCGATGTGGAAGTCGGCGAGGAGGAGCCGCGGCTCGCCTGCGGCATCCGTTCGCCGGATTCGCTCGAGAAGTGTCGCGACGGCGGTGCGGGCGATCCAGCGCTGGCCCGGATCGACGGTCGTGAGCGACGGAATCGAGTACTGCGCCTCGTCGAGGCCGTCGAAGCCCATGACGGCCACATCTTCGGGCACCCGGATGCCCGCCTCCTGCAGTACGCGCATCGCGCCGAGCGCGAGCGTGTCGTTGAGCCCGAACACCGCGTCGAACGTGACGCCGCGGTCGAGGAGGTCGCGCATGCCGCGGGCGCCGTTGGAACGGTGCCACGTGGTCGTCTCGCTGATGATCGAGTCGTCATAGGGCACGCCGGCCGCCTCGAGGGCCTCGCGGTAGCCGCGCAGGCGCAGGCCTGCCGAACCGATGACCTCGCCCGGGTGCGCCCCGACGACGGCGATCCTCCTCCGCCCGGAGGCGAGCAGGTACTCCGTCGCGGCCCGCGCGGCCTCGACGTTCCGCATCGTGACGTGGTCGACGGGTGCGTCGAAGATGCGCTCGCCGAGGAGCACGAGCGGGTACGGCCGCTCGAGGTGCTCGGCATCGTCCTGACCCATTCCGAGCGCGCTGAAGATGAGGCCGTCGGTCATCTGCAGCCGCGGACTGCGCAGCAGTTCGAGCTCGCGATCGCGGTCACCGCCCGTCTGCTCGACGAGCACGACAACACCCGCCTCGTCGGCGGCTTCGATGACGGCGGCCGCGAGCTCGGCGAAGTAGCTGAGGGCCAGTTCGGGCACCGCGAGCGCTATCGCCCCGGTGCGGCCCGACCTGAGGCTGCGGGCCGTGAGGTTCGGGGTGTATCCGAGATCGGCGATCGCCTGCTCGACCCTGGCCTTCGTCGCCGGGCGGATGTGCGGGTAGTCGTTGATGACGTTCGAGACGGTCTTGATCGAGACCCCCGCCAGACGGGCCACGTCATGCAGCGTCGACGCCATGGTGCCTCCTCAGCCGATGCCGCCACTCTACAACGTTGTAGGCGACAGAGCCTTGCCGCAAGGCGGTCGGGCGCTGCCGCCCCGAGCGGCTGCGTCACGGCATCGCCGGCGGCGTGACGTGCGCCTGCGCGCGCTCGGCGTTGCGCGCCGAGATGCGCGCGAGCCGAGCGAGCCGTTCGCGCTCGAGCGGCACCGCGAACACTGCCCACAGCACGAGGGCGACCCCAGCGCCCACGAGCAGGCCGCCGATCGTGTCGGAGAGCCAGTGCGCGCCGAGGTACGTGCGGCTGATCGCCATGAGCACGGTGTAGGCGGCGCCCAGGACCCACATCCAGACGTAGGGGATGATCACGGCGAGGGCCAGCGCGATGGTCGCGGCATTCCCGACATGCCCCGACGGGAACGAACCTGTATCGGACGTGACGAGGATGTCCGGCGGACGGGCCCGCATGAATGAGCGCTTGAGGATCTGCACCACGCCGGCGCTCGCCGCCGATGCCACGAGGAAGTACAACGCCGCCCATGGGCGCCTGACGACGAGGAGGATCACGGCTGTCACGACCGGGACGACGAACACTCCGGCCACGCCGCCGCCGAGCATGTTCATGAAGTACCCGAACACGTCGCCGACCGGCCCGCGGATCTCGACCAGGTCTTCAGCCCACTCCTCGTCGAACTCGAACGGCAGGCCTCCGGAGCGCGCCATCACGACCACGCCCAGCAGTGCTGCGACGACGATCCCGGCAGTGCCGCCGACGAGTGGGACGCGGCGACCGAGCCGCTGCGCCTTCGCCTCGCGCTGGGCGGGTCTCAGGTCGTCGGCGACCGTCGCCGTGGCGTCATTGCCGGTGGCCTCCTGCGCGGTGTCAGGCGCGTCGGGCGGCGGTGCCGTCGGCTCGGTGTCGCGTTCGGTCATCACTCCACGTTAACGCGGTGCGGTGAGCGGATGCCACGGCACGCGGCATGCTGCATCCGCTCGCCGTTGCTCGCTCGCCGTGCTCAGTCGCTCAGCGGCGGCACCGTGCTCGGGCGTACGAGCCACCACAGCGCCGTGATCGCGACCACGGCTGCGCACAGCATGACGAACGCCATGGGCACGGCGCTGCCGACGCCCAGGAGTCCGATGAGCGGCGAGATCAGGCCGGCGAGCCCGAAGTTCAACGCACCGAGCAGCGACGCCGCGGTGCCGGCCTCGGCGCCGTGCCGCGCGAGGGCGAGCACCTGCACAGCGGGGAACGAGAAGCCGCACGCGAGGATGTAGATCCACAGCGGGATCGCGATGCCCCAGAAGCCGGCGCCCGTGCTGTCGAGCACCATGATCGCCACGGCCATGGCGAGGTGCACGATCGTCGTGATCGCGAGGATCCACTGCGGCTGCACCGGGCCGCGCATGAGCCGCGAGCTCGCCTGCACGCCGATGATGATGCCGACGGAGTTCACCGCGAAGAGCAAGCCGTACTGCTGCGCGGTGAACGCGTAGAGCTCCTGGAAGAGGAACGACGAGGTCGAGAGGTAGCCGAAGAGGCCCGTGAAGGTCATGCCGCCGACGATCACGGCGCCGAGGTACACGCGGTCGCGGAAGAGCGCCGCGTACCGGTCGCGCAGCGTCGAGTGCCCGGCGACGTGGCGGCGCGACTCGGGCAGCGTCTCGACGATGAAGAACGAGACGGCGACGACGACGACCGCGGCGTAGATCGCGAGCACGACGAACACGCCACGCCAGTCCATGAAGGCGAGCAGCTGCGACCCGATCACGGGCGCGAGCACCGGGGCCAGGCCGTTGACGAGCGCGAGGCGGGAGAGCATGCGCACGAGCGGCTTGCCGCCGAAGAGGTCGCGCACCATCGCCATGGCGACGACGCCGCCGGCGGCCGCGCCGAAGCCCTGCAGCAGGCGGAACACCATGAGCCAGGCGATGTCGGGCGCGAGGGCGGCGGCGACGGATGCCGCGATGTGCAGCACCGTGGCGAGGATGAGCGGCAGTCGACGACCGACCTTGTCACTCCACGGGCCGACGATGAGCTGGCCGAAGCCGAATCCGATCATGGTGCCCGTGAGCGTGAGCTGGACGGCGGCCGCCGAGACGCCGAGTTCGTCCTGCAGCACGGGGAACGCGGGCAGGTAGAGGTCGACGGTGAACGGGCCGAGCGCGGTGAGCGCGCCGAGCACGAGCACGTAGACGAGTCGCTGGCGGCGGCTGAGGAGGTCGCCGGGGTGCGAGGGACGACCGTAGTCGTCGGGACGGATGATGGGGATGGAGGACGTGCTCGACATGCGTATTCCTGGACGTGCTCGGATGCGGCGGCGCACGCCCTCGGGCACCGGGAAACAGGACTGACGGCACCCTCGGGCGCCGTCAGTGTTCGATCTCAGGCCCGCGCGGCCTCGAATCGATTCGACTGGTGTCCAGTCTAGCGCGCGCCCCCCGGGGCAGATCAAGTTCGAATCGAGGTTCGTGCACCTTGCGCAGCACTTTCGAGAGGTTTCGGCGAACGACGTCCTCAGAACGCCGCCGAATATGTTGCGCTTGACGGCATATCTGAACCCAACGTATATTCGACACGTCCAGATCACTTTCGACGTTGACGTCGAAACTTTCGAGAGGTTCAAAGATGAACAGACGCAGCATCCCACGGCTCGTCACGCTGGGTGCCGTGGCCGCGCTGGCCCTCGGCACCCTCGCCGGGTGCAGTGCCGCAAGCGGCGACACGGGCGACGGCTCGACCGAGCTGAGCTTCTGGCACAACTCCACCACCGGCCCCGGCAAGGCCTATTGGGAGCAGACGGCCAAGGACTTCGAGGCCGAGCACCCCGGCGTCGACATCAAGATCCAGGCCATCCAGAACGAGGACATGGACGGCAAGCTCCAGACCGCCCTGAACTCCGGCGATGCGCCAGACATCTTCATGGCTCGTGGCGGCGGCAAGCTCGCAGCCGTCGTCGAGGCGGGTCAGGTGCAGGACCTCACCGACGCGCTCTCCGACGACACGAAGGCCGCACTGGGAGAGGCATCGCTCGCCGCGCTCTCCGTCGATGACAAGGTCTACGGCGTGCCGTCCTCCGTGCTGCCGGGCGGCATCTACTACAGCAAGGACCTGTTCGCCCAGGCCGGCATCACCGCGCCGCCGGCCACCTTCGACGAGCTGAGCGAGGCCGTCGACAAGCTCAAGGCGGCCGGCGTCGGCCCGATCGCCCTCGGCGCCAAGGACGCCTGGCCCGCCGCCCACTGGTACTACTTCTTCGTGCTCCGCGAGTGCTCGCAAGATGTCGTGGCCGAGCTCGCGTCGGACCCGAGTTTCAGCGACGAGTGCTTCCTGCGCGCCGGCGAGGACCTCGCGGACTTCGCCGCCACCGAGCCGTACAACGATGGCTTCCTCACCACCTCCGCGCAGCAGGGTGCCGGCTCCTCCGCGGGCCTGCTCGCCAACCACAAGGCGGCCATGGAGCTCATGGGCGCGTGGGATCCCGGCGTGATCGCCTCGTTGACGCCCGACGAGCAGCCGCTCGCCGACCTCGGCTGGTTCCCCTTCCCTGCCGTGGACGGCGGCGACGGTGAGGCCGGCGCGATGATGGGCGGCGTCGACGGCTACAGCTGCTTCGTCGACGCGCCGAAGGAATGCGGCGAGTTCCTCGAGTTCGCCTCGCAGAAGGAGCAGCAGGAGGCCTACGCCGAGGCATTCGTGACACTCCCGGCCAACAAGGACGCCCAGAGCGTCGTCACCGACCCTGCGCTGCAGGAGGTGCTCGCCTCGTACAACGACGCACCGTATGTCTCGGTGTGGCTCGACACCCTGCTCGGCCAGAACGTCGGCAACGCACTCAACGTCGGCGTCGTCGACCTGCTCGCCGGCAAGGGCGACGCCCAGGGCATCGTCGACGCCGTCGAAGACGCCATCAAGAAGGGCTGAGAGGCCCTCGCAGCATGAATGTTCGCACCAGCACTCCCGCAACGCAGCGAGGAGCCCTGGCGGACGGCGTGCGGGTCGGGGACGAGTCGTCCCCGACCCCGCGCCGGGTCGCCGCCCCGGCACCATCGGTCGCACGGCGAGGCCGTCCAGACTGGCGGAAGGCCTTCGAGATCGCCTTGCTCGTCGGTCCGGCGCTCGTCGTCTTCCTCGGCTTCGTCATCTTCCCGGTCGTCATGGCCGGCTACTACGGGTTCTTCAGCTGGAAGGGCTACGGCCCGCCGACCGACTTCGTCGGCCTGCAGAACTACGTCACGATCCTCCAGGACCCGACGTTCCACGAGGCACTCTGGCACAACGCCGTCATCGTCGTGATGTCGCTCGTGCTGCAGGGGCCGCTCGCGCTGCTGCTGGCTCTGCTGCTGAACCGCCCGATGCGCGGACAGTCGGTGATCCGGGTGCTCATCTTCGTGCCCTACGTGCTCGCAGAGGTCGTCGTCGGCACCGGCTGGAGCCTCATGCTCCAGAGCAACGGCGCGGTCAACGGACTGCTCGAGAAGATCGGCCTCGGCGCTCTCGCCCAGGACTGGCTCTCGAACCCCGACCTGGCGATCTGGACCCTGATGGGGATCATCACCTGGAAGTACATCGGCTTCGCCGTCATCCTCTTCCTGGCCGGCCTGCAAGGCATCCCCCAGGAGCTCACCGAGGCCGCCCAGATCGACGGCGCGTCCTACTGGCAGATCCAGCGCAGGATCACGCTCCCACTGCTCGGCCCGACGCTGCGCATCTGGGCGTTCCTGTCGATCATCGGGTCACTGCAGCTGTTCGATCTCGTCTACATCATCTGGGGCCAGTACATCGCCTCGACCGCGGGCACCTCGACGATGGCGACGTACATGGTGGCCAACGGCCGCAACGCCGGCAACTTCGGCTACGGCAACGCCGTGGCGGTCGTGCTGTTCATCATCTCGCTCATCGTCGCCCTCATCTACCAGCGCTACGTGCTGCGCCGTGACACGGCGGGCGCCCTCACCGAACGGAGCGAGCGATGACCGCCTCGACCATCGCCATCCCGCCGGCCAGGCGGCCGCGCGGCAACGGCCGGCTCCCTTGGGGCAGCCCCGCCACCTACTTCGGCGCCCTCGTCGTCATCGGGCTCATGCTGGCGCCGATCGGGTACATCATCATCGGCGGCTTCCGCACCAACGCGCAGATCACCGCCGATCCGTCGGGTTTGCCGTCGCCCTGGGCGATCGGCAACTACTCGGAAGTGCTCGCCAGCACGACGTTCTGGGGCGAGGTGGCGAACTCGACGGTCGCCGCGGTCGTCACCACGGTCGGGGTCGTCGCGCTCGGCCTCATGGCCAGCTACGTGCTCGCGCGGTACCGGTTCCGTGCGCGCGGCCTGCTCTACGCGACCTTCGCCGCGGGCCTCATGTTTCCCATGACGGTCGCGATCACCCCGCTGTACCTCGTCGTGCGGAACCTCGGCCTGACGAACTCGCTCGCCGGCATCATCCTGCCCCAGATCGCCTTCGCGCTGCCGGCCACGATCATCATCCTCGTGCCGTTCCTGCGCGCCATCCCCGACGAGCTCGAGGAGGCCGCTTCGATCGACGGATGCTCGCGGCTCGGCTTCTTCTGGAGGATGGTGGTGCCGTTGGCGATGCCCGGTGTCATCACCGTGGGCATCCTCGCCTTCATCGCGAGCTGGAACAGCTACATGCTGCCCCTGTTCATCCTCAACCACGAGGCGAGCTACACGCTGCCGCTCGGGGTGCAGGCCTTCGCCTCGCAGTACTCGGTCGACACCGCCAAGGTGCTCGCCTTCACCTCGCTGTCGATGATTCCCGCGCTCATCTTCTTCAGCATCTTCGAGCGCCGCATCGTCGGCGGTCTGACCGGGGCGGTGAAGGGATGAGCGAGCCGGTGACGGATGCCGCGGGCGCGACGGATGCCGCCACGATGACGAATGCCCCGACGGAGCGAGAGGCCGGCACGATGACGGAAGCCCAGACGACAGATGCCACGACGGATGCCACGACGTCGACCGATGCGCCGTGGCGCGACCGGTCGCTGCCTGCCGGTGCGCGCGCGGATGCGCTCATCGCCGAACTCACCCTCGACGAGAAGATCGCCCAGCTCTACGGCATCTGGATCGGCGCCGCCGATGACGGCGCCGACGTGGCGCCGCACCAGCACGACATGAGCACTGACGTGAATCTCGACGAGCTGCTCCCCAAGGGGCTCGGCCAGATCACGCGGGCCTTCGGCACCGCACCGGTCGATGCCGCGGTCGGGGCGCAGTCGCTCGCCCGGCTGCAGGAGCGCATCGTCGCGTCGAGCAGGTTCGGCATTCCGGCGCTCGTGCACGAGGAGTGCCTGGCGGGCTTCGCCGCCTACGGCGCGACCGCCTACCCGGTGCCGCTGTCGTGGGGCGCGACGTTCGACCCCGAGCTCATCGAGCAGATGGCGCGCCGCATCGGCGCCGACATGCGCTCGGTCGGCGTCCATCAGGGACTCGCCCCGGTGCTCGACGTCGTGCGCGACGCCCGGTGGGGCCGCGTCGAAGAGACCATGGGCGAAGATCCGTACCTCGTCGGCACCCTCGGCACGGCGTACGTGCGGGGGCTCGAGGCATCCGGCATCATCGCGACCCTCAAGCACTTTGTCGGGTACTCGGCATCGCGAGCGGGCCGCAACCTGGCGCCGGTGTCGGTCGGCGCCAGGGAGCTCGCCGACGTGCTGCTGGCGCCGTTCGAGATGGTGGTGCGAGATGCCAAGCCGCGTTCGGTGATGAACGCGTACACCGATCTCGACGGCGTGCCCACCGCCGCCGACCACGACCTGCTCACGGGCCTGCTGCGCGAGACCTGGGGCTTCGAGGGCACCGTCGTCGCCGACTACTTCTCGGTGGCCTTCCTCGAGACCCTGCACGGCACGGCCGGCGACCTGGGCGATGCCGCCGCTGCGGCGCTCGAGGCGGGCATCGACGTGGAACTGCCCACGGTGCACGCGTTCGGCGAGCCGCTCGTGCGGGCGGTCGTCGACGGCCGAATCGACGAGGACGTCATCGATCTGGCCCTCCGCCGGGTGCTCGTGCAGAAGATCGAAGCGGGGCTGCTCGACGACCCGGCCGCACCGGCCGCGTCGTCGGCCGCGAAGGGCACCGTCGATCTCGACCCCGTGGAGAATCGCGCCCTCGCGCGCCGCATCGCCGAGCAGGCGATCGTGCTGCTCCACAACGACGGCACGCTGCCCCTCGCCGAACCCGCCCGTATCGCGGTGATCGGCCCGACCGCCGACGACCCGCTCGCCGTGCTCGGGTGCTACGCCTTCCCGACGCACGTCGGCGTGCACCACCCGGAGAGCGGGTTGGGCATCGAGCTTCCGACCCTCATCGAGGCCCTGCGCACCGAGTTCCCCTCCGCCGAGATCCGCTCGGCATCGGGCACCTCGATCGACGGCGGCGAAACCGACGGCATCGCGCACGCGGTCGCGCTCGCGGCAACCGCCGATGTGGTGGTGCTCGCGCTCGGCGACCGCGCGGGCCTGTTCGGCCGGGGCACGAGCGGTGAGGGCTGCGACGCCGAGACCCTCGACCTGCCCGGCGCGCAGGCGGCGCTGCTCGAGGCCGTGCTCGACGCCGGAACCCCGACGGTGCTCACCCTGCTCGCAGGTCGCCCGTACGTGCTCGGCACGGCACCCGACCGCGCCGCCGGAATCCTGCAGGCGTTCTTCCCGGGCGAAGAGGGCACCCGCGCACTCGCGGCCATCCTCGGGGGACGCGTGAACCCGAGCGGACGCCTGCCCGTCAGCGTGCCGTCGACGCCGGGAGCGCAGCCGTCGACCTACCTGGCCTCGACGCTCGCCCGGCGCAGCAGCGTTTCGAATATCGACCCGACCGCTCGATATCCCTTCGGCCACGGACTCGGCTACACGTCGTTCGCGTGGAGCGACCTGCAGGTGGAGGCGCCCCAGGTGACGACCGAGGGCGCAGTCCTGCTGTCGCTCACGGTGGAGAACACCGGCGACCGGGCGGGCGCCGAGGTGGTGCAACTGTACCTGCACGACCCCGTGGCATCCGTCGTGCGACCGGTGCAACGGCTGGTCGGATTCCGCCGCGTCGAGCTCGAGCCCGGAGCATCCGTGCGCCTGAGCGTCGAGATGCCGGCCGACCTCGCCGCATTCACGGGGCGCGACGGCCGCCGCATCGTCGAGCCTGGGGCACTCGTGCTGGGCTTCGGGCGATCGAGCGCCGACCTGCCGCTGCGGTCGAGCGTCGAGCTCGTCGGGCCGGTGCGGGTGGTCGACCACACCCGGGCGCTGCATCCCGTGTGGGCCGTCGTCGGATGACGGATGCCGCAGGCCGGGGTGGGTCCCTCCCGGCCTGCGGAGCCTCAACTCGCGGCGGTCGGCGGTGCCGTGCTCTCGCGCACGACGAGGCTCGTGGCGAGGTCCATGCGCGGCGTGGGTGCCGATCCACGCTCGCCCGACCCGGCACCCGTCGCGGCGGGCTCGTCGCGCTCGTCGGCGAGCCGGATCGCGAGCCTCGCCGCCTCCTCGCCCATGCGGCGGAGGGGCTGGTGCACGGTCGTGAGCCGAGGGGTCAGCCAGCGAGCGAGCGGGATGTCGTCGTAGCCGACGATCGAGAGCTCTTCGGGCACGCGGATGCCGCGCTCGCGGGCCGCTTCCATGACCCCGAGCGCCTGCATGTCGCTGCCGGCGAAGATCGCGGTCGGCCGGTCGGGTCGGCCGAGCAGCTCGCGGGCTCGTTCGCGGCCGCCGCTGACGTGGAAGTCCCCGAAGCGGATCCAGTCGGGGTCGATGGCGAGCCCAGCGGAGTTCATCGCCGAGCGGTAGCCGTCGACCCGGGCGAGCGAACACATCATGTCTTCGGGGCCCGTGATCGCGGCGATGCGCGTGTGGCCGAGCTCGATGAGGTGCCGGGTGGCCGCGAGGCCGCCCGACCAGTTCGCCGAACCGACCGAGGGCGCGTCAGGCGAGGGGTCGCCGGCCGGGTCGACGATGACGAACGAGATGGCCCGCGAGTGCAGCCGCTCCCGGTATTCGGGCGCCAACTCGGAGAAGACGAGGATGACGCCGACGGGCCGGCGTCGCATGACCCCCTCGATCCAGTCGGGATCGGGCGCATGCCGGCTGCCGCTCACCGTGAGCACGACGCTGAGCCCGTGCTCCTTGGCGACCTGCTCGACGCCGCCGATGAGCTCCATCGACCAGATCGGGTCGAGTTCGTGGAACACGAGCTCGATGAGCTCGGCCCGCGACTCGGAGCGCCCGCCGCGCCGCCGGTAGCCGCGCTCGGCGAGAAGCTGCTCGACGCGGGCGCGCGTGGGTGGCGAGACATCCGCCCGGCCGTTCAGAACCTTCGAGATGGTGGACAGCGAGACGCCCGCCTCCTCGGCCACGCTTGCGAGGGTGACCCGCTCCCCCGCGACATCCGATTCCATGTTTCGAATTCTAGGCCCGAAACTTGCGGTCAGCCACGCAGACGGGCGAGTTCGGCGCCCGCCGCCTCGAGCCAGTGCAACGTCTCAGCCATCGCGGCATCGCTGCCGCCGGCGAGGTCGGTGAGGGCGACGGATGCCGCGAACCCGCGCGGCTCGGCCGTGATCGCCCCGGCGACGAGCGCCGTCGGCACGCCCGCGTCGCCCGCGAGGGCAGCCACCACCGTCGGCGCCTTGCCCGCCTCGGACTGCCCGTCGAAGCGCCCCTCCCCCGTGATCACGAGGTCGGCTCCCTGCAGCACGTCGGCGAGGCCGACCGTGTGCGCGACGAGGGCCGCGCCGCCGCCCATCTCGGCGCCCCACGCGAGCAGGCCGAAGCCGGCACCGCCGGCCGCGCCCGAGCCGGGTGCCTGGGGATTCGCAGGCAGGAGCCGTGCGAGCCGCGCGAGGTTCGACTCGAGCACCTCGACGCCTGCGGCATCCGCTCCCTTCTGCGGCCCGAAGACCGCGGCTGCGCCGAGCGGGCCGAGCAAGGGGTTCGTGACGTCGCCGAGGATGACCGCGCCGCCTGGCGGCAGCGGTCGCAGGCCTGAGAGGTCGACGCGCGCGAGCGTGCCCAGCCCCCGATTGCCGAGCTTGATCGGCCGGCCCGACGCATCGAGGAATCGCCCGCCGAGCACGGCGAGCGCGCCGACCCCGCCGTCGGTCGAGGCGCTGCCGCCGAGCGCGAGCAGGAGGCGGTCGACGCCGTGGTCGAGCGCCGCCGCAATCGCCTCGCCGAATCCGGCGGTGTGCGCGTCGAGGGGCGAGAGCGGATCGAGCAGCGTGATGCCCGAGGTCGCGGCGAGCTCGACGACGGCGGCCGGCCGGTCGCCGGGCAACAGCAGCCAGTGCGACGCGACCGGTTCGGAGACGGGGCCGCGCACCGTGACCGGCATCCGCCGCGCCCCCGGCACCGCCGCCGCGAACGCGTCGAGGGTGCCCTCGCCG
>NZ_SDPN01000060.1 GCF_004134825.1 Agromyces albus
CAGCCGCCGCGCCGGCACCCGCGCCGGCTGCACCACCACAGACGCCCGCCGCGCCGGCCGCTCCGGCACCCGCAGAGCCTGCACCCGCTGCAGGGGCTCCTGCGCCGGCCGAGCCCGCACCGATCACCGCCGCCATACCCGTCATCACGCAAACCCCCGAGGCGCGCACCACGTCGGTCGCCCCCCGCACGCAGCCGGTGCCGGCAGACGTGCCCATCACGAGCCCGCAGCCCGTCGTCGAGTCGGAGCGCGAAGACGAGATCGTCCCCCTGAAGGGCCTGCCGAAGACCCTCGCGGCGAACATGGACCAGAGCCTCTCGGTGCCCACCGCCACGAGCGTGCGCACCATCCCGGCGAAGCTCATGATCGACAACCGCATCGTGATCAACAACCACCTCCGTCGCTCGCGCGGCGGCAAGGTCTCGTTCACCCACCTCATCGGCTGGGCGATCATCCAGGCGCTGAAGGAATTCCCGACCCAGAACGTCTACTACGCCGAGCCCGACGGGAAGCCGAGCGTCGTCAAGCCCGCCCACATCGGCCTCGGCATCGCGATCGACCTCCCGAAGCCCGACGGCAGCAGGGCCCTGCTCGTGCCCGCCGTCAAGCGCGCCGAGACGATGTCGTTCAACGAGTACCTCGCCGCCTACGAAGACCTCGTGCAGCGCGCACGCCAGAACAAGCTGAAGGCCGACGACTTCTCGGGCGGCACGATCTCGCTCACGAACCCCGGCGGCATCGGCACCGTGCACTCGGTGCCGCGCCTCATGAAGGGCCAGGGCTGCATCATCGGGGCCGGCGCGCTCGAGTACCCGGCCGAGTTCCAGGGCTCGTCCGAGAAGACCCTCGCGAACCTCGCGATCGGCAAGACGATCACCCTCACGTCCACGTACGACCACCGCGTCATCCAGGGCGCGGGCTCGGGCGAATTCCTGAAGAAGGTGCACGAGCTCCTCATCGGGCAGCGCGGCTTCTACGAGAACATCTTCGCCGCGCTCCGCCTCCCCTACGAGCCGATCCGCTGGGCGCCCGACATCTCGGTCGACATCGCGAGCGCGATCGACAAGACGGCTCGCGTGCAGGAGCTCATCAACTCCTTCCGCGTGCGCGGCCACCTCATGGCCGACACCGACCCGCTCGAGTACGTGCAGCGCTCTCACCCCGACCTCGACATCGCGAGCCACGGGCTCACCTTCTGGGACCTCGACCGCGAATTCGTCACGGGCGGATTCGGCGAGAAGCGCACGGCGCTCCTGCGCGACATCCTCGGCGTGCTCCGCGACTCCTACTGCCGCACGATCGGCATCGAGTACATGCACATCCAAGACCCGGTGCAGCGCAAGTGGATCCAGGGCGAGGTCGAGCGCAGCTACGAGAAGCCCACCCACGATGAGCAGATGCGCATCCTGGGCAAGCTCAACGAGGCAGAGGCGTTCGAGACCTTCCTGCAGACGAAGTACGTCGGCCAGAAGCGGTTCAGCCTCGAGGGCGGCGAGTCCGTCATCCCGCTCCTCGACGAGATCCTGCAGGGCGCTGCAAAGGAGGGCCTCGACGAGGTCGCCATCGGCATGGCCCACCGCGGTCGCCTGAACGTGCTCACGAACATCGCCGGCAAGACCTACGGCCAGGTGTTCCGCGAGTTCGAAGGCACGCAGGAGCAGAAGTCGTTCTCGGGCTCGGGTGACGTGAAGTACCACCTCGGCACGTCGGGCACCTTCACGGCCGACGACGGCCACCAGATTCCGGTCTCACTCGCCGCGAACCCCTCGCACCTCGAAGCCGTCGACGGTGTGCTCGAGGGAATCGTGCGCGCGAAGCAAGACAGAAAGCCCATCGGCACCTTCTCCACCCTGCCGATCCTCATCCACGGCGACGCCGCGATGGCCGCGCAGGGCGTGGTGTTCGAGACGATGCAGATGTCGCAGCTGCGGGGCTATCGCACCGGCGGCACGATCCACGTCGTCGTGAACAACCAGGTGGGCTTCACCACCGTGCCGGGCGACGCTCGCTCGTCGATCTACTCGACCGACGTCGCGAAGACCATCCAGGCGCCGATCTTCCACGTGAACGGCGACGATCCCGAGTCCGTCGTCCGCGTCGCCGAGCTCGCGTTCCGCTACCGCCAGGAGTTCAAGCGCGACGTCGTCGTCGACCTCGTCTGCTTCCGCCGTCGCGGCCACAACGAGGGCGACGACCCCTCGATGACGCAGCCGCTCATGTACAACCTGATCGAGGCGAAGCGCTCGGTGCGAAAGCTCTACACCGAGGCGCTCGTCGGCCGCGGCGACATCACCGAGGAGGAGTACGAGGAGGCGCACCGCGACTTCCAGGACCGCCTCGAACGTGCCTTCGCCGAGACGCACGCCGCCCAGACGGGTTCCATCCCGATCGTCGGCGCGACCGACTCCCGCCACGAGCCCGAGGCCCCGCCCACGGGCGAGCTCGAGACCACGGGCGTCTCCACCGATGTCGTGTACGCCGTCGGCGACGCGTTCAACAACAAGCCCGCGGGCTTCACGGTGCACCCGAAGATCCAGCAGCTGCTCACGAAGCGACTGGACATGAGCCGCAACGGCAACATCGACTGGAGCTTCGGCGAGCTCCTTGCACTCGGCTCGCTCCTGCTCGAAGGCACGCCGGTGCGCTTCGCCGGCCAAGACGCGCGGCGCGGCACGTTCGTGCAGCGTCACGCGGTGCTCCACGACCGCGTGAACGGGCAGGAATGGCTGCCGCTGCAGAATCTCTCCGACAACCAGGCCAAGTTCTGGATCTACGACTCGCTGCTCAGCGAGTACGCCGCGATGGGCTTCGAATACGGCTACTCGGTCGAACGCGCCGATGCGCTCGTGCTCTGGGAGGCGCAGTTCGGCGACTTCGCCAACGGCGCGCAGACCATCATCGACGAGTTCATCTCCTCGGCCGAGCAGAAGTGGGGCCAGCGCTCGAGCGTCGTGCTCCTGCTCCCCCACGGCTACGAGGGCCAGGGTCCCGACCATTCGAGCGCCCGCATCGAGCGGTACCTCCAGCTCTGCGCCGAGAACAACATGACCGTCGCGCGGCCCTCGACGCCCGCGTCGTACTTCCACCTGTTGCGCCGCCAGGCCTACCAGCGTCCGCGGCGTCCGCTCGTGGTCTTCACGCCGAAGGCCATGCTCCGCCTCCGCGGTGCCACGAGCGAGGTCGCCGACTTCACGAGCGGCCGGTTCGAGCCCGTGATCGACGACGCCCGCATCACCGACAAGGCCGCCGTCAAGCGCGTCGTGTTCCTCTCGGGCAAGATCTACTACGACATCGTGGCCGAGCTCGAGAAGAAGCCGAACCCCGAGATCGCCGTCGTACGCCTCGAGCAGCTCTACCCGCTTCCCGCGGCCGAGCTGAAGGCCGTCGCCAACGCCTACCCGAACGCCGAGCTCATGTGGGCGCAAGACGAGCCCGAGAACCAGGGCGCGTGGCCGTACTTCGTGATCGAGACGAACAAGCTCGGCGCGCGTCCGGTCTCGGTGGTCGCCCGCACCGCCGCCGCGTCACCCGCCACGGGATCCGCCAAGCGCCACGCGATCGAGCAGGCCGAGCTCGTGCGCCGCGCAACGACCCTGTAGTCCCGAGACGACGAACGAAGGCGAGCGGATGCCACGCGGCATCCGCTCGCCTTCGTCGTTCGTCGAGGCCTGCGTGAACGCGGTTCGTCAGTCGACGAGGACGCCGTGACCCGACTGGATGTCGCGGATGCGGGTCAGCACGATGGTGCGCAGCTCTTCAGGCGCGCTCTCGCGGCACGCCCGCTGCACCACTTCGGTGATCGCGACGCCGACGCGAAGCTCTGCCCGGCAATCGAGGCAGTTCTCCACGTGCTCACGAATGTCGGCGGCATCCTCGCGGCGCAGTTCGTGGTGCAGGTACTCCTCGAGTTCGGCTCTCGCCTTCTCGCAACCGCAGTCGGTCATCGTTTGCTCCTGGTGGGTTGAGGCGCCGGCTGGTCGGCCGCGAATCCCTGTTCGCGGGCGTAGTCGGCGAGGGACTCGCGAAGCAGCCGGCGGCCACGGTGCAGGCGGCTCATCACGGTCCCGATGGGTGTGTTCATCATGTCGGCGATCTCCTGGTAGGAGAAGCCCTCGACGTCGGCGAAGTACACGGCGAGCCGGAAGTCCTCGGGAAGCGCCTGGAGGGCGTCTTTCACGGCGCTGTCGGGCAGGTGGTCGATCGCCTCGGCCTCGGCCGAACGGCTGGCCCGCGCCGTCGTCGACTCGGCGCCTCCGAGCTGCCAGTCCTCGAGCTCGTCGATCGTGCCCTGGTAGGGCTCGCGCTGCTTCTTGCGGTAGCTGTTGATGAAGGTGTTGGTGAGGATGCGGTACAGCCACGCCTTCAGGTTCGTGCCCTGCCGGAACTGCGCGAACGCGGCGAACGCCTTCACGAAGGTCTCCTGCACGAGGTCCTGCGCGTCGGCGGGGTTCTTCGTCATGCGCAGCGCCGCGGCGTAGAGCTGATCGATGAACGGCAGTGCCTGCTCTTCGAAGAGCTCGCCGAGCGGCCGGGTCTCGTCAGTCGGTGTGGGATCGGTCTCGTCGGCAGTCATCACCGGCAATCCTAGATCGTCGAACAGGGCGATCGTCGGGCGTTCGAGTACAGCAGGCGACACGCGCACCATCTCCTTCCCGCGTCAGCTGACGCTACTGTTGATAACCGATGCAGATTTCGAGGTATTCCGCACCCGAGTTCGATCCGTACGGCGAAGCGAGGCAGACCGAGACGGATGACGGGTGGCGGGCGCCGGTCGCCGTGCGCCCGGTCTCCGCCGTGCTCGACCTTCCCGGGTCGAAGTCGCTCACGAATCGCGAGCTCGTGCTCGCCGCGCTCGCCGACGGGCCGTCGGTGCTGCGTGCCCCGCTCTGGTCCCGCGACAGCGAACTCATGATCGAGGCGCTGCGGTCGCTCGGCACCGGGTTCGAGCGTCAGCCCGGAGCCGGCGGGTTCGGCGACGACCTCCGGGTCATCCCCGCCGAAGAGCTCCTCGGCTCGACGACGATCGACTGCGGGCTCGCCGGCACCGTCATGCGGTTCATGCCCCCCGTGGCGGCACTCGCGCTCGGGCCGACGACCTTCGACGGCGACGAGGGCGCGAGGCGGCGTCCGATGGACGCCTCGATCCAGGCCCTTCGCGCGCTCGGCGTCGATCTCGACGATGACCGTCGAGGCACCCTGCCGTTCACCGTGCACGGCACCGGCCGCATCGAGGGCGGCGCGCTCGAGATCGACGCCTCGGCGTCGAGCCAGTTCGTGTCGGGCCTGCTGCTCTCGGGGGCTAGGTTCGAGCAGGGACTCGACCTGCGGCACACGGGCGAGCGCCTGCCGAGCCTGCCGCACATCGAGATGACCATCGAGACGCTGCGCGTCCGCGGCGTCGAGGTGTCGAGCCCCGAGACCGGTCGCTGGGTCGTCGCGCCCGGCCCGATCGCGGCCGTCGACGTCGACATCGAACCCGATCTCTCGAACGCCGCGCCGTTCCTCGTCGCTGCGCTCGTCGCCGGTGGTTCCGTCACGATCACGGGCTGGCCGTCCGAGACCACCCAGGTCGGCGCGCAACTCGTCGACCTCCTGCCTCGATTCGGCGCACGTGTCGAGCGGGAGCCCGGCCGGGTCACGGTGCACGCGCCCGAGCGCACGGCAGACGGCGGCCGCGGCATCCGTGGGGTCGAGCTCGATCTCAGTGAGGCCGGGGAGCTCGCACCGAACCTCGCCGCCCTCGCGGCACTCGCCGACGAGCCGAGCACGATCACCGGCATCGGCCACATCCGCCATCACGAGACCGACCGCCTCGCCGCGCTCGCAGCCGAGCTGAACGGCCTCGGCGGCCGGGTCACCGAGCTCGACGACGGGTTGCGCATCGAGCCGGCACCGCTCCATGCAGGGCCGTGGCGGGCGTACGCCGATCACCGCATGGCCACGAGCGGGGCGATCATCGGCCTCGCGGTGCCGGGTGTCGTCGTCGACGACATCGCCTCCACGGGCAAGACCCTCCCCCAGTTCACGGAGCTCTGGGAGCGGATGCTCAAATGAGCTGGTGGAGCTCCGACGACGACGAGGAGGACGAGCCCGAGTACGACGAGTCCGACATCCGGGTGCGACCGAGCCGGCGCGGGAGCCGGCCGCGCAGCAAGATCCGTCCCGAGCATGCCGACGCGATCACGGGATCGGTGCTCGGTGTCGATCGCGGTCGGTACGCGGTGCTGCTGAACGAGGATGAGCCCGACGAGCGCGAGATCACGGCCGCCCGGGCGAGCGAACTGCGTCGCAAGTCGGTGGTCACGGGCGACCATGTTGATCTCGTCGGCGACACCACGGGCGAAGCCGGCACCCTCGCCCGGATCGTGCGCATCGGCGAGCGATCGACGCTCCTCCGCCGCAGCGCCGACGACACCGACGAGGTAGAGCGCGTCATCGTCGCGAACGCCGACCAGATGCTCATCGTCGTGGCCGCCGCGAATCCCGAGCCGCGCATCAGGCTCGTCGACCGCTACCTCGTCGCCGCGTTCGACGCCGGCATCCAGCCCCTCCTCTGCATCACGAAGACCGACCTCGCCGACCCCGCCGTCTTCCTCGAGAACTTCGCCGGCCTCGATCTGCCGGTGTTCCTCAGCAGCACCGAGCGAATGCCGCTCGACGAGATCACCGAAGCGCTCATCGGCCATCGCACGGTCTTCGTGGGCCACTCGGGCGTGGGCAAGTCGACCCTCGTGAACGCCCTCGTGCCGAGCGCCGAACGCGCCATCGGCCGGGTCAACGAGGTGACCGGCCGAGGCCGGCACACCTCGTCGTCGACGATCTCGTTCCGTGTCGTCACCGACCACGGGTCGGGCTGGGTGATCGACACCCCCGGCGTGCGATCGTTCGGGCTCGGCCACGTGAATCCCGAGAACATCCTCGGCGCCTTCACCGACCTCGCTCGCATCGCCGAGCAATGCCCGCGAGGCTGCACGCATCTCCCTGACGCCCCCGACTGCGCCATGAACGAGGCCGTCGAAGCCGGTGAGCTCGGCGAGACCGGGCGGGCCCGCCTCGACTCGCTGCAGCGCCTGCTCGGCACGTTCGCCGCGGCCTGAGCCGCCGAGAACGACCGGCAGTGTCATCCGGAGCCGACTGTCAGGCGGCCGTGCCTAGCATGGACGGATGACCGATGCTCGACTGACCACCGGGGACCTCGCGCCCGATTTCACGCTCGACGACCAGGACGGCCGGCCGGTGACGCTCTCGTCGCTGCGCGGCTCGAAGGTGGTGCTCTACTTCTATCCCGAGGCGATGACCCCCGGCTGCACCACCGAGGCGTGCGACTTCCGCGACAGTCTGAACTCGTTCTCGAGTGCCGGAATCCGGGTGCTCGGCGTCTCGAAAGACGACGTCCCGAAGCTCAAGCGCTTCGCCGAGCGCGACCGGCTGAACTTCACGGTGCTCTCCGACAAGGAGCTCGCCGTGCAGCAGAGGTACGGCGTCTGGGGCCAGAAGGCGCTCTACGGCAAGATCGTGATCGGGTCCATCCGCTCGACCTTCGTCATCGGCGAAGACGGCCGCATCGAGCGAGCCCTCTACAACGTCAAGGCCACGGGGCACGTCGCGCGGTTGCGCCGCGAGCTCGGCCTCGACGCCTGAGCCTCACGAAGCGGGCAGTTCCTCGGGGCGCGTGTACGCGAGGCGTACGGGCGTCCACAACAGCAACCCGATGACGGTGATGGCGGGCACGAGCAGCGGCCATCCGATGTCAGGTCGTGCGAAGAGGCCCTGGAACGCGCCCACGGCGATCGAGAGCTGCAGGATCTGCCAGACGATGGCGGATGCGCGCGACCACGGTGCGCGCCGGAGTGAGGCGACGGCGACCGCACCGACCCAGATCGCACCGATCACGACGATCACGAGCAGCGCGATCGCCGTCGCGTACGATGACGGCTCCGCGACGACGAGATCGACGAGCAGCCACACGACGACGGCCACGAGTGCCGCCGCCTCGAGCAGCAGCAGCGTGCTCACGACGACCAGGGCCGCGCGCACACCGCCGTCGGCACGTGCCCCGCGTTCAGGTGCTGCTCCGGATGCCGCGGCGGCGGCGTCCTGCCCGTCGTCATGATGCCCGTCAGCACGTTGATTCACAGCGTTATCCCATACACGGCTATTGATTCGATCTCTCCGCTATGCGACCATTTATGAGGCCGAGTTGATGCTCACAGGGACGTGAGCTGATCAGTCCTGATCCTACTTCCCGTGATTCGGCCTTTCCCCCCTGCAGAACAGCCGGAGCCCCGGCAGCGCACGCATGCGCAGTCTGCAATCGAAGTACGCAAGGAGCATCTCCATGGATTGGCGCGACAAAGCCGCCTGCCTGACGGCCGACCCGGAACTCTTCTTTCCGGTCGGCAACACTGGTCCCGCAGTCGACCAGATCGAGAAGGCGAAGGCTGTCTGCGCGCGGTGCACGGTCACGGAGATCTGCCTGCAATACGCACTCGAGACCGGTCAGGACTCCGGCGTGTGGGGTGGCCTGAGCGAAGACGAGCGTCGCGCGCTCAAGCGCCGCGCCGCTCGCGCCCGCAGGGCCTCCTGAGGCCCGATCGCGGCATCGGCTACGCCGGCGTGATCCACCGCAGCGGCACGTCGATCGTCACCTCGGTGCCGCGTCCGACGACCGTGTGCCAGTCGATCGTGCCGCCGAGCTCGCCCTGGATGAGCGTGCGCACGATCTGAGTGCCGAGCCCCTCGCCGACCTTGCCCTCGGGCAGGCCCGAGCCGGTGTCGCGCACCTGCACGGTGAGCGTCGTCGGCGAACGGTCGGCGGTGATCTCGACATCGCCCTCCTGCCCGGCCAGGCCGTGCTCGACCGCGTTGGTGACGAGCTCCGTGAGCGCGAGCGCGAGCGGAGTGGCGTACTCGCTCGGCAGGACGCCGAACGAGCCTGAACGCTTCGGGTGGGCTGTCGTGTTGTGCGCCGAGGCGACCTCGGCGACGAGGAGGAGCGCCCGGTCGAAGACCGCGTCGAAGTCGACGTTCTGGGTGAGCCCCTCGGAGAGGGTGTCGTGCACCACTGCGATCGCTCCGACTCGCCGCATCGCCTGGGTGAGGGCTTCGCGAGCCTCATCCGAGTGGGTGCGGCGTGCCTGGATGCGCAGAAGCGAGGCGACCGTCTGCAGGTTGTTCTTGACGCGGTGGTGGATCTCCCGGATCGTCGCGTCCTTCGTGATGAGCTCCTGCTCCTGGTGACGCAGCTCGGTGACGTCGCGGCTCAGGACGATGGCGCCGATGCGCTCACCCCTGTGCCGGATGGGGATCGCCCGCAACGAGACGGTGACGCCGCGGGACTCCACATCGGTGCGCCAGGGTGCACGGCCCGTGACGACGAGCGGCAGCGACTCGTCGATGACGAGCTTGCCGCTCAGGATCTTCGTGCTGACCTCGGCGAGCGACTCGCCCTCGAGCTCGTCGTCGAAGCCCATGCGGTTGAACGCAGACAGTGCGTTCGGGCTCGCGAAGGTCGTGGTGCCGTCGACATCGAGGCGGATGAGCCCGTCGGACGCTCGCGGCGCACCGCGTCGCGGGCCGGTCGGGGCGCCGAGGTCGGGGAAGTCGCCCGACGCGATCATCTGGAAGAGCTCCTCGGCGCACTCGTTGAACGTGAGCTCCTGACGGCTCGGCGTGCGCGTCGCCCCGAGGTTCGTGTGCCGGGTGATCACGGCGACCGGCTCATCGGCGAGCTTCGTTCCGGTCGAGGTGAGCCGCCGCATGACGGGCACGGCCCGCACTCGAGTCGGCATCTCCTCGTACCAGTCGGGCGCCGACGAGTCGACGATCCTGGCGCTCCCGAACGCCTGGGTGGCGAGGTCGTGCCACTGCGGCTTGATCTCCTGCCCGACGAAGTCACGGTAGAACAACGTCGCCGCACTCGAGGGTCGCGCATGCGCGACGGCCACGAACCCGTCGGGTCCGGACGGCACCCACAGCACGATGTCGGCGAAGGCGAGGTCGGCGAGCAGCTGCAGGTCGCCGACGAGCATGTGCAGCCAATCGACATCGGCCTGACTGCTGCGGCCCTGGGCGAGAACGAGGTCACTGAGGGTCGACACAGATCCAGCGTAGTCGTGCTCGGGCGACCGCCTGCTCAGCCCGCGGCGGGCCGCCTGACGGGTGGGAAGGCGAACCCCCGGCGCGGTGCCGGCTCGGGGACGGGGAGCAGCGCGTCGAACGCGTAGTCGCGGATCGCTGCGCGCAGCGGCGAGCGCGGAGCAGCATCACGGAGGGTGCGCGCGGTGAGGATCGCTGCATCCGCACCCTTGCCGTCGTGCGGGAGCAGCGTCGCGTCGCCGAGGCCGGCGAATCGGCGGAGCGTCTGCCGCACCTGGCTGTGCGCGTCGATACCGAGCGCACTCGTGCGCACCCGGTTGACGATGACGTCGACCCGCTCGGGTTCGACGAGGTCGATGAGCTCGCCGTGGCCCCGCAACAGCCGCGACAGTCCGACGGGGTCGGCGAGCCCCACCGCGACGACTCGATCTGCGGCGGCGAGGGTGGCGAAGGTGGCCGCGTTGCGCCTCGGCGCGAACTGGTCGCTCGTGAGCTCCTCGTCGTGCTCGAGGCTGAATCCCGTGTCGACGACGACGTACTCGACCCACGCTCGAATGGCGCCGAGCGCTGCCGTCACCCGTTCACGCGAGAGTTCGGGCCACCTGCTCGGCCCGACGAGACCGGTGAAGACGTTGAACGACGCTCGCGGCGCCGTGTACCGCTGCACGATTCGTTCGAGCTCGGTGCGATCGAGCGCATCGGCCCCTGCGAGCCGGCAGGCGGACGCGAACCCCGGCGCCTCGTCGAGCAATCCGAGCGAGGGCGCGACCGCACCGCCGTAGGGATCGGCGTCGACGAGGGCGACGGTGTGCCCCGCCGCCGCGATCTCCGCGGCGAGGTTCACGGCGACGGTCGTTCGGCCGGGCGCGCCGGCGGGTCCCCAGACGGCGATGACGGATGCCGGCCGCGAGGGGCGCGCACTCGTCTCGCCGATCCGCGACGGCACCGGCACTCCCCCGCTCACGAGCACCTCGACCTCGGGCCAGGCAACGGAGCGGTCGAGCACCTCGTGCAAGCCGAGCTGCGCCGCGTGCGCCCGTTCGGCGTCGCCGGATGCGAGCCCTACGAGGCGGATGCCGCGTTCGTCGCATGCGTCGAGCAGCTCGGCGCTCAGGGTGCCGCGGCCGGCGCCGACGATGACGACCTCGGGCGCGAGCACGTCGAGGCTCTCGAGGAGGTCTCGCCAGCCCACGAGGCGCGCGACGACGGTGTGGCCGTGCTCGACGAGGTCGGCCAGCAGGCGGTCTTCAGTGGCCGCATCGAGCGCGAGGGCGAGCCGTGCCATCTCAGCGCCCGTTCGAGCGCGCCGGAACGAGGTCGATCGCGTCGCCGGCGGCGAGTGCCTGGAGGAGGGCCGCCACCTTCTCACGAGGAATGAGCAGCTCGACCGAGACGCCCTCATCTGCCACCATGCCGTCGCTCTCGACGAGCCCCGCGATCTCGGCGCCCGACACGAGCACCGCCGGTGGCTCGAAGGCGCCGCGCTCGAGCTGCCGCGCCGTCCACACGTCGACGCTCGAGCCTGCTGCCAGCTCGGTGGGCAATGGCCCGCGGCTCGGTACGACGATCGTCGCCAGGCCGGTGCGATCCGCCTGGTCGACGGCGGAGCCCGGCACGAGCTCACCTGCCTGCACCGTGCGGGTCACGACGAGACCGCCCTCGGGCACGTCGCCGGGCGCGAGGTACTGCGAGGCACTCGCCCCGAGTCGCACCGATTCGGAGGCGAGGTCGCCGGCGTCGATCCGGGTGCCAGGAGTGAGGGTCTCGCGTGCGACGTAGACCTCAGCCGCGTCGTCGAGCCCCGAGATGAGCGCCCACACGCCGAGCGTGGAGCCGGCGATGAGCACCATGCCGATGATGAGACGCGGATCGAGGCGGAGGGACCCCCGTTCACCGCGTTCCTGTCGACGTGCCATCGGCCTGCTCCCTTCACCGTGGCGCGCTCGCGCCGCACCCATCGTCACCCGAAGCAGGGAGGACGCCCAGAAGTTATCCACATTCGCTCCGCACCTGCGGCGACAGGTCGATAATCGAGACATGACCTCTCCAGGTTCGGGCGACGAGATCGGCCGGTTCCTCACCATCGCCGACGCGGCCGAGATCCTCGCGGTCGACGTCGCGACGGTCGACGAGCTGATCCGCTCGGGCGAATTGCCCGCGATCCGCGTGGGCACCTCGGGTCCGTGGCGCATCGAGCGCGTGCAGCTCGAGCTGTGGATCGAGGGGCAATACGAGGAGACGCGTCGGTACTCGCTGTGGAACCAGGGTGAGTTCGCGAACGTCGTCGAGTTGTCGGGCGCTCGCTCCGGTCGTGTGCGCCCCGTCGACTGAGCACGACTGAGCACGCACGTTCCCGCTCAGCGGAAGGCGACGAGCAGCACTCGCGCAAGCGGCACGACACGGTAGCCCTGCACCTCGCGCTCCCTCCGGGGCGAGCCCGCGTCGTGAAGGGCGAGGTCGATGTGGTCTCGCGCGACGCGGTCGATGGTGCCGTGCGATTCGCCGTCGACGGTAGTGAGCTGCACGTGCGTGCGCCGCCGGCACAGGTCACGCAGCACGAACGGGAGCCCGATGCGTTCGGCGAGCCTCGCAGCCGACTCGGGCAGCGGCTCGAGGCTCGGGTCGAGTTGCGCGCGTGTGGGCAGCAGCGCGGCGATCGCACCGAGGGGAACGATGCACTGTGCCCCGCCGCGCCCTGGCTCCTTGAGTTCGGCACTCATCCAGTCGCGCCCGAATGCGAGCGGGCGCAGTGCCAGGATGCGGCCGCCCTGCAGTTCCACACGCACGCTCGCCGTGTGGTCTGAGCGGTCGCCGCCGTCGGCGCTCACGATCGCCGACAGCCGATCTCGCAGCGTGAGCCGCCCGAGCCGCAAGCGCTCCTCTTCGATGGCGAGCGCGCGTTCCTCGTCGCGTTGCTCCTGGTCGAGCTGCGACTCGAGATCGTCGAACAGCAGGTCCCAGCGCATGCAGCGACGCTACCGCGCGACCGAAGATCGCCGGTTCGTTTTCCACAGGCGCCGAATTTCCTTGACAGTGCTCGGCGCCGTCAATACGGTTCAGTCAAGGATTTCCGAACGCCCCCCGATCGGGGGTGATTCTTTCCCTTTGCCGAATGCCCCCTCCCCGCTGGAGCAACGATGATCGCACGCCATGCCGCCGCCACTCGAACGGTGGTGGTTCGAGGATCCGCCGCGAGATTCCTCGACGACGAAGACGAGTATTTCGGCCGCCAACCGGCCCGTCGCGAAGAGCTCCCCGACCCCGAGCCGGTGCTCCGGAATCTCACGCATTGCGTGATCGAGGCGCTCGCGGGCGCTCGCGACCTCGAGCAGCTCGCGCGGTGGGTGAACGACGACGTCTATCGCAACCTCTCGAAGCGCGTCGTGCTCGCCGCGCGCGCCCGCCGAGTGAAGGGTCAGGCGCCGCAGCGCCCCGCGTTCTCACTCGGCCGGCTCATCGTGTGCGAGCCCGCCGACGGCGTGGTCGAAGCGGTCGTCATGGTGCACCAGCGCGCGAGGTCCCGAGCGGTGGCCATCCGCCTCGAGGGCTTCGACCAGCGCTGGCGCGCAAGCGTCATCAGCGTGCTCTGAGCCGAGCCCTGAGTCGCACAGCGACGCAGCTCACGCCCCGCGAGCCGCGTCGCTCGGCGACGCAGCTCACCGTACCGCGCGTCAGCGCCCCTTGCGCTCCTGAGCGCGGCGCTCGGCACGATTCTGCGGCGCTTGTCCGCTGCCGCCGCCATCGCCCGTGCGCTGGCCGAACGCGCCGCGAGCCGGCTCGACCTCTGGCGCCTGGCTCTCGGCCACGGCGCGACGCGCGCGCTGCGTTGCCGCTTGCTGCACCTGGCCGCGCTGGTTGCGCACCTCGACGCCGCCCGCATCGCTCGGCGCGGAGTAGCTGAGCTTGTCGTCTGGTGCCCCTTGCCGGCCGAGGCCCTTGGCTTCGATCCTGGCACCGCCGGCGCCCGCTTGGGGTGCCACCTCGACCTCGAGGTTGAACAGGAAGCCGACGGTCTCCTCGCGGATCGACCCCATCATCTGCTGGAACATCGCGAAGCCCTCGCGCTGGTACTCGACGAGCGGGTCGCGCTGCGCCATCGCCCGCAGGCCGATGCCGTCCTTCAGGTAGTCCATCTCGTAGAGGTGGTCACGCCAGCGCCGGTCGATGACCGAGAGCACGACACGACGTTCGAGCTCGCGCATCGCGGGCGAGCCGAGCTGCTCCTCGCGTCGCTGGTAGGCGAGCTTCGCGTCGGAGAGGATCTCGCGGCGAACGAAGTCCCGGTTGACGCGACCCTTCTCACCGGCCTCGGCCACGACCTCGTCGATCGTGATGCCGATCGGGTAGAGGGTCTTCAGCTCGGTCCAGAGCGCATCGAAGTCCCACTCGTCGGGGTTGCCCTCGGCGGTGTGCACGTCGAGCACCTCGTCGATGACGTCTTCGAGGAAGCGCTGGGTGCGCTCGTGCAGGTCGTCGCCCTCGAGGATGTGACGGCGGTCGCTGTAGATCGCTTCGCGCTGGCGGTTCAGCACGTCGTCGTACTTCAGCACGTTCTTGCGGATCTCGGCGTTGCGCGCCTCGACCTGGGACTGCGCCGAGCGGATGGCGCGCGTGACGACCTTCGACTCGATCGCGACGTCGTCGGGAACCCCTCGAGCCATCAGGCTCTCGGCCGCACCGGCGTTGAAGAGCCGCATGAGATCGTCGGTGAGTGAGAGGTAGAAGCGGCTCTCGCCCGGGTCGCCCTGTCGGCCGGAGCGGCCGCGCAACTGGTTGTCGATGCGCCGCGACTCGTGGCGCTCGGTGCCGAGCACGTAGAGTCCGCCGGCTGCGAGCACCTTCTCGGCCTCGACGGCGACGTCGGCCTTGACCTTCTCGAAGACCGCGTCCCACGCGGCCTCGTACTCTTCCGGCGTGTCGACCGGGCTCAGTCCGCGTTCGTGCATGAGCTGCACCGCGAGGAACTCGGCGTTGCCGCCGAGCATGACGTCGGTACCGCGACCGGCCATGTTGGTGGCGACCGTCACGGCGCCGTGGCGACCTGCCTGGGCGACGATCGCCGCCTCGCGAGCGTGGTTCTTCGCGTTCAGCACCTCGTGCCGCACGCCCTTCTTCGCGAGCAGCCGCGAGAGGTACTCGCTCTTCTCGACGCTCGTCGTTCCGACGAGCACGGGCTGGCCCTTCTGGTGGCGGGCCACGATGTCCTCGACGACCTGCGCGAACTTCGACTCCTCGTTCTTGTAGACGAGGTCGGGCTGGTCCTTGCGCACCATCGGGCGGTTCGTGGGGATGGCCACGACGCCGAGCTTGTACGTCGCCATGAACTCGGCGGCCTCTGTCTCGGCCGTGCCGGTCATGCCCGAGAGCTTCGAGTAGAGGCGGAAGTAGTTCTGCAGCGTGACCGTGGCGAGCGTCTGGTTCTCGGCCTTGACCTGCACGCCCTCCTTGGCCTCGATCGCCTGGTGGATGCCCTCGTTGTAGCGTCGGCCGACGAGGATGCGGCCCGTGTGCTCATCGACGATGAGCACCTCGCCGTTCATGACGACGTAGTCCTTGTCGCGCTTGAACAGCGCCTTCGCCTTGATCGAGTTGTTGAGGAAGGAGATGAGCGGGGTGTTCGCCGACTCGTAGAGGTTCTCGATGCCGAGGTAGTCCTCGACCTTCTCGATGCCGGACTCGAGCACACCCACGGTGCGCTTCTTCTCGTCGACCTCGTAGTCCTCGCCGGAAACGAGCCGCTTCGCGAGGTTCGCGAACTCCGTGAACCAGCGGTTCGCCTCGCCGGATGCCGGCCCCGAGATGATGAGCGGCGTGCGCGCCTCGTCGATGAGGATCGAGTCGACCTCATCGACGATCGCGAAGAAGTGTCCGCGCTGCACCATGTCGGACGATTGCCACGCCATGTTGTCGCGCAGGTAGTCGAAGCCGAACTCGTTGTTCGTGCCATACGTGATGTCGGCGGCGTACTGCTCGCGGCGCACGGTGGGGGTCTGGCCGGCCACGATGCATCCGGTCGTCATGCCGAGGGCGCGGAAGACGCGCCCCATGAGCTCGGACTGGTAGCTCGCGAGGAAGTCGTTGACGGTGACGATGTGCACCCCGCGGCTCGTGAGCGCGTTCAGGTAGGCGGCGGTGGTCGCGACGAGGGTCTTGCCCTCACCGGTCTTCATCTCGGCGATGTTGCCGAGGTGGAGCGCCGCGCCGCCCATGAGCTGCACGTCGAAGTGCCGGAGGCCGAGGGTGCGCCGGCTCGCCTCGCGCACTGCGGCGAAGGCCTCGGGCAACAGGTCGTCGAGCGACTCGCCGTTGGAATAGCGTTCGCGCAGCTCGACGGTCTCATGCTTCAGTTCCTCGTCGCTGAGGGCCTGGAAGTCGTCTTCGAGCGCATTGATCGCTGCAGCGTAGTTCTCCAGCCGCTTGAGTGTGCGACCCTCGCCGACGCGGAGGACCTTTTCCAGAATCGAAGCCACGAATGTTCTCCTGTAGTCGTCGGGCGCCGGGTTCGTCGGGTGGATCACCCGGGCACGCCCGATGCCGCCGTTCAGACGGTCATCATAGCCATGCTAGCGGGCAGTCGGCTGGGCGTCGCCCGAGCCTGCGCTTGCACGCAGCGGGCTGTCGGCATGAGTGAGCCCGTCGGTGGTTCGCCGGGTCGGCGGCCCTCCGACGGGCTCGAGCGGAGCGAACGCTCAGGCGTTGGCGCGCTGCAGTTCGGCAGGTAACTCCGCGGTCTCGTCATCGCTTCGGTCGTCGAGGCCGATGAGGCCGTAGTCCCAGCCCTTGCGGCGGTACACCACGCTCGGGCGCCCGCTTTCGGCGTCGACGAACAGGTAGAAGTCATGACCCACGAGCTCCATGAAGTAGAGCGCGTCGTCGACGGTCATCGGGGTCGAGGCGAACACCTTCCTGCGGATGACCACGGGCGAATACACATCGTCTTCTTCGATCGCCTGCGTCTCGTTCTCGGCGATCACGGGAATGCTCCCGGTGCGCACCCGCTCGAGCACCTCTGGCGCTGCAGCCTGGACACCGACTCCGGCGAAGCCCACGTCGGTCGCCTCGCGCAGCGACGTCGGGCGACGCTGGCCGCGATGCACCTTCCGGCGATCCTTCGATCTGCGGACCCGCTCGAGCAACCTTCCGAGTGCGACGTCGAACGCCGCGTACTTGTCGGAGCCGTCCGCCTCGGCTCGCACGACCGGACCCTTGCCCACGAGCGTGAGCTCGATGCGGTCAGGACCGGTGTTGCCGTTCTTCTCGTTGTGGCGCGTGAGCTTCACGTTGAGCGAAATGGCTCGTTCGGCGAGATGGGTGACTTTCTCGGACTTCTCGGCGGCATATGCCCGGAAGCGATCAGTGATTTCCAGGTTTCGTCCGACGATGTTCAGTTCCATGACGACCTCCATCTACCGGCGTGTCACCCGGGTCTGAAGGGTGGATCGACCACGCCTGTCCTGCCACCGTAGCCCCGATGTCAGGCAAAGTCACGGAGTGTTTCCGGTGACTTCGCTGCATGCCCGCCATGTCGCAGCGGGGTCTCGGCGAGCACCGCGTACGCCCCGGCGGAGCCGCCCGCCGCGATGATCGCACGGGCCGCCTCGGCGAGTGTCGATCCCGTCGTGAGCACGTCGTCGACGAACAGGAAGCGGCGACCCACGAGCCGCCGCACGGCCACGAGACCCCCCGCGGAGTTGGCTCGCCGCGCCTCGGCACCGAGCCCCGCCTGGTCGACGCGGCCGCGGGTGAGCGCGAGCACCTTCGACGAGCGGATGCCGCACCGGGCGAGCAACACCTCGACGGGTGCGTACCCGCGCGCACGGTAGGCGCTCGGCGCCGACGGGATCGTGCAGACCTCGAGCGCGCGCCCCGGTGGGGCCGCTTCGACCGCGCGGGCGATCGCGGTGCGGAGCGCGAGCGCGAG
>NZ_SDPN01000061.1 GCF_004134825.1 Agromyces albus
CCACCCCCGCACCACCGCCCGACCCCAACACCACCCCTGCAACACACGTTCGATCACCTCTAGGAAGGAACGCACCATGACGGCACTCCCCAACGGCGCCGGGCTGTCACGTCGAGGTTTCCTCGCCGGAGCCGGCGCGGCGGCCGCGGCCATCGCGCTCGCCGCCTGCACCCCCGGTGGAGGAGGCGGAGGCGCTCGCAGCGCCTACGGCCTCCTGCTGCCCGGCGATGTTCCCCCGCAATGGGACCGGATCCGCGACGCAGTCAACAAAAAGCTGAAGGCCGACCTCGGCTTCGAATTCAAGCCCGAGTTCATCAACTGGAAGGACTACGGGTCGCAGTCGCTCCTGAAGTTCACTGCCGGTGAGAAGTTCGAGACCGCGCTCAGTGCCCGCTGGCTCAACATCGCGCAGCTCATCGAGTCGAAGGCGCTCGTTCCGCTCGACAGTGCCATCAACAGCGGTGACTACCCGAACCTGACCGCCACGATCGACAAGAGCGCCTTCGACGCCAACCGATGGACCGACGGCGAGATCTACGGCATCCCCGCTGTCAACAGCGCGGCCCGCATCCACCACCACGTCGCCCGCGGCGACCTCGTCGAGAAGTACGCCGGCGGCAGCATCACGACCTTCGAGCAGCTCGAGAAGTTCTGGTACGACGTCGTGCAGAAGGAGGGCATCCCCGGATACATCAACCGGAACTCCGTGTTCGACGTGCTCGGCGCGCCCACCGGCAATCTCTACGCCGAGGGCTGGGAGTCGCCCGACCTCATCCCGCTGTACTTCTCGAGCGACTCGCTGCTGTTCGTGCCGGGCAAGAACGCTGCGTCGAGCGGGTCTGCGAACGCCGTCCCGTTCTGGGAGTACGAGCCCTACGTGGAGTCGCTGCACCGCGTTCGGAAGTACTACCAGGACGGCATCATCAACGCCGACCGCCTCAACGCCGACCCGGCCACGCTCCGTGCCCAGTTCGACGGCGGCGGCGCTGCGACGACGTGGGGCATCACCGATGGCAACGACACCTCTTCGCACCTGGCGCAGCTCGAGAAGGCCGTCTCGGGCGCGACCCTCGTGACATTGCTTCCGTTCCGCGACGGTGAGGGCGCGAAGCCCAACCAGACCTTCCAAGCCGACAACGTCGTCGTGGTCAACGCGAAGGGGGCCGACAACGACGCCGCGCTGCAACTGCTCGACTGGGTCTCGATCCAGGAGAACCACGACCTCCTCCAGTACGGCGTCGAGGGCACCGACTGGAAGGCGGTCGGCGACGACGGCTACGAGGCGACCGGCGAGTACAACAACTTCCCCGGGTTCGCGCTCAGCTGGCGCATCCCGCTCGAGCGCAAGTTCTCTCGCATGAGCGAGTCGGAGAGCGGATGGTTCGAATGGTCGAAGTCGTACGACAACTTCACGCTCGACCCGTTCGCGACCTTCATCCCCGACCTCTCCGAGATCGAGAGCGAGCACTCGCAGATCACCGCCGCGATCGCCGAGTACGGCAACCCCCTCTGGGCCGGCGCCGTCGAGGTCGAAGCCGGCCTCGACAGTCTGAAGAAGGCGGTCGACCAGGCCGGGCTCACCAAGGTGCAAGACGAACTCAACAAGCAGGCTGACGCCTACCTGGCGTCGCAGTAGACGTGTTCCGGGGCTTTCGTTCCCCCAGCGAAAGCCCCGGACACACCCACACAGGATTGAAGGAGCAGGGTGATCGAATACGCCGTCGCGGTCGGCTCGAACCGACTCGCAGAACGTCTCTTCGGCTCCTCGTTCGAGGGGCTGGCGGATGTCCCTGCCGAGCGGGTCGGCGGAGTGCTCACCGAGTTCGAATCGGATGTCTCGCGCCGGGTCCTCGCGCGGGCCGACGCGCTGCTCACCGGTTGGGACACGCCTCCGCTGACGGCCGCCGCCCTCGACGCGGCGCCTCGGCTGCGACACGTGATCCATGCCGGTGGTGCGGTCGAGTGGCTGTTCCCCGACGGCGGGCGCGGCATCGAGGCATCCGACACCGGCGCAGTCAACGCGACGCCGGTCGCCGAGTATGCGCTCGCGATGGTGCTGCTCGCGAACAAAGACGCGTTCCGCGCCCGGGAGCTCTACCGCGACCGGCGTGCGTACATCGATCGCGAGGAGGAGTTCGAGGCGAGCGGCAACCACATCCGCACGGTCGGCGTCGTCAGCGCTTCGCGAACGGGCAGGGCGCTCATCGAGTTGCTGCGACCCTTCGCGACCTTGCGCGTGCTCGTGTACGACCCCTACCTCGGCGCTCGAGACGCGCACGCACTCGGTGTGGAATCGGTGACGCTCGCCCAGCTGATGCGCTCGAGCGACGTGGTGACCCTGCACCCCCCGGTGCTTCCCGACACGATCGGCATGATCAGCGAGGAGATGCTCGCGCTCCTCCCCGATGGCGCGACGCTCATCAACACGGCCCGCGGCGAGATCGTCGACCAAGCCGCGCTGGAACGTGAACTGCGCAGCCGGCGGATCAAGGCGATCCTCGATGTGAGCGAGCCCGAGCCGCTGCCGGCGTCATCGCCGCTCTACGACCTGCCGAACGTCTTCCTCACGCCGCACATCGCCGGCTCCATGGGCACCGAGCTTCGGCGCATGGGCGACGAGGTGGCCGCGATCCTGACCCGCTTCGCCGGCAGGGAGCGGCACGCACAGGGTGCGCCGCTCGGATGACATCGGAATCCGCCGCCGCATGGTGCCGGCCCGAGCCCGCTGCGGAAAACGTTTCCGTTAGGATTTCCCTAGAGATCAGGGGGAAATGTCGACGATGAGCGAGACGACTTCGACCCGGGCCGCTCGCCTGTCGGACGTTGCTCGACTCGCCGGCGTCTCTGCCGCCACGGCGTCGCGAGCACTCAACGGCAGCGACCGCGGAGTTCGCGAAGCCAACCGGGCGAAGGTGCTCGAGGCGGCGAAGACCCTGGGCTACACGACCAACGTCGCAGCGCAGGCGGTGGCGCGCGGTCGCAACCGCGGCGTGACGCTGGTGGTCAAGGGGATTCCCGAGGACTATGCCAACCCGATCATCTCGGGCGTCGTCACGGCGGCCCAGCGCCGCGGCCTCCCGGTCACCATCACCTCGGCGGGCACCGACCCGGCCGACCTCGTCGAAGCGGTGCACAACGCCCGCAGCCACCGCCCCGAGATCCTCATGATCACCGGCGGCCGGGCGACGGATGACGCGACGATTCCAGAGCTCGTCGACGCTCTCCAGCGTTACGAAGCCGAGGGCGGGCGAGTGGTGCTCATCACGCAGCCCGGCCTGCCGTTCGACACGGTCGCCTATGAGAACCGCAAAGGCGGTTACGACATGGCGAAGACACTGGCCGGCCTCGGATATCGCAACTTCGCCGTCATCTCGGGCATGAAGCACGGCCTGACGCAACGCGATCGCACGGCCGGATTCATCGAGGGTCTCGCGGAGTCGGGCATCCAGCTCCCAGCCGACCGTGTCCTGATCGGCGAGTTCACCCGCGACGCGGCCTACGCGATGACCGGCGACCTGCTGCGACGAGGCATCCCGGTGGAGGCGATCTTCGCGGTGAACGACGCGATGGCGCTCGGCGTGCTGACCTTTCTCCGCGACGCCGGCCGCTCGATCGCGGTGGCCGGATTCGACGACATCCAAGCCCTCCGGGATGTCACGCCGTCGCTGAGCACGGTGCACCTGCCGTGGGACCAGGTGGCCGACGAGGCGTTGACGATGGCGATGGGGCCGCGGGGCGATGAGCCGCGCACCATCATGATCGAGGGTCATGTCGTCGTTCGCGAGAGCACGCCGTCGGTGGTGCCATGAGCGACGCGTCGACGTTCCCGGGTGGCACGGCGGTCTCGTGGCTCGACGTCTACGACTCGGAGTCGATCGACGGGCTTCGTGGCGGCTCGCCGCACATGCACCTCGCGTCGGCGGAATGCTACGTCGTCGTCGGCGGTCGTGGGCGGCTCCAGACGCTCAATCGGTCGGGAGTGAAGGAGACGCAGCTCGAGCCGGGCGTCGTCGTGTGGTTTACGCCCGGCACGGTGCATCGTGCGATCAACGACGGCGACCTGCGCGTGCTCGTGATCATGCAGAACGCCGGATTGCCCGAGGCGGGCGACGCTGTGATGACGTTCCCGGCCGAGCACCTCGTCGACGCCGAGACGTATCGTTCGGCGGCGCAGTTGCCCGAGCGGCTGACGGAGGCCGAGCGCCAGGCGGATGCCGACCGGCGCCGGGATCTCGCAGTGCGGGGGTTTCTCGAGCTTCGCGACGCAGCAGAAGCGGGCGATTTCGCGCCCTTCGAGGCGTTCGCCGCCGCAGCGGCTCGGATCGTGCAGCCGCGCGTCGGCGAGTGGCAGGGCATCTGGCGCGGAGTCGTCGGCGCGCAAGCCGACGAGACCCGGCGATCGATGGACGGTCTTGCGGCCGGCGACTGGAGCTCGTTGCTCGCGGCGGGCGTCTTCGAGGCATCCGCGAATCCCGGTGATCGGCGATTCGGCATGTGCGGGCGACTCCGCACCTACCAGCTCGCCCGGTGATCGAGTAGCGCGAAGCCGAAGGCGTATCGAGGCCGCACACCCGCCTTGGCGGAGCATCCTCAGTCCAGTGGTCGCTCCGAAAGCGACTCGACGAAGGCTCGCGTGACCGCGATGTCGTCGTCGCCGTAACCGCGATCGACCAGCGCAGTGAACGCGGCGAGGAGCGCCTCGGTCTGCGGCAGCACCGTGTCGGTGCGGCGGGCCTCGTCGAGGGCGAACCCGAGGTCCTTCACCATGTACCGGGCGGGTCCGGCGACCCGATAGTCGCGATCGACGATGCGATCGCCCCTGGTCTCGAGAATGCGACTCGAGGCATAACCCCGGCCGAGGAGTTCGAACAGCGCACGAACGTCGAGTCCTGAGCGGTCGGCCAGCACCGCCGCCTCGCCGAGGGCCAAGACCGTGGCGGCGACGATCGCCTGGTTGCACGCCTTCGCGACCTGTCCAGAGCCGAGGGGTCCGAGGTGCACCGGAGTGCCGAGACGCTCGAGCACGGGCATCGCCGACGACACGGATGCCGCATCGCCGCCGACCATGATCGCCAGCTCGGCGTTCTGCGCGCCCTCCACACCGCCCGAGACCGGGCAGTCGACGACCGACACGAGCCCTGACGACTCCGATGCTGCGCGGGCGGCCAGTTCTCTCACGAGGGAGGGGGCCGACGTCGACGCGATCAGGAGCACGGTCGGCGCCGTGACGGCCTGGATGATCCCGTGGTCGCCCCAGAGCATGGCCTCGAGCTGGGGGATGTCGGGCAGCACCGAGAGCACCACGGAAGCGCTTGCGAGGCCCGCCGGGTCGTCGGCCCATTCGGCTCCGTCGTGCAGCAGCGCGGAGACCTTGTCGCGGTTGCGGGCATGCACGATGAGCGTGCCGCCCGTCTCTCGAGCTGCGCCGAGGAGGTGGCGAGCCATCGGCATTCCCATGTTTCCCAGGCCGACGACGGCGACGGTCGTCGGATACGTTTGGGGGACTGACATGTGTTCAGTATAGAGAACCCGGTACAGTATGTGGAACAACTGTGATCGGGGAACAGAGAACATGGAAAGACCACGTCGCCTTCGAGTGGCCATCGCCGCTCCGCTCTCGGCTGAGCTCGTCGAGCGGCTCCAGCAGCGCGAGCCCCGGCTCGACCTCCTCGTGGACCACTCCCTACTCCCGCCGATGCGGTTCCCCGCTGACTTCGCCGGCGACCCGGCATTCACCCGCTCACCGGCGGAGCAGACTCGCTTCGAGACGATGCTCGACTCGGCCGACGCGCACTACGGCATCGCCGACACCTCGCCCAGCGCGCTCAAGCGGGCCGTCGCGGCAAATCCTCGCCTTCGCTGGGTGCACACCATGGCCGCGGGCGGCGGATCGCAAGTGGCCGCCGCAGGCCTCGATGACGGCGAACTGTCGCGAGTCGTGTTCACCACCTCGGCGGGCGTCCACGCCCGCCCCCTCGCCGAGTTCGCCCTGTTCGGTCTCCTTGCGGGAACGAAAGATCTCCCGGGGCTCCAGCGCGACCAGGCGGCACGCGAATGGCCCGCCGTTCGCAGGCCACTCGGCGTCCTCGCCGGTTCGACGGTCCTCGTCGCGGGGTTGGGCGGTATCGGACGGGAGGTCGTGAGTCTCCTGGGCGGCCTCGGGGTCACGGTCCTCGGGCTCGGGCATCGAACGAGCCATCCCGTTCCCGGCCTGGCGCGCCGGATCCGGCGACGGGAGCTCGCAGACACGATCGGCGAGGTCGACGGCATCGTGCTCGCCCTGCCCGGGACGGCTCGGACCGAGGGATTGTTCGGGGCGGATCTGCTGCGTCGCGTCAAACCGGGCACCGTGCTCGTCAACGTCGGTCGCGGAACCGTCATCGACGAGCCGGCGCTCATCGAAGCGTTGCGCATCGGTCGGCTCGGCTATGCGGCCCTCGACGTGGTCGCGCAGGAGCCACTGTCGCGAGAGAGCGAGCTGTGGTCGCTCCCGAACGTGCTGATCAGCCCTCACACGGCCGCGCTCGACCCGCGGGAAGAGGAGCGGATCGCCGACCTCTTCGCCGCCAATGCGACACTGTTCCTCGACGGTCGCACGATGACGAATGTCGTCGACACCGTGGAGTTCTACTGACGCAGGAGGAATCGATGTCCGACGACCGGTCGCAAGACCCTCGCGACCCCGCCCCGGCCCTGTCGCGGGCCATCCGCATCATCGAGGTGCTCGCGGCCGCCGACGGGACACCCGTGGCCATGAGCGACATCGCCCGGTCGATCGGTGCGGCCAAGTCGTCGACCTCGAACCTGTGCAGCGTCCTCGAGGACGCTCGCCTGATCCGACGGCTCGACACCGGGTACACGCTCGGGCATCGGACGGTCGAATTCGGCGGTGCGTATCTGGGCGGCTTCAACGAGGTCCGGGAGTTCTACCGGTTCTGCGCCGATGCGCCGCTCCTGTCGCAGGAGGTCGCCCAGATCGCCATGCTCGATGGAACGGATGTCGTCTACCTCGCCCGCCATGAGGGACGTTCGCCGTTGCGGTTGACCGCCAACATCGGCGACCGGTTCCCGGCAGCGCCCACCGCGGTCGGCAACGCGCTGCTGGCCGACCTGCCCGATGACGAGATCGTGCGGCGCTTCAGTGCTCCCGGAGCCTTCCCGAAGCGCACCGAGCAGAGCGTGAGCAACATCCCCGCCCTGCTCGACAAGCTCGCACGGGTGCGCAAGGACGGGTACGCGGTGGATGAGAACGAGGTCCACCCGGGTATCTCCGGACTCGCGGTCCGGGTCCCACCACGGTCGAGCTCGTCGCCGGCCCTGGCGATCGGCTGCTCGTACCTCACCGCCGCGACCTCCGCGGTGCAGCGCTCGGGGATCGTCGACGAGCTGCGTCAGCTCAAGCTCCTCCTCGAGAATCCGATGCAGCCCTCGCTCGCTTCCTGACGAACTGGGCCGCGAAGCCCCGACATGGCCCTACGCTGAAACAATTCTCGCTTTCAGGAGTTCAACATGTTGAACTCCGTTCACTCAGGTGATACCTTCCAGTGAGCGAGAACGCGTATCGAAGGAGATAGGGACATGGCGGAGACCGACCCGTTGCGGCCAGACGAGCTGCCGCTGCTCAGCGTCAGGGGCCTGAGCAAGTCGTTCTACGCCACCCGCGCGGTCGACGACGCTTCCTTCGACGTTCGTCAGGGTGAGATCGTGTCGCTCCTCGGCGAGAACGGCGCCGGCAAGTCGACCGTGATCAAGATGCTCGCCGGCGTCTACAAGCCCGACGCGGGCGAGATCCTCCTCGCCGGTGCCGACGTCAACGGCGGCGGCATCCGCAAGCAGATCTCCTTCGTGCACCAGAACCTCGGCCTCATCGAGTGGATGACGGTCGCCGAGAACATCGCCCAGAGCCTCGGATACCCTCGCACCGCCCTCGGCCTCATCAGCGCCAGGAAGATGCGAGCGCAAGCCGAAGAGGTGCTCTCCTCGATCGGGGGCGGCATCGACCCCGACACTCGCATCTTCGACCTCCCGCGTACGGAGCGGAGCCTGCTGGCCATCGCCCGTGGCCTCGTCAGCCGACCCAAGCTCCTCGTGCTCGACGAGCCCACGGCCTCGCTTCCCGCCGGAGACGTCGAGCGACTCTTCGAGGTTTTGCGGGTGCTGCGGAACTCGGGCGTCGGCATGATCTACGTGTCCCATCGCCTCGACGAGGTCTACGAGATCAGCCAGCGCGCCGTCGTCATGCGCAACGGGCGCGTCGTCGCCGACCGCCCCGTGGCGGATATCTCGCCCCGGCAGCTCGTCGAGCTCATCGTCGGACGCGACACCGTGCCGCCGCGCTTCGACGCGCCCGGCGACGCCGTGCGTCTCGAACTCGACGAAGTGCGAGCGGGCGGCGGGGAACCGGTGAGTCTTCGCGTCCGGCGCGGCGAGGTGGTCGCCATCTGCGGCCTCCGCGGAGCAGGCCAAGACATCCTCGGCCGCGCCATCGCGGGTGCGATCCCGATCACGGACGGTGAGATCCGGCTCGACGGCGCCGCGTTCCGGCCCCGCAGCATCCACGATGCCGTCGCCGCCGGCGTCGCCTTCGCGACCTCGAACCGCGAGTCCGAAGCCGTCGCCGCCGGACTGAGCGTGCGCGAGAACCTCTTCCTCAACCCCGAGGTGTGGGGCCGGCCGGCCTGGAAGCCCAGGTCGGTGCGCGACGAGCGGCGAGAGGCGAAAGCCGTGCTGGCCCCATTCGACGTGCGCCCGGCCGATACCGAGTTGTCGCTCGACACCTTCTCCGGGGGCAACCAGCAGAAGGTGATCCTCGCCAGGTGCTTCGGGCGCGGCCGCAAGGTCGTCGTGCTCGAGGAGCCGACGATGGGCGTCGACGTCGGGGCGAAGTCCGACATCTACGGCCTGCTCGGCGAGATCACCGCGACCGGCACCGGAGCGGTCGTCATCTCCACCGACATGGAGGAGGTCGCGAAGATCGCGCACCGGGCGATCGTGATGGGCCGCGGGCGCATCGTCGCCGTCCTCGAGGGCACCGAACTGACCATCCCCAACCTGATCGCCGCAGCATCCGACCTCGATCGCGTCGGAGAGCTCCCGTCCCATAGCGAAACGAGCGCCGCATGAGCATGAACACCTCGGTCAAGTCGACCGCCCTCGAGCCCGGGCCTGGCTCCCGGTTCTTCACGAGGCTGACGAGCAACTACGGGATGGTCATCCTCACCGTCGTGCTGTTCGCGTTGTTCGCCGTGCTGCGGCCCGACACGTTCGCCTCGCTGCTCAACTTCCAGCTGCTGGCTTCGAGTCGTTCAGTGCTCCTGATCCTCGCGCTCGCGGTCACGATCCCGATGGTCGCGGGCAAGATCGACCTCTCCATCGGTTATGGCGTGGGGCTCTGGCAGGTGATGGCCCTGTCGTGGCAGATCCAGGGGCTCGACTACCGCATCGTCATCATCCTCGTCCTCATCGGCGGAGGCGTCGTCGGGCTCCTCAATGCCCTCCTCGTTGAACTGGCACAGGTCGACGCGTTCATCGCGACCCTCGCGACCGGGCAGGTCATCTTCGCGGTGACGTACTGGTACACCGGGGGCCGGCAGGTCACCGACTCGGCGGGCGCCCGCGCGGTCGCCTTCGACGAGATCTCGCGCTGGTCGCTCGGACCCATCCCGGGCCCGTTCATCATCGCCATCGTGATCGCCGTGATCATCTGGCTCGTGCTCGACTATCTTCCCGTCGGCCGCTACCTCTACGCGGTGGGCGCCAACCCGGCGGCCGCCGTGCTCTCGGGCATCCCGCGACGCAAGTACGTCGTGAGCGCCATGGTGTTCTCGGGCATGCTCACGGGCGTCGCGGGCATCCTCCTCGCGTCGAGGCAGGCCGGCGTCGCCCAGGCGAACATCGGCCCCGAGTACCTGCTGCCCGCACTCGCCGCGGTGTTCCTCGGCTCGACGACGATCCGCCCCGGTCGCGTCAACGGGCTCGGCACGGTGCTCGGCGTCGCGATCGCTGCCATCGGCATCTCGGGCCTGCAGCAACTGCTGCCCGGCCAGTTCTACCTCGAGCCGCTCTTCAACGGACTCACCCTCGTTGCGGCGATCACGATCGCCTCGCTCGCCACCCGCCGGCGCGTGTCGCGTGCGGAGGCGGTCCCCGTCGTCGCAGCGGACGCGACCGACCCCGGCGACACGGCCGATCCGGCTTCACCCGATTCGGTCCCGCCGGCCCCGCGCGGCGCATCCGATGATCCGGACACTCCGCCCGCGGCATCCGACGACCCCTTCACCCCATCCGAGCCGACCCCCAACACCACTCGTGAACCCATTGGAAAGGAAAACTGATGCGCACAGCACATGCGAAGAGGCATCTCGCGCTCACGGCACTCGCCATCCCCGTCCTGATCGTCACCGGCCTGGCCGCGTGCTCGAGCGGCAGCGTCGGAACCGGCGGGACGACGGGCGAACCCGTCGCTGCCGCCGACACCCAGGACTTCTCCTCGATCCTGCCGACGAGCGACCCCGTGGAGTTCTCGAAGCAACTCGTCGAGGCGAGCCTCTCGTCGTCAGAGGGCTTCACACCGCCCTCCGAGGGTCCGACCGCCCAGGAGCCGGGCGCTCGCGTCGCGTTCGTCGGCAGCGACCTGACGAACGGCGGCATCAACACGGTCGCCGAGGGCGTCACGGAGGCCGCCGCGGTGATCGGGTGGACCGTGGACTCGTATGACGGGAAGGCCACCGCGCAGGGTCGGTCCGACGCCATGAACCAGGCGATCGCCTCACAACCCGCCGCCATCATCGTCGGCGGCTTCGACCCGACCGAGCAGGCGACTTCGATCCAGCAGGCGACGGATGCCGGCATCCCCGTGATCGGCTGGCACGCCGGCTCCGAGGCGGGCCCCGGCAATGGGCTCTTCACGAACGTCTCGACCGACCCGCTCACGGTCTCGCAGCTGGCGGCGGCCTACGCGGTCGCGGATTCGGATGGCACCGCCGGCGTGGCGATCTTCACCGACGGGCAATACGACATCGCCGTCCTGAAGGCCGACGCCATGCAGGCCTACGTCGAGGCGTGCGAGGGCTGCTCGGTGCTCTCCTATCAGGACTCGCCGATCGCGGAGGCCGGCCAGCGCATGCCCGGCATCATCTCCAACCTCCTGCAGGAGAACGGTGACGACCTCGGCTACCTGCTCGCCATCAACGGCAACTACTTCGGCGGCGCCCAGGAGGCCCTGCGCGCCGCGGGCAAGGACCCGGCCGGTGAGCCGAAGTCCGTTGCGGCGGGCGACGGCGACGCGGCCGAGTTCCAGCGCATCCGCAACGTCGACTACCAGGCGGCGACGGTCGCCGAGCCGCTCCTCCTCCAGGGGTGGCAGCTCGTCGACGAGGCCAATCGGGCGATCGCCGGGGAGGACGCGTCGACGTTCGTCGCGGCGCCCGCGTTGATCACCGTCGACAACGTGCCCGATGGCGACGTGTACGACCCCGCGAGCGGCTACCGGGACGTCTACCGGGCCATCTGGGGCAAGTAGAAAGCATGAGCGGCGGGGCCGGCTCTCCCGGGGCCGGCCCTGCTTCAGAAACGGCGGCGCGAGCCGCGAGAGGACACCATGAGCAACGACCAGTCGGCGGATGCCGCCGCCACGAGCTCCCGCCCCACGAAGCCCGTCTCCGTGGCGGAGTTCGACGCCATGTACGAGGGCCTGAAGGCCTGGCACACGTGGGCCGACGCCGATCGCGGCGCCTGGAACCGGGTCACTCCCGCGTCGGCTGCAGCGGCATCCGGAACCGTCTCCAGTGGCAGGATCGTGCAGACGGCCCTGCCGTGGAACACCGAGGCCGCGGTCGACAACCCGCGGCCCGCCCTGCATCACATGGTCGACCTCGGCGACCGCGAGGCAGAGGAGCCGTCGACGAACAAGGACTTCCTCGCCGTCGACTACCACGGCAAGTCGGTGACGCACCTCGACGCGCTCTCGCACATCGCCTATCGAGGCGAACTGTTCGGAGGCGTGGTCAGCAGCGAGGCCGTGAAGACGAACGGCACCGGGTTCGGCGACGTCGCATCGCTCGGGGCCTTCGTCGGGCGGGGCGTCCTGCTCGACATCCCGGCGGCCCGTGGGGTGCCGTGGCTCGAGCCCGGCGAAGCCGTCTACGCCGATGACATCGAGGCGGCGGAGCGCGCGCTCGGTGTCCGCATCGGTGCGGCGGATGCAGTGCTCCTCCGCACCGGCCACAAGCGCCGCCGCAACGAGCTCGGTGCGTGGGACTCGTCGAACCTGAGCGCGGGACTCCACGCCAGCGCGATGCCCCTGCTCGCCGAGCGGGAGATCGCCCTGCTCGGGTCCGACGGCGACAGTGACGTGAGGCCGTCGCCGGTGCCCGGCGTCCACTCGCCCGTCCACATCCTCGCGATCACGGCGCTCGGCGTGCCGCTCATCGACAACCTCGACCTCGAGGCGCTCTCGGATGCGGCGCGCGAGGAGCACCGGTACGAGTTCCTCTTCGTCGTCGCGCCCTTGAACGTTCCCGCGGGCACCGGTTCGCCGGTCAATCCCATCGCCATCTTCTGAAACGAGAGACAGACCATGAGACCAGTCGGCATCAGCAACGACTTCCTCGGTCCCGACGGGGCCAACCTCTGGGGAGACATCGGACTCTCAGGCCTCGACGATGCCGGAGTCGATTGGGAGTACCTCGAGACGGATGTCCCGGTGCTCCGCCCGGAGGACGTCGAGGGCCGCCCCGCAGTGCTCTTCGCGGGCCCGGCCGTCGACGCGTCGACCTTCGCCGGCGTGGACTCACCGCCCGCCGTGCTCGCGCGCTTCGGCGTGGGGTACGACGCCGTCGACCTCGACGCGTGCACCTCAGCCGGCGTGGCCGTGACGATCACCCCCGATGGCGCCCAGCGCCCGGTCGCCACGGCGGCCCTCGGGATGCTCCTCGGCGGGCTCCTGAACCTCCCCGTGAAGGATCGACTCGTGCGCGAGGGCCGATGGGACGAGCGAACCGACTGGATGGGTCGCGGACTGACGGGCACGACCGTCGGCATCGTCGGGTTCGGCAGCACGGCCACGGACTTCGCGAGCCTCCTGGAGCCGTTCGGCGTCTCGATCCTGGCGTACGACCCGTACTGCCCACCGGAGCGCGCCGAAGCATTCGGGGCCCGCCTCGTCGGCATCGAAGAGCTCGCGGAGCAGAGCGACGCGGTCGTGGTGATGGCAGTGCTGACCCCCGAGACCCTGCATCTCGTCGGCGCCGAGTTCCTCGCCCGCATGCGACCCACCGCGACGCTCGTCAACGTCGCGCGTGGTCCGATCGTCGACGAGCCCGCCCTCATCGAGGCGCTGCGTCACCGACGCATCCGGTTCGCGGCCCTCGACGTGTTCGAGCGCGAGCCCCTTCCCGGCGACAGTCCGCTCCTCGAACTGGACAACGTGCTCCTCACCCCGCACAGCGTCGGCTGGACCGACGAGATGTCGCTCGGCAACGGACGGAGTGCGGTCGGGGCCATCCTCGACGTGCTCGCGGGGCGTGAGCCCCGATTCGTCGTCAACAAGGCCGTGCTCACCTCGGATGCCTGGCGGGCACGACTCGGCGCCCTGGTGCGCTGATGGCGGCATCCGTGACCCTCTCGGGCCGCCCGGTCGTCGTGATGGGGGTCTCCGGATCGGGCAAGACGACGGTCGGCAGCCGGCTGGCCCGGGAGCTGGATCGGCACTTCCTCGACGGCGACGACCTGCACCCGCGCGAGAACAGGGCCAAGATGGCCGCCGGCATCCCCCTCGATGACGACGACCGGCGCCCGTGGCTCGAGGAGATCTCGCTGCGGCTCCGATCAGGCGACGACGCGGGGCATCCGCTCGTGATCGCGTGCTCGGCGCTCAAGCGCTCCTACCGCGACATCCTCACCTCGCTCGCGCCCTCGACGGTGTTCGTGCACCTGGCCGGCGATCCGGCGGTGATCGGCGATCGGATGCGTGCCCGCGACCACGAGTTCATGCCCGCGACGCTGCTCGCCTCCCAAGTGGCGGTGCTCGAGCCGCTCGGGGATGACGAGGGCGGCGTCGTGATCGACATCACGCGCTCGCCCGACGACGTCGTCGGCGCCGCGCTCGCCGCGTTGGCATCGCTCGAAACGCCTGAGGCTCAGGACGCACCCGAGCGAGGGCTGTTCGACCTCACGGGCCGCATGTGCCTCGTGACCGGGTCGAGTCGCGGAATCGGCAACGTCATCGCCCGCGGCCTCGCCGACGCCGGAGCCACGGTCGTGCTCAACGGCGTGGATCCGGGCCGACTCGCGGCAGCACGGGAGAACCTCGCGGCGACCCACGGCGACCGGATCCACGCGCGCGCCTTCGACGTGACCGACCAGGGAGCCGTCGCCGACGCCGTTGCTGCGATCGAGGCGGAGCTCGGACCGGTGGGCGTGCTCGTGAACAACGCCGGCATCCAGCACCGCGAGCCGCTCCTCGACGTCTCCGTCGAGGACTGGAACCGCGTGCTGACCACCGACCTGACGAGCGCGTTCCTCGTCGGGCGCGAAGTCGCCCGGTCGATGATCGCGAGAGGCCGGGGCAAGATCATCAACATCGCCTCGGTGCAGGCCGACCTGGCGCGCCCGAGCATCGGCCCGTATACGGCGGCCAAGGGCGGCCTGCGCAACCTGACGCGGGCCATGACCGCGGAATGGGCGGGCGCGGGCCTGCAGATCAACGCCATCGCACCCGGCTACATCCACACCGAGATGACCCAGCCGCTCGTCGATGACCCCGAGTTCAACGCCTTCATCCTCCGTCGCACGCCTGCTGCCCGGTGGGGCGCCACACGAGACCTCGTCGGTCCGGCGGTGTGGCTGGCATCCGACGGCTCCGACTTCGTCAACGGCCAGGTGATCTTCGTCGACGGCGGCATGACGGTCATCGTGTGAGTCGCGGTGCCCCCTCCATCGCCGGCCGACGGCCGCATCCGATGTCCGCGAACAGAAGGAACACGTATATGACCGAGAACCTCGGGGTCGTCGCCCACGCCGCGAACGACCTGCGCGTCGAGACGCTGCCCGAGCCGAGTCCAGCGCCCGACGAGGCGGTGATCGCGGTCACCTACGGCGGCATCTGCGGCTCCGATCTCCACTATTGGCGCCACGGCGCGGCCGGGGAATCCATCTTGCGCGAACCGATGATCCTCGGGCACGAGGTCGTCGGCGTCGTCGAACGGGTGGCCTCCGATGGCTCCGGCCCGCCCGTGGGCACGACCGTCGCCGTGCACCCGGCGACGGCGGGGGCGGGCGGGCCTCGCTTCCCCGCGGACCGGCCGAACCTCTCGGGCGGCACCTACCTGGGCAGTGCCGCTCGGATGCCGCACACGCAGGGGGCGTTCGCGCGGCGGGTTGCTTTGCCGACGCGGATGCTCCGGCCACTTCCGCCGGGACTCGACCAACGCACCGCCGCCCTCATCGAACCGGCATCCGTGGCGTGGCACGCGGTGAACCGGGCCGGCGACCTCTCGGGAGCGCGCGTGCTCGTGATCGGCAGCGGGCCGATCGGCGCGCTCATCGTCGCGGTCGCCAAGCGGGCCGGTGCTGCGGAGATCGTGGCGACGGACCTGCGCGAGGAACCGCTCGCCCTCGCGCGGCGCCTCGGAGCGACCCGCACCCTGTCGGCGACCGCCGCCGACGAGATCGCGGCCGTCGACGCCGACGTCGTGTTCGAGAGTTCCGGGAGCGCTCGGGGGCTCGCCTCCGCCGTGACCGGCGCCACCCGCGGCGGCCGTGTCGTGATGGTCGGCCTGCTGCCCGCGGGAGAGCAGCCCGCGCTCGTGTCACTCGCGATCACTCGTGAGCTCGAACTGGTCGGGTCGTTCCGATTCGTCGACGAGATCGACGAGGTCATCGCGGCCCTCGCCGACGGGAGCCTCGACATCGCGGCGGTCATCACCCAGGTCTTCCCGATGGAGGAGGCGCTCGACGCCTTCGCGGTCGCGGCCGACCCGAGCGCGTCGAGCAAGGTGCTGCTGTCGTTCGGCGCGCCGCCGGTGGTCGAGTAGGCCGCGAAGCAGCCGTATCGAGACTACCTTCGGGCTACCCGCGGGTGGTTTCGATAGGCGTCGGGCTTCGCCCGGCGCTACTCAACCACCGGTGGGTGGTTTCGATAGGCGTCGGGCTTCGCCCGGCGCTACTCAACCACCGGAATTCACGCGAATGATCTCCTGCTGGTAGGGGGCGACGACCGTGCCGGAGATGCGGCAGTCGAGCAGCAGGAAGCGCCGCTCGGCGACGGGTTCGCGGTTCCATTCGTCGAGGCGATCGAGGTCGGCGAGCGTGCGCACGACGACGCCCTCGGCCCCGACCGCAGCCGCGAGCCCCGCGAAGTCGGTCTCGGGGATGCGCATCGGTGCCTCGGCAAGCCCCATGAGCCCGTAGAGGTTGACCTCGGCGCTGTACGCGGCGTCGTTCCAGACGACGGCGATGCCGCGGCCCGCGGCGGTGCGCACGGCGGTCTCGAGGTCGGCGAGTGCCATGAGCCCGCCGCCGTCGCCGGTCGTGAGCACGATCGCGGCATCCGGATCGGCGGCCGCCGCGCCCGCGACGCTCGGGAAGCCGAGGCCGATCGACTGGAACGCCGTGCCCACCATGATCATGCGGTCGGGCGAGGCGACGGGCCAGTACATGTTCGCCCAGCCGATGAAGTGCCCGCCGTCGGAGACGACGATGCGATCCGCGGGGAGCAGCTCAGCGAGCCGGGCGGCGACGCTGCGCGGGTCGAGGCGCCCGTCGGCGGCAAGACCGTCGCCGGCTGGGCGGGCCGCGAGCGCCGCAACGTCGACCGACTCGCGCCATCCAGGCGGGGTC
>NZ_SDPN01000062.1 GCF_004134825.1 Agromyces albus
CGGCGGCCGCGCCCGCGCCGGCAGCGGCATCCGTCGCCCAGCGCTCCGCGAGCACGGCGGGGCACGGTGCGCGCCGTGCGCCCGAGCCGGCGAATCCCTACGCCGGCATGGGCATCGTCGGCGACGCGAAGCCGGCCTTCGAAGACCTCGACGCGGTGCTCCGTCGTCGCCGGCAGGCCGGCTGAGAAATCCGGTCGACGCGACGGGCGCCGTCCGAACCAGCCGCCGGGAAATGATAGGCTCTTTCTCGCTCGGGCCCATGGCGCAGTTGGTAGCGCGTCTCGTTCGCAATGAGAAGGTCGGGGGTTCGAATCCCCCTGGGTCCACCGAGTGAAACGCCCGAGATCGCGAAGATCTCGGGCGTTTCTTGGTTGTCCTCGCCAAGAGCCGGCTCACTCTCGTCGCCGACACAGCCGCCTGCGCACGGTCGCACGTGCAGTGATGAAGCGAAGAGGCGTTCCCTCGGCTTCGGCTTGATCGAATTCGTCCTAGTCGGCGAGCAGATGTTTGACGCGATCTCGAATCGCGGGGCGCTCCGGACGAATGCGGAAACTGATGGGGAGATCGCGGGATGCCTCATCGGGAACCTCGACCCGGAGGGCGTCCGGGTCCCGGCGATAGGTGAGCTTCGGGCGATTCGGCCCGACGAGGTCGACGCGCTGAATGTCCGTCGGCAGCAGACTGAGGTCGCTTCCGAGTGAGCGGATCTGGATCTCGGTCCCGGTGACGGGCCCGAGCACCGTCGCGAACAGGTCACCTCGAGCTGTCGTGAAGCGGATGTCCCGGTCGGTGAAGGCCTGGCGCTGGGTATCGGTGAACTCCCCCTCGGCGACCGCGGTCGGACCCTCGCCCGGAACGATCCATGGTCGCGTGCCATAGACGGCCTCACCGTTGACGGCGAGCCACGACCCGATCGTCTCCAACAGCGCGACTTCCTCCGCGGGGATGGTCCCATCCGCTTTCGGACCGATGTTGAGCAGCAACGCCCCGTTCTTCGACACGATGTCCATCAGGTCGCCGAGGAGATCGAGAGGACGCTTCCAATGCTGAGGTTCGACGTGGCTCCACGAGGTGGTCGAGACTGAGGTATCCGTCTGCCAGAATTCGGGTCGAATTCCAGCGAGCTGGCCGCGCTCGACATCGAAGATCGCTGTGCCGGGCTTGAAGGCGTCGAACTTGTAGTTGATCGCGACGTGCTGGCCCCATTCCTCGGCGCGTGTGTAGTAGTAGGCGGCGAAACGGCGGAGATAGGGTTCGAAGGCCGGCTGTTCGATCCACCAGTCGAACCAGACCAGTTCTGGTCGATGTCGGTCGACGAGTTCGCACGTCCGCACGAGCCAATCTTCCAGAAAGGCCGTGGTCGGCTGGGTCTCTTCCCGTGCCGCCGGGCCGTAGAGGTCGAGGGCACCCGGATCGTCGACGTCAGACGGAAAAGAACGGCCGCCGTTGAAGAAGAACCAATGTTCGGCGCGATGGGAGGAGACCCCGAACGTCAGCCCTTGTGCTCGCACCGCTTCGGCGAGCTCGCCGACGACATCGCGCTGAGGGCCCTGATCTGCGGCGTTCCACCGGGACAGTGCCGTCTTGTACATGGCGAAGCCGTCGTGGTGTTCAGCGACGGGTACGACGAAACGTGCTCCGGATCGGCTGAATATGCGTGCCCATTCGTTCGGGTCGAATCGCTCGGCGCGAAACATCGGCACGAAGTCCTTGTAGCCGAACACCTGCTGGTCGCCATAGGTGGCGCGGTGATGATCGTATTCCGGAGTCCCGACGCGATACATGTTCCGCGGATACCACTCGCTCCCGAAAGCAGGCACGGAGTAGACGCCCCAATGGATGAAGATCCCGAACTTGCCATCGACGTACCAGGGCGGAGGGGCGATCAGCAGATCGTTCCACTCGGTCGAGCGGGACCCGGCGGCGATGACGCGATCGATTCCGTCCAGTCGGTTGCGGCGGTTCGCATCGTCCAGGGCGTCCATTGCACTCCTTCGTGACTGCGGCTGCCTCGGATCGACCGCAATTTCACCTGCAAACGTAGAGTAAAGATCTAACCAATTCAACTCAACGCCCGCCGATACGGATGCAGATCATGCCGCTAGAGCTCGGGATCCGGCGCTTGAGGGCGGCACCCGATGCAATATGCATCCGATGACTTCCGCAGATCCTCTGGCAAGTTGTCATACCAATTGGAGTGAAGCGGTGCGCTCCGGCCAGGCGGAGACGCCGACGCCGGCCGGGAGCCCGCGGTGATGTCCGACCCGCGCGCGGTCCTCAAGCAGCTGTCGGGCGCGCCCGATTCAGGCACCCGCCGCTCGTGAGTCGACTGCATCGACGGGCGTGCCCTCCGGCAGCGGCGCCTCGCCGATGCCGGTGATCGAGGTGAGGGTGGGATGGCCCCGATCGAGCAGTGCCGCATCGCTGCCGGGCTCGTGCTCGGCGTCCGTGTCGGCGACGGTCATCCGCACCTCGCCTTCGCCATGCTCGGTCGCGGTCGTCTGCACGATACCGAATGTCGCGAGGGTCGCGGCCAGCAACGGCCGGTCGGCCGCGTCGGGCTCGTTCGGCACGTTGAGGTTCAGCACCGTGCCCTGGGGGCTCGCGAGCAGCGACGGCAGCACCGAGCGGGCGAGTCGCGCGGCGACGTCCCAATGACAGGTCAGCGGGTGCATGCCGACGTCGAGCGACACCGCGAGTCCGCGGGCTCCGTTCGCGCCGCCGGTGAGCGCCGCGCCGACGGTGCCGGAGTGGAGCACCGCGCGCCCGACGTTGGCACCCCGGTTCACTCCCGAGAGCACGGCGTCGGGCGGTGCACCGAATGCGCCGTGCGCGGCGATCAGCGCGATGAGCGCCGGCGCGGCACGCACCGCGAAGCACGGCACGGCGAGTCCCTCGATCTCGCGCGGCTCCATGTGGATGCGGCCGTCCGACTCGGCTCCGAGGATCGACGCGCTGCTGCCGCTCGACTGGTGAGCCGGCCCTGCGACGACGACATCGAGTCCCTCGGCGATCGCGCTCGCGGCGAGCGCGTGGAGTCCGGGCGAGTCGATCCCGTCGTCGTTCGTGATGAGCACCCTCATGCGCGATCGACCTCCACTCGAGCGGCGAGGTCGTCGGGCGAGAGCCGGCCGCCGTTGTCGATGCCGAGCTCCCGCACCTCGACGTCCTTGCTGAGACGGCGGATCGCCTGACCGTCGCCCGTTCCGAGGCCGTGGCGGGTCACGTTGAGCGCGCCTGCGGCGGCACCGAGCGCCACGGCATCGCGAAGGGAGTGCCCCTGGGCGAGTGAGGCGGCGACCGCTGCGGTGAACGAGTCGCCCGCGCCGCTCGAATCCACCTCTTCCATCACGGGGACGTGCACCGAGACCGCGGTGTCGCCCTCGACGAGGAGCGTGGGGTGGCCGGCGCGCGTGACGACGACGCTGTGTGCTCCCTTCGCCTTGAGGTGCAGTGCTGCCGCGATGAGCGAATCCGTCGAGGTGTCGGTCACCGCGCCCGATTCGAGCAGTTCGCTGTCGCTCACCTTCGCGAGACGTACCCCGCCCGCGAGCGCTGCGGCGAGCCTCGACCCTGCGAGGTCGACGACGACGAGGCGGCCGGCAGCATGGAGGTCGGACGCGAGGCGACGGTAGACATCGTCGGGCAGCACCTCCTCTTCGCCGGAGGGGCCGCTCAGCAGCACGAGGTCCGCGTCCATCGACTCCCGGAGCGTGATCGCGTAGAGCTCGTCGAGATCGTGGCGCGACAGGGGGTCGCCCGCGAGCTCGGCGATCGCCGTGCGCTCACCGCTTCGGCGGTCGTGCACGTAGGCGGCACCGCGTCCCTCGCGCCGCACCGCCTGCACGTTGATGCCCTCGTCCTCGAGCAGGTGCTGCACGATCCGGCCTGCCTCGCCGGTGAGTGCGGCGCACAGCGTGACGGTGCAGTCGAGCGTGCGCAGCATCCGTGCCTGCCACACACCCTGGCCACCGGCGTGGAGGTGCAGGTCGGTGCCGCTCGCGTCGCCTTCGAGCGTGACCGTCAGGAGCGGTGACGGGGCGAAGATCATGACATTCGGCATGAGAATCCTCTCCTCGTGTTCGACGCTACGACGACCGGCGCCGCCTCCGCTACGGGGTTTCGGTCCGAATCGCCGGGGGAATATGATTCGGCCGGTCCGAGTGCTCCCGCGTCGTTCAGGCCCGTCGTCGTGCGGGCGTAGGGTGGAGACGATGACCGAGTCGCCGCTCACGCAGGAGATCCCGCTCACCCCCCAGAAGCGCTGGCGCGCGTACTGGGTCTGCGTCGCCGTGGCGGCGCTCACCATCCTCGACCTCTCGAAGGTCAACGTCGCGCTGCCCTCGATCGAAGAGGCATTCGGGTCGACCTCGACCGAGCTGCAGCTCATCGTGTCGGGCTATGTGCTCACCTTCGGGCTCACCCTCGTTCCCGCCGGTCGCGTCGGCGACCAGCGTTCGCGCCGCAACCTGTTCGTGATCGGCCTCACGCTCTTCACGATCACGAGCCTCGCGTGCGCAGTCGCCCCGAACTCCGCGGTGCTGCTCGTCGCCCGGCTCCTGCAGGGCGTCGCCGCCGGCATCCAGATGCCGCAAGTGATCGGGCTCATCCAGCAGCTCTTCCAGGGCCCCGAGCGAGGCAAGGCCTTCGGGCTCTTCGGTGCGACCATCGGCATCGCGACCGCGTTCGGCCCGACCCTCGGCGGACTCGCGATCGCCATCGGCGGCCCCGAAGACGGATGGCGCGGCATCTTCTGGATGAACGTGCCCCTCTCGATCGTGGCCATCGTGCTCGCGCTCCGGCTGATCCCCGAGACCCGCACGAGGTCCTCGCGGCCACTCTCGCTCGACCCGATCGGCGTGCTGCTCTTCGGGGTCACCGTTGTGGCGCTCATGTGGCCGTTCCTCTTCACGACGGGTTCGCCCGCCGACAACCCCGACCGGTGGTGGCTGCTCGTGGTGTTCGTGCTCGGGGTCACGGGCTTCATCGCGTGGGAGCGGCACTACGCGGCATCCGGAAGCCATCCGCTCGTTCCCCTCTCGCTGTTCAGCGTGAGTTCCTTCCGCAACGGCACCGTGCTCGCGAGCGTGTTCTTCGCGGCGATGCCGTCGTCGTTCCTGCTCACGACGCTCTACCTGCAGCACGGCCTCGGCATCGCGCCGGTGTTCGCCGGCATGGTGAGCATCGGCTACGCGCTCATGAGCGCCGTCTCGTCGTGGATGGGCGGCAACCTCGTGAACCGGCTGGGCCGCCCGCTCGTGGTGTGGGGCCTTGCGATCCTCCTGGCGGGCACGGGCCTGCAAGTGCTCGCGGCACTCGTCACGCCGCCGGCCATGACGCCGTGGGCGATGGCTGCGGCGATGGTCATCGGCGGCTTCGGCACCGGACTCGTGATCTCGCCGAACCAGACCCTCACGCTCACCGACATCCCGGTCAGGCAGGGCGGGCTCGCCGGCTCGGTCGGCCAGCTCGGCCAGCGCATCGGCACTGCGGTCGGCACCGCCGTGACCCTCTCGCTCTTCTACTCGACGATCTACCGCGAGAACGGCAGTGCAGAGGGCGCGGATCTCGGGGTCTACCACGACGCCTACGGGGTCGGCATGCTCGCGGTCGCGATCTTCGTGGCGGTGGCGCTCGCGGTGGGCATCGCCGACCTCGGCGCGCGGCGCCGGCAGCGTCGCTCGCTCGCCTGATCATTCGGTCGAGCGGATGCCGCGAAGCGCGGCACTTCAGCGGATCGCGAGTATTCGCGCCCGCTCGTCCTTCGCGAAGTGCTCGATCGCCGCACGAAGGGCGACCCGCGGCATCGTCGGTGCGTGACGTTCGACGTACGCGGTGAGTCGAGCCGCGTCGAGGTCGCCGGCCGCGCGGAGCACCCACCCCAGCGCCTTCTGCACGAACGGCTCGGGATCCTCGGCGAGCAGCTCGGCGAGCGCATACGCGTCGTCGAGCTCGCCTCGTTTGAGGAACGCGAAGGTCGCCACGAGGGCGGTGCGTCGCTCGGGCCAGAAGGCGGATGCCGCGAGGCGGTAGAGGGGCGATCGGTCGCGGTCGACCAGGTGCCGGCCCACGACGTCTCGCGCCGCCAGGTCGACGAGGTCCCACTGGTCGATACGGTCGTGCCTGCGCAGATAGAGGTCGTAGAGCTCGGCGCGCCGGGACTCGGGAGTCTTCGCGCGGGCCGCCGCCTTGCCCATGATGCTGCACGCGAGTGCACGCACCTCGTGGGCGGGTCGCTCGAGCAGCGCCTCGAGCTCCGAGGCGGGCAGGTCGAGCGCCGTCTTGGCGAGTTCGAACACCGCACCCATCCGGACGCCGAGGAACGGGGCGTCGGGATCGGGTGCGAAGTAGCGAGCGTACTTCGCTCGCTCTTCGTCGTTCGCCATCGCCTCGAGCGTCGCGGTGAGCGTTGCGGCATCCGTCACCGGCCCAGCGTACGACCGCGGCACGATCGCGGGGAAGCGTGCCGCCCGATCGGCCTCGCCGCCGTCAGGCCGCGAGATGCGCGGCGGGGGCCAGCAAGCCGATGAGCTCGGTCGCCGAGAGCTCCCGACCGAAGGCGGGGTGACCGGGCTCGAGTGCCCGGCCGTTGGCGAGGGGCCCGCCGTCGACGGCGTCGAAGCCGATGGCGTCGATGAGGCGGGCGATGACCGCGCGCGCCTCGTCGTCGTCGCCGACGACCGCGAGCGCACGGCGGAGCGGCGCGCCCGGGGGGAGGCTGTCGTCCTCCATCTCGTGGTAGCCGAGGTGGTTGAACGACTTCACGACGCGAGCGCGAGGGTTGCGGGCGGCGTTCAGCTCGCTCGTGGAACGCGGGTCGTCGTCGACCTCGGCGATGTTGCCGTCGACGGGCGGCCAGTAGTTCATGGCGTCGACGACGATGCGGCCGTCGAACTCGTGCCACGGCACGGAGGCGGCCTTACCGAATGGCACGGAGACGATGATGACGTCGGCGCGGGCGGCGAGCTCATGCGGCGTCGCGACGACGGCACCGGGAGCGACGACGCCGACCAGCAGGTCGAGTGCGGTCTGGCGGGGTGAGCCGGCGATGAGCACCTGGTGCCCGGATGCCACGAACAATCGTGCGAGCGCGGTTCCCACCTTGCCCGCACCGATGATGCCGATGACCGGCCGGTTCGTCACGTCGAGCACTCCATTCCCTTCGAGTCTGCTCCGATCGCTGCTGTTCTGCTCGGATCGATGCGTTGACATCAAGAACGCGCCGCGCGGTGACCGCATTCCCGCGCGGGTGCGCCGCGGCATCCGTCGCACCACACCGGCGCGCGGAGGGTGGTCGGAGCGCCCTGCGGGGAATAGTCTCTGCCTTGCAGGGGTTCCGCTTGAACATGCGTACGTATGGAGACGCGGAGATGGAGCAGGGGATGCCGCAGCACTACGAATTCGGTCTCGACACGTTCGGCGACGTGACGGCAGGCCCCACCGGAGAGCATCTGGCACACGCGCAGGTGCTCCGCAACGTCGTCGAGGAGGCCGTGCTGGCCGACCGGCTCGGACTCGACTTCTTCGGCATCGGCGAGCACCACCGTGAGGACTTCGCGGTTTCCGCGCCCGAGGTCGTGCTCGGCGCGATCGCGAGCCGAACGGAGCGCATCCACCTCGGCTCCGCCGTCACGGTGCTCAGCTCCGACGATCCAGTGCGCGTCTTCCAGCGCTTCGCGACGCTCGACGCGCTCTCGGGCGGCCGCGCCGAGGTGATCCTCGGGCGCGGTTCGTTCACCGAGTCGTTCCCGCTCTTCGGCTTCGCGCTCAACCAGTACCAGGAGTTGTTCGAGGAGAAGCTCAATCTCTTCTCCGAGCTGCTGAGCCAGGAGCCCGTCACATGGACGGGCGAGCTGCGTCCGCCGCTCACCGGCCAGCGCGTGTACCCGCCCGTGGAGCACGGCACGCTGCGCACGTGGATCGGCGTCGGCGGCAGCCCCGAGTCGGTCGTGCGCGCGGCGCACTACGGATTGCCCCTCGTGCTCGCGATCATCGGGGGCAGCCCCGCCCGGTTCGCTCCGCTCGCCGACCTCTACCGGCGCGCCCTCGAGCAATTCGGCCATCCGCTGCAGCCCGTCGCCGTGCACTCGCCGGGCTTCATCGCCGACACCGATCGTGAGGCGCTCGACACGTTGTGGCCGCACTACAAGGTGATCATCGATCGCATCGGCCGCGAGCGCGGCTGGGGGGCAGTCACGCGCGAGCACTTCGAGGATGAGGCGGGGCCGAACGGCGCACTCTACGCCGGTTCGCCCGAGACCGTGGCCAAGAAGATCGCCGCGGCGATGCGTGCGATCGGCGCGAGTCGCTTCGACCTGAAGTACTCGAACGGCACGCTGCCGCACGAGGCGATGATGGGCAGCATCGAGCGCTATGCGTACGAGGTCGTGCCGCGGGTGCGCGAGCTGCTCGCGGTGGCCGACGAGGCCGACGACGAGCTCGACGCGGTCGCTCGAGGCGATCGAGCGGATGCCGCGGCCGCAGCCGAGCATCCCGCCGAGTAGCCCACAGCCCACGGCGCTTCTGCGTGGCGGTCGTGCCTCGATCAGGCCGTCGCGCGTGCCCGTCGCCGCAGGACCGCGGCACGGAACCACGCGGCATCCGGCATGCGGGCCAGAAACGTGCCCGCGATGATCGTGATGAGCACGTAGCCCGCGGCAAGCGGGGCGAGCGCCGGCGCGACGCCGGCGCCGACCGCGAGTCCGGCGATCACGATCGAGAACTCTCCGCGCGGGGTGAGGGAGAAGCCGGCGCGCCATTGGCCGAGCGTGCCCACGCCCGCCCTGCGGGCGGCGTAGGCGCCCGTGATGAGCTTGGTTGCCATCGTCACGGCCGCGAGGGCGAGGGCCGGCAGGAGCATGGAGATGAGCTCGGCCCAATTGGTCGTGAGCCCGAAGAAGACGAAGAAGATCGCGGCGAAGAGATCGCGCAACGGGGTCAGCACCTGGCTCGCGTTCGTCGCCACCCGGCCCGACAGGGCGATGCCCACGAGGAACGCACCGACCGCTGCGGAGACATTCACCTCGGCGGCGATGCCGGCGACGAGCATCGTGAGGCCGAGCACGCCGAGCAGGAGCGGCTCATGTTCATCGGCCGGGAAGGCCCGCGACACGATGTGCCCGTGCCGGAGCGCGATGTAGAGGATGAGCGTCACGACGCCGACGGCGATCGCGACCGAGATCGCTCCCTGCAGGAGGCTCACTCCGATGACGATCGCCGAGAGCACCGGCAGGTAGAAGGCCATCGCGAGGTCTTCGATCACGAGCACCGCGAGGATCGCCGGCGTCTCACGGTTGGAGAGGCGGCCGAGATCGCGGAGGAGCTTCGCGATCACCCCCGACGACGACACCCAGGTCACCCCGGCGAGTGCGACCGCGGCGACGGGCCCCCAGCCGAGCAGGAGCGCGAAGGCCGCTCCGGGAAGCGCGTTGAGAGCGAAGTCGACGAGCCCGGCGCTGCGGGCAGAACGAAGGCTCCCGACGAGCTCGGGAGCCGTGTACTCGAGTCCGAGGAGCACGAGCAGCAGGATGACGCCGATCTCCGAACCCGTCTGGAAGAACTCCTCGCTCGCGGCGAGCGGCACGAACCCGCCGTCGCCGAACGCGAGACCGAGCACCAGGTAGAACGGGATCGGCGAGATGCCCGTGTACACGGCGACTCGTCCGAGAATGCTCATGCCGAGGAGCAGCGCGCCGACTTCGATGAGGAGCAGCGTGGTCTCGTGCATGACCGCCGCCTCAGCCTGGGCCGTTGGAGAGCAGTCGTGCTACTCCGTCGAGTCCTTCACGGGTCCCGACGCCAACGATGACGTCGCCTGCGCGCAGCGGCTCTGCCGGCGTGGGGGAGGGGATGATGGCGCCGTCGCGCACGATGGCGACGATCGATGCGTGCGTTCGCGTGCGCGCCTTGGTCGCGCCGAGCGTGCGATTCAGGTACGGCGAGTCGGTCGGCAGCGCGATCTGCTCGGTGTAGAGCCCCGCGGTCTCGTCGCTCAGGCTCGTGAGGCGGCTCAGCATGACGGAGGCGCCGAGCACGTCGGCGAGGGCTGCCGCCTCATCGTCGTTCAGGGGGATGGAGTCGCGGCAGGCGTCGGGATCGTCGACGTCGAAGATGCCGAGGTCGCGCTCGCCGTCGCGATGCGAGACCACGCTGATGCGACGACCGCGTTCGGTGACGAGATCGTGGCGAACACCGATCCCGGGCAGATCGACCTTCTCGATGTGAATACCCACGAATCCAAACTACCAGCGTTGGGAAGGTGCGACGCCGAGCGCGTTCAGCGATCCGCCACAGCGCGCGTGCGCATCTCGAGCACCGGAGTCCCACCATCCTCGGAGAATTCGAACGAGACCCGCAGTTCGCCGAGTTCGGCGAGGGAACCGGCGTGTGTGCCCCCGCACGGGATGCGCGCCGTGCCGCCGGGCAGCTCGCACACCCACGAGCGGCGGTCGGTGAGACCGTCGCCCGAGCCGTCGCGTTCGACCCGTACGACTGCGCCGGATTCGGCCCACTCGGCGAGCGTCGCCTCGACGGATGCCGCGAGCTCGTCGAGCGCCCCGTCGAGACCCGTCGCGTCGAATCCGGCTCTGCGCAGCGACTTGTTCAGGCGGTAGCGATCGACGGATCCGTCGGGCAGGATGCGGCTCGTGTCGATCGCGATACCGTCGAAATCGGGGTCGCCGAGCGCGTCGGTGCGGGCGGGCTTCGACCAGCGCCCGGCGAGGGCGTGGTTGAGGGCGAGCGAGGCGACGTGGCACGCCGTGTGCCCGATCGAGAGCGAGCGACGCACCGCGGCATCCGCTTCGATGCCGACCTCGTCGCCCTCGGCGATGGCAGCGCCCTCGTCGAGGAGGTGGGCGACGACGAACGCCCAGCCCTCGGTGCCCTTGCGCACCGGGACCTCGGCGCCGAGGAACAACTCGGTGCCGTCGCTCGCGGCGACCACGGCATCGACCACGGGGAAGGCCGTGCCGCCCGAGCGGATCACGCCGGTGTCAGCAGGCTGGTCGGGCCACGCGGCATCGACCGGGTGGAAGCTCGTGACGTCGGTGATCACGGCGAGACGCCCCTCGCCCGCGGCGGCGACGTGCAGCACCCGGGCCCGCGCCTCGACGGCGCCATCGGGATAGGTGACGCGCGTGTCGCGCGTGGGCAACGTCATCGAGCGGTCAGACGCCGTCGCCGCGCCCGAGGATGGTCGCCGGGATCGCCACCGCGAGGGTGACGCACATGATGCCGGCGAAGAACGCGATCGCCTGGATGCCGGGCAGTTCGGGCGCCGTTCCCATCAGCCACATGCCGATGACGAACAGCCCCATGGCGATGAAGAATGCGACGACGTTCACAACGACCTCCAAGTGCTGGTGCGACGCTCGCCGCGCCCGCCAGTCTAGCGGCCGGCCTCGGAGCCCGGCAGGGTCAGCCGTCGAGCGGCCCGAGCCACGCGTTCGCCACGGTCGAGTGCGCCGACTCGTCGTCGGAGGGGTGGAAGACGCCGGCGAGCACGTCGCGGTAGAGCCGTCCGAGTTCGGAGCCCGCGAAGTACGTCGACCCGCCTGATGCGCGAACCGCCTGGTCGACGACGTGCTTGGCCGTCTCGGTCGCGCGCACCTTCACGCCGACGAGCTTCGCGAACCACAGGGGGCCGTGGTCGACGAGCTCGTCGAGATCGCGGGCGACCTGGAGGAGCTGCGGCTCGATCGCGTCCTGGGCGATTGCGGCATCCGCGATGCGCCAGCGGATATCGGGATCCTGCGAGAGCAGCCTGCCGTCGTACTTCATCGACGTGCGCCGGTGCGCCGAGGCGACCGCCAGGTCGAGCGCCCTCGCGCCGATGCCCGCGTAGACCGCGGCGAGCAGCAGCTCGAAGCTCGCGAAGATGCCGAAGACGAGCGGGTCGGCGTTCGGGCCGGGGTCGAGCCGACGCACGATGCGATCGGATGCCGCGAACGCACCGTCGAGCACGGTCGTGCGGCTCTGGCTCGCGCGCATGCCCATCGTGTCCCAGTCGTCGAGGATTCGAACGTCGGGGTCGTCGCGGTCGATGAACCCGTAGACGATCTTCGGCGCATCGGCGGAGGTGGAGTCGAGGCCCATGGTGCCGAGGCGAGTCCAGGCGGGCGAGAGCGACGTGAAGATCTTCCGCCCCGAGTACCGATAGCCGCCATCGGCCTGCGGCTCGGCCGTCGTTCGCGAGCCGAAGAGCATGAGGTCGTTGCCGGCCTCGCTGATGCCGAAGCCGAACACCTCGCCCTGGCCGGCCTCGCGCGACAGGAAGTCGAGGGTGTCGTCGCCGCGGTCGCGGAGCACCTTCGCGACGCCCGTCCACACGAGGTGCATGTTGACCGCGAGCGCCGTGGCGGGCGCCGCGCCGGCGAGCCGCATCTGCGCTCGCACGGCATCGGCGATGCTCCATCCGAGGCCGCCGTGCTCGACCGGCACGAGGGCGGTGAGGTAGCCCGCCGCTCGGAGCTCGGCGAGGTCTTCGGTGAAGAAGGCGTTGTCGCGGTCGTAGCCTGCCGCCCGCTCGCGGATGCCGTCGAGCAGGTCGTCGTGCAGCAGGGTCTCGGGCGTCAGGGTCTCGGGCGTCGCGCTCACGCCGCCAGACTACGCCCCGATTGTGCCGCCGGCCGAGGGAGCCACGGGCGCCTCCGGGCGGCCGCGGGAACCGCGTCGACGGCGCGTCGAGACGACCACCACGACGATGACGATCGCCGCCACGATGGCCAGTGCGAGCAGCCACGGCAGCATCACGCCGATCGCGACGCTGAGCCCGGAGATGAAGGCGACGAGGGCCGTCCACCCGGCGACGACCCCGCTCCAGAAGTCGTCGGGCGCGGGATCGGGCGCGACCTCCTCGGTCACGAGCTCGAGCGAGAGCGTCGAGAAGTCCACCTGGTCGACGAGCCAGTCGCGTTGCTGCGTCAGGCTGTCGAGCTCGGACTGGCGCATCGTGAGCTCCGACTCGATCGCGATGAGGTCGGCGATCGAGGTGGCCTCCGCCATGAGCTGGCGCAGCCGCCCGGTCGACGAGGTGAGCGCGTCGATGCGTGCATTGAGATCTTTGCGCTGCTGCTCGACGTTCGACGATTCCTGCGAATACGAGTTCACGGCGCCGAGCCCGCGCAGCTCGCCGAGCACGGCTTCGAGCTTGTCTGAGGGCACACGCAGCACGAGCGAGGCGCGCGCCGGCTGGGTGTCCGTGCCGGGCGTCTCGGTGCGACTGTCGACCCGGCCGCCGGCCTGCTCCACGAGGTCTGCCGCCTCCTCGGCGGACTCGACCGGATCGTCGACGGTGATCGACACATTGCCGGTCGTGATCATGCTCTGGTCGTCCAGCTGGGCGTCGAACTCGGAGGTGGCGGCGCCGTCTTGCGACTCCGACTCCGGCGCGGGCGCCATTTCGCGAGAGGGCGCCTCGACGGCTGGTTCACCTCCAGACCCGCTCGTGTCCGGAGCGAACGAGCAGCCGGCGAGGAGCACGGCGAGGATCGCGGCCGCTGCCGCCACAGGTGCGAGTCGTCTCATGCGCTCACTGTATTCCCGGGCGGGAATCGGATGTCTGGACCCGTGCTGGGAGTCCGGTCACGATCGGATTGCGCTTCGCTGTGAGTCGTCGAACGGCCCCAACGTTCCACGTGAGCCGTGCGTTCAGCGGAGTCGTTCGCCGCCGCCATGCGGCGTGCCGATCAGTCGTCGTCGGGATCTCGACCCGTGCGCTCACCGGTCTCGAGCGTCGCGATCGCGGCGAGATCTGCTGCGTCGAGCGCGAAGCCGAACACGTCGAGGTTCTCGCGGATGCGCGCGGCCGACGACGCCTTCGGAATCACGACGTTGCCGAGCTGCACGTGCCACCGCAGCACGATCTGCGCCGGGGTGCGGTCGTGCTTGGCGGCGAGATCGTCGAGCAACGGCGTGCCGAGCACTCGCCCGCGGGCGAGCGGTGACCACGCCTCGGTGCGGATGCCGTGCGCCGCGTCGAACGCGCGCAGTTGCGATTGCGGCAGCCACGGATGCAGCTCCACCTGGTTCACGACCGGAGCGACGCCCGTCTCGCCGACGATCCGCTCGAGGTGGTGAGGATGGAAGTTCGCGACGCCGATCGATCGCACGCGCCCCTCCTGCTGCAAGCTGACGAGCGCACGCCACGTCTCGACGTAGCGGTCGGTCGAGGGCACCGGCCAGTGGATCAGGTAGAGATCGAGCGACTCGAGCCCGAGCCGGGCCATCGAGTCGTCGAAGGCCCGCAGGGTCTCGTCGTAGCCGTTGTCGTCCTTCCACACCTTGCTCGTCACGAAGAGCTCCTCGCGCGGCACGGGCGCGGCGCGCATCGCCTCGCCGACCTCGCGCTCGTTGCCGTAGAACGCGGCGGTGTCGAGATGGCGGTAGCCCAGTGCGATCGCGTCGAGGCTGAGGCGCGCGGCGTCCGCTGGCGGCACCTTGTAGAGGCCGTAACCGAGCTGCGGGATGCTGTGGCCGTCGGCGAGCGGCAGCAACGGGGCCATGGGAAGGGGAGGCTGCGACATCCGTGCTCCTGGGTCAGCTGGGGGTGACGGGCACCGGTTCGGTGTCGGGGATCGGGCTCGCGTCGCGGCCACGGAGGTCGGGATGCCAGCGACGGGCGAGCACCGGCACGACGACACCGACGAACGCGAGCACCCCCGCGGCCCAGAAGGCGCCGACCGGGCCGTAGCCGTCGATGAGGAAGCCCGCGAGGGCCGAGCCGAGCGCAGCGCCGATGAGCTGGCCGGTGCCGACCCATCCGTAGGCCTCGGCGGTGTCGGAGAACTTCACGCTCGCCGAGACGATCGCGAAGAGCACGGCGAGCGCCGGGGCGATGCCGATGCCGGCGATGAAGAGGGTGACGGCGAGCCACCAGAAGTCCATCGAGAACGCGGCGAGCGCGGTGCCGGCGAACACGATGAACATGCGGCGGGCGGTCGACCACGGGCCGATCGGCACGTGACCGAGGAACAGCCCGCCGGCGAGGCTGCCGATCGAGAAGATTCCGAGCACGATGCCCGCGTTCGCGCCGTCGTGCCCGAAGACGGCCACGACGCCCGCCTCGATCGCCGCGGCCGCGCCGATGAGCAGGAAGCCGACGACCGTCGCGAGCAGCACGGGCGGTCGCGTGAGCACGACGCCGAGGCGGCGCTTCGAGCGAGGGATGCGCACCCGCCCGAGTTCGGGCGAGGCGATGAACCACGTGCCGCCCCCGATCATGATCGCCGCGGCGAGGAGGATTCCCCACTCGGTGCCGATCTGCGTCGAGACGAACGTGGTCACGACCGGCCCGACGACCCAGATGATCTCCTGCGCCGAGGCGTCGAGGGAGAACAGCGGCGTGAGTTGCCGGGAGTTCACCATCTTCGGGTAGATCGTGCGCACGGCCGGCTGCACCGGAGGGGTCGAGAGCCCGGCCGTGAATCCGATCGCCATGTAGAGGGGAACCGTGAGCGGCAGCACCGCGATGGCGATCACGGCCGCGACGCACACGAGCAGCGTGGTGACGAGCACCGGTCGCATGCCGAGCTGGCCCATGAGGCGGCTCGTGAGGGGGCCGGCGATGGCCTGGCCGATCGAGGTCGCCGCGAGCACGAGGCCGGCAGCCCCGTAGGAGCCGGTCTGCTGCTCGACGTGCAGGAGGAATGCGAGTGAGAGCATGCCCGAGGGGAACCGTGCCGCGAGCTGGGCGGCGATGATGCGTGCGACGCCCGAGGTCTTGAGCAGTTCGGAGTAGCTTCCCACAATCCGACCACTCTATCGACGCGGATGCCGCGGATGACGTCAGCTCGCGAGCACCTTGGCGATGCGCTGCGGCGACACCGTCTCAGCCGTGCGGAGCTCCTGCGCGAAGAGGCCGACACGGAGCTCCTCGAGCATCCAGCGCACGCGCACGAGATGCTTGGGCGCCTCAGGGTCGATCGGCATCGTGCCGCCGGCGGCTTCGAAGGTCGCGAGCGGCCCTTCGAGTTGGTTCATCGCCTGGCGGTCGCGACCGGGGTTCTCGACGAGTTTGCGCACGCGCACGGCGATCGCCTCGAGGTAGCGCGGCAGATGCCGTAGTCGCTCGATGCCCGTGGCCGAGACGAAGCCGGGCGTGATGAGCCCGCCGAGCTGCTGCCGGGCGTCGCCGAGCGCCGACATGAGCTGGATGCTCGCCGCTCGCGAGATGGCACGGTCGGCGTCGCGCGACGCCGTGAGGATGCGCGCCACGAGCGCGACCGTCTCGAACATCCGCTCCATGATGGTCGCGGCGACGGCATCGCGCACAGCGTCGAACTCGGCTCGCGTGCGCAGCAGCCCGTCGGCGTGACGACTGCGCAGTTCCGCGTCGACGCACGCTGCGAGGCAGTCGTCGAGCAGCGCGCGGGTGCTGGCATATGGGCTTGCAGCGAGCGAGAGCTTCTCCTCGTTCGAGAGATGCTCCTGCACGTAGGCGACGGGCGACGGCGTGGCGAGTACGAGCAGCCGACGGATGCCGCGGCGCGACGCCCGATCGCGTTCCTCGACGGTCGCGACGAGGCGCAGCGCGACCGACGAGCCCTCGTCGACGAGCGCCGGGTAGGCGCGGATGACGTTGCCGGCCTGCCGCGTGTCGAGGTGCGCCGGAAGCTCGTCCCACTCCCACGACGTGATGCCCGCGCGCTCGACGCCGACGGCTGCACGCCCGTCGTCGCCTTGGGAGCCGGCATCGCCGGCGCCGACCGCACGTGCCCCGGGCGCTCGCCTGGCCGCAGCGACGGGCTTGCCCTTGGGAGCCGGGGCCGC